>NZ_JBCEBQ010000001.1:0-1000514 GCF_049472505.1 Rhizobium sp. HT1-10 | reverse complement strand
CGATCCGTCAGATGGGCAAGAACTGGATCTGGCTGCACCGGCTCGTCTACATCGTTGCCGCCTGCGCCGCCCTGCACTTCGCCCTGTCGACCAAGGTGCTGTCGCTCGAGCAGTATATCAATATCGGGCTGCTGATCGCGATGATCCTCTATCGCTCCTACCGGCCGATCATGATGCAGAGGCGACGGGGCGCGCGGCAGAGGCCGGCGGCGGCGTGAGGGGATTCAGGCGTGCTTGAAATACCGAAGAAGTTGGGTTATTTTAGCCCGTGGTTACGATCCTCAAACAGCACGGAATGCGTTTCGTCATATACACCGCGGATCACGAGCCACCACATGTGCACGTGATCGCGGATGGCGAAGCGCGCATCGATATCGTCAGTTTGAAAGTGATGACGCAAGGTGGCCTCTCGGATCGTGACGTCTGCCGGGCAGTCGATGTCATCCGTGCAAACCACGATCTGTTTCTGGATGCCTGGAGAAAGTACCATGGTTGATATCAGCGACGCTGAACTGGACGAAGCAAAACTCCGTTGGAAGATCGAGCGAGCGCACCGCCCCATCCCCTCATCGGTCTATTTCGACCGCACCTCTGGTCGCATTTTCGTCGAATTCACAAACGACGCAGCCTTCATGGTGCCTGCACGAGCGCTAGAAGGCCTGGAGGGGGCGACCGACGAACAGCTTTCCGACGTTGAGCTGCTCGGGGAGACCGGCCTCCACTGGGAAAGCCTTGACGTCGATTACACGATTGCGGGACTGATGAACGGCATTTTCGGCTCCAAGGCTTTCATGGAAGCGCAAAGTCGTGGGGGGAAGTCTCGCTCGCCCGCGAAGATTGCCGCCAGCCGGGCCAATGGAGCCAAGGGAGGAAGGCCTCGCAAGCAGGCGTAGCAGGCACTCCCTGTTGCCGATCTATCCCCAAACGCAAAAAGGCCGGACGATCGCTCGTCCGGCCTTTTGATTGGTGAGGCGTCTGCAGATTAAGCGGCAGCAGCTTCGGCAGCTTCTTCGGCTGCAACGCGGGCCTTGTCGCCAGCGCCCTTGGCATTGATGTCGCGATCAACGAACTCGACAACAGCCATGGCGGCGTTGTCGCCCATGCGGAAGCCGGCCTTCATGATGCGCAGGTAGCCGCCGTTGCGGGTGGCGTAGCGAGTAGCGATGGCATCGAACAGCTTCGATACAACAGCAACGTCGCGGATCTGCGAGATGGCCTGACGACGAGCGTGCAGGTCGCCGCGCTTGCCGAGCGTGACAAGCTTTTCGACGATCGGGCGGATTTCCTTTGCCTTCGGCAAGGTCGTGGTGATCTGCTCATGCAGGATGAGCGAAGCCGCCATGTTGGCAAACATTGCCTTGCGGTGACTTGCAGTTCTATTCAGCTTGCGGCCTACCATACCATGGCGCATTGCTATTCTCCTTAAATCGCAGGTGCCCTCTGATTTGGGGCCTGCCGTTTCCTGGCACATGCAGGCGATATGCCTGCTGTTTGACGGGGAAAGGCAGTCATCCTGCCTTTACTTATTGTTCTCTGCGATCGGCGTGCTGGCGGAAAACCGCGTCACACATGACCTCACGCCGCTCAGTACTGGTCTTCGTAGCGCTTGGCGAGATCTTCGATGTTCTCTGGGGGCCAGGCCGGCACTTCCATGCCGAGATGCAGACCCATGGAAGCGAGAACTTCCTTGATTTCGTTGAGCGACTTGCGGCCGAAATTCGGAGTGCGAAGCATTTCGGCTTCGGTCTTCTGAATGAGGTCGCCGATGTAGACGATGTTGTCGTTCTTCAGGCAGTTGGCCGAGCGAACGGAGAGTTCGAGTTCGTCCACCTTCTTGAGGAGCGCCGGGTTGAAAGCCAGTTCCGTAACGGCTTCTTCCTCGACATCCTTCTGCGGCTCGTCGAAGTTGACGAAAACGCCGAGCTGATCCTGCAGGATGCGCGCTGCGAAAGCGACGGCATCTTCACCGGAGATCGAGCCATCCGTTTCGATCGCCATCAGCAGCTTGTCGTAGTCGAGAACCTGGCCTTCGCGGGTGTTTTCCACCTTGTAGGACACTTTCTTGACCGGCGAGTAGAGGCTGTCGACCGGGATGAGACCAATCGGTGCGTCTTCCGCACGATTGCGCTCGGCCGGAACATAGCCCTTGCCGTTGTTGACGGTGAATTCCATGCGGATTTCAGCGCCTTCGTCGAGCGTGCAGATGACGTGATCCGGATTGAGGATCTCGATGTCGCCGACCGTCTGGATGTCGCCGGCCGTGACAACGCCTGGACCCTGCTTGCGGACAACCATGCGCTTGGCATCGTCGCCGTCCATCTTGATGGCGATTTCCTTGATGTTCAGCACGATATCGGTGACGTCTTCGCGAACGCCCGGGATCGAGGAGAACTCATGCAGTACGCCGTCGATCTGCACTGCCGTCACGGCGGCGCCGCGCAGCGAGGACAGAAGCACGCGACGGAGCGCGTTGCCGAGCGTCAGGCCAAAGCCACGCTCAAGAGGTTCGGCGACAAGGTTGACCTTCGTGCGGCCGCCCGAGGAAAACTCGACCTTGTTCGGCTTGATCAGTTCCTGCCAATTCTTCTGAATCATATTCTTGCCTTCCGTTCGTTACCACCATCCAATCGTGGCAACCGAGCTTGAGAAGCACCGGCGTTCGCCTTTGGGGCGCTCACCGGTGTGTGATTGGCGATGATTATACGCGACGCTTCTTGCGCGGGCGGCAACCATTGTGCGGGATCGGGGTCACATCGCGGATCGAGGTGATCATGAAACCGGCAGCCTGGAGCGCGCGCAGAGCCGACTCACGGCCGGAACCCGGACCGCAGACTTCGACTTCAAGCGACTTCATGCCGTGTTCCTGCGCCTTCTTGGCAGCATCTTCAGCGGCGATCTGCGCTGCGAACGGCGTCGACTTGCGCGAGCCCTTGAAGCCCTTGGCGCCAGCGGACGACCAGGCAATGGCGTTACCCTGTGCGTCTGTGATGGTGATCATCGTGTTGTTGAACGTCGAGTTGACGTGTGCAACGCCAGACGAGATGTTCTTGCGTTCGCGACGGCGAATGCGGACGGCTTCCTTGCCCATAATAGTCCCTTTCGTGGATCTCTGCACCGCCGTAATGCCAGCGGCTACACCGGCGCAGGGCGCTGCGGCCCTTCGCCAAACTCAAAAGAGGCCGGCGGAACCGCCAGCCTCCCTCACACGGTAGCCCGGTGATTACTTCTTCTTGCCAGCAATCGCCTTTGCCGGACCCTTGCGGGTGCGGGCATTGGTGTGCGTGCGCTGACCGCGAACCGGCAGGCCGCGACGATGACGCAGGCCGCGGTAGCAGCCCAGGTCCATCAGACGCTTGATGTTCATCGACGTCTCGCGACGCAGGTCGCCTTCGACCTGGTAATCGCGGTCGATGGTTTCGCGGATCTGCAGGACTTCAGCGTCCGTCAGCTGGTGAACGCGGCGCTCAGCCGGGATACCAACCTTGGTGACGATTTCCTGCGCAAACTTGTTGCCAATCCCGTGGATGTAGGTCAGCGCAATTACTACGCGCTTTGCCGTCGGGATGTTGACGCCAGCGATACGTGCCACGCCTATTCTCCTTGCGTTCCATTTGCCGTCAGGCAAAGGTCTTCGTTATGCGGCCTTAAACGGCCACTTGTTCAATTCGAGGTCGATAACATGTCAAAACGACCGAACCCGGAATTCCCGAGGGAAGTCCGCGCCGATCGCATCTATGTCGCGAGTTGGCGCGGTGTTTAGCGGAATCACTGCCAAAAGGCAACCGTTCCGCTAAGTTTATTTTGGCTTGTCCCCGCCCCGGCCAACTGGCCCGACCGAATCTTGCGCCGCAATCTCGTGTGAAGACAGCCAGCCCATGCAGGGCAAGCTGCCAATCCTTCAAAGCTCAAAGCTTGGAGAGAATCTTTTCAACTTCCGCTGTGACATGATCGATATCGGCCATGCCGTCAACCGAGTGAAGCATGTTCTTGGCATAGTAATAGCCAATCAACGGTGCCGTTTCCTTGTAATAGGCCTGCATCCGGGTCACGACCGTCTCGCGGGTATCGTCGGGGCGACGCTTGAAATGCGTCGAGCCACAACGATCGCAGACACCTTCGACCTTCGGCTTCAGATTCGTGTCGTGGTAGCCGGCGCCGCAATTGGCGCAGGTGTAGCGGCCGGACACGCGATCGGCGAGGACGACGTCGTCAACCTTGATCTCGACCACGCCGGAGAGCGCCAGGCCCTTGGCTGCCAGCATCGTCTCGGTCGCATCGGCCTGCACGAGGGTGCGGGGGAAGCCGTCCAGAATGAAGCCCTTGGCGCAGTCATCCTCGTCGATGCGTTCCGAGATGATGGCAATCACGATCTCGTCGGAGACGAGCTTGCCGGCGTCCATCACATCCTTGGCACGCTTGCCGACCTCGGTTTCTGCTGCCACGGCGGCACGAAGCATATCACCCGTGGAGAGCTGCGGAATACCGTACTTCTCAACGATGCGCTGAGCCTGGGTGCCTTTGCCGGCACCCGGTGGTCCCAAAAGGATAAGTCTCATCTCCCCCGCTTTCCTCCACGCAACTTCGACTTCTTGATCAAACCTTCATACTGCTGCGCGATCAGGTGGCCCTGGATCTGCGCTACCGTGTCCAGCGTGACGCTGACGACGATCAAGAGTGAAGTGCCACCGAGGGCGAGAGGAATGCCGGTCTGCGAGACAAGGATCTCGGGGAGAATACAGACGAGCACGAGATAGCAGGCGCCGACGACCGTAATCCGGGTCAGCACGTAGTCGATATACTCGGCCGTGCGCTCACCCGGACGGATACCGGGGATGAAGCCGCCGTGCTTCTTCAGATTATCGGCCGTGTCCTTCGGATTGAAGACGATGGCCGTGTAGAAGAAAGCGAAGAAGGCAATCATCAGACCGTAGAGGACCATATAGAGCGGCCGGCCATGGCCGAGGGCTGCGACGACCGACGTTGCCCAGGCGGGCATGCCGGCGGTGTTGGCGAAGCCTGCCAGCGTTGCCGGGAGGAGGAGCAGCGACGACGCGAAGATGGCCGGAATGACGCCCGAGGTGTTGAGCTTCAGCGGCAGATGCGATGTGTCGCCCTGGAACATGCGGTTGCCGACCTGGCGCTTCGGATACTGGATCAACAGGCGACGCTGGGCGCGCTCGACGAAGACGATCAGGGCGATTACCGCGACAGCGACGACCAATACGAGAAGAATCAGGGCCGTAGACAGAGCCCCGGTGCGACCGAGTTCCAGAGTGCCAGCCAAGGCGGACGGCAGGCCTGCGGCAATGCCGGCGAAGATGATCAGCGAGATGCCGTTGCCGATGCCGCGCGAGGTGATCTGCTCGCCGAGCCACATCAGGAACATTGTGCCGCCGAGCAGCGTGATGACCGTGGAGACGATGAAGAACACGCCTGGCTGGACGACAAGCCCGTTGCCGCTCTCAAGCCCCACCGCGATGCCATAGGCCTGCAGCGTGCCGAGGAGCACCGTGCCGTAGCGGGTGTACTGGTTGATGATCTTGCGGCCCTGCTCGCCTTCCTTCTTCAGGTTCTCGAGCGCCGGCACGACCGAGGTCATCAGCTGCACGATGATCGAAGCGGAGATGTAGGGCATGATGCCGAGGGCGAAGATCGCCATGCGCTGGACAGCGCCACCGGAAAACATGTTGAAGAGGCCGAGGATGCCGCCGGCCTGGCCCTGGAAGGCCTGCGCATAGGCAGCTGGGTTCAGGCCTGGCAGAGGAATATGGGTGCCGAGGCGGTAGACGAGGAGTGCTCCCAGCGTAAACCAGAGGCGCTTTTTCAAATCCTCTGCCTTGGCAAAGGTTGAAAAATTGAGATTGGATGCCAATTGTTCCGCTGCAGACGCCATGCAAATCTCCGCACTACCAATTCCGGCTAAATCGGCCGAGTCCGGAATGTGTAATCAAATTGTTCAAAAACGCGAGCACCGGGCGGATCGCGGCGCCACCTTGCACCTGAAACCCCTGTCCCGTCGGCCCCTTCCCGCGCAAAAAACACGACTCGGGAACCGAGGCTCACATATGGGAGCAAAATCGCCCGGTGTGAAGCACCCCGGGCGATTAATCGACTATATTATTCCGAAGCTGCGACAGGTGCGGCAGCCAAAAGCTTGACGGAGCCGCCAGCCTTTTCGATCTTCTCGACGGCAGACTTGGAAGCGCCTGCAACTTCGAGGGTCAGCTTTGCCGAGATCTCGCCGTCCGACAGGAGGCGGACGCCGTCCTTGACGCGACGGATGACGCCGGCAGCCTTGAGGGCAACTGCATCGATCGTGACCTTCGCATCCAGCTTGCCGGCGTCGACTGCTGCCTGAAGGCGAGCAACCGAAACGACGACGTAGTCGGACTTGAAGATGTTGTTGAAGCCGCGCTTAGGCAGACGACGGTAGATTGGCATCTGACCGCCTTCGAAGCCGTTGATCGCCACGCCCGAACGGGACTTCTGCCCCTTGACGCCGCGACCACCGGTCTTGCCCTTGCCCGAACCAATACCGCGGCCGAGGCGCTTGCGGGAGTGGGTCGAACCTTCGTTGTCGGTGATTTCATTCAGTTTCATAACGAATCCTCCGGCTTACTTCTCGTCGACGACGCGAACGAGATGCTGGACAGCACGGATCATTCCACGAACCGAAGGAGTATCCTCCAGAGTGCGGCGACGGTGCATCTTGTTCAATCCGAGGCCGATCAGGGTCTTTTCCTGAACGTCCGGACGGCGAATTGGGCTACCGATCTGCTCGACCGTTACGGTCTTTGCTTCGGTCTTCTTGGTCGCTTTGGCCATAGGTCAAACTCCCCTATTCTTCAGACGCATTACCGGAGGCAATACGACGAGCCTGCAGAGTGGCATACTTGATGCCGCGCTGAGCTGCGATGTCCTTCGGATGGATCTGTTGCTTCAGAGCGTCGAACGTTGCGCGAACCATGTTGTATGGGTTCGAGGAACCGGTCGACTTGGCGACGACGTCATGAACGCCGAGCGTTTCGAAAACGGCGCGCATCGGGCCGCCGGCGATGATGCCGGTACCAGCCTTTGCCGAGCGAACCAGGACCTTGCCGGCGCCGTGGCGGCCGTTGATGTCGTGGTGCAGCGTACGGCCGTCACGCAGGGGAACGAAGATCAGCTCGCGCTTGGCGGCTTCCGTTGCCTTGCGGATGGCTTCCGGCACTTCGCGTGCCTTGCCGTGACCGAAGCCTACGCGGCCCTTCTGGTCGCCGACGACGACGAGAGCAGCGAAGCCGAAACGACGGCCGCCCTTGACGACCTTGGCGACGCGGTTGATCGCGACCAGCTTGTCGACGAATTCGCTATCGCGCTCGTCACGGTTCTGGCGATCGTCGCGAGAACCTCTTTTTTCTTGTGCCATTGTCCTTTTCCTTTTTGTTTTCCGGGTGCAATCGGCAACTGCAGTAAGACCACGTATTGGGACCTTCCGAGGGTCCCAGTGGCCCGGTGATGGTCTGAAAAGACCGAAATCCGGCCGGCGCCCTGGGACACCGGCCGGAAATTTAGATCAGAAGGTGAGACCGCCTTCGCGGGCAGCATCGGCCAGAGCCTTGATGCGACCGTGATAGATGAAGGCGCCGCGGTCGAATACGACCGCTTCGACGCCGGCCTTGGTGGCCCGCTCTGCAACGAGCTTGCCGACCTGGGCTGCCGCTGCTGTGTCAGCACCGGTCTTCAGAGAACCGCGCAGGTCCTTATCGAGCGTGGAGGCGGACGCAAGCGTCTTGCCGGCCACATCGTCGATAACCTGGGCGTAGATGTTCTTCGAAGAGCGATGAACCGACAGGCGCGGACGGCCGTTTGCCACCGACTTAAGATGACGACGCACGCGGTTGGCGCGCTTCGCAAGTGCTTCTTTCCTGCTAGCCATTTCGCGTGATCCTTACTTCTTCTTGCCTTCTTTGCGGATGATCCGCTCGCCGGCATACTTGACGCCCTTGCCCTTGTAAGGCTCGGGGCCACGGTATTCGCGGATTTCCGCGGCAACCTGGCCGACCTGCTGCTTGTTGATGCCGGTGACGACGATTTCCGTCGGCTTCGGCACAGCAATGGTGATTCCGACTGGCGGTTCATAAATCACGTCGTGGGAGAAACCAAGTGCCAACTGCAGGTTCTTGCCCTGCAGGGCCGCGCGGTAACCAACGCCGTTGATTTCGAGCTTGCGCTCGTAGCCAGTGTTAACACCGGTCAGGATGTTTTCGACCATAGTGCGGGACATGCCCCACTTTGAGCGAGCGTCCTTGCCGTTGTTGAGCGGCGTGACAACAATGGCGTTGTCTTCCAGCTTGAGACCGATATCGTCATTTGCGACGAAGAACAGTTCGCCCTTCGGGCCCTTGGCAGTCACTTTCTGGCCATCAATCGTGGCTGTGATTCCTGCAGGGACCGGAACGGGCTTTTTACCGATACGAGACATGTTTTTTCCTGTCTGTCCGTTATGGAGTTGCTCTACGCTGCCTTAGAAGACAGAGCAGAGAACCTCGCCGCCGACGTTCTGTTCGCGAGCCTGGTGGTCGGCCATCACACCCTTCGGAGTCGAAAGGATAGTGATACCGAGACCGTTCGCGACCTGCGGAATGGACTTGACCGAGACATAAACCCGGCGGCCCGGCTTAGACACGCGGCCGATCTCACGGATGACCGATGCGCCTTCGTAGTATTTCAGCTCGATGCTGAGCTCGGACTTGCCGTTGCCGAAATCGACGACGGAATAGCCACGAATGTAACCTTCGGACTGAAGGACATCGAGAACACGTGCACGGAGCTTGGAAGCAGGTGTCGAAACCGACGACTTGCGACGCGAGGCACCGTTACGGATGCGTGTGAGCATATCGCCCAATGGATCTGTCATTGTCATGTGGGCTACTCCTTACCAGCTCGACTTGACAATGCCCGGCACCTTGCCGAAATTGCCAAATTCACGCAGTGCGATACGCGACATGCGCAGCTTGCGGTAGTAGGCGCGCGGACGACCGGTGATCTCGCAACGGTTACGGACGCGAGTCTTGGATCCATCGCGCGGCAGCGATGCGAGCTTCAGGGTAGCCTTGAACCGCTCTTCGATCGGAAGGGACTGGTTCATGATGGTTGCCTTCAGCGCGGCACGCTTTGCGGCACTGTTAGCAACCGTATTGCGGCGGCGCTTGTTCTTTTCAACTGCGCTTGTCTTCGCCATATTTGATTTCCTTTTCTACGCTCGTCGTTACGGTTACGTGCGGAACGGGAAGTTGAACTCTGTGAGCAGAGCCCGCGCTTCGTCGTCCTTGGTCGCCGTCGTGCAAACGATGATGTCCATGCCCCACATCTGATCAACCTTGTCGTAGTTGATTTCTGGGAACACAATGTGTTCCTTGATGCCCATGGCGAAGTTGCCACGACCGTCAAAGCTCTTAGGGTTCAGGCCGCGAAAGTCGCGAACGCGCGGAAGCGCGATGTTGATCAGGCGATCCACAAACTCATACATGCGGGCGCCGCGCAGGGTAACCTTGGCACCGATAGGCATATTTTCGCGGACCTTGAAGCCAGCGATGGAATTGCGTGCGAAGGTGATGACCGGCTTCTGGCCAGCGATAGCGGCCAGGTCGGCAGCAGCAATCGTCGGCTTCTTGCTATCGGCAGTCGCCTCGCCCACACCCATGTTGATGACGATCTTGTCCAGCTTGGGGATCATCATCTCGTTGGTGTACGAGAACTGTTCCTGCAGCGCTGCACGGATACGCGAAACGTATTCCGCCTTCAGGCGCGGTTCGTATTTAGCCTCAGCCATCGATCACATCTCCCGAACGCTTGGCCACGCGGACCTTCTTGCCATCCACGACCTGGAAACCGACGCGGGTCGGCTTGCCGTCCTTGTCAACAATCGCGATGTTGGACAGGTGAAGCGGGGCTTCCTTGTTGATGATGCCGGCTTCCTGCGACTGCGACTGGCGTGTATGGCGCTTGACCATATTCACGCCGCGTACGACTGCGCGGTCTTCTTTCGGCATCACTTGAATGACTTCGCCGGTACGACCCTTGTCCTTACCAGCCAGAATGACGACCTTGTCGCCCTTGCGGATCTTTTGCATCTTAACCGCTCCCCTTACAGAACTTCAGGAGCGAGCGAGATGATCTTCATGTGGTTCTTGGCGCGAAGTTCGCGCGGAACCGGTCCGAAGATACGGGTGCCGATCGGCTCTTTCTTGTTGTCGATAAGTACTGCTGCATTCGTATCGAAACGAATGACGCTTCCATCCGCACGGCGGATCGAGGCAGCGGTGCGAACAACCACAGCCTTCATGACGTCACCCTTCTTTACGCGGCCGCGCGGAATAGCTTCCTTGATCGAAACGACGATCACGTCGCCGATCGAGGCATACTTGCGCTTAGAACCGCCCAGCACCTTGATGCACATGACACGACGTGCGCCGGAATTATCCGCGACGTCGAGGTTTGTTTGCATCTGAATCATATCAGGTCGCCTTCTTGTTATACCGGAATGGTTGGGCAGAGCCCCCTATCCCGGCTTATGGAATTGTTTACCCGCCCTCACCCTTCAAATGGAAAGATGAAAACAAGGCAGTAGCTTCAACCAGCGCGGGATCGATCTTGCCAGGGTGGTTTCCCCAATGGGACCTTCCGTGCGCTCAAAGCAAAAGAACGCCCGAGTCTCAGGCGTTCCGTCGCTGCTTCATATAGAAATCCCAGCGAGACGCAAGGCCCCGCCGAAAATTCTTACTTTACCTGACCGGCCACAACCGTCCAGGTCTTGTCCTTGGAGATCGGCGCGCATTCCTCGATGGAAACCATGTCGCCGGTCTTGTAAGCGTTGTTCTCGTCGTGGGCCTTGTACTTCTTGGAACGACGAACCGTCTTCTGGAGGAGCGGATGCGCAAAGCGGCGCTCGACCCGAACCACAACGGTCTTTTCGTTCTTGTCGCTGACCACGACGCCCTGCAGAATGCGTTTCGGCATCTTATTTTTCCTTTAGGCCTTGGCTTCTGCCGCCTTCTGGCGGGCAATGGTTTTCACGCGGGCGATGTCCTTGCGGACCTCGTTCACACGAGAGGCTTTTTCAAGCTGGCCGGTGGCCTTCTGAAAGCGCAGATTGAACTGCTCCTTCTTCAGCTTGGCTAGCTCTTCCTTGAGTTGGTCGGCGGTGAACGCGCGAACATCTGCGGCTTTCATAGCTGTTCTTCCTTACTCTGCAATGCGCTGCACGAAGCGCGTCTTGACCGAGAGCTTGGCAGAACCCAGACGAAGCGCCTCGCGGGCGATTTCTTCGCTGACACCGTCGATCTCGAACATCATGCGACCGGGCTTGACCTTGCAGGCCCAGTATTCGACGCCGCCCTTGCCCTTACCCATGCGGACTTCGGTCGGCTTCTTGGTGACCGGCACGTCCGGGAATACCCGGATCCATACGCGGCCGGCACGCTTCATGAAACGCGTGATCGCGCGGCGAGCCGCCTCGATCTCACGAGCGTTGACACGGTTCGGTTCCTGGGCCTTCAGGCCGAATTCACCGAATGCGAGATCAGAACCGCCCTTGGCAACGCCCTTGATGCGGCCCTTGAATTGCTTGCGGTACTTCGTACGCTTTGGCTGCAACATAATCTATTCTCCGAATTAACTACCTCGAGCGCCCTTAGGCGTGATCGCGGCGACGGTTTTCCCTGCTGGCGGGACCCTGGCTGTCACCCTCGGCCTGGCGGCGCTCGGATGCCATCGGGTCGTGCTCAAGGATTTCGCCCTTGAAGATCCAGACCTTGATGCCGCAGATACCGAACGCGGTGGTGGCTTCCGCCGTACCGTAGTCGATGTCGGCGCGCAGCGTGTGCAACGGCACGCGACCTTCGCGATACCATTCTGTGCGGGCGATTTCAGCACCACCGAGACGGCCGGCGCAGGTGATCTTGATGCCTTCGGCACCGAGACGCATTGCCGACTGAACGGCACGCTTCATGGCGCGGCGGAAAGCGATACGGCGTTCCAGCTGCTGAGCGATGCCCTGGGCGACCAGAACCGCGTCGATTTCCGGCTTGCGGACTTCGACGATGTTGAGGTGCGTTTCGGAGTTCGTCATGTCGGCCAGCTTCTTGCGAAGCTTGTCGATGTCTGCACCCTTCTTGCCGATGATCAGGCCCGGACGCGCTGAGTGGATCGTGACGCGGCACTTCTTGTGCGGACGCTCGATAACCACCTTCGAGATGCCGGCCTGCTTCAGCTCGCTCATGACGAATTTGCGCATCTTGATGTCTTCATGCAGCAACTGGCCGTATTCGGCGTTGTCTGCAAACCAACGGCTGTCCCAAGTGCGGTTAATGCCAAGGCGGAAACCGATTGGATTGATCTTCTGACCCATTATGCGGCCTCCTCTTGTGCTGGCTGCACTTCGCGAACGACGATCGTCAAATGCGCGAAGGGCTTCTCGACGCGCGATGCACGACCGCGACCACGAGCATGGAAGCGCTTCATGACAATCGACTTGCCGACATAGGCCTCGGCGACGACGAGAGCGTCGACGTCGAGATCGTGGTTGTTTTCTGCGTTTGCGATCGCCGATTCAAGGGTCTTCTTGACCGCTCCGGAGATCCGCTTGCGCGAGAATTCAAGCTCGGCCAAGGCGCGCTCTACCTTCATGCCGCGGATGAGCGCGGCCACCAGGTTGAGTTTCTGCGGGCTGACACGAAGCGTGCGGGCGACTGCCTGCGCTTCGTTGTCCTTGAGCCGGCGTTCTGTTTTTGCCTTGCCCATCTTTACTTCCTCTTCGCCTTCTTGTCCGCGCCGTGACCGTAGTAGGTACGGGTGGGTGCGAACTCACCGAACTTGTGACCGACCATGTCTTCGTTGACATTGACCGGGATATGCTTGCTGCCGTTGTAGACACCAAAGACCAGACCGACGAACTGCGGCATGATGGTGGAGCGACGGCTCCACATCTTGATCACTTCGTTGCGCCCACCTTCGCGAACCTTCTCAGCCTTCTTGAGAAGATAGCCGTCAACAAACGGACCTTTCCATACTGAACGAGCCATTGGAGACTTCCTCTCTTACTTCTTGCGCTGATGGCGCGAGCGCATGATCATCTTATCGGTCGACTTGTTGGAGCGCGTACGCGCACCCTTCGTCGGCTTACCCCATGGTGTCACCGGATGGCGACCACCCGAGGTCCGGCCTTCACCACCGCCGTGCGGATGGTCGACCGGGTTCATGACGACGCCGCGAACATGCGGACGCTTGCCGCGCCAAACCGAACGACCGGCCTTGCCGTCGTTGGTGTTGCCGTGGTCCGGGTTGGAAACGGCACCGATCGAGGCCAGGCAGGTGCCCGGTACGAGGCGCTGTTCGCCGGAGTTGAGGCGAAGGATCGCGAGGCCTGCATCGCGGCCAACCAGCTGCGCATAGGCACCGGCCGAGCGAGCGATCTGACCGCCCTTGCCTGGCTTCATCTCAACGTTGTGGATGATCGAGCCGACCGGGATGAACTGCAGCGGCATGGCGTTGCCAGGCTTGATGTCCACGACCTTGTCGGAAGCGATGACCTTGTCGCCCGGCGCCAGGCGCTGAGGCGCGATGATGTAGCGCTGTTCGCCATCGGCATAGTTGATGAGGGCGATGAAGGCAGAGCGGTTCGGGTCGTATTCGATCCGTTCAACCGTGCCTTCGATGTCGAACTTGCGACGCTTGAAGTCGATGAGACGGTAGGTCCGCTTGTGACCGCCGCCCTGGAAGCGAACGGTGATGCGACCGGTGTTGTTACGGCCGCCCTTCTTCGACAGACCTTCCGTCAGCGCCTTGACCGGCTTGCCCTTGTAGAGGGCCGAGCGATCGACGATGACCAGCTGACGCTGGCTCGGGGTCGTCGGATTGAATGATTTCAATGCCATTTTCTAATTCCTCACAGACCTGTGGAGACATCGATGGTCTGGCCTTCGGCCAGCGTCACGATTGCCTTCTTCACGTCTTTCTGCTTGCCGACAAAACCGCGGAAACGCTTGGTCTTGCCGAGGCGGCGCAGAGTGTTAACTGCAGTCACCTTGACGCCGAACAGGGCTTCTACGGCTGCCTTGATCTGTGGCTTGGTAGCCGTCAGGGCAACGTTGAAGACAACCTGGTTGTACTCGGAAACCATGGTGGACTTTTCGGTGATCGACGGCGAGACGATCACGTCGTAATGGCGAATATCCGTCACTTGAAACGCTCCTCTAGAGCCTCGACAGCGGCCTTGGAAAGCACGAGCTTACCGCGACGCAGGATGTCGTAAACGTTGATGCCCTGGATCGGCAGAACATCGATGTTCGGGATGTTTGCCGCTGCGAGCTTGAAGTTGGCGTCGAGCTCGGCACCGCCGATGAGCAACGCGTTTGTCAGGCCCATGGCATCGAACGTGCCGGCCAGAACCTTGGTCTTGGCTTCCGTCGCGATGAAGTCGTCGATGATGATGACGTCTTCAGCCTTGAACTTGGTCGACAGAGCATGACGCAGGCCGAGGGCACGAACCTTCTTCGGCAGATCATGTTCATGGCTGCGAACAACCGGGCCGTGAGCCTTACCACCGCCGCGGAACTGCGGAGCACGAGCCGAATGGTGACGAGCGCGGCCCGTACCCTTCTGCTTGTACATCTTGGCACCGGTGCGCCAGATTTCGGCGCGGCCCTTGGCCTTGTGCGTGCCAGCGCGCTTCTTAGCAAGCTGCCAGCGAATGACGCGGGCGAGGATGTCCTCGCGCGGCTCAAGGCCGAAAATCGCGTCAGAAAGGGAGACCTTCCCAGCGTCTTTCCCCTCGAGGGTCTTGACGTTAAATTCCATTGGTTCGGCTCCCTTACTTCGCGGCTGACTTGACGGCGTCGCGAACGATGATCCAGGCACCCTTGGAGCCCGGGACGGCACCCTTGATCAGGATCAGACCGCGATCTTCATCGGTCGAAACCACTACAAGGTTCTGCGTCGTGACGCGCGTCTGGCCCATGTGGCCAGCCATCTTCTTGTTCTTGAATACCTTGCCCGGATCCTGGCGCGAGCCAGTCGAACCGTGCGAACGGTGCGATACGGACACACCGTGCGTGGCGCGAAGACCGCCGAAGCCGTGGCGCTTGATGGCGCCGGCAAAGCCCTTACCAACCGTGGTGCCGGTCACGTCGACCAGCTGGCCGGCTGCGAAATGAGCGGCCGTGATTTCGGCGCCGATTTCGAGCAGGTTGTCTTCCGAAACCCGGAATTCCTGGAGCTTTGTCTTCGGCTCGACGTTTGCAGCGGCGAAATGGCCGCGCAGGGACTTCGAGGTATTCTTGACCTTGGCCACACCAGAACCAACCTGGACAGCGACGTAGCCATTCTTTTCGACCGTACGCTGGGCTACCACCTGGCAGCTTTCCATACGGAGTACCGTAACAGGGACATGTTCGCCTGCGTCGTTATAGACGCGCGTCATTCCCACCTTCTGTGCAATCACACCTGAACGCATCGGTTCAATCCTTCTCACTCGGCTCGAAGACTAGGTCTCAGAGCTTGATCTCAACATCGACACCAGCAGCGAGATCGAGCTTCATCAGCGCGTCTACCGTCTGGGGGGTCGGGTCAACGATGTCGAGCAGGCGCTTATGCGTGCGCATCTCGAACTGTTCGCGGCTCTTCTTGTCGATGTGCGGGGAGCGGTTAACCGTAAACTTCTCGATACGGGTCGGAAGTGGAACGGGGCCCCGGACGCTTGCACCGGTGCGCTTAGCCGTCGATACGATCTCGCGCGTGGACGCGTCGAGAATCCGATGATCGAACGCCTTAAGGCGAATGCGGATATTCTGGCCGTTCATTCGACATTATCCTTGTTGTCTGTTATCTCCGCGCCCCCATAGAGAGAATGCGGTTTGTCTTGTGACTTAAGGCGGATCACCGGTTTCAAAGATCGAGAGGGACACCAAGATTTGGCATCCCTATCCAGCCTTTGGGCTACCTAGCCCACCTTATTGTTCTGTTTTAAAGCCGCTTCGACATGCGAAGCGGCGCGCAAATCGCGCCTGCGCGCCATTTGCTACATTTTCGTGTCATAAGCAAGCGGCCAAGGCCCCCTGCTTCATATTATTGTCACGGGATCGGCTGCCGCTTGCGCGACAGCCGGCCGTCATTACTCGACGATCGAGGCGACGATGCCGGCGCCGACGGTACGGCCGCCTTCGCGGATAGCGAAGCGCAGCTTTTCTTCCATGGCGATCGGCACGATCAGCTCAACAGCAACGGTGACGTTGTCGCCAGGCATGACCATTTCCGTGCCTTCCGGCAGGGAGACGATGCCCGTCACGTCGGTCGTGCGGAAGTAGAACTGCGGACGATAGTTGGTGAAGAACGGAGTATGACGGCCGCCTTCTTCCTTCGTCAGGATGTAGGCTTCAGCCATGAACTTCTTGTGTGGCTTGACCGAACCTGGCTTGCAGAGAATCTGGCCACGCTCAACGCCGTCACGGGTAACGCCGCGGATCAGCGCGCCGATGTTGTCGCCAGCCTGGCCCTGATCGAGCAGCTTGCGGAACATTTCAACGCCGGTAACCGTCGTCTTGGCGGTTGCGCGGATGCCGACGATTTCGACTTCTTCGCCGACCTTGACGATGCCGCGCTCAACGCGACCGGTGACCACAGTACCACGGCCGGAGATCGAGAACACGTCTTCGATCGGCAGCAGGAACGGCAGGTTGATCGGACGCTCAGGCGTCGGGATGTAGCTATCGACAGCGTCCATCAGGGCGCGGATGGCGTCTTCGCCGATCTTCTTGTCCGAATCTTCGAGAGCGGCCAGAGCCGAACCCTTGATGATCGGGATATCGTCGCCCGGGAAGTCGTAGGACGACAGAAGTTCGCGGACTTCGAGCTCAACGAGTTCGAGCAGCTCTTCGTCGTCGACCTGGTCGACCTTGTTCAGGAACACGACGATGGCCGGAACGCCGACCTGACGGGCAAGCAGGATGTGCTCGCGGGTCTGGGGCATCGGGCCGTCGGCAGCCGAGCAGACCAGGATCGCGCCGTCCATCTGGGCAGCACCGGTGATCATGTTCTTGACGTAGTCGGCGTGGCCGGGGCAGTCGACGTGGGCGTAGTGACGGGCCGGCGTTTCGTATTCGACGTGGGCCGTCGAGATGGTGATGCCGCGGGCCTTTTCTTCCGGTGCAGCGTCGATCTGGTCGTAACGCTTGTATTCGCCGAAATACTTGGTGATCGCTGCCGTCAGAGACGTCTTGCCGTGGTCAACGTGGCCAATCGTGCCGATGTTAACGTGCGGCTTGTTGCGCTCAAACTTACTCTTTGCCATTTCGGCTCTCCGTTATCTCTTCCCGGTACCGGGATTATTCTTGTTTCGGTCAATTGGTATTCCGGTTATTTCTGACCGGAATACTTTGCCTGGATTTCAGTGGCGACGTTCGACGGAACCGGCGAATAGTGATCAAAGGTCATCGTGTACTGCGCGCGGCCCTGGGACATGGAGCGCAGGTTGTCGACGTACTTGAACATGTTCGCAAGCGGCACGTTGGCGTTGATGACAACAGCGATACCGCGGCTTTCCTGGCCCTGGATCTGCCCACGACGGGAGTTCAGGTCGCCGATCACGTCACCGACGTAATCTTCCGGGGTAACGACTTCGACCTTCATCATCGGCTCGAGGAGCTGGGCTCCGGCCTTGCGTGCTGCTTCACGGAAGCAGGCGCGGGAGGCGATTTCGAAGGCGAGGACCGAAGAGTCGACGTCATGGAATGCGCCGTCGATCAGCGTCGCCTTGACACCGAGCATCGGGAAGCCAGCCAGCGGACCGGACGACATGACGCTTTCGATGCCCTTCTGAACGCCGGGGATGTATTCCTTCGGAATGGAACCACCAACGATCTTGGACTCGAACTTGAATTCGTCGCCATCAGGATTGGGTTCGAAGATGATCTTGACGCGCGCGAACTGACCGGTACCACCGGACTGCTTCTTGTGCGTGTAGTCTTCTTCGTGCTGCTTCGTGATCGTTTCGCGATAGGCAACCTGCGGCGCGCCGACGGTGGCTTCTACCTTGAATTCGCGGCGCATGCGGTCGACAAGAATGTCGAGATGCAGTTCGCCCATGCCGGCGATGATCGTCTGGCCGGATTCTTCGTCCGTCTTGACGCGGAAGGAAGGATCTTCAGCAGCGAGGCGGTTGAGCGCGAGGCCCATCTTTTCCTGGTCGCCCTTGGTCTTCGGCTCGATGGCGATCTGGATGACCGGCTCGGGGAATTCCATGCGCTCGAGGATAACCTGGTGCAGCGGATCGCAGAGCGTGTCGCCGGTGGTGGTTTCCTTGAGGCCTGCGAGAGCAACGATGTCGCCGGCGAAGGCTTCTTCGATGTCTTCACGGGAGTTCGAATGCATCTGCAGCATACGGCCGATGCGCTCGCGCTTTTCCTTGACCGTGTTCATAACGGCCGTGCCCTTGGTGAGCTTGCCGGAGTAAATACGGGCGAAGGTGAGCGAACCGACGAAGGGGTCGTTCATGATCTTGAAGGCGAGCATCGAAAGCGGCTCTTCATCCGAAGGATGACGGGCGATTTCGGCTTCGGTCTTCACGTCGATGCCAGCGATCGACGGAATGTCGAGCGGCGAAGGCAGGTAGTCGACAACGGCGTCGAGCAAAGGCTGAACGCCCTTGTTCTTGAAGGCCGTGCCGCAGAACATCGGATGGAACTTGACGTCGATGGTGCCGCGACGAACGAGTTCGCGGATCTTGTCGTTGTCCGGCATGATGCCTTCGAGATAGGCTTCGGTCGCAGCTTCATCGATATCGACGACCTGTTCGATCATCTTCTCGCGATATTCCTGCGCCTTTTCCTTCATGTCTTCCGGAATTTCGACGACGTCCCACTGGGCGCCGAGCGATTCGTCGCGCCAGATCAGGGCGTTCATCTCGACCAGGTCGATCACGCCGATGAAATCGCTTTCAGCGCCGATCGGCAGCTGCATGACGACGGCGATCGCGCCCAGACGGGTCTTGATCATTTCGACCGAGCGATAGAAATCGGCGCCGGTCTTGTCCATCTTGTTGCAGAAGATCATCCGCGGAACGTGATACTTCTCAGCCTGACGCCAGACGGTTTCCGTCTGCGGCTCTACACCGGCGTTGGCATCGAGAAGAGCGATCGCACCGTCGAGAACGCGCAGCGAACGCTCGACTTCGATGGTGAAGTCGACGTGGCCGGGAGTGTCGATGATGTTGAAGCGGCGCGACTTGCCGTCGCGGCCCTTCCAGTAGGTCGTGGTCGCAGCAGAGGTGATCGTGATACCACGTTCCTGCTCCTGCTCCATCCAGTCCATCGTGGCTGCGCCGTCGTGAACTTCGCCGATCTTGTGCGACTTGCCGGTGTAATAAAGAATACGCTCGGTGGTCGTGGTCTTGCCGGCGTCGATATGCGCCATGATACCGAAATTGCGGTAGTCTTCGATTTTATATTCGCGAGCCATAATGGACTGCCTTTCGATATCGTACGATTACCAGCGGTAGTGCGAGAATGCGCGGTTGGCGTCAGCCATCTTATGCGTGTCTTCGCGCTTCTTGACGGCGCTGCCACGGTTGTTGGAAGCGTCCAGCAGCTCGCCCGACAGGCGGTCGACCATGGTGGTTTCGTTGCGCTTGCGGGCAGCCGTGATCAGCCAACGGATGGCGAGGGCCTGGCGGCGCTCCGGACGAACGTCAACGGGAACCTGGTAGGTCGCACCACCGACGCGGCGCGAACGGACTTCGACGTGCGGAGCGATGTTGTCGAGAGCCGAGTGGAAGGTAACCAACGGATCCTGCTTCGACTTCGCCTGGACGTTCTCGAATGCACCGTAAACGATGGTTTCAGCGACCGACTTCTTGCCGTGCAGCATGATGGCGTTCATGAACTTGGTGACGATGAGATCGCCGAACTTCGGGTCCGGGTTGATCTCGCGCTTTTCTGCTTTGTGACGTCTGGACATAGGTTGTCTCTTTATCTGTATCGACGCTCTATCACGCGGAGAACCTCGCGCAGCGCCTTCAAAAATCCAAAACCCGAAGAAATTACTTCGGACGCTTTGCACCGTACTTGGAACGGCGCTGCTTGCGGTTCTTGACACCCTGGGTATCGAGAACGCCGCGGATGATGTGGTAACGAACGCCCGGCAAGTCCTTTACGCGGCCGCCGCGGATCATCACGACAGAGTGTTCCTGCAGGTTGTGGCCTTCACCCGGAATGTAGCCGATGACTTCGAAGCCATTGGTCAGGCGGATCTTGGCAACCTTACGCAGAGCCGAGTTCGGCTTCTTCGGGGTCGTCGTGTAAACGCGGGTGCAAACGCCGCGCTTCTGTGGGTTTTCCTGGAGTGCAGGAACCTTATTACGCTTTACCTGTGCCTGACGTGGCTTGCGGATCAGCTGGTTTACGGTAGGCATTCAACCATCCCTTAATTCTTGTCTCAACACCCTTTCGGGCATAACCTATGCCGTCTCCGGCAGCATCACACGTATCGTTAATGCACAAAGCGTGGCCCGATCCGGTTCTAGCGGATGGACCACATCAAAGCAGAGGACGCCTTTATCTGGCGTCATGCGTGCGGAAAACATGTCTTCAACGTGCGTTTGGAACCTTGTTTGAGGTGTTCTCCAGGGCGTGTCGCCCCGAACAGCCAAGCCTCACATCTGTTCCGATGGAGCGGGTACTACTGGCTTCAGGCTCATTCGTCAAGGCCGCGCGGGAAATTATCTTGGCCGCTGCGGCACCAAACCCCTGGAAAGCAGGGCCTCCAGCCATAGTTATAGGGGAAATGAGGTGCGGCCTGCAAGATGGACTTTGGCATCGTCAAGAAAGTCTGTAAGGAATCGCCAATCCACCGCCCGCGACCGGGCGACAGCAACCTTAGATTCGCAGAGCCCGAATCGACTCGCCTGAGGAAGATGCCGATGATCGCCAATCCGGACAACGACAACAACTATGACGGCCCGATGGTCTTCATCATCATTGGCAAGGGTTACGAGACTGACGGCGGCGAGGGCGTCGAGCTTCACGTCATGCTCCGGGCGCCCGACGACGATGCAGCTGTGCGCGAAGCGTTGAACGCGCTGTCCGAGGAAGGTTTCATCGAGGCGGATCTTGATCAGATCGGCATGCTCACGGAAGTGCCTAGCGACGAGCCGCATGCCTCCGCCTACAAGGGCGCGCTCGAAGGGGAAGTGGCGATCATCCGGTTTCGGTGAGCCCATGCAGCCTGACGCCGAGAAAGTCCTGATCTATGCCACCAGTGGCGCTCGGTTGCTGGTTTTCGATGAACCCGACTTTCCTGAGGTCGAACTCCAGGTGCCCGGCGGCACCGTCGAAGCCAATGAGGCGATCGAGGTGGCCGCGCGGCGCGAGTTTTTCGAGGAGACGGGGCTCGAAGGCGGCAACTTCGTTGCGCTGGGTGTTAACGGCTACCGTTTCTCCACGAAGGACCGCAACATCTACCACCGGCGCCACTATTTCCACGTAGAGCTGTCCGGCCCCCTGCCCGAGACTTGGCTTCACTCCGAGGACACGCCTTATAGCGGCGGTCCACCAATCGTATTCCGCCTATTCTGGATAGGAATTGCCGAGGCTGCATCCAGGCTCGGCTATGGGATGGGCAACCAGGTCTTTCGCCTCGGCCATTGAGCGACCCGGCGTCATAATAGCAACGCGTCACATGCCGGGCTTCTGTCCTGCCGCATTGCTGCATTGAGCCCGCCGTTGCTGTCACAAAGCTAAAACACTCCCTTGATACCTGCGCATCGTGTCACTGCATCAGGGGAGCCACCATGCAACACTTTACCAAGATCCTTGCCGTCAGCCTTGCCCTCACCGTCGGGATTGCGCTGCCCTCGTTCGCGGAGGACGCCAAGGCCAAGCCGTTTACCGATGCCAAGGAAGTCAACCTGCTGGAGCTGCTGTCGCCGCCGCCGGCCAACGACTCGGCGCAGATGAAGGCCGAGCTCGGCGAGATCCTGACCATCCAGGTCACCCGGACGCCCGCCATGGAAGCACGGGCGGTTGCCGATGCCGAGGAGAACGTCTGGCGCTTTGCCGATGTCATCGACAACCCGAAGTTCACCAAGGAAAACCTGCCGAAGTTTTCGGCCTTCTTCGACCGCATCGTCGAGACGGAAGACACCGTGACGGGCCCTGCGAAGAAAGGCTGGAACCGCCCTCGCCCGCACCTCTACAGCGACCTCGTCAAACCGGTCGTGCCGTTGTCGAAATCCGGCTCCTATCCGTCCGGCCACACCACGCTCGGCACGCTGATGGGCATCGAACTCGCAAACATGCTGCCGGAAAAGAAGGCAGCTTTGATGGCCCGCGCCTGGGAGTATGGCCATAACCGCGTCGTCGGCGGCATCCACTATCCGACCGACATCGAAGCCGGCCGCATCGCCGGCACAGTCATCGCTTCCGACATCGCTGGCCACGACGACTTCAAGGCGGAGTTCGAGGCGGCGAAGGCAGAGCTGCGCACCGTCCTCGGCATGTAAGATAACTAAGGCCGACATGGGTCGGCCACCGATAAGATCGGTGGCCTCTTCTTCAGCAACTTCTTTCCGTCATCCTCGGGCTTGTCCCGAGGATCTAATCCGCCCGCGATGTCTGGCAAGTGCAGATCCTCGGGACAAGCCCGAGGATGACGGTGGTGGGAGCAATTGCGCCCACACGAGCTTGGGCATGTGCCGTCGCGTGCAAAGTGCCCCCCCCAAAAAAAACACCGCCCGGATCGCTCCGGGCGGTGTTCCTGTCTCTGGACCCTGGGGCCGCCGATTACTCGGCGGCGGGGGCCTTTTCGTTGAGGTTCTGCAGCATCGGCGTGGCAACGGCCGATCCGGAGCCCTTGCGGCGCTCTTCGAGGATCATTTCGTCGCGCGCCGTGGCGATGCGGCGGATCTGCGTCATGGTACCACCGGTACCGGCCGGGATCAGACGGCCGACGATGACGTTTTCCTTCAGACCCTGCAGGCCGTCGGTCTTGCCGGCGATCGCTGCTTCCGTCAGTACCTTCGTCGTTTCCTGGAAGGACGCGGCGGAGATGAAGGACGGCGTCTGCAGCGAGGCCTTCGTGATGCCGAGCAGAACCGGATCGCCGGTTGCCGGCTTCTTGCCTTCCTCGATCAGGCGGTCGTTGTTGTCTTCCAGCTCGATACGGTCGACGTTGTCGCCGACGATATAGTGGCTGTCGCCTGCATCGGTGATCTCGACCTTCTGCAGCATCTGACGGACAATCACTTCGATGTGCTTGTCGTTGATGACAACGCCCTGGAGACGGTAGACTTCCTGGATTTCGTTGACCAGGTACGAGGCAAGTGCCTCGACGCCCTTGATCGCCAGGATGTCGTGCGGAGCCGGGTTACCGTCGAGGATGTAATCACCCTTTTCGATGTAGTCGCCATCCTGAAGATGGAAGGGCTTGCCCTTCGGGATCAGGTATTCGACAGGCTCGACACCGTCTTCCGCCGGCTCGATGATGACGCGACGCTTGTTCTTGTAGTCGCGGCCGAGGCGGATCGTGCCATCGATTTCGGCGATGACAGCGTGGTCCTTCGGACGACGGGCTTCGAACAGTTCGGCGACGCGCGGCAGACCACCGGTGATGTCCTTGGTCTTGGCGCTTTCCAGCGGCGAGCGGGCAAGAACGTCACCCTGGCTAACCTTCTGGCCAGGCTCGACCGAGAGGATCGCGTCGACCGAGAGGAAGAAGCGAGCATCGGTACCGCGGGGCAGCTTTGCAACATTGCCGCTGGCGTCCTTGATGACGATCGCCGGCTTGAGGTCCGAACCGCGAGGGGTCGAACGCCAGTCGATGACCTGACGCTTGGTGATGCCGGTCGCTTCGTCGGTGGCTTCCAGAACGGAGAGACCGTCGACGACGTCTTCGAACTGAACCGTACCGGCCAGTTCCGTCATGATCGGACGTGTGTAGGGGTCCCACTCTGCCAGACGCTGTCCACGACGAACCTTGTCACCATCGTCGACATAGATCTTCGAACCGTAGGCGACGCGCTGCGAGGAACGTTCCACGCCGCGTTCGTCAAGGATCTGGATCGTCATGTTGCGGCCCATGGCGACGTGAACGCCGTCCGAGTTGCGCAGCATGTTGCGGTTCTTCAGCTGCGCCGTACCTTCGTAGGACGCTTCGAGGAACGACTGGTCGACCACGTTGGCGGTGCCGCCCAAGTGGAAGGTACGCATGGTCAGCTGGGTGCCCGGCTCACCGATCGACTGGGCGGCGATGACGCCGACAGCTTCACCGATGTTGACAGGCGTACCGCGTGCAAGGTCACGACCGTAGCAGACGCCGCAGACGCCGGTCTGGATTTCGCAGGTCAGAGCCGAACGGATGCGGATCGACTGGATGCCGGCCTTTTCGATTTCGATGACATCGGGCTCGAGGATCATCTTGCCAGCGTCGACAAGACGGTCGCCTGTGACCGGATGGTCGATATCGTCGAGAGCGGTGCGTCCGAGGATACGGGCGCCGAGCGAGGCAACGACCTGACCGGCATCGACGATGGCGGTCATGGTGAGGCCGGATTCGGTGCCGCAATCGACATGCGTGACGATGCAATCCTGGGCGACGTCGACGAGACGACGCGTCAGGTAACCGGAGTTGGCGGTCTTCAGGGCGGTGTCTGCGAGACCCTTACGGGCACCGTGGGTCGAGTTGAAGTACTCGTTAACGGTCAGGCCTTCCTTGAAGTTCGAGATGATCGGAGTCTCGATGATTTCGCCAGACGGCTTGGCCATCAGGCCGCGCATGCCGCCGAGCTGACGCATCTGGTTCGGAGAACCACGGGCGCCCGAGTGCGACATCATGTAGATGGCGTTCATCGGCTTCTGGCGGCCGGTCTTCTCGTCGAATTCGACGGCCTTAATGCGGGCCATCATGTCTTCGGCGACCTTCTCGGTGGCCTTGCCCCAGGCGTCTACGACCTTGTTGTACTTTTCGCCCTGGGTGATCAGGCCGTCATTGTACTGCTGTTCGTATTCCTTCACCAGCGACTCGGTGTCGCCGACGATCTTCGCCTTGGTTTCCGGAATGACCATGTCGTCCTTGCCGAACGAGATGCCGGCGCGGCAAGCGTGCGCAAAGCCGAGCTGCATGATCCGGTCGCAGAAGATGACCGTGTCCTTCTGGCCGCAGTGACGGTAGACCGTGTCGATCATCTTGGAGATGTTCTTCTTGGTCATTTCCTGGTTGCAGGTTTCGTAAGGAACCTTGAAGTTCTTCGGCAGGAGTTCGCCGATGAGCATGCGGCCAGGCGTCGTTTCATAGATCTTCGAGTATGGCTTGCCATCCTCGTCGATCGACTTGAAGCGGCCACGCACCTTGGAGTGCAGCGTGACGACCTTGTTTTCGAGCGCGTGGTGCAGTTCGCCGAGATCGGAGAAGACCATGCCTTCGCCCGGCTCGTTCTGGTTCATGATCGCCAGGTAGTAGAGACCGAGAACCATGTCCTGCGACGGCACGATGATCGGCGCACCGTTTGCAGGATGCAGGATGTTGTTGGTCGACATCATCAGAACGCGTGCTTCGAGCTGGGCTTCCAGCGAGAGCGGCACGTGAACAGCCATCTGGTCGCCGTCGAAGTCGGCGTTGAAGGCCGTGCAGACGAGCGGATGCAGCTGGATGGCCTTGCCTTCGACCAGCATGGGTTCAAAGGCCTGGATGCCCAGGCGGTGAAGCGTCGGTGCGCGGTTCAAGAGAACCGGATGCTCGCGGATGACCTCGTCGAGGATATCCCAGACTTCTGGCTTTTCCTTTTCGACCAGCTTTTTTGCCTGCTTGACGGTCGAGGAGTAACCCTTGGCGTCGAGGCGGGCATAGATGAACGGCTTGAAAAGTTCGAGCGCCATCTTCTTCGGCAGGCCGCACTGGTGCAGCTTCAGCTCCGGACCGGTCACGATGACCGAACGGCCGGAATAGTCGACGCGCTTGCCGAGTAGGTTCTGGCGGAAGCGGCCCTGCTTGCCCTTCAGCATGTCGGAGAGCGACTTCAGCGGACGCTTGTTGGCACCGGTGATGACGCGGCCGCGACGGCCGTTGTCGAACAGCGCATCGACCGATTCCTGCAGCATGCGCTTTTCGTTGCGGATGATGATGCCAGGCGCACGAAGCTCGATCAGGCGCTTCAGGCGGTTGTTACGGTTGATGACGCGGCGGTACAGGTCGTTCAGGTCGGAGGTCGCAAAGCGGCCGCCGTCCAGCGGCACCAGCGGACGCAGGTCCGGCGGGATCACGGGAACGATCTTCATGATCATCCATTCAGGACGATTGCCCGATTCCATGAAGTTCTCAACGATCTTGAGACGCTTCATCAGCTTCTTCTGCTTCAGGTCCGATGTGGTGTCGGCGAGATCCTGGCGCAGGTCGCCGGCGATCTTCTCGAGATCCATCGAGGCCAGAAGTTCGAAGATCGCTTCGGCGCCGATCATCGCGGTGAACTGGTCTTCGCCGTATTCGTCAACGGCCAGCATGTACTCTTCTTCCGAGAGCATGTGATGCTCCTTCAGAGCAGTCAGGCCCGGCTCGGTGACGATGTAGTTTTCGAAGTAGAGGACGCGTTCGACATCTTTCAACGTCATGTCGAGCAGCGTCGAGATGCGCGAAGGCAGCGACTTCAGGAACCAGATGTGGGCAACGGGTGCTGCCAGTTCGATATGGCCCATGCGCTCACGACGAACGCGCGACAGCGTGACTTCGACGCCGCACTTTTCGCAGATGATGCCCTTGTACTTCATGCGCTTGTACTTGCCGCACAAGCATTCGTAGTCCTTGATCGGTCCGAAGATCCGCGCGCAGAACAGGCCATCGCGTTCAGGCTTGAACGTACGATAGTTGATGGTTTCTGGCTTCTTGATCTCACCGTACGACCAGGAGAGGATCTTCTCCGGCGATGCGATAGAAATTCGAATCGAATCGAAGTTCTGTGCAGGCACCTGCGGATTGAAAAGATTCATGACCTCTTGGTTCATGCCTGTCTCCTTCTTGGGCGAAACGCCCCCAAATGCGATCAGTACCGGCAAATTTCCCGGGAACCGGACTGACGCCTTAAAACGACAATAACCGCAGATTGCGGCGGAATCGTCCCTGCCATGCCAAACATAAACGTGATGGCGGAGGGACGATGCGCGCTACCTCAGGCAGCGCGCACCTTATCGATTGTTATTCGGCCGCGTCGGGCAACTGCGCAGGCTGCAGATCCTCGAGCTTGGAATTCTCCAGCTCGACGCTCAGACCCAGCGAACGCATTTCCTTGACGAGAACGTTGAAGCTTTCCGGAATACCGGCCTCGAAGGTGTCGTCGCCGCGGACGATCGCTTCGTAGACCTTGGTACGGCCGGCGACGTCGTCCGACTTCACCGTCAGCATTTCCTGCAGCGTGTAAGCTGCACCATATGCTTCCAGTGCCCAGACTTCCATTTCCCCGAAGCGCTGACCGCCGAACTGCGCCTTGCCACCCAGCGGCTGCTGGGTCACAAGCGAGTAAGGACCGATCGAACGGGCATGGATCTTGTCGTCGACCAAGTGGTTCAGCTTCAACATATAGATGTAGCCAACCGTCACCTGACGGTCGAACTGTTCACCCGTACGTCCGTCATAGAGCGTCGACTGGCCGCTTTCCTTGAGACCTGCGAGACGCAGCATGTCGTTGACATCGGCTTCATGGGCACCGTCGAAGACCGGCGTCGCAATCGATACGCCGCGCTTCCACTGATCGGCCAGGCGAACGACTGACTCGTCGTCGTAATCCCTGACTTCGTCGCCCTTCGGACCGGATCCGACGACGTCATCGATCGTCTTGCGCAGCGGTGCGATATCGCCGCCTGCCTTGTAGGCTTCCAGGAGGTCGCCGATCTGGCGACCCATGCCGGCGCAGGCCCAACCCAGGTGGGTTTCAAGGATCTGGCCAACGTTCATGCGCGAAGGCACGCCGAGCGGGTTCAGCACGATGTCGACGTGCGTTCCGTCTTCGAGGAACGGCATGTCTTCGACGGGCAGAATGCGCGAAACCACACCCTTGTTGCCGTGACGGCCGGCCATCTTGTCGCCTGGCTGGATCTTGCGCTTTACAGCCACGAAGACCTTGACCATCTTCATGACGCCCGGAGGCATTTCGTCGCCGCGCTGGACCTTTTCGACCTTGTCCATGAAGCGCTGTTCAAGGCGCGACTTGGATTCGTCGTACTGGCCACGGAGCGCTTCGACTTCGCCCTGGACGCGTTCGTCTTCGACCGCGAACATCCACCACTGCGAGCGGGGATATTCGGAAACGACGGCGTTGGAGAGCTCGACGCCCTTCTTGAAGCCCTTCGGACCGGCAACAGAGACCTGACCACGCAGGTTATCGATCAGACGGCCGTAGGTGTTGCGGTCGAGGATCGCCTGTTCGTCATCACGGTCCTTGGCGAGACGTTCGATTTCTTCCCGCTCGATCGCCATCGCACGTTCGTCCTTTTCAACGCCGTGGCGATTGAAAACGCGAACTTCAACGACGGTACCGTAGGTGCCCGGAGGCATCCGCATGGAGGTGTCGCGAACGTCGGAGGCCTTTTCACCGAAGATGGCGCGCAGAAGCTTTTCTTCCGGCGTCATCGGGCTTTCGCCCTTCGGGGTGATCTTGCCGACCAGGATGTCGCCCGGCGTCACTTCGGCGCCGATGTAGACGATACCGGCTTCGTCGAGGTTCTTCAGCGCTTCTTCCGAGACGTTCGGAATGTCGCGCGTGATTTCTTCCGGACCAAGCTTGGTGTCGCGCGCCATCACTTCGAATTCTTCGATGTGGATGGAGGTGAACACGTCGTCGGCAACGATACGCTCGGAGAGCAGGATCGAGTCTTCGTAGTTGTAGCCGTTCCACGGCATGAACGCGACGAGCACGTTCCGGCCGAGTGCGAGATCGCCGAGGTCCGTCGACGGGCCGTCGGCCAGGATGTCGCCGCGGTTGACCACGTCACCGACTGTCACCAGCGGACGCTGGTTGACGCAGGTGTTCTGGTTCGAACGCTGGAACTTCATCAGGCGGTAGATGTCGACGCCGGACTTGGAAGAGTCGAGACCTTCCGTCGCACGGATAACGATACGCGTCGCGTCGACCTGGTCGACCACGCCGCCGCGACGGGCACCGATGGCGGCGCCGGAGTCACGGGCCACGATCGGCTCCATGCCGGTTCCGACGAACGGAGCTTCGGCACGCAGCAGAGGCACGGCCTGACGCTGCATGTTCGAGCCCATGAGCGCGCGGTTGGCGTCGTCGTTCTCGAGAAACGGGA
This sequence comes from Rhizobium sp. HT1-10, assembly GCF_049472505.1. NCBI lineage: Bacteria > Pseudomonadati > Pseudomonadota > Alphaproteobacteria > Hyphomicrobiales > Rhizobiaceae > Rhizobium > Rhizobium sp. HT1-10. Next base: position 971,196 of record NZ_JBCEBQ010000001.1, on the reverse strand, counting down.
TCAGCGCGGCTGCGACAGAAACCAGCTGCTTCGGCGAGACGTCCATCAGGTTGATGTTGTCGCGCGGAGCAAGCATGACTTCGCCGGCATGACGGCAAACCACGAACTCTTCGGCAAACGAGCCGTCGGCGTTCATTTCGGCGTTGGCCTGGGCAACGTAGTACTTGGCCTCTTCCATGGCGGAGAGGTAGAGCACTTCGAAGGTGACCTTGCCGTCGATGATCTTACGGTAAGGGCTTTCGATGAAGCCGTACTTGTTGACGCGGGCAAAGGTGGCCAGCGAGTTGATCAGACCGATGTTCGGGCCTTCCGGAGTCTCGATCGGGCAAATACGACCGTAGTGGGTCGGATGCACGTCGCGGACCTCGAAGCCGGCGCGCTCGCGGGTCAGACCACCCGGTCCAAGAGCCGAAAGACGGCGCTTGTGGGTGATTTCCGACAGCGGGTTCACCTGGTCCATGAACTGCGACAGCTGCGAGGAGCCGAAGAATTCGCGGACGGCGGCAGCGGCTGGCTTGGCGTTGATCAGGTCCTGCGGCATGACGGTGTCGATTTCGATCGACGACATGCGTTCCTTGATGGCGCGCTCCATGCGGAGCAGGCCGAGGCGGTACTGATTTTCCATCAATTCGCCGACCGAACGCACACGGCGGTTGCCGAGGTTGTCGATGTCGTCGATTTCGCCCTTGCCGTCGCGCAGCTCGACCAGCATCTTGACCACCGCCAGGATGTCTTCCTTGCGGAGCGTACGGACGGTGTCCTCGACTTCGAGGTCGAGACGCATGTTCATCTTGACGCGGCCGACAGCCGACAGATCGTAGCGCTCGCTGTCGAAGAACAGCGAGTTGAACATGGCTTCGGCCGAATCCATGGTCGGCGGTTCGCCGGGACGCATGACGCGGTAGATATCGAACAGCGCATCCTGGCGGTTCTCGTTCTTGTCGACCGAGAGCGTGTTGCGGATGTAGGCGCCGATGTTGATGTGGTCGATGCCGAGAACCGGGATCTCGTCGAAGCCGGCCTTGAGGATGATCGGCAGGGTCTTTTCGTCGAGCTCGTCGCCGGCTTCGAGGTAGATTTCGCCGGTCTCGAAGTTGACGATGTCTTCGGCGAGGAAGTTGCCGTAGAGGTCTTCGTCGGTTGCCTTCAGAGCCTTGAGGCCCTTTTCGGTCAGCTGCTTGAGCAGACGCGGGGTCAGCTTCTTACCGCCTTCGACAACGACTTCGCCGGTGTCGGCGTCGATCATGTCGGTAATCGTCTTGGCGCCCTTCAGCGTGTCGGCGATGAAGGGAATGCGCCAGCCGTCGCCCGAGCGCTCATAGGTCGACTTGGTGTAGAAGGTCTCGAGGATCTCTTCGCCATCCATGCCGAGCGCCATCAGCAGCGACGTCACCGGGATCTTGCGGCGACGGTCGATACGGGCGTAGACGATGTCCTTGGCGTCGAATTCGATATCGAGCCAGGAACCGCGATAGGGGATAACGCGGGCAGCGAACAGCAGCTTGCCCGACGAATGGCTCTTGCCCTTGTCGTGGTCGAAGAACACGCCTGGCGAACGGTGCATCTGCGAGACGATGACGCGCTCGGTGCCGTTGACAACGAAGGTGCCGTTGTTGGTCATCAGAGGCATGTCGCCCATGTAGACCGACTGCTCCTTGATGTCCTTGATGGACTTCGCGCCCGTATCTTCGTCGATATCGAACACGATGAGGCGCAGCGTCACCTTGAGGGGTGCCGCATAGGTCAGGTCGCGCTGACGGCATTCGTCAACGTCGAACTTCGGGGGTTCGAATTCGTAGGACACGAATTCGAGCATGGAGGTGCCGGAGAAATCGGTGATCGGGAAAACCGACTTGAAAACCGACTGAAGGCCCTCGTCAGGGCGTCCGCCCTTGGGCTCATCTACCAACAGAAACTGGTCGTAGGATGCCTTCTGAACCTCGATGAGGTTCGGCATCTCTGCAACTTCAGGAATTTTACCGAAAAATCTGCGTACGCGCCTACGACCATTGAACGAAAGGGTCTGAGCCATCGTCGCTCCTTCAAAATCTTGCATCCGGGCCTGCAACTGACGGGAACCGCTGGCCAGGCGATCCCGTCTATCAATGAGTGGTTCAATCTCGTCTCCCATTCGAATGCGCAGGCGCGGATGCCGTGTCGTATTCGCCTGGAGACTATCCTCTTGAAGAACTCATTACCAAAAAGCCTGTCAGAGGCCCTTAGGTAAGGCGTTCGGGAAAAACGGCAAATGGGAGGCGGCACGAAGCCACCCCCCAAACGCAGTTTGAAGATTACTTAACGTCGACCTTAGCGCCGGCGTCTTCGAGCTTCTTCTTGATGTCAGCGGCTTCAGCCTTGTTGACGCCTTCCTTGACAGCCTTTGGAGCGGCTTCAACGAGGTCCTTAGCTTCCTTCAGGCCGAGACCTGTGATAGCGCGGACTTCCTTGATGACGTTGATCTTGTTTGCGCCAACGTCCGTGAGGACGACGTCAAACTCGGTCTTTTCTTCTTCGACGACAGCAGCAGCGCCACCGCCAGCAGCGGCTGCAGCAGCAACCGGAGCAGCAGCGGAAACGCCCCACTTTTCTTCGAGGAGCTTCGACAGTTCAGCGGCTTCGAGAACGGTCAGAGCAGAGAGGTCGTCTACGATCTTTGCGAGATCAGCCATGGTAGTGTTCCTTTTGTATTCGGTTCGATCTGGTTAATGTAACAGCGAAAAACCGCCTTACGCGGCTTCGTCCTTCTTGGCATAGGCGGCGAACACGCGGGCGAGCTGAGCTGCCGGTGCTGCAACGACCCCTGCGATACGGGTAGCTGGCGTCTGGATCATGCCCAGCAGCTTTCCGCGCAGTTCGTCCAACGAAGGCAGGGTCGCAAGCGACCGGACTGCGTCCGCGTTGAGCGTGGTCGATCCCATGGAACCACCGAGTACAATGATCTTGTCATTGGTCTTGGCGAAATCCACGAGTACCTTTGGAGCCGTGATCGGGTCATTGCTGTAAGCAATGAGCGTCTGACCCTTGAAGAGATCAGCGATCCCTTCCGACTCCGTGCCCTGAAGAGCAATCTTGGCCAGGCGGTTCTTCGCGACTTTGACGGTGCCGCCAGCAGCGCGCATCTTCGAACGGAAATCGTTCATCTGAGCGACTGTAGCACCGGCATAGTGGGCCACGACAACTGATCCGGCGGCCTGGAAGACCCCGTTCAGCTCCGTGACAAATTCGCGCTTTTCCGCTTTTTCCACTGCTTTTCTCCAGTTGACAGGTCCGTGTAGGACGGCCCTGCCGGGTTGCCTTTTGCCTCAAGGGATCGATGAGATCCCAAGCGACGCTTGAGGATCCTGTCCCCTCGCGCCTGGACCCCGGGGGATCGCAGAACACAAGGCATCCAAGGCTCGAACCGAGTTTATCGAAGTAAAAACTTCTTCCAAATTCGGGTCTTACCCGTCTCATGCAGGCATCAGTGATTAAGGGATAACCACCTGCAATCTCGGACAGGAATTCCGGATTTCTCCGGAAATCCCAGCCTCCGGAGAGGCCAGGAATTCTTTATGGCCGGACTTGCGCCCGGCCGGAATATCAGACCGGTGCGGTGACCGAAGCAACTTCGATACGGACGCCTGGGCCCATGGTCGAAGAGATGGCGACGCGCTTGACATAAATGCCCTTGGCGCCAGCCGGCTTTGCCTTGATGACGGCGTCGGCGAATGCGCGGATGTTTTCTTCCAGCGCCTTCGGCTCGAACGAGGCCTTGCCGATGCCGGCGTGGACGATGCCAGCCTTCTCGACGCGGAACTCGACAGCGCCGCCCTTGGATGCCTTGACGGCGCCAGCGACGTCCATGGTCACGGTGCCGACCTTCGGGTTAGGCATCATGCCGCGCGGGCCGAGAACCTTGCCGAGACGACCGACCAGCGGCATCATGTCAGGCGTTGCGATGCAACGGTCGAAGTCGATCTTGCCGCCCTGGACGATTTCGACCAGGTCTTCGGCGCCAACGATGTCGGCGCCAGCTGCGCGGGCTTCGTCAGCCTTAGCGCCACGAGCGAAGACGGCGACGCGAACGTCACGGCCGGTGCCGTTCGGCAGGTTGACGACGCCACGGACCATCTGGTCGGCGTGACGCGGGTCGACGCCGAGGTTCATAGAGACTTCGACGGTTTCGTCGAACTTGGCGATAGCCCGTTCCTTGACCATGCCGATGGCGAGGTCGAGAGCGTAGAGCTTGGTCGGATCGACGCCGACGCGGATTTTCTTGATGCGCTTCGCTACCATCGGATCAACCTACCACTTCCAGGCCCATGGCGCGGGCAGAGCCCTCGATCATGGCCATTGCACCTTCGATATCGGCGGCGTTCAGGTCCTTCATCTTCGCCGTAGCAATCGAGCGAACCTGGTCCTTGGAGATGGAGCCAGCCTTGGTCTTGCCCGGCAGCTTGGAGCCGGAGGTGATCTTTGCTTCCTTCTTCAGGAAGTAGCTGACTGGCGGCTGCTTCATGATGAAGGTGAAGGACTTGTCCTGGTAGTAGGTGATGACGACCGGGATCGGCATGCCCTTTTCCATTTCCTGCGTGGCGGCATTGAACGCCTTGCAGAATTCCATGATGTTTACGCCACGCTGACCAAGCGCCGGGCCGATCGGAGGAGACGGGTTCGCCGATCCTGCCTTGACCTGAAGCTTGAGCTGGCCTGCAACTTTCTTAGCCATGTCTCTCTGCCTTTCACTGTTGGCCGGTTGCCCGGCCGTTGATGCCGGATCGCTCCGGCGGCTGCGGTTGCGTGGTGCGGGCGAACGGTTCGGCTAGAACCCCTGCCCTTCCACGCGTTTGCGGCAAATGCCGCGCACCATCCGTCACGAATGACGGATGGTGAATTCGAAATCAGACCTTCTCGACCTGCGCGTATTCCAACTCGACCGGCGTGGCGCGACCGAAGATGGAGACTTCCACCTTGAGGCGCGAACGCTCTTCGTCGACGTCCTGGACCGTGCCGTTGAACGAGGCAAACGGACCGTCGGAAACGCGAACCTGCTCGCCGATCTCGAACGAGATCGAAGCCTTGGGCCGCTCGACACCCTCCTGAACCTGACCGAGAATACGATCAGCTTCGCTGTCAGGGATCGGAACCGGCTTGTTGTCGGAACCGAGGAAGCCGGTGACCTTCGGTGTATTCTTGATCAGGTGGTAGGCTTCGTCGGTCAGATTGGCGCGAACCATGACGTAGCCCGGGAAGAACTTGCGCTCAGCATCGACCTTGCGGCCGCGGCGCACTTCAACCACCTTTTCGGTCGGGACGAGGATCTTTTCGAACAGGTGCGACAGACCCTTCTGACGCGCCTTGTTCTCGATGTCCTCGGCGACCTTCTTTTCAAAATTAGAATAAGCGTGGACGATGTACCAACGTGCCGCCATCTTCATCTCCACTCGATATTAATTGCCGGCCTGCAGCACGTAGCTAAGAATCCAGCCGATCAGCTGGTCCGCAGCAAAAAAGAACAAAGCCGCGAACACGACCATGACCAGAACCATGACGGTGGAGATCACCGTTTCACGGCGCGAAGGCCAGGTTACTTTCGCCGTCTCCGAGCGCACCTGCCGGAGAAACACAAGCGGATTCGATTTGGATGCCATTGACTGCCCACGCAATTACGGCGCGTAAAGCTGAATATATCAGCCCCACGCACCGCGTGTCTGTTGAACCCTACATAACCCCCGATTCCCTTTTTCACAAGAGGTGAATCGACGACCGACGAATTTTGCCGCAGATGCGACAAACCGACCCGAGAAGCAGCGAAACCATCGCGCTGGTCAGATCGGCAATCTATAGGCGAGGCCTGCAGGACACTGCCCTGCGAGACGCGACGTCAGAGAAACGGATCCCTGTCATCAACCTCGGCGCATAGTCTCTAGCACGCGCGTTCGCGTTGTTTCAAGTGATTTCGGGCCTCGTAGAGCGCGGCGCGTTGCCTCCCCTCGCCCCGAAGCCTGCGTTCCCTTGCGCACTGGTAGCTCAAGGAATGTTCTCTACGCTTCGCAACCATTCTCGGTCAGTTGCGTTGCAGGTTCACGTAGAGCTATGAAAACGAGGATGCACAATGAACCAAGAGACCGGGAACCCGAAATCGTCGTCCATGGAAGACGACGCCCGCGACATACACCGGGGTGAAAGCAGTGCACCGAGCAACCTCTCGATCGGCGTCGTTATTGGCCGCACATCGGAGTTCTTCGACTTCTTCGTCTACGGCATTGCATCCGTCCTCGTCTTTCCGCGCCTGATGTTTCCCTTTGTGGACGGAGAAACCAATCGGATTCTCTGCTCCTTCGCCATCTTCTCCCTCGCCTTTGTGGCGCGCCCGTTCGGGTCTCTGCTCTTCATGTGGGTCGATCGTGCCTATGGGCGCGGCACCAAGCTCACCATAGCCCTGTTCCTGCTCGGCGGTTCCACCGCAGCGGTCGCCTTCCTGCCGAGCTACGATGATTACGGTGTTGCTGTCATCGTCATGCTTGCGATCTTCCGGATCATCCAGGGCGTGGCGTTGGGGGGTGCCTGGGACGGGCTCGCATCGCTCTCGGCGCTGAACGCGCCAGCAAATCAGCGCGGCTGGTATGCCATGATCCCGCAGCTCGGCGCACCGATCGGCTTCGCATTGGCCGCCGCTCTCTTCTGCTACTTCGTCGGCAACCTTTCGGACGAGGACTTTCTTTCCTGGGGCTGGCGTTATCCGCTGTTCGTCGCTTTCACCATCAACGTCGTGGCTCTGTTCGCGCGGCTGCGCATCGTTGCCACGCCGGCCTTCGAGCAGGCGTTGATCGAACGCGAGCTGGAGCCACGCTTCGTCTGGGAAACAATCCGTACTCAGGGCAAGGAGATCCTGATCGGATCGTTCGTGCCGCTCGCAGCCTTCGCGACAATCTATCTGGTGACGATTTTCCCGCTGAGCTGGAGCGTTGCCACCGACAAGCGAGGACCGGCCGATATGCTTCTTTGGCAGGTGGGTGCGTCGGTTCTGGCTGTTCTTGGCATCATCCTCTCCGGTCTTCTTGCCGACAGGATCGGTCGGTCGCGTGAATTGCTGTTTGGGGCGCTTCTGATCGCCCTCTTTGCTTTTGCGGCGCCCTTCCTTCTGTCGCTGGGTGAAGCTGGTCAGAACGTGTTTCTGCTCGTCGGCTTCTTCGTCCTCGGCATTTCGTTCGGGCAATCTTCCGGCGCAGTCGCCACGCGTTTTGCCCCCGCCTTCCGCTACACCGCCTCGGCCTTCACATCCGACATCGCCTGGCTGATCGGTGCGGCCTTCGCGCCGCTCATCGTGCTCGCACTCGCGGCCCATCTCGGGATCTGGGCGATTGGCGCCTATCTCCTGTCCGGCGCCGTCTGCACGGCGCTTGCCCTTCTCCTGTCCAGGAGCCAGGACCCCGCCGGATCGGTCGCCCGCTAGCCGCTGATCCCACGGATAGACACAAGAACGGTCCGGGTGCGACGCATCCGGGCCGTTTGCCGTTTCGGGCATCGTGGCTCGCCAGTCTAGCGACCATGCCTTGCTCAACAAATGCGGCCCGTGCGTCGGAACGCTTTCCCAACACGTCCGTTATTGGCGCATTCCTTACAATAGAAACGGGACAATCATGGCCGGTCGCACCTTGATGCAATTCTTTCATTGGTATTATCCGGACGGTGGCCGGCTATGGAGCGAGGTGACTGACAAGGCGGCAAGCCTGGCTGCGATGGGTATTACGGACGTCTGGCTGCCGCCGGCCTACAAGGGCTCGGCCGGCGGCTATTCGGTCGGCTACGATACCTACGATCTCTTCGATCTCGGCGAGTTCGAGCAGAAGGGCACCGTCGCCACCAAATACGGCGACCGAGCGGCGCTGGAAAAGGCAACCGCGGCTCTGAAGAGCAATGGTGTCGGGGTCATCCTCGATGTCGTGCTGAACCACAAGATGGGAGCCGACGAGAAGGAGAGCGTCCAAGTTCGCCGCGTCGATGCCGATGACCGCACAAAGATCGAAGACGAAGCCTTTTCTGCGCTTGCCTATACCCGCTTCACCTTCCCCGGCCGCAACGGCACCCATTCCAAATTCATCTGGGACATGAAGTGCTTCAGCGGCGTCGATGTCATCGAGCAACCGGACGAGACAGGCGTGTTTCGCCTTGTCAACGAATATGGCGACGGCGAATGGAACGAGGAGGTCGATCAGGAAAACGGCAATTTCGATTACCTGATGGGCGCCAATGTCGAACTGCGCAACAAGGCCGTCTACGAAGAACTCAAATACTGGGGTCGGTGGATGGCGGAGCAGCTGCCGCTCGACGGATTTCGCCTGGATGCCGCCAAGCATATCCCGGCCTGGTTCTTCCGCGATTGGGTCGGCCATATGCGCGACACTGCCGGGCGCGATCTGTTCGTCGTGGCCGAATACTGGCACCCCGACATGGACGTCCTGAAGAACTATCTCGACCTGGTCGATCATCAGCTCATGGTGTTTGACGTCGCACTCCATCATCGCTTCCACGAGGCGTCCAAACAAGGTGGTGATTTCGACATGCGCACGATCTTCGACGGTTCGCTCGTATCGGCTCTTCCAGCCCACGCGGTGACGTTGGTCGACAACCACGATACCCAGCCGCTGCAGTCGCTTGAGGCGGCCGTCGAGCCGTGGTTCAAGCCGCTGGCCTATGCCTTGATCCTGCTGCGCGAACAGGGCGTGCCATGCGTGTTCTATCCCGACCTCTACGGCGCTAGCTACACGGATGCCAAGGACGGCCACGAGCGCTCCGTCGATATGCCTGTGATCGAATGCCTGCCCAAGCTCGTCGAGGCCCGACAGCGTTTCGCCAACGGGCCGCAAACCGACCTGTTCGACGATCCCCACTGCATTGGCTTTGTGCGACACGGCACTGCCGATGAGCCCGGCTGCGTCGTCATCCTGTCGAATGGAGAAAATGGCTCGAAAACGGTCGAACTGGGCGCCGGTCACGCCGGCGGTATTTTCATCGACTATCTGGGCCACCGCGACGACCAGGTCCAGCTGGGCGACGATGGCAAGGGCGTCTTTCCCACCAACGGCGGCAGCGTCAGCGTTTGGGTCAGGCAGACCGCCTGAGTTATGATGTATTGAGCTCCGGGCCCGACGGAAAGTTCGGGCCGGGGAGCCACGCAGGGAACAATCCTACGTCGGTAGCATTGTTCACTGCAATCGAAGGCGGGAGATAGATTATGAACCTTGGCCCCATGAAAGCCCTGCTCGGCGTGCTCGCCGTTGCGGGTTACCAGCATCGCGACCAGATCGCTGCTGTTCTTCGAAACCTGACCAATGCCGGGGCTACCGCCTCTCCGCGGCAAGAGGGCGCCCAACCAGCCGATAGCCAGCAACGCGGCCTCGGCGGGACGCTTGGCCAGCTCGCACAGAGCGGGCTTGGCGGTCTGCTCGGCGGCGCCAGCGCCGGTGGCATCCTCAGCGGCGGCTTGGGCGGGTTGCTGGACCAGTTTCAGCGCAACGGTCAGGCCGATGCCGCGAACTCCTGGATTTCCACCGGTGAAAACCAATCGATCGGCAGTGGCCAGCTTTCGCAAGCTCTTGGTCCAGACGTCCTGCAAGAACTCATCGAGAAGACAGGACTGAGCGAGCAGGAGCTTCTCAGTCGCCTTTCACGGGACCTGCCCAATGCAGTCAATGATCTGACGCCTGACGGCACTGTGCCTGAAGAAAAATCCTTCGCGCAGCTTCTGCAATAGCTGCGCATCCCTGATTCAAAGGAGACGAATATGACAAACGAAAATATCTCGCCGGCCGTTGCCTCCCTGCGCAAGGAGCAAAGTGTGCAACGCGTGACAGGCAAGGATGCGTTGCAGGAGGGGCTCGAAGATACGTTCCCGGCCTCCGACCCCGTCTCGATGACGATCAGCACCATCCCGGCCGATCGCGCGCATTCGCACGAGAGTGATGACTGGGGCTCGGCCCGGGGCGCCGGCGCTTCCATCAGTGCCGACCTCAACCGTGTCGGGGCGGATATCCGGAAGACGATTTCGGATAATCCCCTCACCGCCGTCGGCATCGTCGCCGCTCTGGCCTTCGTGTGGGGCGCCACGCGCTAATATAGACCGGACTGCCGCCGCTAGCTCAGCGGCGGTCCGTTTTCTCTGTCTTAAAACAATGAACCGCTCCTTGCGCGGCATCGCCGCAGCAAGGATTTGCTTTGAAACGCCTGCACTGCCGAATACAATCGGGCGGTTGCCGCTGTTCACTGAGCCTTACGCAGCCGCGTGAGCTTTCATAAAATGCTCTGCTGCAAGTCCCGAGCGACATCCAGACGCTATGGGGCAATTTTGCATATGCTTGTCGCAAGCGTGTCGGTGCTATTGAGAGGGGCGTTAAATAGCGTCTCAGCCGTGTAGCGACCCGTTGCGCGGTCGCAGGGCCACCGTCAACCCGCCAGCTATGCACGGGCGGCGGCATGAGATTTGACCGAGGCAGTGCCCTCGCCCGCAGCCCTCGAGGAAATGCCAGCCACCCGACCCACCGAGACTGATGGGGCACAGATCCACCCAGCAGCAAGCGCGACGTGGAGGCCACAAATTCACGATCTCACAAATTTCGGTACCAGCGCCCAGGGCGTCGTGGCTTCAGCAGGCTCAGCCCTTGCTGGAGGCTTTTCCGGCGCGCTTCTGCAGCTTGGCTGCCGTGGCGGCGATGAGGTCGCGGCGGTCCTTGGCAAGGCGTGCCTCGCGCAGGCGGGCGGTCTTGGATTCACGCTCGGCAACCATGGCGTCGAGTTCTTCTGTAGCCTGTCCGCGCGCGTAAAAATGGGTCTGGGTGCCGGCGAATGCGATCTCAGCCTGTTCGCGAGCCTTGGATGAATTTTCTGCCATGAGAAGTCTCCGATCGTGTCGTCGATAAAAACGTAAAAGGCCGGGAAAACCCGGCCTCTTGGAAAGTTCTTTCGTCGCAGTGCCAGTACATCCGTGGTCAAAGCGAGGAAGAAACTTGAATTATGCAGCCTGAAGGTTGCAGGCCGACATCTTGCCCGACTTGTTGTCGCGCTCGAGATCGTAGCTGATCTTCTGGCCTTCGACGATTTCGCGCATGCCAGCGCGTTCGACAGCCGAGATGTGAACGAAAGCGTCGTCGCCGCCGTTGTCAGGCTGAATGAAGCCGAAGCCCTTGGTGGAATTGAACCATTTTACTGTGCCTGTGGTCATGATAAACCCTTTCAAAGCATTGGAGGATTCCGCAAAGCAGAGCGCTTTGTGGATGGTGATAGCGATGTATTTTGAAAGGGAAGTTCGTCAGGCGCGGTGCTAATCGCGCGGCAACCAAAGTTCAGCAAGCAAAAGATCGATGACCACTAATTAGGGAGTTCATGAGCGGGTGTCAACCTCTAAGCGAATTATTTCACCGATTGCTGAATTTTCTTTCAATTTCTGACGACCCATCCCTCTAAACGGGTCCCTTACAACAGCTAGACTCCGCCGGAAGGGCGGATAGCTTTACCTTCTCGGGCACCATACTTAAGCGTGGTCCGTTCCTGTCTCAGCGTGTGTTCCGCGCCTTGATCTGAGAGACGATCAGAGGAATGGCGATCGACGCGATGCCGCCGAGCGGCAGCGCCCGCAGCAGACGGGTTCCGATGAATGTGGCGGCACTTGCCCCTGCGAGCTTGGCCCATGGGTAGGAGCCGAGCTGCTGATGAGCACTCGCGTCCGCCCATTCCGCACCGGACTTGACCACATTGACAGCCTGACGCTGCGTCCTTGCGAGGCGCGCCTTGATGCCGTCAAGGCGTTCCTGCAGCCCGGATATTTCCGCCTGCAATGCCTTCACGCGCGTGTGCCGCGCCAACTGGATCTCATCGACTGGAGCCTCATCCGCAGACAGCGCTTCAGCTTCCATCTCTGCCAGATGGGCTTGCAGTTTGTCGTCAGTACCCACGCTGGTGGCGGCGGTGATCGGGTCCATAGTCAATCCCTCGAAGTTATTTCTGCAGCTACAACGCACTACCGGCTGAAAAGATGCATGGGGTCGTGAACAGCTTGTCGATGGGCGCCGCTATTTCACGCCGGCATTCGGTCAGAGAAGCGTCCCCTGCGTTGGCTCCTGCGCCGACTGGGCTGGCACGCCAGCCCTGCGCTGCAGTTCTGTCTCCGCAGTAAAACGGACATCGACATCCCGATCGACGCAAAACTCGCGCAACGCCGCCTCTCCCAGCCTATCCCAGCTTTTTCCCCGGTCCGGACCGGATCTTACGCGGGGCAGCAGCCCGGGTTGCTGGCTCCAGACAAGCAGTTGTTGCAGCGGCGCTTCGTTGAGCAGATCACGCAGATGATGCGCGGTGACATAAGCATCGGGTGTCGCCCGGTGGGCCGGGAGGCCGATCTCCCGGACCAAACCCTCCGGCATCCGCTGATAGCGCAGCTTTTGATTGGAAAACCCGGAAAGTTGCGGCCAGACCCTGAGGGCACATTTCCAGGTGCAGATCCAGGCAGCGCCGCCGCTGAGACGGGGTGTGCAATAACGCTGCTCGAAAGCCGCGCGATGGGCAGCGAGCGCAATGACGCCGCCATCCGGTTGCAGGACGGAGCTTGCCACGTCCCGCCAGTAGGGAGCGTCGACCACGTCGGCGTCGATGATGTGATGAATAGCCATGGTGTCCGGCGACATCGGGCGGCCGGGATTGACGAGAACGCCACCACGATCGCCATCGACCTGCCAGCGACCGTCCGGACCGAGCACGACATCCTGCCAGCCGATCTCGCAGACATCGTTCGGCCCGTTGCCCCCTGTCTCGAGGTCAATAACGCGGATCCGGGCGCCGGGCCCGCTATCGCTGATGTCAGCTGGTGATTTCAAGGCTCTCTATTCTCCACGGGAATAGCCACGACAGTCAAGCTGAGGGCATGATCCGCGGCAAGGGTTCCTTCTCGGTCAAATGAGTGTCGTTCGCAGGAATTCCAGAGCGAGCCTTGCTCCTTTGTCGGAAATGGTGTGCCCCGTTGCCGGCAGCAGTTGCAGATCGACGTTAAAGCCGGCACCGCGAAGCTGGGCGGCGGCGACCGTGCTGGCGGCGGGCGGGATCGTTCTATCATCCTGGCCATGGATCAGCATCAGCGGCGTTGCCTTACCCGCGGACGCTATCGCCACCGGCGGCAGCAGGCCCGCGAAGGTAACGACGGCACCGACCCGCCAGCGCCCCGAAGCCACCGCATCGAGAGCGACAATCGCCCCTTGCGACACACCCACGAAGGCGACCCGGTCGCGGGCGTCGGAAAACCCTTCCCGCTCGACGATCTCACCGATCAGCGTATCGAAAGCCTTGCGAACCGAGGCAATGCGCGCCGGCTGCAGTTCTTGCCCGTCCAGGCTGAACCACTGGTGCCCCGTGCCGTATTGCGCATGGAAAGGAGCATCGGGCGCAATGAAGCGGACGCTTGGCAGGTCCGTCCGCCAGGCGCTGGCGAGCGGCATAAGCTGGCCGCCGGATGCGCCGATGCCGTGCAGCAGAATGACCAGATGGGATCGGGAGGGCATGATATCTCGCGTTTTGCGGGTTGAATAAGCACTGAGAGCGCTCGGCCCGTGCGGAGAGCGCCCCGACCCGCGCACGCGAGGGCGCGACAGAATTGTCGCTGCATGCGTCGGTCGATGCGGATGGTGGATTGAAAATGTGGATCGAGAGGTCGCCGATCAAGATGCGGAGAGCAAATTTCGAAGTTCCGGCCCGCACCGTCAAGACGCGTCACCCTGCGATAAGGTGATCGCTCATCGCCTGAAGTCGTGCGTGATCTAATATGAAGTCGTTAGGAAAAATGGCAGGGGCAGCAGGGCTCGAACCTACGACCTGCGGTTTTGGAGACCGCCGCTCTACCAACTGAGCTATACCCCTAGAGGCTACCATGCGAACTTCCGGCCGATGGCCGGATGCCCTTTGGAAGCATGGCGCTCCCTTTACGGCGCGCGGCGGAAATTGGCAAGTGCGTTTTTCGATTTTTCCGCCGCGCGCCGTCTTGCCTCAGACCTTTACGTAGCGGCGCCAATCGTGCTCCTCGACGAAGCCAAGCACCTCCCGGATCTTTCTGTTGGACAGAAGACCCTCGAATTCACCGATCTCACGGGTAAACGGCACATTGGGATAGTAGCGCGCCGCCAATTCACGCGAGGGCGTGTTGGCCGATACCGTGTCGTTTGCCGCGTTGAATACCTCGAAGCCCAAGCCGTCCTTTTCGATGCAGCGGTGGACGATCTGGCCGAGATCCCGGGCGTCGATGTAGCTCCAGGCGATTCTCTTGCGGATCTCGGGATCGGCAAAGAAGGTCGGGAACTGATCGTATTCGTGCGGCTCAATGACATTGCCGATGCGCAGTGCGTAGATATCGGCGCCGGAGCGTTCGGCGAAGGCCCGCGCCGTCTTTTCATTCAGGACCTTCGACAGGCCATAGCTGTCCATCGGATCGACGTCGTAGTCTTCGTCGAGCGGGAACTGGTGGAAATCGCGATGGCCCTCGGCGAAGCACACACCGTAAGTGGTCTCGCTGGAAGCAACGATGATCTTCCTGATGCCTAGTTTCACCGCGGCCTCGATGACGTTGTAGGTGCCGATGGTATTGATGCGGAAGGTCTCGTTGTCGGGCCGCATCAGGATGCGCGGAATGGCGGCGAAATGGACGACCGCGTCATAGGGCTGAACGCCGCCGCCCCTGTCGAGATCGTCGAAATCGGCATGCATCGACAGCGCATTGAAGACCTGTCCCTGATCGGTGACATCGACGATCAGGTTGCTGACGCCTGGACTATCGAGGGGCACCAGATCGATATTGTGGACGCGATAGCCGGCATTGACCAGCCACGGCACCACATGGCGCCCGGCCTTGCCCGAACCGCCGGTGAATAGAATTCGCTTTGTCATGATGTTTCCTCCTCGTCAGGAGGCAGAGATAGGCAGATGAGACAGAAACGCAAGGCTCTTTGTTCTGCGCGCCATGGCAAGCCGCGGCAGCATGGGTTAGTGGCAATGCAGCCTCCGGCATGACGACAGAAGGACCGTGATCATGATTTATCTGGTGCGACATGGGCAAACCGAATTCAATGCTGTCAGGCGCTGGCAGGGTCACGTCGACTCGCCGCTCACCGCTCTCGGTCGGCAGCAGGCGGAACGCATCGCTCACGCACTTCGCGGCCTGATCGACCCGGCCGACACCACGATCTTCTCAAGTCCCCTCGGCCGGGCAAGGGACACAGCCGGCATCATCGCCGAGATCAGCGGTATTGCCAGCGACATTCGTTTGGACGCTCGACTGATGGAAATCGGCATGGGCGCCTGGGACGGTCTGACAGACTACGAAATCGACATGGAGTGGCCCGATGCGCGTGCTGGTCTGGGTCGCTTCGAGTGGTTCTTCCATTCTCCCGACGGCGAGACCTACACGGTCTTTTCTGAGCGCCTGGAGCGCGCCTTGGACGACATCGTGAAAGACCCAGCTCCTACCAAGATCGTCGTGTCTCACGGCATCGCCGGCCGGGTCCTTCGCGGTCTGTTTGCGGGCCTCGACCAGGCCGATGCACTTGGCCTCGACGTGCCACAGGATGCGATCTTCGCGCTTGCGGAAGGCGGGATCAAGCGGATCGACTGCGCCTGACCCGCGGCCGCGTCTCCCGTCATTGAGCCTCACAACGCAAAAAGGCCCCGCTGTCGCCAGCGGGGCCTCTCTCAAATCCAAGCCTTCAGTCGATTACTCGACGATCGAGGCGACGATGCCGGCGCCGACGGTACGGCCGCCTTCGCGGATCGCGAAGCGCAGCTTTTCTTCCATGGCGATCGGCACGATCAGTTCGACGGCAACGGTGACGTTGTCGCCAGGCATAACCATTTCCGTGCCTTCTGGCAGGGAGACGATGCCCGTCACGTCGGTCGTGCGGAAGTAGAACTGCGGACGATAGTTGGTGAAGAACGGTGTATGACGGCCGCCTTCTTCCTTCGTCAGGATGTAGGCTTCAGCCATGAACTTCTTGTGTGGCTTGACCGAACCTGGCTTGCAGAGAATCTGGCCACGCTCGACGCCGTCACGGGTGACGCCGCGGATCAGCGCGCCGATGTTGTCGCCAGCCTGGCCCTGATCGAGCAGCTTGCGGAACATTTCAACGCCGGTAACCGTCGTCTTCGCGGTTGCGCGGATGCCGACGATTTCGACTTCTTCGCCGACCTTGACGATGCCGCGCTCAACGCGACCCGTGACAACCGTACCACGGCCGGAGATCGAGAACACGTCTTCGATCGGCAGCAGGAACGGCAGGTTGATCGGACGCTCAGGCGTCGGGATGTACGAGTCGACAGCGTCCATCAGGGCGCGGATGGCGTCTTCGCCGATCTTCTTGTCCGAATCTTCGAGAGCGGCCAGAGCCGAGCCCTTGATGATCGGGATATCGTCGCCCGGGAAGTCGTAGGACGACAGAAGTTCGCGCACTTCGAGCTCAACGAGTTCGAGCAGCTCTTCGTCGTCGACCTGGTCGACCTTGTTGAGGAACACGACGATAGCCGGAACGCCGACCTGACGGGCAAGCAGGATATGCTCGCGGGTCTGGGGCATCGGGCCGTCGGCAGCCGAGCAGACCAGGATCGCGCCGTCCATCTGGGCAGCACCGGTGATCATGTTCTTGACGTAGTCGGCGTGGCCGGGGCAGTCGACGTGGGCGTAGTGACGCGCAGGCGTTTCGTATTCGACGTGGGCCGTCGAGATGGTGATGCCGCGGGCCTTTTCTTCCGGTGCAGCGTCGATCTGGTCGTAACGCTTGTATTCGCCGAAATACTTCGTGATCGCTGCCGTCAGAGACGTCTTGCCGTGGTCAACGTGGCCAATCGTGCCGATGTTAACGTGCGGCTTGTTGCGCTCAAACTTACTCTTTGCCATTTGAATGCTTCCTGATGAACGTAGGATTGGTGACCCCGGCGAACCGGTTTAGTGCCGCCGTTTAAGGCTTTCGCCGCAGGAGCGCAAGACTTAATTGCGCCCGCCGTTTTTCGCCCGCGAGCGGCGATTGCCGCAATGCGGGAGAGCGTCGTCGTTTCGATCCAAGAAATTCGCCGGCTAGGGCGAAAGAGATAGGATGCGCCTGTCGGTTCAAGCCTTTAGATGGGAAGTGGATGGCGGCCTTGCAACGTCCTGCTGATGCCGACCACTATAACCACTATAAAGGATGCGCATCCGCTTCGCAGCATTGCCGGGCTTGACGACGAGTTGGCTCGGCGGGATCGCTCTCGGTAGCCAGAAAGCCTTTAAGGCGAAGCCGAGCGCTGTGCGATGACGTCGTCTCACACGCTCGGTTAGAGCCACGATATAAAGATTTTCGAAATTCTGTTCCCGAGACCCTGGAGCGGGTAGCGGGAATCGAACCCGCATATTCAGCTTGGAAGGCTTCCAGAATACTCAATGATGCCAAGGCGGCGTGTCACTTTGTTCTGCTTGCGGTCATCTGCCACCGCGAAAACGTTGACGCAAATGTTCTGCTGATGTTCCCATCTTGACAGGCGTCCCCATCCGTCCCAAATCTCGCCCGTCATGCGGACAACCCGATCCTTTCGAGGAGGATGCCGCATGCGCCGATTTCTACCCGTCCCAGGCTGGAACCCTGGATATCTCCACGTCTGCCCCAGCCACCTGATTATTCAGGTCCAGTGTGGCGGATGCGGAGACGAGAAGGAACTCGACCGGGACGCCCTGCCCCGATCGCTCGAGCACGCGCTGGTCACGGATATCGAGCGCCGGCTCAAATGCTCGGCTTGCGGCGCGAAGAAGGCCAGGATGATATTCGGCAGCTACACGGGATAGGCCATAAACGCGAAAAAGAGCCCCGGCCACCAATGAAGGTGAACCGGGGCTCTGGTGTATTCGGGACAGGCTATTGGAAGCTGGCGAAATGGGTACCGGCCACGAACGCGAGGATGATGAGCATCAGCACTCCGGTCTTCTGCCAGAACCCGGATGGGAATCTGGACCGCACCTGAACCGCGTCAGGGGCTCGAGCAATGAGATACGAGCCGAGAACGATCATGAACAGCCCGAAGCTGGAGATCGCCGTCCCTGCCCATTCTGAAGGGCTGCCGTAATAGCTCCAGATAATCCGGAACATCCCGGAGAAGACGAGGCCGAAGCCGACAGCACCGGCGCCCAGAATGGCGATATGGCCACCCATCTTGCCGCGGCGCTGCTTGACGATGATTTCATAGCAGGTCTCGATGTACCGGACGAACATCATGCCGCCGACCATGAGGGCACCCATCCCGATGATGCTGGACACGTAGGGCTTGGGGGTGAAAAACCCGATGATGCAATATGAGCAAAATATTCCGACCGAGCGGAGAAGCAACCAGTTGACAGCTTCAGTTTTCATGTCTTCCCCTCTGGACCATCGCTAGTGCGTCGTCCCATGTGCGCATGATCTCAGCCCCGCTCCGGGTGTCCTGGACCTTCTGTCGAAATTCTTGACGTTCTCGCGACAGCTCGGCGGCTGTTTCGCGATACTGCGCCTCGAGGTGGGGCTCTGCACGAAGCTGTGGCTTCGGTATGCCGAAGAACCGGCGGATCATGCTGGTCATGGGGCCCTTCTCCCTAAGGAGTTGTCGATCAGCGCGTCTCTCATACGGTCGACCGCAATGACGACGTTCCCAAGACTCCGGAGATCCTGTTTCTGCTCTTGCCGAGTTTTTTCATGATCATCGCGCTCTTTTTTCAACTCGGCTTCCACCTTTTCGATGTCTTGCCGAAGCATCTTGACCGTAAAGTAATAGCCGACGAGAAGCAAAAAAAGGAGCGCACCAAGGGTTGTGCTGGCCAGGCTTTTCGCCGCAGCACCGATCGCATCTTCAAACATCTGGGTAGTTCACTTGTTTTTACGACGGCCCCGCTTGGAGTGCCGCGCATGGATATCGTCCCATTTGTCCTTAAACAGCGCTACGAGCGCTATGAAGACTGCGACGGAGAGAAGAAAGAAAACCGCGTTCATGCCGGGCGGTGACGTCCAGAATGCCGATCCCGCTGATCAGCAGCAGGGCGCAGTAGTTGAACAGCTCGAGGAACGACGCATAGATGAGATTGCTCGGGACAAAGCCGGCCAACTTCAGGAGGCTGATAAACACCGACGACAAAAAGGCGAGAAAGAAGCCGAGTTCCCATTTTTCCTGTGCCCATAGATGAGCGGCGAGGCACACCAGCCCGTCGACCGCTAGGGTAAAGATCGGATGAAACTCATGGTTCCCATAGTCCCAAAAAAGACTGGTGGCGATGAAATCGGTTGCCAGCAAAGCCACCCACAGCCATGCGCGGGGAACCTTCCACGCGATGGCCAGGGTCACGACGGACAGTATCAGAATTGAATATGCCCAAACGTTTTGCATCGCTCACCGACCTCCGCCGCCTTCTGTATGGAAACCGCCAATCTTGACGCCTCCAACGGAGACAGGAGACCCCAGATCGACGTCATTTGCAACAGCAACTGCAGTCCCGCTGATATGGAGCTCGGCGCCAAGCACTGCGGCTTCGGCGATCTTGCCCGGCAGGACACGGCTTTCGGCCAGCATCTTCTTGGCGTCCAGCGCCTTCGGGATCATGCCGGCGATGACTGCGTTCTCGACCACCTTCGAATAGCGACCGGCCGCCTTGTAGGCCAGTGCCAGGTGCTTATCGATCAGGGCCTGCTCTTTGACGCCGGCGGCGACGATGTCTTGCATTTCGGGCATTGATTTTCCTTTTTCAGTTTTAGCATTGACACATTTTCGTCAGCAGCGGCGCCCACTCGAGCCCGAGCAGGATCAGCAACGCCGATATCGACACGAGGAAGGCGTAGAACCAGATCATTTGGCGAAGCTAGTTTTCACGCCGTCATAGAAACCGGCGCAGCGTGTCAACCGAGCGTTTGCCTTGTTCAGCGCTCCACGCTCCCCAACAATGACGGAACGCGCTTCTGCGCCCTCTGTGATGGCAAAGTGAGGCTGAATGACCCGGCAGTCGGTCGGCAGCGGAGGGAGATTGACGCCGGCCTGGATTTTCCCAGCCGTGGTCGCCGCTTTGTCGATCCGGTCAGTGAGCGAGCAGGAACTGCACGTCACCGCCATCAAGATTGCACTTGCGCTTAGCGAGAGCCAATTTCTGCTCATATTCGGATACCTCGGTCGCTGTCTGTGCATCTTGGGCTTGGGCAATGAGTTCGTCGGCAAGCCGCTGTTTCTCGTTGTCGGCAAGGGACTGGTTGGCTGCGGTAAGCTGGCGCTGTAGCTCGGTGGCCTTCGCCTCGGCTGTCGTCTTTTCGGCGAGCTCGACGTACCCGAGCCGGGCCGCGTTGGCGACTGACGCATCGTGCGCCGCAAGCCACAGCATGAAGCCGAAATAGGCGGCTACCAGAAGAGCGAGGACGCCAAGCCCTCGCCCGATCTTCGAAGTTAGGAAAAACCCGAGAATTGCGGTCATTGGATCACCCTGAGGCCACATTGTTGGTCGAGGTCGTCACCGTGGTATCGCCAGGCTGGCTATTATCTGATGGCGTGCTCACCACGACATCCGTTGCGACCGGTGCCATCGGCGTCATGCTGCCCGGTTCGCGCATCGGCGCCGGCGGCCCAGCGATGTTGGTTTGCTTGCTGATCCAGTCCAAACCGTACGCTCCGGCGAAGATCAGGCTGATCGGCAGCGCGAAGAGCTGAAGCACCTGCATCTGAGTGTCGGGCGGACCCTTGACGATGATGAATGTGGACATCGCCAGCAGCCATA
Organism: Rhizobium sp. HT1-10; assembly: GCF_049472505.1. Lineage (NCBI taxonomy): Bacteria > Pseudomonadati > Pseudomonadota > Alphaproteobacteria > Hyphomicrobiales > Rhizobiaceae > Rhizobium > Rhizobium sp. HT1-10. The sequence continues at coordinate 950,444 of NZ_JBCEBQ010000001.1, read as the reverse complement.
GCATCAGGACCGTGGCGGCTTCACGCTTCAGAGTGGAGTTTATGATGTAGTTCCACATCAGCGTAGAGCCTGGAGTGCGGCAAGCGTTTTGGGTCCGGCAACACCATCAGCACCCAAATTCGACTTGCGCTGAAACGCGATCACGGCCGACTGAGTGGCAGGGCCAAATGAACCGTCAGCCGTTACGCCTAGCGCGGTTTGCAGCGCCTTGACCGCATCGCCGGTGCTGCCGACCTTCAAAACCGTGACAGCGCTCTGCGGGGTCGCCGCGGGCTGCACAGCGGCTCTCCCGCGCAGACAAATCAAGATAGCTGCAGCCCCGATCTGCTGATCTACAACGCCCGGGTCGAAATGACCGTCCGCCACGTATTTGCCGCTGGTGTATTGACCCGTTCCGGCCCAAAGGTATGGCGACGGCAGGCCCTTCTTGCGATAGCCAAGCCCGTTGTAGCTCTCGAGAAGGTCCAGCGTGTTGGCCAGGGACCAATCCGTGTTTTTCCCAGCATATGGAGCGCAGTTCATCAGCGCATCGATCGCTGCATCTTCCCACGTCCCAAATGGCCCCCGTCCTTTCGGGACAAGCGTCGTCTTCCGTCCTGTCCCGATGATGTGCTCTCCGTTATGCAGGACGCCTGCGAAGTTACACGACGATTCACGGGAATGGATGACTGCAATGACGTCCCACGGAACGCCGGTCTTTATCGAGACTGCGTCATAGCGGGCACGGTTCGCGCTGATCTTTGCCGACATCGCTTCGATCTGCTCGGATCGCGTGAACTTCGCAAGGTTCCATCGATCAAGATTGTTCATATCAACCATCCTTGCAGAGATGCCACCGACGCGGTTGTGCAAGCCGCTGCGAAGAGTTTCGCGGTGTTCATGTGTCTTTCCTTTGGGAATAGAGAGGTCACCGCTGCGGCGCCTTGGTGCAATCTTGGGTGACGTTGCGCATAAACGCTCGACTACCCGCGTAAGTCGTGATTATTGATGAGCTCACAAAAAACCGAACCGGGGTTCGTCATGATCCAGCTACTCTGCAAGCTTGGCCTTCTCAGCGATAAGTGGCATTGGACGAACGTCTGGTTGCCTCGGAAATTGACCGATGGGGCATGGAAGCGCGGGCTCTTGATGGTCCGCAAGGTCGATGGCCGGCTCCGCTACCGGTCTCTGACGGACGTCGAAATGGTCGACTACGAGAAAGACCAGAAGGATTTCGAGCAGTTCATCCACGATCGGTGACTGTGCAGCCCTATCCTTTGATACCTTCAAGCCTGACATAGCCGCTGAACGTCTGGTCACCCAAGACCGAGTACATCTGGAAGGCGTTCATCTGAGTGTTGCCGGTGTGCCAGACAGTGCCGTGGGATTCCGCGATCATTTGAGTGGCTTGGTCGAAATAATCGACCCTGACCTTGGCCTTGGTGTAAGTCGGCTTGTTCCAATTGGAGATCGTGATCTCGAAGTTTATGCAGTTTTCCGCACTTGGAGTGGCCAACTTGCCGGCGCTCAAAGGGATGTGATCCGGAGTGCTAGGCTGCGCCGTGACGGCGTTGCCGACGTGATGAAGGAACTGGGCTTTATAACCCGACCCAATCCAATCGTTAGCGACGCCATTCGTCGAGCTATAGCGCATCGCGATTTCGCAAGCGGGGATAAGCTGACTTCCGTGCATCTCTTGGGGGTATATCTGCCCTGAGATTTTCATCTCTCGAAACACGTCAAGGTACGGCACGTAGAGCCCCCCGGCAGTCAACTGCCACTCGCGCTCGATGTCATTCCTGTTCCACGGCTCGACGCGCACGAAGCTCTTGTTGTCGAAATATCCTCGCGTCAGGCCCTCGTTCAAATACTTCGCCATCAGATACCGACCCGGAGGGCCCGGGTGATGCTTATCAGGGTAGATGTCTGCGTCGAAAGCGTTCGGCAGGACAGACGCATAGTCCGGTATCAGGTCTGCGCCGATCGTGTTGCGCCGAATGGCAGCGTTTGACTGCAGACGCTTGACAATCGATCCGCTGGACAAGGCGTCGCCGAAAGGCGTCAGGGTTCCGACGATGACGATAAATCCGTCGCTCTTTGCCCGCGACACCAAAGCCGCCAGAGGGTCAATGAGATCACTCGAGGTGCTGGCGGTATTTAGATTGAAAACGTTGGTGCCGACGAGGATATGATAAAATGCGGCGTCACCCCCGTCGCCCCCATGGGTGTCTGGGCGATGCGGATAGACCATGGGTTCGTAGCGATCAACAACCTGGGCTATGACCTGGCCACCCACAGCGAGATTATAATAGGCTTTTCGATTCGCTGCGAAACTCATGTCTCGAAACAGCCAAGCAAATGACCCTGGCCATGCGGACAGACTATCTCCGTCGAAAATGAATGTCGCGTTTGTGCCGGTCAGCATAATCCGTCCCTTTCAGGGTTTTGTCGGCCACTTGATTTTAGCCGGGAACCCGGTTTGTGCAGTCACGTCGCGGAGGGCCTGCCGATAAGTTGCCCATCGGGCTTTGTTGATCGCAACGTCGTCAAGTTGAGTCCAGTCACACTCCCTCAGGAGTATGTCGCGCTGCGCCCGCGCCGCGTCTTCCGTCATGGGGCCAACGGAAGACGCGACCGGCTTCCCTTTGCCGTCGGGCGTGATTTCCTTACCCGCGCTTTGCTCTTCAAGGACTGCGGAGTATTCTTCGCTCGAAATCTCCACCGCATCCGATGGCATTTCAGAGACAATTTCCGGGTCGTAGAAACCGCCCGTTTTCGCGCTGTAGAAAATCGCCATTTCTCAGGTCCCCAGAACTATGTAGCTGAAAGTCAAGGCTGCAAACGAGCCACCGAATGTGGTTGTTGCGGTAAAGCCAGAAGTTGTTAGCGCGGTGTAGTTCGCACAAACGCTGGTGGCTGTGCTGCCCTGCACGCTGATCACAAGTGAACGAGCCGTGCCAGGAAATGTGGTTGGTAGCGTGACGTTGACCGCGCCTGACGCGCTGCCCGTTCCTGTTCCCCACTGCATAATCATGCCGTTGGGGAGCTTTTGATAACCGTTAGAGGCTGTCAGGACTTTTTTGAAATCGCTTGCGGCGCGGTTGCCCATGCTGCCGTCGATTACAAGCCATGTCGCAGACAAACCGAGGCATAGCAATTCCAGCGTATCGCCGGTATTGACCACGATAGAACTTGACAGCGTACCGTCGGCATAACCGATTTGATCAACCCCTTGGATCTGGAGCGTCACAGGATTATTGCCGTTGTGGAAGAAGTTGATGCGTCCGCCATTGGGACACGTTGACGAAAGAGGCAAATTGACCGTGAAGGCACCTGCGCCGACACCGAACTGGACAACAGATCCGATCTGGGCAACCGTCAACGTGCCGCCGGCTGACGCTACGCCCTGATAGAAGGGCTTTGTCGTGTTCAGAAGCCCAACGAGCTGCCAGAACGATCCGTTGAAAATCAACTCGACGGCGGTGCCAGTGACCAAATCATTGTTCAGCAGCCCGGTCAAATCGTTGCGGACTATGCCCACAGCACCAAGCCCGTTGACGTTGAGGGTCGCGCCCCCCGTATTCGTGTTGGTCAGGAGCAGCCGGATCACCATGCCGGTCGTTAGGGACGCTGGCGCTGGCGTGAGCGTGGCCGTGAGAGCGTTCGCCGTGCCGCCAGCTACTGCATAGGTGTACTGGCCGGTCTGCACTGTCGGAGCGGTGGCTACGCCAATCCAGTTGGCGCCGCCTGAATTGGGATTCGTGGTGTTGTTGTCGGCAGTGCTGAGAAAGAGAGACCCCGCAGCCGTCCCGGCGAGCAGCGCGCTTTGTGGATACCCGCTGATAGCCGTCGAGAACGCGGAATCATAGGGCACCAGTCCGCCGGCATTTTGCCAACGCGTCCACGCCGTGATTTCGTTCAGGATGCCGTTCATGTCCTGCCCGAATGGAGGGACACCCCCAGACCCGACCGGAAGAAAGTTCAGCGGCGGGAATCCATCGGTAAGCGAGGCCGCACCGTTGGTAATACCGATCTGCGACGCCTGCGGAATGGTGCGGATATACCCGCCGCCGGCTGAAGACGCGAATGGGATCGCCAGTTTGGTGGCGGGAAGGTTCGAAATCTGCATGAAAATTTCCCCTAAAGGAGGACGACCGACGAGGAGACGCCGGTTGGTTTTGGCAAGACGCCGGACTGTTGGACGATCGCGAGTTCGACAGGGGTCAGCGGGAAGCGAAACACGTACGACATCGTCATGTTCACGATTGCCGTTCCCGAATAGAACGGTGCGGTATTGAACCCGGTCGCGGTCGTTGATTCAGTGAACCCAAACCAAGGCCCGTTGACATAGCCTTCCGTGACGTAGCAGTTGCCGCGCCCTGGGAAGAGATTGAGTAGGATCTGGTTGATGGCAGGGATCGAGCCATTCGTGATGTTGGAAGCCGCCTTTGCCAAGATCAGGAGGCGATACGCATTGTCCGACAGTTCAAAATTGCTGGTCAGCGGCGCCCCGGAATAGAAGGCCCCCTGGCCAAAGGTAAACGACCCCGGCAAACCTTCTGCAAACCCGAACCAGCTTTCGACCGGAATTTTCAGAACCCGGTTGACGCCAACCACGCGGCCCCATCGATCAAGACCATACCCCACTGCCGTATCAAGGTTCAGGACGAGGTCGTAGAAGGAATTCAGATTGGCATTTGGGTCGAGATAGGCGTCTATGTTGAGGACGAGCTGCGTCAGTATCGGAGAATTGGCGTACTCGGAAATCACCGTTTGCCAGACGTCGAAAGGCACGCCGAAGCCTGCCTCCCTTGTGCCTGGAGGATAATCGCGGCCGGTATCTGTCATGATCAGCCCAAGGTGACTTGAATATTGTTGGCGGAGATCGTTGGTATCTGATCGATACGGACGCCAACATTGAAGAGGTTTGCGACGACGGACGTCATGGCCTCAGAGGCGACGGTTCGGGCATTACTGACGATGTATGTGCCCGTCCCACCGGAACCGGTGCCCAGCGCCGTGATCGTAGTCCCAACCGTGAGGTTGCCAGTGGTGTCCGAGATCGTTTGGCCGACGGCGAGAGCCCCGGACGCAACCGCAGTGACCGTCATGGTGTTTCCTGAGATCGAGGCGGTGAACGTCGCCGATGGCAGGTTTGGTGACCCAATCTCGATCGAAATGATCTGCACCCACGACCCCAGGGAAGCGATCGGCGTGTAGAACCGGCTTGCATACAGCGTCGTGCCGATCCTCGCCCTTGCCCCTCCATCGCCGCCGGCAAAGGCGTTGATGATGGCATTCTGGATTTGAACGGCTGCATCGGCGGGAACCAACGATGTGTTGGCGATGTTGACAGCAAACGAGATCGGCAGAGAGCTCGGGATTTGGAATTTCACCTGGTAGGAAGGGTAAGGCGGAGAGTAACCAACGCTCTTATCCAACACCGTCACCGTCGTATTGCCGTTGTAGGCGCAGCCTGGGGCCTTCCGCGACCATATCGCTTGAGCGACGTCTGCTGATGTACCTCCGACCGCAGCGACATAGATCGAATGGGCTGCCAGCGTGACCCCGCCGATGACCTGCGTCGTGTCCGTGTTGTTTTCGGTCACGTAGGCGTCGATCACATTGGCGACGTTTAGAACCGCACCCTTGACAGACGGCAGCGATCCACTTGAGTTGAGAGCCACAGACTGGGCTCGCCTGGCCTCGAAAGCCGACCGGCTCTCGACGTCATTCCCGATTACGCCGTCCGAGACGTTGGTGATTGCGTCCCAGCCAGGGATCGACCGGTAGATCGCGTTGAGAGTTCCCTCTGGGCAAGGGATGGGGCCGGTGACCGTACACGCGAACGACAGCGTGATGTTGCCGGTTGACGGGATCGTCCCAGCCGAGGTGCAGACATACTGATTTCCATCGGAGGCCGTGGCAAGAGAACCCACAGGGATGACGACACCGGCCAAACCGGTGCACAGCGCCTGCACCACGGTCGGCTGGGCGGCATTGCGCTCAATGAAGTATATCCTGGCTATCGCGTCCTGCATGCGGCCGGAGGCGTAAGCCGGGTCAGACTGCTGCGTGTACCAGAGGAAAATCTGGTTGGTGTTGTCGATTACTGCCGCTTCGCTTGAGGCCAGCTGCCCCTGTGGCGTCTCAAGGGATGGGTTGAGATTGCCGCCGAACGCCGTGTTGATGTCGGAAATGACGCCATTCAGGATATCAGTCGTCGACGGCACGATGAAGCCGTTGTCCCCGAACGTGGGGCTCGGGACGCTTGTCGTTACTGTCATGACTTAAAATCCTGCTGCAGTCGTGTTTCCGGCGGCGTCGGTAGTCTGCACCTGGCCGCGCACGACGCGATTTTCCCAAGAGGTGATGAAGCACTTGGCTGAGACCACGCCTGGCACTGTGAGGGCTGCCTTGACCAGATATGCCTTGAGCAAGGAGATCGGCGGCGCCTCCCCCAATATTTCCGCGAAGTACGGGATGCCTTTTGACGTGTCGAAGTACAGTTCCGCCTCGAAGAGCTTGATCGCGCTTGCGGCGTCCTGCGCCAGTGAATAGGGCTGGGTCGCCACCGCGATGTTACCCGAGGCATCGACGGCCAAATCCCATGCGTCCGTGTCCAACAAGAGGGTATCCACATCAGCTCCCTGGGTTTGGCGGCGCCTGAGGCCCCGGTGGCGTTGTCGGATGGGTGTGGGTCTGCAGGTTCACTGCGTCGCCCGTGCCAAAGCCCGCAGTGATACTGCCTGAGACCGTCAGGTTTCCGGTGATGGCGATCGAGCCGGATTTCATCTCGATCACGTTGCCGTTCATGTCGACCAGTTTCATGCCCGTTTCAGTGAACTGCACATACTGGTTCGGGTTGGCCGGGTTCAGCATGGCGCCGTGGTAAATCCCGTCCGCCATGTCGTGCATGCGAAACGAGCCGGGGTTTGATTGCGTCCCCTCATTGGAGATCAGAGACGAGGTATCTCGATCGCTGATGACAAGAAGTCCAACGTCCCCGACGTGAGGGTCGTTTATGACGGCATTCCCGCCGCCCTGCGACCGTGTGCATGGCCGGCCGTAGATGATGCCGTGCGGCGTCTGGTTCCCCTGCCCGTCGATCTGATTGACCAGCGGCTGGACATCAACTGTAGGAGGCGCCCCGACCCCACCGCCATGCACAGCAATGATCTTGACCGGAACCGAGGTCCTGACCTTTCCAAGCGCCTGCTCGATATGAAAGTCGTGAGCGTTGTAATCCGAGGTGCTCGCGGTAAGGCCGCGCTGCCCGAAATAGCCCTCTGTCATGGCGTCGTTGCCCCGATCTGGACGGCTTCAATCTTCATGAACCACTTCCCCTTCGGCACAAGTGATTCCAACTCGTACTCGAGGCGAATGACCTTCCACTTGCCGCAGGCCGGGGTCAGGTCGCTCTTGACCTCGATTTCCCCGCCGTAAAGCAGTGACGGGTTGAATATTGCGGCGACCAGGACATTGTTCTGATTGAACGCCGGGTATCCGACCATGCCCGTTTCGGGCGAGATCAACGTTGCTCTTCCCTGCCTGGGTTTGTCTGGCGGGATGATAGCCATGAACGTCTGGTTGATCGGGTTGAACACGTAGCCGGCCGAGAGCTTGCCGTCGACGCCCATCGACGTCTCGGCAATCTCCTGGACTTCGCTCTCGTAGATGTTGTCTGCGGAGAAGCCCTGAAGCTGCACCGGAGTGTTGAAAAGCCCTGGAATAGTCAGGGTGATGATTGCATTGGCGGAGGTAATGGAGGCCATTTGAGGTTTCCTGACTTAGAGCGGGGCGACTATTGGACTTCGACGCTGTTCAAAACGATCTGCTGGATCGAGCCGCCGTCCAGGTACCAGAAGTTGATCGGCGGTGTGGTGCGCGCCTGGCGGACCTGCGGCGTGGCGTCGAGCACCTGCAGGTACCAGCCCTGCAACTGAAGGATATCGCTGACCTTCGTGCCGGCAGCCGAATTGATCTCGGCGATCTGCAGATTGGACAAAGATACCCCGGTGCGGATGGCGCCGAAGTTCAGAGCAGCATTGATCGGGTCCGAACAGGCCGCCTTGATCAGTTCGTAGCCGGCCTGATTGTAGGGAACCGAGTTGACGTTCTGCAGAAGCTCCATCAGAGCCAGCTGGAGAGCGTTGTTCAGCCATATCTGGTTGACGTAGCTGTCGGCCCACTGGAACTTGCCGGTGACGCTGCCTGGCTGGAACAGCAGGAACTGCTGGTTGGCCGTGGCATAGGCGCCATAGAAGTTGTAGCTGTTCGCATCAAGGTTGGACGCAGCCGTTGCCGTGGTTACACCGGCTACCAGACCATCCTGGCCACGATAGGCTAGAGTGATGCGGCCATTGGTGGCGTCGAAGTCGATCGAGGCTACCATCCCGCAGACGAACGCAGCGATATTCTGGTCGCTTGGCTCGTAGATCGGCAGCGTCCCGCTCACAGCCGATGCCTGGAGGATATTGGCAAGGCTCGAGGTCGCGTTGTTGCTCTGCGTCGGCGTGACGTCGGTATCCCAGACGACGTACATGTAGCGGTTGTTCTGGGCGTTGTTCCAGGTGGCAAAGGCCTGCCGCTGAACCGAGCCTGAGGCGTTGTCCGGATCGAACATGGTCATGAACGTTGCCCAGTTCTGCGTGATCTGGGTCAGATTGGTCATGAACGCGGCGGGCGTGGCTGCGGCAGCACCCTGAGAGACCACGGCGCCTGTAGCCGAGGTCAGGTAGATGCCGGCGGCCAGCGTGCCGGTTGCGTATGCGATCGTGGATGGCGCGCCGGTGACGCCGGAGGTGATAACGAAGCCACCCGAGACAGTGTCATAGCTGACGACCACAGATGTTGACGAGGCTGTGACAGCGCCGCTGGCAAATGTCTGCGACGTCTGGACATTGTAAGTCCCGGCAAGGCCAGTACCTGTGCCCAGGCTGACAATCTGCGTGCCTGCGGTGATGCCGGAGCCGCTCAACGTCTGTCCAACGGACAGCGTGCCGGTGGACACAGCCGAGACCGTCAGGACGCCGTAGGACGCCGTGATCGTGCCGCTTGCGACAACCTGGGTTGCCGAGACCGCATATGTGCCGATGCCGCCGGTGGTGCCGCTGATCTGCGACGTGATCTGGGTACCCGCAGTCACACCCGTGCCTGCGATGATCGCGCCCGGAACCAGCGTGCCAGACGAGACCGCCGTGACGTAGATCACATTGCCGGCGATTGAAGCAGTGACCGAGGCCGTGGCTGGAGCAATGGCACCGGTTACGGTTGCGGCCGACACAGGCGTTGCGTTGAGCGCGGTCTGGATCAGGGCGGCAGCAGCCGAGTAGCTGGTTGCCGAGGAAAGGACGACGGAAGCAGCGGAACGAGCATAGCCGTCGACAACACACCATGAACGAGGAGCAGTTCTGGCTTGAGACCGGGATAGACCCTCACGCCACCGCAGCAGCCCTGTGGATGGCCTACTCCACCCTCGGCGATGAAGCTGTCGCCTTTGCATCCGCACGCATCATGGCCGGCCTAGCGGCGGTCAATCGTCTGAAGGAGCGCCAAGCATGAGCAACAATTCAACACCAGCAGCCGCCGACGTCGAAACCTGCCCGATCTGCGCCGTCCCCTTCAAGCCGGAAGACATCTGCGCAACCGACATCACGGAAGGCACATGCCATGCTACATGCCTGGAAGGTTCGGCAGTCGTCGACATTGACACCGGCGACGAGATGCCGACCGGCAAGATTGCTACCTATCCGTACAGCGATGTCATGGACCCCTCAACCTCGGCGCCGCGCCGGTGTTTGATGGGACGATCAAATCTCTGGTCGATCTTTACCGCCATGATCCGACGAGCACCCTGCATGGCGTCAAGCACTCGACCAAGATCCGAGACTATGAACCGAGCCTAAGGGTGTTGGTGAAAGCCGTGGGTACACGCCGAATTGACGCGCTGAAGGCATCTGACTTCAACAGATGGTTCTCGGAATGGCGCAAGAAGGGACACCGGAGGGCGTCAGGCGCGATCAAGCTTCTGCGGCTTGTGATCTCTTACGGCGCGGGAGAACGCCTCCACGGCTGCGCTGTCGCCCGTGAAATTCTTTCCGACATGCGATTTGAGCAGCCGAAGGCACGAACGGTCACCATGACCTATGACCAGTGCCTGGCCATCGTGAAGAAAAGTGCCGAGCTTGAGTGCCCGTCGATCGGCTTTGTCGAAGCGCTGAAGTTCGAGACGGCTTTGCGCCGAATCGATGTGATCGGAGAATATGCGCCGGTAGAAGGTGGTGGGGAGTTCCGCTGGACTGGCCTGATGGCCAAGGACATATCCAAGGATATGATCCTCACGTTGACAACGAGCAAGACAGGCGCCGCGGTAGCGCGTGATCTGAAAGGCTATGCGCTCGTGCAAGAGGCCATGAAGGCCTATAAAATCCCGGATATTGGGCCTGTCGTCATCGACGAGGACTTTGGCAAGCCATATTGGGAAAACCGATACAGCGAAAAATATCGCAAGGTTCGCGATGCGGCCGGCGTCCCACCAAATGTTTGGTCGATGGATTCGCGGGCTGGGGCTGTCTCGGAGACTGTAGAGGCGACTGGATCGCTAGAGGCGGCCCGTGATCTCGCCACCCATACCACCACGAAAACGACAAGGCGCTATAGCCGTGGGGATGGATTGGAAGCTAGCCGCAAGACGGCAGCAGCGCGGCAGAAAAACCGCGAGTGACATGAACTGACACGAGTGACACGCCGTTTTTGTAAGTCATTGAAATACTTGGAGCGGGTAGCGGGAATCGAACCCGCATATTCAGCTTGGAAGGCTGCTGCTCTACCACTGAGCTATACCCGCGGGTGCAAGATCCAATGACGGAATGGTGGAGGGAGTTGGATTTGAACCAACGTAGGCTGAGCCAACGGATTTACAGTCCGTCCCCTTTAACCACTCGGGCATCCCTCCAGATTCCATCCGGATCTTGGCGACCAAGTCTGGCAGACCCGACGTTGCCGCCTTGACTGCGCCGCGTATATGACCGCCTCGCTTCGCTGTGTCAACACGATCAACGGGCAAAAATGACGAAATTATTTTCTCTTGTCTGGAAAGGTCGACCATCGCCGCCCAACACGAAAGAAGGACTAGGCGCTTATCCCGACGCTCGGTATAAAGCCGCATGAGCAAAGATAAAGCCCCCGGCCCTACCGGCCCAGAAACCCCGTCCGGCGATCATTCGCAAAAGGATACCCATTACGCAACGCTGCGCCGCGCGCACCGCGACGCCAAGCGCGAACGCGGAGAAATTCCGACGCCGATGCCGCAGAAGCGCAAGCGCGCTGCCGGCGACGACTGGAAGCCCGCGCCGATCGCCCCTGATCTCGTGCAGCTCTATGGCCTGCACACCGTGCGCGCCGCGCTCGACAACCCGGAGCGCAAGCTGTTGAAGCTGTCGGTGACCCAGAATGCGCTGGTGCGCCTGGAAATCGGCCCCGTCGACCAGCTGCCCTACCCGGTCGAAATGGTCTCGCCGCAGGACCTCGACAAGATCCTCGGCCCCGACGCGATCCACCAGGGCGTCATGCTGGAAACCCGGCCGCTGCCGGTGCGCAAGCTTTCCGCGCTGACCGACAGCCCGCTGCTGCTGGTACTGGACCAGGTGACCGATCCCCATAATGTCGGCGCCATCATGCGCTCGGCCGTGGCCTTTGCCGCCGGCGCCGTCATCACCACGATGCGCCATAGCCCGACCGAATCGGGTGTGCTGGCGAAGTCCGCCTCCGGCGCGCTCGAACTTATTCCCTATATCCAGGTGACGAACCTCTCCGACGCGCTCGGCGAATTGCACAAGCTTGGCTTCACCACGATCGGCCTCGATTCGGAGGGCCCGGCGCCGCTCGAAGGCACCTTCTCCGGCGACAAGGTGGCTCTGGTGCTCGGCGCCGAGGGCAAGGGCCTGAGGCAGAAGACACGCGAAACCGTCAACAGCCTTGCTCGCCTCGACATGCCCGGCACGATCAAATCGCTGAACGTCTCCAATGCCGCCGCAATCGCGCTCTATGCAGCACGGTCGTTTCTGAAAGCATAACCGCCCTACTGCCGCCGCCGATGGAGAATGCCGTGCGACATATCCTTGCCCTTTCGGTCTTTGCCGCCGCATTCGCAGGCTTGACCGGTTTGAGCACTGCCCAGGCCGCCGATGCCGACCAGTTGAAGGCGCAGGCCGGCAGCTGGCTTGCGGCCCCGCAGAACGGCGCCAAGGGCTGCCTGATGACCTTCACCACGACGCCCGTCGCCGGCGGCTACGGGCTTACCGGCGCGGATGCCTGCGCCACGGCAATCCCGGCGCTCGCGAAAGCATCGGCCTGGTCGCTCGGTGAAGACGGGACGCTGACGGTGCTCGACGGAGCCAAGAAGACGCTGGTGAGCTTCATCCAGGACGAAGGCTCGCCCTGGGAGACGGAAGAAGGCGAACCGATGTGGCTGCTGCCGGCATTGGGCACGATCGATCACGTTCCGACCATCGACGGCATCGCCGGCAACTGGGCGATCCAGCGCCCCGAGGGAACGCAGCCGATCTGCGCCCTGAAGCTTTCGGCCGACAAGGACGGCGACGGCACGACCAAGCTGTCACCGAATGGTGACTGCGCGCCCGAGATCAAGGATATGAAGCTCGTCTGGTGGGCACTGGAAGGTTTCGGCATCGTCCTGATGAGCGATGACGGCACGACGCTGTCTTTCGACATGAAGGCAGACGGGACATTCGACCGGTCGCTGGAAGACGGCGGCAAGCCGCTGAAACTGGTGCGCCAGCCTTAGGCTGGCAACGTTCAGCCAAACCGGGACCCCGGCCGCGTGGATACGATTCTGAGATCCTTGCATATTGCGCCCAGCAACAAAAGCAGACCCGGTCCATCGATTTCCGCTTTACAGACGCCGAGAATCTGCTATTTCGCCCTCTGCCGCCCTTGTAGCTCAGTTGGTAGAGCACCTGATTTGTAATCAGGGGGTCACGAGTTCGAACCTTGTCGGGGGCACCATTTTTTCCATTTTCGATTCCCAATACCTCAGCGCATAGACCTTTTACGTCATCTGGCGCTCGAGGCCCGGATAGCTATCCCTGCCCGGTCATCCAGTTCTTCACGTAGATGACCCCGAAGACGGCGCAGACGAAGGCGATGATGACGAGCTTTCTCTGCCAGCGGGACAGTTTGCGCGGTTCCTTGACGGGCGGCTTGGGTTTGAACTTTATCACATTGTCGTCCACGACGGTCCCTCCCTTTTCGATCGCATGCCGGGATACCTAATGCGCCATCGCGAGTCGACAATGTTATGCATGAACAGACATACGAACGATTGACTTCGCCGGCGCCCGATGTGAACATAATAGGAACATTGTGGAGTACACCATCTGATGATTCGATTTGCACCTCAAGCAGCAAAACCCACGTCCACGCCGCCCCGTCGAGCGACTGAAATCCCCGTTGTGCCGAGCCTGGAGCAGGCGGGCGCGGATGGGGTTCCCGCCAGCCCGCTGCTTATTCCCGATCTGGAGGAGCCCGTTGCAGCGTCGGGTCGGAAAGTGAAGTCTCGGAGCGCAAAGAAGGTGAAAGCGGAGCCGGCGGAGGTTGCCGTCCAGCTCGATCTGGCGACTTGACCGGCAACCTGCAGAATGACCCGTTCGGTCTGCGGGGATAAGGGAACAACGGCCCTCGAGACGTGTTTTCTCCGGACACTCGCAGGAACCGCTGACCATGGCCAAGCTGATCGACAACAACAATGATGATGCCACCGCGCCGGAAACGCCCTATGAGGGTCAGGCCCGAGGGGTGTCCGGCAGGGGGACCAGCCTATCCTGGTGGGGATTGGCGGTTGCGGGCCTGTTTGCCGCCGGTATTGCGCTGTTTGTCTTCACCCGAGGTCCCGGAACCGATCCGGCGCCGAATGGCGGCGCCAACCAGAGCGGCGCTGTCTCCCAACCGGCGCCATCGCAAAACAGCCCTTAATAGCGGATCTCAACGACATCGCGCTGGCCCCGTTCGGTCGCTTGAAAAGGCGACTATGCAAGCGATGTGGATTTCGTGCGTCGGTGACGGGCTGTCGGTGATCGTCTGCGAGAAACGCGTTCCGACTCAATCTCGACACCGATGGACGTTACGTTCAGACAAAATTAACAGGGAGTGGATCGATGGGTGAGGAACTGACTATCCATGAAGCAGCGGCCGACCCTCTGATTGGTCAGGTCCTGCAGGCGGACGGCGTACCGCAGCGGGCTTTTGCGCAACTGCTGCAAAGTGCCGCGCGTCTGCGCGCCGCAGAGCTTGCCAAGGCGATCGTGGAAGACCGTGCCGACGCGGATGTCGGCGAGACCGACCCGTCGTCGAAGCTCTAGGCTGCGACGGACCGGCGCGGTCAACCGTGACCTTCCGATATCGTGGGTGTCAGGTCGGCCATTGCCTCTTGGCTGGCGCCATGGCAACAGGTAGCTGGCATCACCTGCGAGGAACGAGATGACAGAAGAACCGCCGAAGAAAAAGTCCCTGGCCGGTCTTGGCCAGATGATCGAGAAAGCCGCCGCCAAGGAAAAGGCGGCAAAGGCCCCAGTCACGCGGCCCGGCGCCATCGAAACAGAAGACTACGTGATCACCTTCCGCAAGAACGGCTCGATCTGAGGATCGGCACGCCGCGTGTGGTCGCGCCGCCGCGCATGTCTGGCGCGGCCTTCGGAGCCGCTCCATAGATTCTCAGCCGTTTGGCGCGTCTCTTTGCGGCAGGTCAGACAGCGGAGCTACCACTCTTCAGTGGATGCTGAAGCGCGTCATCCCCGGCGCGTTTTTACCGACCGCGCCAGCACATCCAGAACCTTGACCGTCGCTTCCCAGTCGATGCAGCCGTCGGTGACGCTCTGGCCGTAGGTCAGCTCTTTGCCTGCGACAAGCTCCTGGCGGCCGCCGACGAGATTGCTTTCGAGCATCGCCCCGATGATGCGGCGGTCATCGGCTGCCACCTGGTGGGCGATCGAGTCTATGACGGCGGGCTGGTTGTCGGGGTTCTTGCCGCTGTTGGCGTGGCTGGCGTCGATCATGATGCGCGGCAGCAGGCCGGCCTTCAGCGATTCGGCAGCAGCTGCGGCAACGCTTTCGGCGTCGAAATTCGGCACCTTGCCGCCGCGCAGGATGAGGTGACAATCCTCGTTGCCTGCGGTCGAGGCGATGGCGGCGCGGCCGTCCTTGGTGACCGCGGGAAAATGATGGGGTTGCGAGGCGGCGGTGACCGCGTCGAGCGCCACGCGCACATCCCCGGTCGTGCCGTTCTTGAAGCCGATCGGGCAGGACATGCCGGAGGCAAGTTCGCGGTGCACCTGGCTTTCGGTCGTGCGGGCACCGATCGCGCCCCAGCTGACGAGGTCGGCGATGTATTGCGGGGTGATAGTATCGAGCAGCTCGCAGCCGGCGGGCAACCCGAGATCGTTGATATCGACCAGCAGGCGCCTGGCGATCCGCAGGCCTTCCTCGATCCTGAAGCTGCCGTCGAGATGCGGGTCGTTGATGAGCCCCTTCCAGCCGACTGTCGTGCGCGGCTTCTCGAAATAGACGCGCATGATGATTTCCAGCTCGCCCTCGTGCCGCTTGCGCCCCTCGACCAGCCGTCTTGCATAGTCCATGGCCGCGATCGGGTCATGGATCGAACATGGGCCGACGATCACCACGAGACGGTCGTCTTCGCCCGCAAGGATGCGATGCACGGAGGCCCGCGAGGCCGCCACGGTTTCGGCCGAGACTGGCGAGCACGGTACGTCGGCAACGACACGCGACGGCGGGCTGAGCGGCGTGATCTCGAGAATGCGTAGATCGTCGGTGGTCTGCACGATGAAACTCCTCACAGGTGACGGCAGACTGATAGTCAAAACCGATTGAAAACGGAAGCCGTCGCCTGCAATTCTGGGCATGTTGTCGGTACATGGCGGAAATCCGGGACGTGACGGCGGCTTTGCCGCCGGTCGAGCGGCCCACCGATGGAAGGCTAACTTCCGCTTCCTTCCTCGTTGGCCACCTTGGGTCCGGGGCTGAAGTCGAGCTGCACCCGTCCATTGCTGCTGTCGGATGCCAGAGCCGCGGCCGATCCCACCTCGCGCTCAGGAACCGCCAGAGCCAGCACCGCGCCGCTGTCGGTGAAGGTCTCGGCCAGAATGCTGAGATGGGAGATCGACGACAGCCGCGCCTTCACAAGAGCCAGGTCGGAAAAGCCGACGATGGCACTGGCGGATACCATCGGCAGCACCTCGATCCGCTCCGCAACTCTGAGACACGCGGAGGCCGTGCCGCCATAGGCCCGTACCAGTCCGCCGGTGCCGAGCAGCACGCCCCCGAACCAGCGAGTCACGACCACGAGCACGCGGTCGAAAGCCTGGCCGTCGATTGCCTGCAGGATCGGCTTGCCGCCCGTGCCGCTCGGCTCACCGTCGTCGCTGAAGCGGTAGACCTGCCCGAGACGCCATGCCCAGCAGTTGTGGGTGGCGGCGACATCGCAGAGCACCGTCAGCTGCGCTCTTGCATCGTCTTCGTCAGCGATGGCGACCGCAACGGCACGGAACCGGCTCTTCTTGATGGACTGCTCGAAGGTGCTTGGCTGGCTGAGGGAAAACATCGATCTGAGGTCTTTGAAGGTGGAATTGCCGCTTCGGTTTAGAGGCTTCCGTGGCCGCTGACCAGTCTCGCTCGGCAAAGAGGTCTGATGCGGATACTCCCCGCAACGTCCGCTTGCAGCCGCGCGGCGATAATCCTTGCCGAGCCGAAAACGGCTTGTCGCACGGGGGTGTTATCCTTTACCTAGTCGGATATTGTTGAAGGATATTGCATGCCGCGCACATTTCAGTCCCTCTGCTTTCTTGCCTCGACCTCGCCCGAGGCACTGGCTGCGCGTGAGGAGCTCATCGCTCTCTATGGTCAGGCGCCCCAGGAGGAGGCCGATGTCATGGTGGCGCTCGGCGGCGATGGTTTCATGCTGCAGATGCTGCACAACACTATGAACTCCGGCAAGCGCGTCTACGGCATGAATCGCGGTTCGGTTGGCTTCCTGATGAACGACTATCGTGTGGGGAACCTGGCCGAACGGATCGATTCGGCGGTGGAAAATGCCTTCCATCCGCTGGAAATGCGCACGGTCAATGCCGACGGGACCACATCGGTGGCGCTGGCCATCAACGAGGTGTCTCTCTTCCGGCAATCCTATCAGGCCGCCAAGCTGCGCGTCGAAATAGACGGCCACGTGCGGCTGGAGGAGCTGATCTGCGATGGCCTCATGGTGACGACGCCGGCCGGCTCCACCGCCTACAATCTTTCCGCCCACGGGCCGATCCTGCCGCTCGAAGCGCCGTTGCTGGCCATCACGCCGGTCAGCGCCTTCCGGCCGCGCCGCTGGCGCGGGGCGCTGCTGCCGAACAAGGTCACCGTCGATATCACCGTGCTCGAGCCGGAGAAGCGCCCCGTCAATGCCGTTGCCGATAACACCGAGGTCAAATCGGTGCTCAGCGTGCGCATCGCCCAGACGCAGGACACCACGGCCCGCATCCTGTCCGATCCCGACCGCTCCTGGTCCGACCGGATCCTCGCCGAGCAGTTTTCCGATTGACCCACAGCGCGCAGGCGGCAGCAAGCCCATGAGAAACGCCCTTCACGCGCCCCTGCTGGCCGCGCTGCTGACGACCGCCGTCGCCATCACCGAATCGCGGGCGGAGGATATCGCATTGCCGGCCGGCATCATCGCCTCGACCTCGACCGGCTACTGGCAGGACGACGCCGCAGCCATGCCGGCCGCCGAACCTGCACCGGGCGAAGCGACCGCCGCCAAGCAGGCGCGGCACGGCTATTACAAGCTCTACGCCGTCCGGCAGGCCGACAGAACCTCAAGGGTCTACCTGCAGCAGATCGTCGCCACCGAAGACGGGCCGAAAGTTCTGTCGACGACCGAGCTCACCGATATCACGGCCTTGAGAGCGATCGTCACCGATATCCGTCCGGAAAATTCCGGCGGCATCATCCGCGAGCCTGGTCTGTTTGCCACCGTCTTCCTGAAGACCGACGCGGATGCCGATGCCGAGGCCTGGAATGTCATGCGTGACGAACTCGGCGAGATCACCGTCGAGAAGGCGCCTTAGCGCCGACATCTCCGCATCGCGAGACAATCGTCATCGCAATGTTAGCCGATTGCCCAACGCCCGTGCCCCCGAAATGAAAACCCCCGCAGCCGGAGCCGCGAGGGTAAGGTGTTCAGCAAGGTCAGCCTGCAGTGGTCAGTCGATATCGTCCACGGCGGCATCGGCGGCACCGCTGATGCGGTGGGCGAGCGCTGCCTCCATGAAGGGGCTGATCTCACCGTCAAGCACGTCGTCCGGTGCCGTGCTGACGACGCCGGTGCGCAGGTCTTTCACCTGCTGGTATGGCTGCAGCACGTAGGAGCGGATCTGGTGGCCCCAGCCGATGTCGGATTTCGACGCCGCTTCGGCATTGGCCGCATCTTCCCGCTTCTTCAGTTCCGCTTCGTACAGACGGGCACGCAGCATTTCCCAGGCGGTTGCCCGGTTCTTGTGCTGTGAGCGCTCCTGCTGACAGGCAACCACGATGCCTGATGGCATATGGGTGATACGAACGGCCGAGTCCGTCGTGTTGACGTGCTGACCGCCGGCGCCGGACGAGCGATAGGTATCGATCCGGCAATCACCTTCGTTGATGTCGATCTGGATCGAATCGTCCACCACCGGATAGACCCAGATGGAAGAAAAGGACGTGTGCCGACGCGCATTGCTGTCATAGGGCGAAATACGCACCAGGCGGTGGACGCCCGACTCGGTCTTCAGCCATCCATAGGCATTGTGGCCCTTGACCAGCAGGGTCGCGGACTTGATGCCGGCTTCTTCGCCGTCATGGACTTCAAGCAACTCGACCTTGAAGCGCTGCTTCTCCGCCCAACGGGTGTACATGCGAAGCAGCATGTTGGCCCAGTCCTGGCTTTCCGTCCCGCCAGCGCCGGAATGCACTTCGAGATAGGTGTCGTTTCCGTCCGCCTCGCCCGATAGCATTGCCTCGACCTGGCGGCGGGCCGCTTCGGTGCGCAGCAGCTTCAGGCTGTCCTCGGCTTCCCTAACGATATCGCTATCGCCCTCTTCCTCGCCGAGCGCGATCATCTCGATGTTGTCGTCGACCTGCCGTTCGAGCAGCTTGACGCCATTGATGCTGTCTTCGAGGTTCTGACGCTCGCGCATCAGCTTCTGTGCCTCGGTGGCATCGTTCCAGAGGTTGGGATCCTCTGCCTTATTGTTCAACCAGTCCAGTCGCCTTACGGCCTGATCCCAGTCAAAGATGCCTCCTCAGCAGGCTTATGGCCTGCTTGATTTCGTCGACAATATTCTCGATTTCGGCGCGCATGGTCTCGCTTCTGGTTCGATTGATGGTGCCCGTCACATAGATAGGCAGGCTGCGGATGTAAAGCCCGCTCTAGGCCGTTGACCTCAGGCTACACGGTGAAAGCGTCCCGAAAGGCATCCAGCGCCGCCTCTGCGTCACCCGAGGCATAGGCTTCCATCGCGACCGGTCCAGCATAGCCCATGGCCTTGAGAGCACGGGCAACGCCTTTCCAGTTGACTTCTCCAGTGCCGGGCTCGAGGCGTCCCGGGACGTCGGCTACCTGGATCTCGCCAATCCATGGCAAGGATCTCCGGCAGAGCTCGATCAGGTTACCTTCGCCGATCTGCGCATGGTAGAGATCGAGGTTGAGCTGCAATCTTGGATGATCGATGCCGGAGACGAGGGCCAGCGTCTCTTCGGCCCGGCCGAAGGGCACGCCGGGATGATCGACGAGCAAATTGAGGTTTTCCAGCGTGAAGGTAACCTGTTCCTCCTCCGCCAGATCGACGATGCGGCAGAGTGTATCGCGCGCCTTCATCCACATCGCCCCGGTCAGCACCTCCGCAGGCCGGATAGGCAGGCCGCCTGGGCCAAGCCCCGTGCCATGCAGGTTGAGGCGCTGGACGTTGAGACGCTTTCCGACCTCAGCCGTTTCGCGCGCGCTTTGCAGCAACAGGTCGGCCCCTTCGTCGTCGGTCAGGCGGCCCTCGAGATAGCCGTTCATGATCGTGAAGGTGGCGCCCGTCGCCTCGAGCTTCTTGAGGTCGTGCGGGGGCCAGTTCCAGAGGCCGACGCCAAAGCCCAACTCCTTCAACCGGCTTGCACGCCATTCGATGGGCTGATCGCGCCAAAGCATTTCGGCGCAGGCGGCGAGTTGGAAAGGCGCTTTCATGGTGATCACCTGTTCTTGGTTCGGGATTGAAGAGCGGCCCTTCACTGGTCGCCGTGCGGCAACCGCCTTGGCAGAGCCATTACTTCCACTCCCAGACACGATCGGAATGGAAGGGGCGCATGTCGATGAGCGTC
Source organism: Rhizobium sp. HT1-10 (assembly GCF_049472505.1). Taxonomy (NCBI): domain Bacteria; kingdom Pseudomonadati; phylum Pseudomonadota; class Alphaproteobacteria; order Hyphomicrobiales; family Rhizobiaceae; genus Rhizobium; species Rhizobium sp. HT1-10. Next base: position 930,047 of record NZ_JBCEBQ010000001.1, on the reverse strand, counting down.
GGAGTGTCGGCAACCCTCTCGGCATGCGCCACTGCCGCCTCATCGGTACTGAAGCCGAGAAAGATCAGCCGCATCGAGCGGGCTTTCGGCATGCCTGTGCGGCGATAGGTGAAGGCGATCGCGCAGGTGGGGTAGTCGCCTTCGACGGTTGTGCCCTCGGCGCCGTCGGCGCCAGTGAAGTTTCCGCTGAGCGCCAGGAACTGACCCAAGCCAAGGAAAGCGCTCACCGCATCATAGGCGGTCTTCTGGGAGACCTGCTTATTGGCGCCGGTCTTGGCCATCCGGGCGTAGTAGATGCTGTCGGTCTGCCCGAGCTTCCGCCTTGTTTCGTAAACGAACAACAAGCCCTTATGGGCGAGATCGATGTGAAGATCGAAGGATCGGAAGTTCTCAGGCGTGGAGTCGATCTCGTCGAGCAGGACTTTCAGGTCGGTCACGTAGTCCGCGAAGAGTGCAGCGGTCATGGGCTTTGAGGTCTTTCAACTAAGGGGGATGTGCCTCGTCCGGCGGTCGGGCTGTCGACGCTGCTGGACGGTCAGGAGGTTTCGCGCTTGGCGCGGCGCTCGCCGAGCTCCGAATAGAGCGTTCCGCGTCGCGTCGCTTCGAGGAACTGTTCCGGCGTCATGCCTGTCAGGGCTGCGGGCTTCTTCGCCGTGAATACGCCGTGCTTGGTCAGCGCAATCGCCGCGTCGGAGCTTGGGTGCGCCTCCGGCCCGGCGGCCATCAGCGAGACCATCAGGGTAGCCTCGGCTTCCAGCGACTTCACCAGAATGATCCGCCAGTTCTTGGCGTTGCGGGATGCGTCCGCCATGCCGGCGATGGTCGCCTGCTTTTTCGCCGCAGAAATCTTGGCGCGGATGATGTCCGACAGCGCTGCATCCGGGATGCGCGAGACGTCGATGCCGCGCTGGCGCAGCAGAACCTTGAAATAGGAGACGCCCGATGTCTGGAACATAGCGGAACGCTGCGTGCCCTTGCCGCGCTTCAGCCAGACAAGGACAGCGGCGACCAGCATCATCACCACGATTATATAAATACCCGTCATCGTTATCGTCCGTGCAGGTGCTTCGGCCGAAGCAGTTGGTGCTTTTGCAAACCCTAGCCGACTTTGCTTTGTCGGTCGAAAGGTATCTGCATCCAAGGCGTGCTTTGCGCCAAGCAAGCAACGGACGGGCAGTCACCGGACCCAAGATCGGCAGACCCTACCCGGCTCGAGCGGAGAAGAGCCGCAATCCGGCGCCAATTCTTCCTATGCGCAGGAAGCTGATCATGGCGAGGCCACCAAGCGCAGCAACAGCGCTGAGCGATATTGCCGCCCCCACCGATCCCAGCGCCACAGCAAAGGCGAATGGTGCCGTCGCACCGACGATCAGGCGTGCGGACATGATCTTTCCCTGCCGCTGCCCATATCCCGAACTGCCGAAAAGATAGAGTGGCAGCGTTCCTGTGACGATGCTGAATATGCCGTTGCCGAAACCGAACAGGACGGCAAAGAGGATGGCGCCTGCCGTCGAAGGCGCGGTCAGATCGAGCACCACAAGCGAGGCAGCGATCAGGGCTGACGATAGCGCTGCCAGCAGGAGCGGATGAAGCCTGCGCCCAAAAACCATATTGATCACCCGGCTGGCGACCTGCGCCGGTCCGAACATGGTGCCGACGAGGGCGGCCATTGCTCCGAGCCCGACCGACGACATCAGCGGCACCATGTGGACAAGGATGGCGGAACTGACCAGCGACAACAGCGAAAACCCGACCAGCATCAGGAGGAAGGCGCCGCGCTTCTCGTTTTCCGCCAGTGTTCCCACCACATGCGGCGGCGCAGACTTGGCGCTACCCCGACGCGCCTTGCCCGATGCCCAGGCGAGCGCGGCGTGGATCGGCAGGCATGTCGCAAGATTGAGGACGGCAAAAACCAGGTAGACGTCCCGCCAGGAGAGATGAGCATGCAGCGCAGTGGTGATCGGCCAGAAGATGGTCGAGGCAAAACCGGCGATCAGCGTCAGATAGGTAATGCTGCGCTGCGCGACATTGGGATTGATCTGCACAAGAAGCGCGAAGGCGGCCCCGTACTGGACGAAATTGGCGGCGGCCTCGATGAAGACGAGGATGACGGCAAAGGCAATGCGGCTCGGAGCAAGGGCAGCGGCCGCCATGGCCAGTGCCGCCACAAGCGATCCGATCGCCATGATCCTGCCCGCCCCGAATCGGTCGATCCATTTGCCAAGCCAGGGCGACAGGAGGCCGCCGATCAGCAATGCGACCGACAGCGCGCCGAACATCCATTCGACGGAAACGCCGAAATCCCGCGCCATGTCGGGCGCGAGAATGCCGTAGGAATAATAGAGCGTGCCGTAGCCGACAATCTGTGTCACGCCGAGACCGATGACGGCCGGAAATGGGAAGGCGTCGTGTCTCATATGGATTTCAGGTTTACCCGCGATTCGAGCTTCTCGGCTTCTTCCTTACGCTCACTATAGCGGTTCGTCAGGTAGGCCGAGGCATCGCGGGTAAGCAGCGTGAATTTCACCAGTTCCTCGCAGACATCGACGACGCGATGGTAGAGCGGCGACGGCTTCATGCGCCCGGCAGCATCGAACTGCTCGAACGCCTTGGGGACGGACGACTGGTTGGGGATGGTGATCATCCGCATCCAACGCCCGAGGATGCGCATCTGGTTCACCGCGTTGAAGCTCTGACTGCCTCCGGAAACTTCCATGACCGCCAGCGTCTTGCCCTGCGTCGGGCGGATCGAACCGATCGAGAGCGGGAGCCAATCGATCTGCGCCTTCAGGATGCCGGTCATCGCACCGTGGCGCTCCGGGCTGACCCAGACCTGCCCTTCCGACCATTGCGAGAGCTCACGGAGTTCCGCGACCTTCGGATGATCGGCCGGCGCCTCGTCCGGCAAGGGCAGTCCGCGGGGATCGAAGATGCGGACTTCGCAGCCGAAATGCTCGAGCAGCCGGCGGGCCTCGTGGGAAAGGAGGCGACTGTAGGAGACCTCTCGAAGTGAACCATAGAGAATGAGGATGCGGGGCCTGTGCAGCGAGACGACAGGTCGTAGCGCCTCGAGATCGGGCATTCTCATGTGATGAAGATCAGCGGCGGGGAAATCAGACAAGGCGCTTGCCCTTCTCATCAAGTACCGCCTGCCCGTCCTCCTTGGTAAAGGCGCCGGCGTGGGTGTCGGGCAGGATATCCAGCACCGCCTCCGAGGGACGGCAAAGCCGCGTGCCGAGCGGCGACACGACAAAGGGACGATTGATCAGAACAGGGGTCGCCAGCATGGCGTCGAGGAGCTGGTCATCCGTCAGCGATGGGTCGCCGAGACCGAGCGCCTCATAGGGCGTGCCTTTTTGCCTGAGAGCTTCGCGTGGCGAGAGACCTGCGGCGGCCAGCAGCGCAACGAGCTCTGCCCGCGACGGAGGTGTCTTCAGGTACTCTATCACGGTTGGTTCTATGCCCGCATTTTGTATGAGGGCCAGCGTATTGCGTGAGGTTCCGCATGCAGGATTGTGGTAGATGGTGACATCCATGGTCATGCCTCCTTTTCACGGATGTTGCGGGAAACCGAGGCGCTGCGTTCATACCAGGGCTTCGAACGGTTGACGATCCAGACGACGGACAACATGACGGGCACCTCGATCAGCACACCGACGACGGTGGCCAAGGCCGCGCCCGACTGGAAACCGAACAAGCTTATGGCGGATGCAACCGCGAGCTCGAAGAAGTTGCTGGCGCCGATCAGTGCAGAGGGTCCGGCAACGCAGTGTTGCTCCCCCCACATGCGGTTCAGGATATAAGCCAAGCCTGAATTGAGATAGACCTGTATCAGGATCGGTACGGCCAACAGGACGATGATCGTTGGCTGGGTGATGATCTGCTCCCCCTGAAAACCGAAGAGCAATACCAGCGTCGCCAGGAGAGCGACCAGCGACAGCGGCTGGAGCGTCGCCAACAGTTTTTCGAGACGCGCCGTACTGCCACCGGAAACAAGACTGCGACGCAAGAGTTGGGCGATCGCCACCGGGATCAAGATGTAGAGCGCAACCGACGTCATCAGCGTGCCCCAAGGTACGGTGATCGCCGACAGCCCCAGAAGCAGGCCGACGATGGGTGCGAAAGCGACGACCATGATAGCGTCGTTGAGGGCCACCTGCGACAGCGTGAAGTGAGGTTCGCCCCTGGTGAGATTCGACCAGACGAAGACCATAGCCGTACAGGGGGCTGCGGCGAGAATGATGAGACCCGCAATGTAGGAGTCGATCTGGTCGGCAGGCAGCAGCGGACGAAAGAGCCAACCGATAAAAAGCCAGCCCAGCAATGCCATCGAAAATGGCTTTACTGCCCAGTTGATGAAGAGGGTAACCCCTATGCCGCGCCAGTATCTGCCAACCCGGGTGAGTGCGCCGAAGTCGATTTTCAGGAGCATCGGGATAATCATCAGCCAGATTAGCAGGGCGACGGGAATATTCACCCCGGCAACCTCAGCCAGGCCGATGGCACGGAAGAGCCCGGAAAACAGATGACCGAGCGCAATGCCCGCGACGATGCACAGGAAGACCCAAACGGTGAGATAGCGTTCGAACAGCGACATGATCAATCAACCTGTGGGCGACGGCGGGATGAAGCGGAATTCAGCCAACACAGTCGCCACGCATTGGTCAGGGGCATGCAAAGTTTTCTCATGGTCAACACTCGTCGCTGCATCGCGGGATCAATCTCGACATCAGCGGCGCGCAGAGGGCAGCATCGCCGCCGCAGCAGTCCCTGATCATGAACAGGGTGAGCTGCTCGAAACCTTCCAAATCGGCCCGGTAGATGATCGAGCGGCTTCGTCGCTCGCTCTTGACCAGCCCTGCCCTCGACAAGGTCGCCAGATGCGCCGACATGGTGTTTTGCGGGACGTCCAGCATCCGCGCCAGCTCACCGGCGGGCACGCCCTGCGGCTCGCTCTTCACCAGCAGCCGGAACGTCTCCAGACGGGTCGACTGGGCGAGCGCCGAGAAAGCGATGATGGCGTTACTTGATTCCATATATCCAGAGTAATGGATATATTGAGGCTGTCAAGCCCACTCCCTGACGATCGTCAAAGTGAGCGGCATGGGTTGAGATCGCAGCCAGCATTGCGTATCTGGAACCATCAACCGCAATTTTTCCGCGAACATGAGGCACATATCGGCATGTCCCCTGAATTTCTCGTCACCCATTCCGGTGGCTTCCATGCCGACGAACTGCTGTCGAGCGTCATTCTAACGCGGCTCTTTCCGAATGCGCGGATCGTCCGCAGCCGCGCGCTGGAATGGATCACCGCCGGCGCGGACCGCATCATCTACGACGTCGGCGGCAGTTACGACGCCGCGGCGCAAATCTTCGATCACCATCAGCGCGGTGCGCCGCTCAGGGACGACGGCCAGCCCTTCAGTTCGTTCGGCCTGATCTGGAAGCACTACGGCCTGGATTATCTCGCTGCACTCGACATTCCTTATGTCGATGTCGCGGCCATCCATGCCTCCTTCGACGGCAGCTTCGTGCTGCCGATAGACCTGATGGACAACGGCGCGCTGAGCCCGACCGGGCCGCTGGCCGGGCTGACTTTGCCGGCTCTGCTCGAAACACTGAAACCGGCCTTCGACGAGACCGACCCAGAGGCCGACGACCGTAGCTTCCACGCGGCGCTGGCTATCGCGCGCAGCTTCGTCGAGGCGCGGATTGCCCGCAGCGCTGCCAAGCTTCGCGCTGAATCGCTTGTCCACCAGGCGATCGTTGCAGCCGGAGACAGTCGTATCCTGGAACTGCCGATGGGAATGCCCTTCCGTCCGGCGATCCTCAAGGCCAAGGCCGAGCGGCTTCTGTTCGTCGTTCACCCACGCGACAAGGACTGGTGCCTGACCGGCATCCGGCGCTTTGACGAAGGCTTTGAGCTAAGGGCCGACCTGCCGGCTGCTTGGGCCGGACTCACCAACGGCGATCTGGAGGCCGCTTCCGGCGTCAGCGGCGCGAGCTTCTGCCATAACGGCCGCTTCATTGCCGCTGCCCGGACGCGCGAAGCAGCACTGGCGCTTGCCGAGATCGCCGTCGAAGAAGCGCTTGCCATCGGCCTGAAGTCCGACGCGAATGTCGCCGAGGCATGATGCAGCCGCGGATCGCGGGCTGCCGACTGCAGCAAACGCTGGAAATCTGCCTTGAAAAGCCTACCTATACCGGGTGAGGCTCGATCCGCCTGAGGCGCGCGGCCGTTCAATGATTTGGAGTTCGAGAGTGGCTGTTGCCTTCACCAAGGAAGAGAGTTTCGAAACCGCATCGGAAACCTTGCTGCCCGATCGGCCGATATCGCCTCATCCGAATCTCGTGACGGAAGCCGGCCTGCAGGCTCTGGAACAACAGCTGAAAGAGGCCCGCGCGGCCTATGAGGCGGCCAGCACGATCGACGATGTCAACGAGCGGCGGCGCCATACGGCAAATCCCCTGCGCGACGCCCGCTACCTGACGGCGCGGCTTCGCAGCGCCCAGCTGATGCCAGCAACGCACAACAACGAGACGGTCGGCTTCGGCAACACCGTCACCTTCCGCCGTGATGACGGTCGGGTGCAGACCTACCGGATCGTCGGCGAGGATGAGGCCGACCCAAAGTCCGGGTCGATGTCGTTCGTCTCGCCGGTGGCAAGCCTGCTCATGGGCAAGGCTGTTGGCGATGCCGTTGCTATCGGCGATGCCGAGCTCGAGATCATCTCTATCGCCTGACGGGCGTCCTCAGGCGACCGCACCTGCGCAGCGCTGCCAGCCCGTCACAAATTTATCGCAACTCTCTGTCTTGGCAGCGTTTCCGCGCGCCGCTACACTTGGTGATGGCCAAATTTTTTCCGACGCTTGAACCGCATCACCATCGCTTCATTGCAGCCCAGCATATGTTCTTTACCGCCTCGGCCGCGCCGACCGGACACGTCAACATGTCGCCGCGCAGCACCGACCTGTTCCGCATCCTCGGCGACAATGCCGCGATGTATCTCGACCGCAGCGGCAGCGGCAATGAGACCGCCGCTCATCTGAGGATCAACGACCGCCTGACCATCATGTTCTGTGCCGTGACCGGCCCGCCTTTGATCATGCGGCTTTACGGCAAGGGTCGCGTTATCCACCGCGACAGCGACGAATTCGCCGCAATGCTCCAGGACCAGTTCGAGGGCAACGCACCGCTCGGTGCACGGCAGATGGTGCGGCTCGATTTCGATCTTGTGCAAACATCCTGCGGCTATGGCGTGCCGCTGTTCGATTATCAGGAAGAGCGCACCCAGATGGATGCCTGGGCAAAGGCCAAGGGCGTCGACGGGATCGAAGACTACTGGCGTGAAAAGAACCAGGTCAGTCTCGATGGCTTTCCGACGGGACTGTTTGAGGCGCCTAAGGCGTGAAATCGCTTGCCGTAGAAGCGCAGAACATTTTTCTTGCTAGGTGGGACGCCCCTGAGTTTCGATGAAAAGCCTGGGGTGGCATCGGAAACGATGCTTGGGACGGCGTCTGGAATCCTCGCCATACCGTCGTTCCGCCAAACCGGGGGCGCAACGAGCCTTCGATCAAAAAAGGCCCGGTCATTCCACGATCAATAAAGACCGCCGCTTCCGGAGGTGACAGCCTGGTTGGCTTGCGGGGAAGTCTTCAGAATTTCCTCTGGTGCCAGCTGTACCTCGCCGCCGGAATTGCCCGCGCCAATAACTGTATAGGTCGTGGCGGGGCCCGTACCGGGCTTGAAGGACTCGACGATGGCGTTCGGATCGCCGGGCTGGGCCGCCATGCCTGTCTGGCGATCGACCGAGGCCATTGTCATGCCGGCCGGGACGACGAATTTCTCAGGTGGCTCGTCCTTGGTGGCAGCCTGCATGAACTCGTTGAAGATCGGCGCTGCCAGCGACGCGCCCTGTACGCCGCGACCGAGATCCATCGGTGTATCGTATCCGACGTAGAGACCGGCGACGAGATTCGGCGTGTAACCCACGAACCAGGCGTCCTTCTGGTCGTTCGTCGTTCCGGTTTTGCCGGCAACTTCCGTGTTGAGCTTGATCTTGCCTGCAGCAGTACCGCGAATGATAACGCCCTGCAGCATCGAGGTCACCTGATAGGCGGTCATCGGATCGAGAACCTGCTCACGGTTGTCGACGATCGTCGGCTCCTGCTGATTCTGCCAATCGGGGGCATTGCATCCGTCGCAGACCCGCTCCTCATGCTTGAAAATGGTCTTGCCGTAGCGGTCCTGGATACGGTCGATCAGGGTCGGCTTGATCTGCTTGCCACCATTGGCGATGACCGAATAGGCCGACACCATGCGTAGCACAGTCGTTTCGCCCGCACCGAGCGACATGGCCAGCACAGGCGCCATCTTGTCGTAAATGCCGAAGCGTTCGGCATATTCGGCAACGAGGTTCATGCCCATGTCGTTCGCCAGCCGCACGGTCATCAGGTTGCGAGAATGCTCGATGCCGAAGCGCAGCGTATGCGCGCCGCCGCCCTCACCTTCATAGTTCTCCGGACGCCAGACGGTGCCGTTCGACAGCTGGATCTCGATCGGATCGTCAAGCGCCACAGAAGCCGGGGTGTAGCCGTTATCCATCGCCGCCGCATAGACGAACGGCTTGAACGACGAGCCGGGCTGACGCATGGCCTGCGTGGCGCGGTTGAACTGCGACTGACCGTAGGAGAAGCCGCCGACCATCGCCAGAACACGGCCGGTATGGGGATCCATGGCAACCAGGCCGCCCTGGACCTTCGGTGGCTGGCGCAGCCGGTAGCCGGTGGAATTGGCCAGCTTCTCGACATAGACGACGTCGCCAGGCGACAACACGCCAGAGGGAGATTTGACCGTCTTGCCGTTCGGGCCAGCGGCGCGGAACGCCCAACGCATGTCGGCAGCCGCAATCGTCGCGCGCTTGCGCTCGATCGACAGCTTGCCGGCCGGATCGACGTCCGGCTGCAGACCGACATCGACGCCCTCGTTCGAGACCGCCAGCACGACGGCGACCTTCCATTCCGGAACGTCGGACAGCGGCGGAATTTTCGACAATTCCATGCCCCAATCGGTGGCCGTGGAAATCTGTTTGATCGGGCCATGATAGCCACGGCGCTCGTCATAATCGATGAGCCCGTCCTGCAGAGCCTTGCGGGCTTCGATCTGCAACTGCGGATCGAGCGAGGTGCGCACCGACAGGCCACCTTCGTACAGCTGCTTGTCGCCATACTTGTCGATGATCTGGCGGCGGACCTCTTCAGAGAAGAACTCGGTAGCCACCACGGAGGCGCCGGACCGGCGCGAGACAACGCCAAGCGGCTGCTTCTTGGCGTCTTCGCCGTCGGCCTGGCTGACATAGCCATTCTCGACCATACGGTCGATCACCCAGTTGCGGCGCGCGATAGCGGCATCGGCATGGCGGAAGGGATTATAGTTGGCGGGACCTTTCGGCAGCGACGCCATATAGGCGGTCTCGGCGATGGTCAGATCCGTGACCGGCTTGTCGAAATAGGTCAGCGCCGCAGACGCGATGCCATAGGCGTTGAGGCCGAAATAGATCTCGTTGAGATAGAGCTCGAGGATCTTGTCCTTCGAGTAGGCCTGCTCGATGCGGAAGGAGAGGATAGCCTCCTTCAGCTTTCGGTCGAAGGTCTGGTCGGAGGACAGGAGAAAGTTCTTGGCGACCTGCTGGGTGATGGTCGAAGCGCCGACCGGCCGGCGCCCGGAGCCGAAATTCTGCAGGTTGACGAGGACGGCGCGGCCGAGACCGGTCACGTCGACGCCCGCGTGATTGTAGAAATTCTTGTCTTCGGCCGAGAGGAACGCAGCCTTGACACGGTCGGGAATGGCCTGGATCGGCAGGAACAAGCGGCGCTCGCGGGCATATTCTGCCATCAACGCGCCGTTGCCGGCATGGATGCGCGTGGTCACCGGCGGCGCGTAATTGGCCAGGACTTCATAGTTCGGCAGGTCTTTGGAGACGATACTTAGATATACCGCCGCTGCCGCTGCCGCCCCGACGAAGAGGATGCAGGCCATGCCAAAGAAATATCCAATCAGTCTGACCATGTCATCGCTACCAGTGTCTCTGTAAAAATTCGGCGCGCATGCAAGATGTCCGCATACCCGGGCGTTTTGCACGCGCGTTGCGCATTAGCAAGAGATTGCGGGCGACAAAAGTCTCTTGCCGCGCCATACCCACTCTTACTTCCGTTCAGCGGCGGCAATGTGAGCGAAATAGGGCTCTCCCGCCTCAATCTCCAGCCCGTGCCGGACCTTCCGGCAGACCTGTGGCACGGAAGCCACGATACGCCATTCAACCACCATTGGCGACCGTTACCGCGCGGTATTGCCTGACCGCCTCGGCCAAACGATCTACGAGCTTTGCCCGCCAAGCATCGTCGAGCAACAATTTTTCGTCTTCCTTGTTGGACAGGAAGCCCAGTTCGACCAGGATCGAGGGGACATCCGGCGCCGTCAGCACCTGGAAGCCTGCATAGCGATGGGGATTGTTGATCATCGCGATCTGGCCGTTGAATGAGTTGAGCACATCCTGGGCAAGCGACACCGAAAAGGCCTGCGTCTCGCGTCGGGTCAGATCCATCAGAATATCGGCCACCACCGGGGGCGTTGTCCTGGTTTCGGTCCCGGCCAGCTTGTCGGATGAGTTCTCGCGGTCGGCGACGTCGGCGGCAAGGCGGTCCGACGCCCGGTCGGAGATCGTGTAAACCGTCGACCCGCGAATATCCTTCTGCTTCAGCGTGTCCGCATGCAGCGAGATAAAAAGAGCTGCGTGGTTCTGGCGGGCGATGGTCACGCGCTGAGAGAGCGAGAGATAGGCGTCGCTGTCGCGCGTCAGGAAAGCCTTGATGCCGGGCTGCGCGTTGAGCTTTTCAGCCAAGGCCTTGGCGAAAGCGAGCGTGATCTGCTTTTCCGGGGTCGAACCATCGCTTGCCATGGCGCCGGCATCGATGCCGCCATGGCCCGCGTCGACGGCGATCAGAAAGTCGCTCGGCTTGACGTTCTCGACCGGCACCACGGGTCCGACATCCGCGGCGGTATCCTCGTCGGTCCATGTCTGCTTGCGAACGAGATCGGCATATTGTTCAGGCGGCACCATCTCGGCATCCAGCACCAGGCGGTATCCCTTGCCGCTCTCGTTCTGCTGCACCCGCGCCATCACCAGCTTGGCAGGCTTTGCAGCCGTCAACACAATGCGCGCGCTGTCCTTGTCCATGGTGCCATAGCGGATGGCGGTAAACAGGCCTCGGGCATCGAGATCTTTCGCCGGGAAACCGAAGGCGGTGGCCGGTAGATCGACAACGACGCGGGGTGGATCGGCAAGATAATGGACCGCGACGGACGGCGCCCGGTCAAGCTCTATGACCACGCGGGTACGCGCATCGTCGCCGGCAATGCGGGCACCATAGGCAAGGATGGGGTCGGCAACGGCGGCGGCGGCAGGCGCCGCGCCCTTGATGTCGGTCGCGGATGCGGTCGATGCAGGCGCCAGCACCGACAGGACCATGCCGACGAACGCGCCCAAAGTGATGCCGATCTGCCTGGCGCTCAACAATCCGTTCCCGTCATTCTACCATCCCCTCCAAGACCTCGAAGCCGTCTTGTGCTACCGCAGCCGCGCACCGATCACGTCCGTCAAACGGGCCTCATGAAATTGTCATACGAGCGTGGGACACGCGGCGCGAAGCTGTCCCCGAATCGAACAATCTTCGACCGCCATGGGTTCACCCGAGGAATCCATCATTATTATGGCACACTTGGCTTTGTCCTTGCTATTGTGACGGTTCGATCATACAACGAAGTTTAGGGTAGAAGTGTTGACGGGATAGAGTCGCCGCAAAGGCAGCCACCCAATCTATGGCGCCATGACCGGCCATCGTCCGCCGTCTGAGTGCTTCCATCCTGATACTGGATCCTGATGTTCCGGCCTCGTGCGGGAACGTCATCGGTGGAATAGCCACCAAAGGCCCTTTTGAAAAAGGGCAAATTCATCGGACCCGTTAGGGTCTAAGGCATTGTCGATCTCGCTTGGTTACGGATGTTGTCGCAGCAGCTTTTTTCTAAAGTGTACAGGCCCCGGGTTTTCCCGGTTGTTGTCTGGCTGTTGCGCAATCGCAGAGACCAATCGCGACTATCATTATCCGGCGCCGCAGTGGCGGAGTGCATCCAGCCTGTCTTGAAGACAGGTCGGTCATATCCCCAAGGGCTGCGCCGAGGAGCACAGCTTTCATGGCAGACAAAATGCTTATCGACGCGTCTCACGAGGAAGAGACGCGCGTTGTCGTTGTTCGCGGCAACCGAATAGAAGAATTCGACTTCGAGTCCGAGCACAAGAAGCAAATTCGCGGCAACATCTACCTCGCGAAGGTAACCCGCGTCGAGCCTTCGCTTCAGGCCGCCTTCGTCGATTACGGCGGCAACCGGCACGGCTTCCTGGCCTTCGCCGAAATTCATCCCGATTACTATCAGATCCCGCTCGCCGACCGTCAGGCCCTGCTGCGCGCCGAGGCTGAAGAGCATCGCCGCGACAACGACGTAGAGCACGTTGAAACCGCCTTTGACCTTTCCGAGCAGGAACAGCCTGACGTCGGTATCGTCGCGACGCCGGAGACCGTCGTTGCCGCCGCCGACGACACCCCTGCCCCGGTCGAGATCGAAGCTGGCGCGGCGGCTGCAGAGCCTGCGCCGGTCGACGTTCCGGTCGCTGAGGCGCTCGCTCCCGAGGCGGACGTGCCCGTCACGGAAGCCGAGGTAGAAGTGCCGGCCAAGAAGGTCGCAAAGCCACGCCGTAGCCGCGCCAAGAAGGTTGTTGCGGAAGATGCAACGCCGTCGGATGTCGAGGCCCCTGCTTCAGACGCATCCAACGACAGCGACAATGGCTCGTCCGGCTCGATGGCAGCCATGGTCGAGACCGACGAAGTGTCGGAAGACGTCCGCCCGTCAGGCCGCCGTGGCGACGACGATGACGACGACGACAATCATGAAGAAGAAATCATCGAATCCGTTGGTGCCGAAGACGCCATGGAAGAGGTGCCTGACCGCGCGCCCCGCCGTCCGCGCAAGCAGTATCGCATCCAGGAAGTCATCAAGCGCCGGCAGATCCTGCTGGTGCAGGTTGCCAAGGAAGAACGCGGCAACAAGGGCGCGGCGCTGACCACCTATCTGTCGCTCGCCGGCCGTTACTCGGTGCTGATGCCGAACACCGCGCGCGGTGGCGGCATATCGCGCAAGATCACCAGCCCGCAGGACCGCAAGCGCCTAAAGGAAATCGCCAAGATGCTCGAAGTGCCGCAGGGCATGGGCGTCATCCTTCGCACCGCCGGCGCCAACCGCACCAAGGTCGAAGTCAAGCGCGACTTCGAATACCTGATGCGCCTGTGGGAAAACGTCCGCACGCTGACGCTCGCCTCGACCGCGCCAACGCTGGTGTATGAAGAAGGTTCGCTGATCAAGCGCTCGATCCGCGACCTCTACAACAAGGACATCGGCGAAGTCATCGTCGCCGGCGAAGACGGCTATCGTGAAGCGAAAGACTTCATGAAGATGCTGATGCCGAGCCACGCCAAGGTGGTTCAGCCTTACCGCGACATCCACCCGATCTTCTCGCGCTCCGGCATCGAGGCGCAGCTCGACCGCATGCTGCAGCCGCAGGTAACGCTGAAGTCCGGCGGCTACCTGATCCTCAACCAGACAGAAGCGCTTGTTGCCATCGACGTCAACTCGGGTCGCTCGACCCGCGAGCACTCGATCGAAGACACGGCGCTGCAGACCAATCTCGAGGCCGCGGAAGAAGTTGCCCGCCAGCTTCGCCTGCGCGACTTGGCCGGCCTGATCGTCATCGACTTCATCGACATGGAAGAAAAGCGCAACAACCGCGCTGTCGAGAAGAAGCTGAAGGAATGCCTGAAGGACGACCGCGCCCGTATTCAGGTTGGCCGAATCTCGCATTTCGGCCTGCTCGAAATGTCGCGCCAGCGCATCCGCGCTTCCGTGCTCGAATCGACCACGCAGGTTTGCTCCCATTGCGGCGGCACTGGCCTGGTGCGCTCGCAGTCGTCGGTGGCGCTGCATGTGCTGCGCGGTATCGAGGAGTATCTCCTCAAGAACACCACGCACGACATCACCGTGCGCTGCACGCCGGAAACGGCGCTCTACCTGCTTAACCACAAGCGCTCGACCATCATCGACTATGAAAACCGCTTCGGCGTGTCGATCATCGTCGACAGCGACCCGACCGTCGGTGCGCAGCACTTCGCCATCGATCGCGGTGAAGCCGTCGAGAACCCGGTGAAGATCGAGACCCTGTTCAACTTCGCCGCTATCGAGGAAGACGAGGATGACGACATCCCCGTGGAGATCGACGAGGACGAAGAAGACGAGATCGAAGAAAAGGCTGCTCCTGTCGAACAGGCCGTGGCCCGTTCCGAAGGCGATCCGAACCGCAAGCGCAAGCGTCGCCGTCGGCGCCGGGGCAAGAACGGCAATGGCGAAGGCCAGGCGCTGGATGCCAACGGCAATGAAATTTCTGGCGACGACAGCGACGATTCTGAAGGCGACGACGAAGACGAGAGCGACGACAACTCGGCTGCCGAAGGCAACGACGGCGAAGACGTTTCGGCAACCTCTGGCGACGAACAGAGCAAGCGCAAGCGCCGCCGTCGTGGCAAGCGCGGTGGTCGCCGCAATCGCGACGAGAATGGCAACCTGATTGCCGAGGGCGCGGAAGGCTCTGCCGAAGGCACGGATGCTGATGAGGGCACGGACGAGGTTACCGCTTCAGGCGAAGAAGCCGAAGGCGACATTGCCGAGGTTTCCGCTGCTGCTGCCGAACAGCCTGAGGCGATCGATGCCGTGGCCGCTGAAGAGGTGAAGCCGAAGAGCCGTAGTCGCCGCAAGCCGAAGGCTGACGTCGTCGAAGCACAGGCCGCCGAAGCGCCTGCTGCTCTCGACGCCGACGTTGTCGAAACGACGCCTGCGGCTGCCATAGAACCAGAGACGCCTGCGGCACAAACGCCAGCTCCAACCGCAGAAGCAGCCCCGGCTGCAGAAGCCGAGAAGCCGGCCCGCGCCAACCGGGAATCCAACCTCGCTTCCTCTGAGCCGGCGGTCAAATCGACCCAGGCGACTGACAGCGATGGCAAGCCTAAAAAAGCCGGCTGGTGGCAGCGCCGCGGCTTCTTCTGAAAGATCTTCGGAGGCCAATGAACCCGATCCGGCTGCAGCGATGCAGCCGGATTTTTTTATGGCCGATCTGCCTCCTTCGGTGGTGACACTGCTCGCGCAACTCAGCCGTTCGGGACGAGCCAAGTGCCATGCGGGTTAGCCGCGCAGTGCAGTGACTGAGTGCAATATCCGGTATTTACGCCAAGATATTTTTCTTCGGCTGCCCATCCTTGATGATGACAGACAGATTCGTCTGCGGATCTTCCAGCAGCGCCAGATTTTCCAGTGGGTTGCCGTCGACCAGCAGCAGGTCGGCCAATGCGTCTTTCTCGATGACGCCGAGCTTACCGTCATAGGGACTGCGCAGGCCCGAAAGCGCGAGCAGTGCGCCGTTGTCTGCAGTCGCCATTTTCAGGATTTCAGCCGGATCATACCAGCGGATCAGTTTCGTCAGGTGTGCGCCCTGCCGGGCGGCGACCTTGGCGTCGAACAGCGTGTCCGTTCCCCAGGCGGTCTTGACCTTGTGTTTCCTGGCAAGCCGGTAGGCGGTGTCGGTGCCGGAGAACATTTCCAGCTGCTTCTTGCGGTTGGGCGAATCCTTGGCGAAGGGCGTTGCATCCTCGTCGTCGAGAAAGGGCTGCATGCACCACCAGATGCCCTTTTCCGCCAGCAAGGCCACGGTTGGCTCATCGAGCAGATTGCCGTGCTCTATGCACTTGACGCCTGCCTCGACGGCCTGCCTGACGGCCTTTGGCGTATAGGCGTGCACCGTCGCGTAAGTCCCCCAGTTGTCGGCGGCGCCGACCCCCGCCTGCATTTCTTCCGGGCTGAATTGGGTGACATCAAGCGGATCGAAGGCAGAGGACACGCCGCCGCCTGCCATGATCTTGATCTGTGAGGCCCCCAGCGCCAGCTGCTCCCGGACTCTTTTGCGGACGGTGCCGGGATCGTCGGCAATGGCTGAGCCGCCGACCTGTTCGCTGTAGGTGTAGGCTTCCGGTCGCGCCGGCAGGTCGGTCGGCAGCCTGAAGTCTCCGTGACCGCCGGTCTGGGAGATAAAGGCGCCCGACGGCCAAATGCGTGGCCCTGAAACAAGACCGGCATCGATGCCACGCTTCAGTCCGAAACAGGGTCCCCCCATGTCGCGGATCGAAGTGAAGCCGCGCATCAGCGTGTCGTTCGCCGCCCTGACGGCTGCGACATTGATGAAGCCGATATCGCCGGTCAGCACGGCCAGCTGGGGTATGGTCGAAAACATGATGTGGGTGTGCGCATCGATCAACCCCGGCATCAGCGTCTGCCCGCCGCCGGATATCCGTGTCAGAGCGACTTCAGTTGGAACAGCAATGGGCGATGTCGACACGGCGGCAATGCGGTTGCCGATCACCAGCACGTTCGAAGCCGCCGAGAGGGTGGACGACGTGCCGTCGAAAATGCGGACGTTTTCGATCAGGATCGCTGTTGCCGCAGAACCCTGCGCACGCGTCACGTGTGTTGACAAATCGACGCCAAAACTTGCAACCATCGCACCGGCGCCGAGGAAGAAGCCGCGCCGCGTCAAATCTGCATTCATCATAGCAGTCAGGGTCTGTAGCCCTGGATCGCAGCATGCGCAGGTCGACTGATCAATGTGATGCTGGTATTTTCGTCCGGTCCGTAGTTGCATCGCAGGCCTCCCCCCACAACCCAATCTGCAAAGCCACCCTACTAGCATTTGTTGCATTAGCAACCATGGTTTGATAGCGATACTTCAGCTGCCACGGGATTGGGGGAACAATCATGGGAATGCTCTATATATCCTGTCGTCGCATGGCTGCAGCAGCGCTGTGGATCTCGGCGACCGCCTTGCCCGCGGCGGCAGCCGAACCGGTGGTCGATCAATTCACCACACCTGATCGCGAGTGGAACCTGATCGTCAGCCCCTATGTCTGGGCGGCCTCGCTCAAGGGCGATGCCTCGCTAGCGGGCTACGATACAGATGTCGACGTGCCGTTCTCGGATATCTTCAAGCATCTCGATCTCGCCGCGATGGGCAACATCGAAGTGACGAACAACCTCTTCGGTTTTTACATCGATGCCCAGCACGTTCGGACCAGCCAGGACGAATCGATTGCCGAGCACGAGATTGACGTGAAGATCAGGACGACCCTGGTTTCTGCCGGTGTCTACTACCGGATCTATGACCAGCTCCTCGGGGGCAACACCTCTTTCGGCGAGCCGCGCCGCTTCACCATCGAGCCGACCGTCGGCGTCCGCTGGACGAAGCTCGAGGCGGACGTTGCCACCGGTTTCGGCCGGGCGGACAAATATGCGGACTGGACGGATCCCTTTGTCGGCCTGCGAATGAGCGGCGACCTGTCAGAGCGATGGAATCTCGCCGGTGAAGCCGATATCGGCGGCTTCGATATCGGGTCGAAGCTTTCGATCAATGCCCAGGCCTATCTCGGCTATCGGAGCCAGATGTTCGGCCGCCCGGCGATCACCCGGATCGGCTACCGCCTGCTGTCCCAGGACTATGAGACCCGAGACTTCACCGGCGAGAAGTTTCGCTGGGACGTGGTCCAGCACGGCCCCGTGCTTGGATTTTCCCTGCGCTTCTAGCCGATCGCCAAATGCAGAGACGGCCACGCGGCAGCTAGCAACGCTTGCTCACATTTTGAATCAACGGCCTGCCGAAATGATTCCGCAAGCCTTTGTAAGGTGTTGAAACAAGATTCTATTTCAGCCAGGCCGCCAATCGCTCGACCGCCTCCTCGATCTCGGTCGAGGCACCGGCATAGGAGAAGCGGATGGCGCGGAAGCCCTCAAGCGGATCGAAATCCAGGCCCGGCGTCGCCGCGACATTGATCTCCGCCAGCATCTTCCTGGCAAAGCCCATGCTGTCGTTGGTGAAGCGGCTGACATCGACATAGGCGTAGAAAGCGCCATCCATCGGCGAGGCGATGGAGAAGCCGATCTCCGGCAAGCGGCGGGCGAGCAAGTCGCGATTTGCGGCATAGCTCGCCTTGTAGACGTCGAGTTCGGCACCAGCGCCGAGCGCTGCCGTGGCGGCGATCTGCGACAGTTCCGGGGCGGAGATGTAGAGGCTCTGGGCAACCCGCTCGATCGGCCGCACCAGCCGCTCCGGCAGCACCATCCAGCCGATCCGCCAGCCGGTCATGCAATAATACTTGGAAAACGAGTTGATGACGATCGCCTCGTCGGTGATCTCCAGCGCGCTGGTCTCCTCGCCGACGAAGGTCAGGCCGTGGTAGATCTCGTCGGAGATGAAGGCGATGCCATTGTCGGCGCAATAGTTCGCCAGCGCCGTCAGCCCCTTGCGGCCGGTGACGGTCCCGGTCGGGTTGGCGGGGCTCGCGAGCAGTACGCCCTTGAGGCGCTTTCCGCTTGCCACCTGGGCTGCCTCCAGGCTTTCGGGCGTCAGCGTGAAGGCGGTTTCGGCGCTGACGGGTACCTCAATGACCTCCAGCCCGAGGGCGGCCAGGATGTTGCGGTAGGCGGGATAGCCGGGCCTTGCGATGGCGACGCAATCGCCGGGGTCGAACAGCGCCAGGAAGGCGAGATTGAAGCCGGCCGACGAGCCGGTGGTGATGGCGATGCGGGCGGGGTCGATGGCAAGCCCATGGCGTGTCCGGTAGTGGCCCGCAATCGCCAGCTTCAGTTCCGCCGTGCCGAGCGCGTCGGTATAGCCGATGCGGCCATGGTCCAGCGCCTGGCGGGCAGCGTCGAGGGCGGCCTTCGGCGTCGGGTGCGACGGCTGGCCAACCGCCATGGAAATGACCGGATGACCGGCCGCGCGCCGCTTGGTCGCCTCGGCCAGCACGTCCATTGCATGAAACGGCTCGACCTCGCTGCGCTTGGATAGGGAAAACAAATTCAGCACCTTCTCGACTGTTGCGTGGTCAGACAATTGCCGCAAAGCTGCTGTCTTCACAATGGCGCGATTGTTCTGCACGGGTGAAATTAGCTGTTTGCCGATTGGCCGGCGCACCGTAAATTGCCGCTTTGCGTCGCGGATGTTAACCAGCCGGTGATATCCGACGCCGATCACCCCATGACCAGATGACGAGGAATCTATGGCCCTGCTTTCCAAAACCCTGATGAGCCTTTCGGCGGTCGCGCTGTTCTCGTCGCTTGCCTTTTCGCAGCCGGCGCTGGCGCTCGACGAGGCCCAGAAAAAGGAAATGGGCGATTTCATCAAGGAATACCTGATCAGCAACCCGGAAGTCATGCTCGACGTGCAGGCGGCTCTCGAAAAAAAGCAGGAAGAGCAGCGCCTCAGCCAGTCAAACAAGGCAATCTCGGACAACAAGGACGAGATCTTCAACGGCAAGTCGGACGTCAACATCGGCAACGAGAAAGGCGACGTCACCGTCGTCGAGTTCTTCGATTACAATTGCGGCTATTGCCGCCACGCGCTGGCCGATACCGACAAGCTGCTGAAGAACGACAAGAACATCCGCTATGTGATGAAGGAATTCCCGATCCTCGGGCCGGATTCGGTAGCAGCCTCGCGCGTCTCTGACGCCTTCCGCCGCTTAGCGCCAACAAAATACGCCGCGTTCAGCCATACGCTGCTGTCGAGCGAAGGCCGAGCAACCGAGGACAGCGCCATCGAGGTCGCCGGCACGCTCGGCGTCAAGGAAGATGCGCTGCGCAAGGAGATGGCGGCGAACCCGAACACCGACAGCATCAAGGCAACCTACCAGCTGGCCACCGACCTCGGCGTGACAGGCACACCGGCCTATGTGATCGGCGACGAGGCCGTCTCCGGCGCCATCGGCCTCGACGCGCTGACCGAGAAGGTCGCCAATGTCAGGGCCTGCGGCAAGACCAGCTGCTGAGCGGCTCTCCGTCAAATTGCCGCAATTGCGGCCCGTTAGATGTGGACAAGCGCGGCCGGCGGCCGCGTGGGACACGACCCGTGCCTTGGGGGCTTTCCTCCGGAGGCGCGGGAGTCTATAGGTTGCCCTGCACTTTGACGGAACCAATGATGACGCACACCATTCTTCTCCTCAACGGCCCGGCGCTTACCGCGTCCGGCGTGCCTGTGCCGGGCTCTTGCCGCGGCGAGATCCCGATGCTGCGGCGGTCGGTCGATCTTGGCAGCGGCGAAGGCAAGGGTTTGCGGCAACAGACCGCCTAGCAGACAACAGCGGCGCAGCGCGCCATCCCGAAATCTCGCAATAACAAGAATTACACAGGGCAAATTCCATGGCTGACAAGAAACCCGGTATCGACGAGGCACTGATCCGCAATCTCGCAAACATCCTGAACGAGACCGATCTCACCGAGATCGAAGTCGAGCAGGACGATCTGCGCATTCGCGTTTCCCGCGCCGGCACGACGCAGTATGTCCAGGCACCGATGATGGCAGCGCCGCAGCAGATGGCAGCGCCATCAGCCGCCGCCGTTTCTGCTGGCCCGGTCGTAGCCGCCCGCAACCCCGACAACGTCGTTTCCGCGCCGATGGTCGGCACCGTGTACATGGCGTCGGCTCCCGGCGCCCGCGCCTTCATCGAGGTCGGTGCCATGGTCAAGGAAGGCCAGACGCTGCTGATCATCGAAGCCATGAAGACGATGAACCAGATCCCTGCGCCGAAGTCCGGCAAGGTGACAGAAATCCTCATCGAAGACGGGCGGCCGGTCGAATATGGCGAAGCTCTCGTCATCATCGAGTAGTAGGCCCATGCCCATGATTTCAAAGATCCTCATAGCCAATCGCGGCGAGATCGCCCTTCGCGTGCTGCGCGCCTGCAAGGAGCTCGGCATCCCCTGCGTCGCCGTGCACTCCACCGCCGACGCCGATGCCATGCATGTGCGGCTGGCCGACGAGAGCGTCTGCATCGGCCCGCCGCAGGCCCGCGACAGCTATCTCAACATCCACCAGATCGTTGCCGCCTGCGAGATCACCGGCGCCGACGCCGTGCATCCGGGCTACGGCTTCCTGTCGGAGAACGCGAAGTTCGCCGATATTCTGGAAGCCCATGGCATCACCTTCATCGGGCCGACCGCCGAGCACATCCGGCTGATGGGCGACAAGATCACCGCCAAGCTGACCGCTGTCGAGCTCGGCATTCCGGTCGTCCCCGGCTCCGACGGCGAGGTGAAGACCGAAGCCGACGCCATCCGAACGGCGGCCGAGATCGGCTATCCCGTGCTGATCAAGGCCACGGCCGGCGGCGGCGGACGGGGCATGAAGCTGGCCCATTCGCCTGACGATGTCATCGAAGCCTGGTCAACGGCCCGCTCCGAATCGCTTGCCGCTTTCGGCAACGACGCCGTCTACATGGAAAAATACCTGACGACGCCGCGCCACATCGAGGTGCAGGTGTTCGGCGATGGCGAAGGCAATGCCATCCATCTCGGCGAACGCGACTGCTCGCTGCAGCGCCGTCACCAGAAGGTCTGGGAAGAAGCCAATTCGCCGGCGCTCAACGTCGAGCAGCGGATGAAGATCGGCCAGATCTGCGCCGATGCGATGAAGAAGCTGAAGTATCGCGGTGCCGGCACCATCGAGTTTCTCTATGAGAACGGCGAGTTCTATTTCATCGAAATGAACACCCGTCTGCAGGTCGAGCATCCCGTCACGGAAGCCATCACCGGCATCGACCTCGTGCACGAGCAGATCCGCGTCGCCTCCGGCGGTGGCCTGTCGGTTACCCAGGATGAAGTGCATTTCCAGGGCCACGCCATCGAATGCCGTATCAACGCCGAGGACGCCCGCACCTTCGTGCCGTCGCCCGGCACGATCACGCATTTCCACGCGCCCGGCGGCCTCGGCGTGCGCATCGATTCCGGCGTCTACCAGGGCTACAAGATCCCGCCCTACTACGACAGCCTGATCGGCAAGCTGATCGTCCACGGCCGCACCCGCGTCGAATGCATGATGCGGCTGCGTCGCGCCCTCGACGAATTCGTCGTCGACGGCATCAAGACCACCCTGCCCCTGTTCCAGGATCTGGTCTCCAACCAGGATATCGCCAATGGCGATTACGATATCCACTGGCTGGAGCACTACCTGGAAAAGCCGGTAGAGTAACTTCCAATGGCCGGCTCCCGCAGAAGGTCTCAAGCGTTGACGCCTGAGATGCTTCTGCGGGCCTATTCCATCGGCCTCTTCCCGATGGCCGAATCCGCCGACGATCCCGAGATCTTCTGGGTCGAGCCGGAACTGCGCGGCATCCTGCCGCTCGACGCTTTCCACGTTTCAAAGAGCCTCGCCAAGACCGTCCGCAAATCCCCCTTCGACATCCGCTTCGACTACGATTTCGACGCCGTCATCGCGGCCTGCGGCGAGGCGACCACTGGGCGTCCCTCCACCTGGATCAATTCGACCATCCGCAGCCTCTACTCCGCCCTCCACCGCGTCGGTCACACCCACTCGGTCGAGGCCTGGGACGGCAACGACCTGGTTGGCGGCCTCTACGGCGTGTCGCTCGGCTCAGCCTTCTTCGGCGAGAGCATGTTTTCACGCCGCACCGACGCCTCGAAGATTTGCCTGGTGCATCTGGTGGAGCGGCTGCGGGCCAAGGGGTTTACGCTGCTGGATACGCAATTCACCACCGAGCACCTGAAGAGCTTTGGCGCCATCGATGTGCCGAAGGAGGAGTATGCCGTGCTGCTGAAGGCGGCGATGGAACGGCCGAATGTGGATTTCTGACGGCGCTCTTGATGAGGAGTCCGACCGGCGACGACTCCTCGGCCTCACGGCGCGTCATTCCGCCTTCCATCGGGATAGATCAGCAATAGCCAGCCGATCCTCGATCTGGGCCGCAAGACCGGTGACAAGATAAACGAATCCTCGCCAACGAAAATTTCGAAGCTGCGCTCTTTTCCGATCGTCACCCGCCGCCTGCCGCTGGAAAATGAGCAACTTTCGCTGCATCGCAATTCGAGTTCGCTGACAAGAGCGCCTCCTTGCCGATCTATCTTCAGCGTTATCTCCATCGGCGGCATCTGCGACTGGAGCAGCTCGCAGCGCATGCCTCTAGTGCAGGCGGCGCTACCGGCGACCGCATCCGCGTGGTCAAACATCACCGCAAACTGAATGGGGATCGCATCACGCGCGTCGTCGTTGCTGAATCCCATGGCTGGTGTACACATCAGCAGGAATACGCAGATCAGCGAAAATAACAGGCTCTGCCTCACAATTGGAACCCCCGCTCAACCTTAGAGCGATTGCCATGGCGGAGTCAGCCGGAATTGAGGCAGAGGTGGTCGATGTATGATGCTTCCGGAAGACCTCAGTTCGTCTTCGCAGCATCCGGCGGCGGCACATCGGACTTCTGTTTGCACTCTTTCAGCCAGACGTCATAGATCGGGTGCTCGACGGCGTTGAGGCCGGGGCTGTCGGCGAACATCCAGCCGGTGAAGATGCGGCGAATGCGGCGGTCGAGGGTGATCTCGTCGACCTCGACGAAGCCGTCGACCTTCTGCTGCTCGGTGTCGTCTCGCGAGTAGCAGGCCTTCGGTGTCACCTGCAGGGCGCCGAACTGCACGGTCTCGTTCAGGTACACGTCGAAGGTGGTGATGCGGCCGGTGATCTTGTCGAGGCCGGAGAAGACCGCGACGGGGTTGGAGATGCGGGCAGCGTCTGCCGGGGCGGAAACAGCGATGGCGCCGAGGCCGAGGACCGCTGCGGTCGCCGCACGCAAAGAAGCGCCTCGCGTGAAAAACGTCATGTCCGCCAGTCTCCAGCGTTCTTATCTGTCGGCAGGGCTCAGGGGACGAGCGGCCGGTTCACAGCGCCTAAACGCCAATTGTGGCCAAAGCGCGGGGTGGACGAGAGCAGGTCGGTTGACCCGCTCAGTTGCCGGGCGTCCAGGCATCGTAGTCGCCGGTGACGCGCGGACGTTCGCCGGAAACAGCCAGCGAGCCCGGTGGGCGGTAGGCCTGCGGCGTGCCGGTCAGGTTCGGCTTGTGGGCCTTCTGCCATTCCTTCGGAACATATGTTTCCTGCGAAGGCGGCACGTCGGTGCGGTGGTGCATCCAGCCGTGCCAGCCCGGTGGAATGGCGGAAGCCTCTGCGTAGCCGTTATAGACGACATAGCGCTTGCGCAGGCCATAGGACGACATGCCGCCCTCGTAGTAGACGTTGCCGGCTTCGTCCTCGCCGACGCGCTTGCCGAAACGCCAGATGGCCAGCCGCGTGCCGACAGTGGCACCGTTCCACCAGGTGAATGTTAGCAGCAGGAATTTCATCATGTCTTTTCCTCGGTGCCCGACAAAAGGGCGCGGGCGGGAGCAGAATTCGATCCCAAGCTTATGCCGCCTGCAAAAATTATTGTCCAGCGATTCCAGCGCCGGACGCCGTCATTTCAGTGCCATCTTGAAGCCCAGATGGCTCGGTTTGAAGCCCAGCCGCTCGTAGAAGCGGTGGGCATCCTTGCGGGCGGCATTGGAGGTCAGCTGCACCAGCCGGACACCGCGCTTTCGGGCGTCGGCAATGCAATATTCGATCATCTTTGCGCCGATCCCCTGCCCGCGCATGTCGTTGCGGGTCTGCACCGCCTCGATGATCAGGGACGACGAACCACGGCCGGTGAGCGAGGTGGTGAACATCGTCTGGAAGGTGCCGACAACCGTGCCGTCGAGCTCTGCGGCATAGAGGGTCTGGTCGGGAGAGGCAGCGATGGTGTTGAAGGCGGCGAGATAGCGCGGGAAAGCCTCGGCATCCAGCGTGTCGCCATGGCCGCCGAGCGGGTCGGAGGCGAAGAGAGCGATCAGGGCGGGAAGGTCGGCCTCGCGGGCTTGGCGGATAAAGAGGTTTGTCATGGGTGTCTGCCTTCGTGGCTGGCCATCTGTTGGCGGGTTCGTAGCACCGTCTGCGTTGCACTCAACTCGCCTGAGACTGCGGCGAGATACCCCCCTCTGTCGGCTACGCCGACATCTCCCCCACAAGGGGGGAGATCAGCCGCAGCCTCCGGGCCAGCTGACCAAAGGGCAAAGAAATTTCAATGCCTGTGGGGCGGGCGATGTTTCTCCAGCTAATCTCCCCCCTTGTGGGGGAGATGTCACGAAGTGACAGAGGGGGGCGATCTTGCGCCGGATGACGTGATGCGGCCTCACCGAGACTCGGGTGAAAACGAACAGATATTCAGCCGATCAGTGGCTCGCCAGAGCCCGCTCGAACATCAGCGCCGGAAGGCCGGATTGCTTTGGCCCGGCATTGTCGTTGCGCCCGACCTGATCGAAGCCGAGCCCTTCCGCGAACGCGATCGCTGCTGCGTTTTCAGGCTCGACGTCCATCCGCATGCGGTCGGCATCCGGAAAGCAGGTTTCGAGTTCTGCGAAAAGGTCGCGGCCGACGCCCTGGCGCTGCGCCGAGGGGCGGACGTAGAGCATGTGCAGCACCGCGAGCTTGGCCGTCTCGTCCGACAGCGCCGCGTAACCGATGCCTCCGAGCTCCTTGCCATCGTCGGCAACGACGAACTCGGAATCCTTCTTCTCAAGCCGCTTCTTCAGGGCTGCCGGCGACAGGAGGCTCGCAATCAGCCCCTCGACCTTCTCTGCGCCATAGAGCGGATCGTAGGTCGCGTGAAAAGTCTCGATCAGCAGTGCGCGGATCTTGTCGAGATCTCGCGCGCTGGCGGTGCGGACGAAGTACATGACTATTCCTCAACGATACCGAGCTTCGCCTTGACCAGCGCCTGCACGGCCTGCGGGTTGGCCTTGCCGCCCGTCGACTTCATCACCTGGCCGACGAACCAGCCGGCCAGCGTCGGCTTGGCGAGCACCTTGGCGACCTGGTCGGGGTTGGCGGCGATGATCTCGTCGACGGCTTTTTCGATGGCGCCGGTGTCGGTGACCTGCTTCATGCCTCTGATTTCGACGATCTCGGCGGGGTCACCGCCTTCGGTGAGGATGATCTCGAAGACATCCTTGGCGATCTTGCCTGATATGGCCTCGGACTTGATGAGGTCGATGATGCCGCCGAGCTGGATGGCGGAAACCGGAGTCTCTTCAATGCTTTTGCCGGTTCTGTTCAAGGCGCCGAGCAAGTCGTTGATGACCCAGTTGGCAGCCATCTTGCCATCGCGACCGGTGGAGACGGCCTCATAGTAATCGGCAATCGCCTTTTCCGAGACCAGCACCGAGGCGTCGTAGACCGACAGGCCGAGTTCGCGGACAAACCGTTCCTTCTTGTCGTCCGGCAGTTCCGGCAGGTCTTTTGCGAGATGGGCGATGTAGGCGTCGTCAAATTCGAGCGGCAAGAGGTCCGGATCGGGGAAATAGCGGTAATCGTGCGCGTCCTCCTTGGATCGCATCGAGCGTGTCTCGCCCTTGGCTGCGTCGAACAGCCGGGTTTCCTGGTCGATCGAGCCGCCGTCTTCCAGAATGGCGATCTGGCGGCGGGCTTCATACTCGATGGCCTGGCCGATGAAGCGGATGGAGTTGACGTTCTTGATCTCGCAGCGCGTGCCGAAATCGCCGCCGGGCTTGCGGACGGACACGTTGACGTCGGCGCGCATAGAGCCCTCGTCCATGTTGCCGTCGCAGGTACCGAGGTAGCGCACGATCGAGCGCAGCTTGGTCATGTAAGCCTTGGCTTCGTCCGACGAGCGCATGTCGGGCTTGGAGACGATCTCCATCAGCGCCACGCCGGAGCGGTTGAGGTCGACATAGGACATGGTGGCGTGCTGGTCGTGCATCGACTTGCCGGCGTCCTGCTCGAGGTGCAGGCGCTCGATACCGATCTCGATGTCCTCGAACTGGCCCTGGCGGTCCGGACCGAGCGAGATGACGATCTGGCCTTCGCCGACGATCGGGTCCTTGAACTGCGAGATCTGGTAGCCCTGCGGCAGGTCGGGGTAAAAATAGTTCTTGCGGTCGAACAGCGAGCGCTTGTTGATCTGCGCCTTCAGGCCGAGGCCGGTGCGCACCGCCTGGGCGACGCACTCCTCGTTGATAACGGGCAGCATGCCGGGCATGGCGGCATCGACCAGCGAAACATTGGAATTGGCCGGCTTGCCGAACTCGGTGGAGGCACCGGAGAACAGTTTCGAGTTGGAGAGGACCTGGGCGTGCACCTCCATGCCGATGACGACTTCCCAGTCGCCGGTGGCGCCGGGGATGAAGCGTTTCGGATCGGGCGTGCGGACGTCGACTAGGGTCATGGGATGCTCTTTTAAGGCTGGATTCCGTGTCTGTGGAGGTAAAGGAAATGGCATGGGCGTGCAAGGCTTTCGGGCTTTCGGAGCGGCATTTGATGGCTTTGCCGCCCTCTCCCTGCCTTCGTCTTGCCGGATCGCGTTATACGCCCAACATAACAGGAGCAGTGTCGAAGGAGAGAGCGGATAAGCACATCGACAGACCCTCACGATCTCGCGCGGTTCGTGGAGGCGCAGGCGGGAATCTATGCAGAGGCGCTGGCCGAGCTTTCCGCTGGCCGCAAGCGCTCGCACTGGATGTGGTTTGTTTTTCCGCAGGTGACGGGACTTGGCACCTCGGCGATGTCGAAGCGCTATGCCATCGGCTCCGAGGCCGAGGCGACGACCTATCTGGACCACCCGCTGCTCGGGCCCCGCCTGCTGCGCTGCGTCGAGGCGATGCTCGCGGTCGAAGATCGGTCGGCTCACGACATCCTGGGATCGCCGGACGATATGAAATTCCGCTCGAGCCTGACGCTGTTTGCCGCCGTCAGCCCGGCCGGCTCGGTCTTCCACCGCGCACTCGATCGGTTTTTCGACGGCGCGCAGGACGAGAAGACGCTTGCCGTTCTCCGACGGTAACGCGCCATGCGCCGATCAGAATGCGCTGCCATAGGTGCCATCGTCGGCCGGCAAGAGCGACTTCGACAGGCCGACGGTCGGCAGGTCGCGGTCGAGCGCCGGCGAGTAGACGACGGACAGCCAGTGGACCACGTAGCCATGCGCCTTGAAGAAGCCGATCGCCTCCTCATTGCCGGCATGTGTCTGCAACGCCACCGTGTCGAAGCCTTGCGCGGCCACGTCGTGTTCGATCTGGGAGAGAAGCGCCGAGCCAAGACCCTGGCGGAGTTCATCCGGATCGATCCAGAAATCCGTAATGTTTTCATCGAGTTTTTCGCGCGCGGCCCAGCCACAGGTAACGCCATGGTTCTCGACGACCGTGATCGTCAGCCAGGAGTCGCGCGTGAAATTCGAGAAGGCATCCCTGGCCCCGTCCATCATGACGTCGCTGTCGCCAATTGCGGCCATGGCCTTCTGCCAGGCGCGCAGGCCGATATTCGTCAGGATCTCAGTCTCGCCCTCATGGGCATTGCGAATATGGATCATGAGCGCCCCACGCGTTATAGGACCAGTAGAGCACTGGATGACGGTTTTTGAAAGATGCTAGGCGAAGCTGGCTAAGGGATGGTTCAGGCTCAGCGATAGCTAAAGGCAGCTAGAAACTGCCTGATGTCAGTGTTCAGGATCTCGCCGGCCATCAGGCCTGATGGTGATGACGTCGATTTCCGCTCCAGCCGCCAGCCGATAGACGACGAAATACGGCAGTCGGGCGACGGACAGTTCGTGCGTGCCGGAGATGCGACCAGCGCGACCGACGAACCGGTCGGCGGCGGCAATTTGGGCGTGGATCTGGTCTGGGTCAGCGAAAGCGGTAGGCGTAAACCTAATGTTCAAGACCGAACCGCTTCCAGACATCGTCTAATGACATCCGTTGATCTGGATGATCGACCGCCTCTTGCAAGGCCGCCGCGATTTCCGTTCGCGTCGACGCTTCGTGCTCGCAATCCGTCGGCGATGACGGGTCGTAACCGACCCGATCAAGCGTAATTTCTTTCGGCGTTTGCTCGTCCATTCCGCGAGAATATCACCGCTCCGCTCGGCGCTGCACGCCAAGCGGGACGTCAAGACCTCAATCAGCCCCTTACCACCACTTGGCAGGCGTGAACTTGCCGGCGGCCTGCTCGATGACATGCGCCGTCTTGAAAAGGGTTTCCTCGTCGAAAGGCTTGCCGATCAGCTGCAAGCCGAGCGGCAGGCCCTTGGCGTCAAGGCCGGCGGGGACGGCAATGCCGGGCAAGCCGGCCATGTTGACCGTCACCGTGAAGATGTCGTTGAGGTACATCTTGACCGGATCGGCGGCCAGTTCCTCGTCGGCGATGCCGAAGGCCGAGGATGGCGTGGCCGGTGTCAGGATGGCGTCGACGCCGGCGTGGAAGGCCAGCTCGAAGTCGCGCTTGATCAGCGTACGGACCTTCTGGGCCTGCAAGTAATAGGCGTCGTAGTAGCCGGCCGAGAGAACATAGGTGCCGATCATGATGCGGCGCTTGACCTCGGTGCCGAAGCCGGCCGCGCGGGTCTTCTCGTACATGTCGACGATGTCCTTGCCATCGACGCGCAGGCCGTAGCGGACGCCGTCATAGCGGGCAAGGTTCGACGAGGCTTCGGCAGGCGCGACGATATAGTAGGCCGGCAGCGCATATTTCGTGTGCGGCAGCGAGATGTCGACGATCTCGGCACCGGCATCCTTCAGCCAGGCGATGCCCTTCTGCCAAAGGGTCTCGATCTCGCCGGGCATGCCGTCGACGCGGTATTCGTTCGGAATGCCGATCTTCATGCCCTTCAGCGACTTTCCGAGGGCTGCTTCGTAATCCGGCACGGGGAGATCGACCGAGGTGGTGTCCTTGGCATCGACCGACGCCATCGACTTCAGGAGGATGGCGGCATCGCGCACGTCGCGGGCGATCGGTCCGGCCTGGTCGAGCGACGAGGCGAAGGCGACGATGCCCCAGCGCGAGCAGCGGCCGTAGGTTGGCTTGATACCAACGGTACCGGTGAAGGCGGCCGGCTGGCGGATGGAGCCGCCGGTGTCGGTGGCGGTGGCACCGGCGCAGAGATGGGCCGCAACGGCCGCAGCCGAACCACCGGAGGAGCCGCCGGGAACCAGCTGCCGGTTGGAGCCTTCGGCGCGCCAGGGGTTGATGACCGGGCCGTAATAGGAGCTTTCGTTCGACGAACCCATGGCGAATTCGTCCATGTTCAGCTTGCCGAGCATCACGGCGCCGTCGTTCCAGAGGTTTTGGGTGACGGTCGATTCGTAGCGCGGCTGGAATCCGTCGAGGATGTGGCTGCAGGCCTGGGTATGGACGCCCTCGGTGCCGAACAGGTCCTTGATGCCGAGCGGAATTCCTTCCAGCGCACCGGCGGAGCCTGCGGCGATGCGGGCGTCGGAGGCCTTGGCCATCTCAAGCGCCTTGTCGGGCGTGACCGTGACATAGGCGTTGAGCGCGCCGTTGGCCGCCTCGATGGCCGCGACATAGGCCGTCGCCAGCTCGGTGGCGGTAATGTCCTTGGCCTGCAGCTTGTCGCGGGCTTCGGCAATGGTCAGGCTGGTCAGTTCGCTCATGATCGGATCATCACTTCAGGTCTGGAATGCTTGGCGGTCGGGAGGTCGGAGCGGCGGCAGGCGCCTATTCGACGACCTTGGGGACCAGGAAGAAATTGCGGTCGGTGAGCGGAGCGTTGGCGACGATATCGTCAGCCTTGCTGCCGTCGGTGACGATATCCGCGCGCTTCTTCATCGCCATCGGGGTGACCGAAGTCATCGGCTCGATGCCCGTCACGTCGACTTCGGAGAGCTGCTCGACGAAGCCGAGGATGCCATTCAGCTCGCCGACCATGCGGCTGGCTTCGTCTTCTGTGACGGCGATGCGGGCGAGGCGCGCAACGCGCTTGACGATGGCAAGATCGACGGACATGGCATTCTCCGGCTGGGATATTTTCTACCCGCTATAAAGGCCATGTCCGTCGGGTGCAACGGGTGTATCTTCAATGCGCCCCATTTCTATAGCGCGCTTTTCCCGGCTCAAAAGCAGACCCGCTCACGAGCTCGGCACTTGAACTACGTCTTCGCCGAGTAGATGCACCAGCAAGCTATCGAGACCGTCCACCATTAAAAACTTATTGCGCTTGACGAGCCGGTGACCGATCCGCTCGGCCTTAACGCCCTGCGCGTTCCCTTTGGTATGCTTTACGACGTTCATCTCGCTCATATCGGGCAGCGGTTTACCGGGCTGATCGCCAAACCAGAGAAACCCTTTGAAAGCCAAACCATCATCAACCGCAATCCAAATCACGCAACCGCTTGGCTTCTCAGACAATCGAAGGTTCACCCCCACGTGAGCGCGAGCGCCGCCTTCTATGCTTACCTTGAGCTGGATGTGTCGAGTCACGTACCGGCATGTCAAAACGAGATCGTATCCGCCAGCATCAAATTCACTTTTTAAAATTTCCGCATCGACTATGCCTTTCTGCCAGAGACGCCGCAAAATTTCCCCAGCGAAAAGATGTTCGATAATGTTTTCCCGCAGCGTCGAATGAATTGAATGCTTTAGTTTGCTTTCCATCAAATCGCCCCCCGATGGGACACAAGTATATTGGCCCCATCGGTTAATGCAACTTAATGTTGAAACATTATGAGAAGGTCAGGACCTCGCCGACCTTGGCAACGGCGACCTTGGTGGCTGCGCCTTCCATGCCGGCGACGAACTTGTCGGCGGTGGCGTCGATGACCGGGAAAGTGCCGTAGTGGCATGGGATTGCCGTCTTGAAATTGAAGAAGCGCTGGCAGGCGAGCGCTGCGACGGCACCGCCCATGGTGTAGCGGTCGCCGATCGGCACGATGCCGATCTCAGGCTGATGCAGTTCGTTGATGAGCGCCATGTCGCCGAAGATGTCGGTGTCGCCCATGTGATAGAGGGTGGGTTCATCGTCGAAATGCAGCACCAGGCCGTTCGGATTGCCGAGTGCGTGCGAGACGCCGTCTTCGGTCTGCTGGGCCGAGGAATGCAGCGCATTGGTGAAGGTCACGGTGAAGCCGTCGAAATGGACGGTGCCGCCGGTGTTGCCGGATTCGAGCTTTTCGACGCCCTTGCCACCGAGCCAGGCCGCGAGGTCTGCATTGGCAAGAACGGTGGCGCCGGCCTCCTTGGCGATGGCAGCGGTGTCGCCGACATGGTCTGCATGGCCGTGGGTCAGCAGGATGTGGGTGACGCCCTTGGATACGTCGGCGATGGTCAGGCCGGCGTCGGAAAAGGACTGGTTATAGGTGAGGAACGGATCGATCAGGATGGTGGCCTTCGCCGTTTCGATGCGGAATGCGGCATGGCCGAGCCAGGTGACTTTCATGGGAGAACTCCGTGAATAAGGGGATGCAAATTCGGGTCCGGATGCTAAGGACAACATCCACATAGTCCAGACGACGGCGATTGACACCGATGCCGCGTTCAATTTCTTTTGACGAGACGACAATCCGATGACAGTCCTTACCATCGAAGAACTCGCCGCCGTGCTGCAACCGAACCAGGCAGTGGCCGGGCTCGATCTCGGCACCAAGACCATCGGCCTGTCGATGTCGGACATCGGGCGCCGGTTCGCGACGCCCCGGCCGGTGCTGAAACGGGTAAAATTCACGCCCGACGCGGCAGCGCTGCTGGCTTTCGCGGAGAAGGAAAAGGTGGCGGCCTTCATCATCGGCCTGCCGGTCAACATGGACGGTTCGCAGGGCCCCAGAGTTCAGGCGACGCAGTCCTTCGTGCGGGCGATGTCGGAAAAGACCGCCCTGCCCTTCGTCTTCTGGGACGAGCGCCTGTCGACTGTCGCTGCCGAACGGCAGCTGATCGCCATGGACGTCTCGCGGGCGAAACGCGCCGACCGGATCGATTCGGCGGCTGCGAGCTTCATCCTTCAGGGGGCGCTCGACAGGCTGTCTTCCCTTGCCCGCAGCGCGGCGCCTGATCTCGACGCCTGACGCGCCTGCCACCAGGCCAGTATGATCTTGCGCTTGCGTAGGCCAATCAGCCCGAACACCACGAGGCTGTCGATGATGATCGCGCGCAGCACCAGCGGCGGGATGGATTCGGGTGGCAGCCCCAGGATTTCGCCGTAGACTTGGAACGTCAGGTCATGAACTTGGCGGCTGTACATGAATATGCCGAAGCTGATGTCGTAGTAGGATAGCCAGTACCAGCTGCCGAGGAAGAAGATCGGCCCGCCCCAAAACAGCAGAAACCATTTCATGCACCTGCTCCCCGGTAGGAAACGCGCTCGCCGCTTGAGAGTATAAACCAATTAGCGAGCGCCATCGTTCCCAAAACCACGCCGGGAATCGCGATGTTCAGCGCCAGAACGGCAAAAAATATCATGGAGACGAGAAATAATGCGGCTTTCGCCAGCTTTGCTGTCATGGCTACACTGGTTAACAATTGATCACCGGACCACCTTGGGCCGTTAACCCTGCTGTCGCAACGTAAACCATTTGTTAAGGTTAACGGCCTGTGGAGAACGCGCTCAGCCGTAGACGGCGCGCACGATGCGCTTCAGTCCGGTTGCCGCTTTGTCCCAATCCTTCTCGCTTTTCAGCGACAATCCCGCGCATTGTCCGCCAATCGCTGCCGACAGCACCAGATGCTGGATGGCGGCGAGGATGATGGCGTTGACGGCAACTGCATCGACGCCCTTTGGTGGCGCCAGCGATCCACGCATGCGCTCGATCCAGGCGGCCAAGGCCTTGGAGCGCGCCTCCGACAGCTTGCGGACCTGCTCCGTTTGCTCCGACACCTCCCAGGCGACGATGCGCCGCATCAGGGGATCGGCGCGCAGGGCATCCAGGAACAGCAGCGCCAGCCGCTCCATGAGGTCGCCATAGGTCAGCAGGAACATGCCGCCGCTGTCATCGGGGATACGGTCCCTCACCCAGCTGCCGAGATCGGCGCCGATCGCCTCCACCAGCCCGTCGAGACCGCCGTAGTAGCGGTAGATCAATTGCTTGTCGCAGCCGGCACGGCGAGCGACCGCGTTGATGCCGAACCCCTGAAAACCGTGCTCGGCCAGCAGCGTTTTGGCCGATTCGAGAATCAACTTTTCCGTCGACAGACGGTTGCGGATCCGCCTGTCGGGATCGACCGACGCCGATGTCGGCTTTTCGAGGATCAAGGCTGCGTCTGACATATGCTCTCCGGTGATCAATCGCCTACCGCGTGCCTATCAGCGTCAGCACAAGGGCGCAAACTGCGGGTGCGTCGACGCTGCCCATTGCTTGTGGATGATCGGAAGCGCCACCAAGATCCCCGCCGAAGAGGCTTATTTAAGACACGCATATTTTGGTGTATATTCTGGCGAAAATATACACAGAGGTGAAACATGCGCACCAACATAGAACTCGACGACGAGTTGATGGCCGCAGCCAAAGAAGCCACCGGCCTCGCGACAAAAAAAGCAATCGTTGAAGAAGCGTTGCGCGATCTCGTCATGCGCTATCGGCAGAAAAAGGCGATCGACAGCCTTGCCGGTCTCGGCTGGGAAGGAGATCTGCAGACCATGCGACGGGATCGGCCGGAAAACGACGAGATATGATCGTCGTTGACAGCTCAGTCTGGATTGCACAGCTTTGCGGCAACGATATTGCAACGATCGAGCGCCTTAAAAATATCAATGACACCAAGGAAATTTTAGTCGGTGACCTGATACTTCTCGAAGTGCTCCAGGGCGCGCGTTCTGAACCGGAAGCTTTGCTGATAGAAAAAGGTCTTCGCCAGTTCCCCGTGCAGCAAATGCTCAGCGACCGACTGTTGGCAAAGGCCGCCGGCAACTATCGAGAGCTCCGCAAGCGAGGGATTACCGTACGCAACACCGTCGATGTTGTGATCGGTACCTTCTGTATCGAAGAGAACCACAGCCTCCTTCACAATAATCGCGACTTCGACCCTATCGCAAAATACTTGGGGCTCATGGTAGCCTGAAAGTCGTGCCTGCCTGAACCCTGCACGATCACCGGACGGCGCTCAAACTTTCCGCCCATACCACCTCGTCGTGTCCGACACCGGCACCACCGGTGGGGAGAGCGGCTCGAAACCGCGCCTCGGCCAGAAGTGCAAGGCGCCGGTATTGGCAGCATTGGCGCTGAGATGGATGCCCTTGACCCCGGCCTTTCGCGCCATCGTGATCCAGCGCTCCAGCAGCGCTGTACCGGTGCCCCTGCGCTGCATGCGCGGCAGGAGGTTCATGTGCAGATGGGCGGGATAAGGTTCGGTAAGGCTCTCCGGCGTGCGTCGGAGGTGGTGGATCATGAAGCAGCGGCGCTCATCGGCCGTCCATCCGGACGAGGGCCCGGTCGGCTCGGGATAGATCGCGCGCAGTCCCGGCCACCAGTCCTGCTCGAGCCGCGCCTCGAACGCGGGCGTATCAAAGACGCCGAGGATATAGCCGCCGACGCCCTCGTCGTCCTCGGCGACCAAAACCGTCTCGGGGCTGAACTTCGCATAGGGGCCGACATAGATATGGCCCATCAGCCGGCCATCGATATAGAGGTGCCAGGCATCGCCGCCGGCATGACCGGTCGCCAGCGAGATGGCGTAGAGGCTGTCGATATCGGAGGGACTAAAGCTGCGAAGCGTAACCACACGTCCTCCTCACGTTTCGATGCGAGCCGAACTCTCCGTCAGGTCGCGGGTGGATAGAGCAGATCGACGATGTAGCTGGCGTCGAAACGGCTGTCGAGCATGCCGTAGGTCGAGCGCCAGCCACCGGCCAGTCGCGTTTCGATGAAGGCATCGGCCACCTTGCCGGCGCCGAGCCGGTAGAGCTCGGCGGCTGCCGCGGCCAAGGCCAACTGCTCGATCAGCAGGCGGGCGGCCCCCTCGTCGCGCTCACAGAGCGCCATGGCGGCGCGCAGCACATCGATGGTCTTCTTGCCGGCCGGTCCGAGGTCGCGCGCAAGGCCGGCGAACACGGTTTCGAACAGGTCGCGGCCCCGGTTCAGCACACGCAGCAGGTCGAGCGCCATGACATTGCCGGAGCCTTCCCAGATGGCGTTGACAGGCGCCTCGCGGTAGTGCCGGGCAATCGGCCGCTCCTCGATATAGCCGCTGCCGCCAATGCATTCCATCGCCTCGTAGATCAGCGCCGGCGCAATCTTGCAGCACCAGTATTTGGCGACCGGCGTCATCACCCGGGCATAGGCGGCGTCGTCGGCGCTGTCGCGCGCCTTGTCGAAGGATTCGGCAAGCCGGAACGACAGGGCGGTAGCGGCGGCGACGTCGAGCGCCATGTCGGCAAGCACGCGGGTCATGATCGGCTGGCTGACCAACGGCTTGCCGAAGACGCTGCGGCCGCGGGCATGGTGGACGGCTTCCGCCAGCGAGGCGCGCATGATGCCGGACGAGGCCAGCGCACAATCGAGCCGCGTCAAAGTCACCATGTCGAGGATGGTGCGGATGCCGCCATCCGGGCTGCCGAGCAGGAAGCCGAAGGTATCGGTAAACTCGACTTCGGCCGATGCGTTGGAGCGATTGCCGATCTTGTCCTTCAGCCGCTGGAAATGCAGGCCGTTGGCAGACCCGTCCTCGAGCAGCCGCGGCACCAGGAAGCAGCCGAGACCGTCGCCGGTCTGGGCGAGCATGATGAAGGCGTCGCTCATCGGCGCCGACAGGAACCATTTGTGGCCGGAGAGACGATAGATGCCCTCCCCCACCCGTTCGGCCGAGGTCGTGTTGGCGCGCACGTCGGTGCCGCCCTGCTTTTCCGTCATGCCCATGCCGATGGTGACGGCGGATTTCTGCATCGCCGGCTTGTTGGTCGAATCATATTTGCGCGACAGGATTTTTGGCGCCCAGTCCTTCTGCACGGCGGGCGCTGCCATCATCGCCGCCACAGAGGCGCTGGTCATCGTCAGCGGGCACAGATGGCCGCATTCCAGCTGCGCGGTCAGATAGAAGCGCGCGGCGCGCACCTTGTGGGCCTGGTCCTTGGCATCGACATCCGCCTGCGGATCCCAGATCGACGAATGCAGCCCTGAAGACATCGAGCGGCGCATCAGCGCGTGCCAGGCGGGGTGGAACTCGACGACATCCAGCCGCTCGCCGCGCGGACCGTGGGTCTTCAGCTGCGGCACGCCCTGGTTCGCCATGCGGGCCAGTTCCTGGGCCTCATGGGACGTGACGAAGCGGCCCATCTGCTCGAGATCCTCGCGAATGCTGCGCGGCAGATTGGCGGTGAGATCGACGATCAGGGGATCGGAACGGTAGGCATTGATGCCGGACCAAAGGCTCGGCTGGTTCAAATCGTTCGACGGGTCGGCGTTCCGGGGCGTTTGGGTCATGAATCGCTTCTAGCCGAAGTCACCTATGGTGGAAACGTCCACGGGCAAGATTCATGGCGATGTACACAATGGGGGTACGCTGTCGACGTTCAAGGCAGCACTGCAGCGTCGGGAATGCTAGACACACCCTCGCCACGGGCGTGGGGTCGCCGCCGAGATGCTTCCACGACAATACTGGATCCCCACGGGTCACTCGCACGGGGCGCTTGCGCTCCCAATGAAACATGCGCAAATGACCGACGTCGCAAGTTGCATAGACAACGGTCGTTTGATCTAACCTACCCAGCGATGTTCCAAATCGCCCTCTAACTGTGGCGGGGGCCGAGGTAGGCGACCCCATTATCGCCTAGTTCACTTGAACAATCGGCCTGCTAGGCTAAGCCAATTGCGAAAACTCATCTTAAATCGTCGTCACCTGGCCACAATCCTGAAAAGGCATCGCCCTGTATGTAGTGCTTCGGTATCGTTGTGCTCGACTCGTCATAACTGAACTCCTGCTCCACGGTCCGACCGTGATAAGATTGACCGGTTGCGCTGTAGCTCCTGCTAGTGCGTTCGAGTTTTCCCGTTTGAATTGACACCCAGATGTCGATCGGCACCATGGGCCCCTCATTAGTCACCCAGGCCGAGTAATGCACTGCTTTGCTTGTTGCGGATTGCCGAACGCAAATATGGAACAGAGAGGCTGATGGCAGTTGGAGCGAAAGATTGTGGCGACTCCAGTCTCCTTTACTAGTCTTCAGATATAATTGACTTTCGACAATCCGCGCATTCCTTTCGATACGGTTGAGTTTTCCATTAGTTGTAACTTTGATTTGATAGCTAAAACGTGGCGTGGTAAAGGTTTTTATGAATGCTGCACTAATCGCAGCGCAAGGATCGTCGAGCAGTTTTGAGTGACTGTTGACAGGCAAAGGCCCCGCATCTTCGCCATGAGCGCTTGCAAAGCTGAAAAGTTGCGCCGCGGTCAATATTACTGCTTTCATCGCAGTTGATGTGTATCCCGCGACACGTCGTCTGCCCATTCTCGCTTCCCCAAAGAGGAGGAAACTAGAGGCGACGACGGAGCGGTGTCAACCGCAGATGGAGCTATCTGCTCTCCTTATTGCCAATGACGCAGCGCCTTACAACGGTTGAGTCCTGCAGGACATCCCTGATGCGCGCGGCGATCCGAAATCTAGTGACTCGGGCGTGCCGGTTTCGAGCTCAGTTCGACACACGCAATTTTCAGCAGCGCATGTTGCAGAAACAAAGTTCGTTTGATCTAAAGTGACTTAGCAATCTGCGCTAGGGCATGCCGGAATGATCAAGGAGCTCATTTTAAGAAATCTTTTCCTTTTTCGATTGATTTTGATAACCCCAATATTGCTCGGTCTGTATTTCAGGGAAACTCGGATCTGGGTTCTCTCCGGCGCTCTCTCCTGTGTGCCTGGTTTCGTCGATCCGAGGGAGGAGCGGTTGAATCGTATTGAGCTCAGCCGCTTTATGTGGCCATTCAAATTAGCCCGCTATTTCTGGCGTGGCCTAAGATAGGCGGTCCACTTTTGAGAAGGGCGAGCGGGGTGTCGCGGAATGCATGGTTTTGATTAGTGAATCGCATCGGCCGATTTCGGGAAGTGGAAGTCCACTGCCAGATTTGAGAAATCAAGCGCCGCCGATACCGCCCCGCTTTTCGACGCGCCAAACAAACTACAGAAACATGTGGCCGAATCTCCCTCCCCCCGCGCTGAACGTTTCGAACCGCCTTGCCCCCTCGCCGCGCGCTCTTTATAGAGCGCCTGACGACATCCGAGGGCGCCCCTATGGTCTTCTTTCCCCACCGCCATCTTATCGGCATCAAAGGTCTCAAAGAGCAGGATATCACCTATCTTCTCGACAAGGCCGACGAGGCGGTGCAGATCAGCCGCCAGCGCGAGAAGAAGACCTCGACGCTGCGGGGGCTTACCCAGATCAACCTGTTCTTCGAGGCCTCGACGCGCACCCAGGCGTCGTTTGAGCTGGCCGGCAAGCGGCTCGGCGCCGATGTCATGAACATGTCGGTCGGCAATTCGTCTGTCAAAAAGGGCGAGACGCTGATCGACACGGCGATGACGCTGAATGCGATGCGGCCGGACGTGCTGATCATTCGCCACTCCAGCGCCGGGGCGGCAGCGCTGCTTGCCCAGAAGGTTTCCTGCGCCGTGGTCAATGCCGGCGACGGCCAGCACGAGCATCCGACCCAGGCGCTGCTCGACGCGCTCACCATCCGGCGCGCCAAGGGCAAGCTGTCGCGCATCATCGTCGCCATCTGCGGCGACGTGCTGCATTCGCGCGTCGCCCGCTCCAACATTCTCCTGCTCAATGCCATGGGCGCGCGGGTGCGCGTCGTCGCGCCGGCGACGCTGCTGCCGACCGGCATGGCCGAGATGGGCGTCGAGATCTGCCATTCGATGAAGGAAGGATTGAAGGACGCGGACGTCGTCATGATGCTGCGGCTGCAGCGCGAGCGGATGTCCGGCGCCTTCGTGCCGTCGGTGCGCGAGTATTTCCATTTCTACGGGCTCGATGCCGAGACGCTGAAAGCCGCCAAGGAGGACGCGCTCGTGATGCATCCCGGGCCGATGAACCGCGGCGTCGAGATTGCCTCCGAGGTAGCCGACGGCCCGCAGAGCGTCATTGCCGAACAGGTCGAGATGGGGGTCGCCGTCCGGATGGCCGTCATGGAGACGCTGCTTGTCTCGCAGAACCAGGGGCCGCGCGCATGAGCAACCTTGTCCTTAGAAACGTCCGCATCGTCGACCCCTCCCGCAACCTCGACGAAACCGGCACGATCATCGTCGAAGACGGCCTGATCGTCGCGTCAGGCAAGGACGCCGACAGCCTGGCGGTGCCGACGGGCGCTACTGTGCGCGACTGCGACGGGCTGATCGCCGTGCCCGGTCTGGTCGATGCCCGCGTCCATGTCGGCGAGCCCGGCAGCGAATATCGCGAGACGATCGCGTCGGCCAGCCGTGCGGCGGCGGCCGGCGGCATCACCTCCTTTATCATGATGCCGGACACCGATCCTGTGATCGACGACATCGCGCTGGTGGAGTTCGTCAAGAAGACGGCGCGCGACAAGGCCGTCGTCAATGTCTATCCGGCAGCGGCCCTGACCAAGGGCCTTGCCGGCACCGAAATGACCGAGATCGGACTGCTCAAGGAAGCCGGTGCCGTGGTCTTTACCGACGGTCATTCCAGCATCCATGACGCGCAGGTCCTGCGCCGGGTGATGACCTACGGTCGCGCATTTGACGCTGTCGTCGCCAGCGTTCCGCGCGACGAGCATCTGGGCGCCGGCGGCGTCATGCACGAGGGGCTGTTTGCCAGCTGGCTCGGCCTGTCCGGCATCCCGCGCGAAGCCGAGCTCATTCCGCTCGAACGCGACCTGCGCATCGCGGCGCTGACCCGCAGCCGCTACCATGCGGCAATGATCTCCGTGCCTGAATCGGCCGAGGCCATCAGGGTCGCCCGCGGGCGCGGCGCCAAGGTCACCTGCGGCATCTCGATCAACAATCTGGCGCTCAACGAGAACGACATCGGCGAATACCGCACCTTCTTCAAGCTTTATCCACCGCTGCGTCCCGAGGACGACCGCATGGCGATGATCGAGGCGCTGGCCGACGGCACGATCGACATCATCGTCTCCTCCCACGATCCGCAGGACGTCGACACCAAGCGCCTTCCCTTTGCCGAGGCCGCCGATGGCGCGATCGGGCTGGAAACCATGCTGGCTGCTGCGCTGCGGCTGCACCACAGCGGCCAGGTCAGCCTGATGCGGCTGATCGACGCCCTGTCGACGCGGCCGGCGCAGATCTTCGGGCTGGAGGCCGGCACGCTGAAGCCTGGCGCCAAGGCCGATATCGCGCTGATCGACCTCGACGAGCCTTGGCTTGTGGCCAAGGACATGCTTCTGTCGCGCTCAAAGAATACACCATTCGAGGATGCACGGTTCAGCGGCCGGGCGGTTGCGACCTATGTCGCGGGCGCGCTCGTCTACTCACTGAGCTGAACCCGCTGTAGAATAAGGACGTTAGGGGGACACTTTGACCGACATCATGAATTGGCAGATCACCCTGCCGTTTGCTCTTGCCGCGCTTGCTGTCGGCTACCTCCTGGGCTCGATTCCCTTCGGCCTGGTGTTGACGCGGATGGCCGGGCTCGGGGACGTCCGCTCCATCGGCTCCGGCAGCATCGGCGCGACCAACGTCTTGCGCACCGGCAACAAGAAGCTGGCCGTTGCCACCATGCTGCTCGATGCCCTGAAGGGCACTGTTGCCGTGCTCGTCTGCGGCCACCTGTTCGGCGCCGAGGCCGGATTGCTGGCCGGCTTTGCCGCCTTCATCGGACATATCTTCCCGGTCTGGATCGGATTTCGGGGCGGCAAGGGCGTTGCCACCTATATCGGTATCCTGCTGGCGCTGGCGCCGGCGATGGTGCTGCTGTTTGCCATCGTGTGGCTCGCCTTCGCGTTCCTGACCCGTTACTCATCACTATCCGCGCTGGTTGCAACCCTTGTCATTCCGGTTGCATTGTGGATACTGGGTCCCGAAAAGATTGCTGCGGCGATGACGCTCATGAGCCTCATCTGCTGGTGGAAACACAAGGCCAACATTGCAAGGCTGACGGCGGGGACGGAAAGCAAGATCGGATCCAAGGGGTAGGTTCATGGCCACGGGCAGCGCAGGACGGTCTGGGATTGCGCTGACGGAAAAACAAAGGATCGCCTGGCTGAGGTTGATCCGCTCCGACAATGTCGGGCCTGCCACTTTCCGCGACCTCATCAATCATTTCGGCTCGGCGGAGACGGCCTTGGTGATGCTGCCGGAGCTCTCGCAGCGTGGCGGCGCCACGCGGGCGATCCGCATCTGCAGCGAAAGCGACGCGCTGCGCGAACTCGACATCGCCAACCGTTTCGGCGCCCGCTTCATCGGCATCGGCGAACCGGATTATCCGCCGGCACTCCGGCAGATCGACGGCGCGCCGCCGCTGCTAGCCGTCAAAGGCAATCTTGCCACCGCCGCCAAACCTGCCGTCGGCATCGTCGGCTCGCGCAATGCCTCGATCAGCGGCGCGAAATTCGCGGCCATGATCGCGCGCGATTGCGGCCGGGCGGGCTATGCCGTCATCTCGGGTTTGGCGCGCGGCATCGATACGGCGGCACACCGGGCAAGCATCGAGACCGGCACCATCGCGGCGCTGGCGGGAGGGCTCGACCAGCCCTACCCGCCGGAGAATGTCGATCTCTTGAATGAGATCTGCGGCAGCGACGGGGTCGCCATCAGCGAGATGCCGTTCGGCTGGGAACCGCGGGCCCGCGATTTTCCAAGGCGCAATCGGCTGATCGCCGGCGTGGCGCTCGGTGTCGTCGTCGTCGAGGCGGCAACGCGCTCGGGCTCGCTCATCACCGCCAGGCTGGCCGGCGAATTTGGTCGCCTGGTCTTTGCCGTTCCCGGTTCGCCGCTCGATCCCCGCTGTCAAGGGACGAACGGGCTCTTAAAGGATGGGGCGATGATCACCACCGGCTCGGGCGATGTCATCGAGGCACTGGCACCTTTGTCGCGGATAGACCTGTTTTCACCACCGCTTGCCGAAGAGCCGGGGGAAGACCCGAACAAGCCGCTGCTGCTGCCGCCCGACGACAATGAACGCGCGCGCATTGTCGATGCGCTGGGGCCGACACCAGTCGAGATCGACGATATCATCCGCCATACCGGGTTGCAGG
This sequence comes from Rhizobium sp. HT1-10, assembly GCF_049472505.1. Classification (NCBI taxonomy): domain Bacteria; kingdom Pseudomonadati; phylum Pseudomonadota; class Alphaproteobacteria; order Hyphomicrobiales; family Rhizobiaceae; genus Rhizobium; species Rhizobium sp. HT1-10. The sequence continues at coordinate 887,034 of NZ_JBCEBQ010000001.1, read as the reverse complement.
CGTCCGCCGTCTACCTCGTCCTGCTGGAGCTCGACCTCGCCGGACGGTTGCATCGGCATCCGGGCGGCCTAGTGTCGCTTGCGATGCTGGATTGATGCGACAGGCTGGCGCCCGCTCTGCAGGTCGCCCGCTTCGACATAGGCCATTTCCAAGAGATAGCAGAGGACATCGGCACCTTCCTTTTCCGCTACCTGCCGCAACTCTGCAAGCATCTGCCGGACAAAGGCGATGTTTTCGTCGAAGGCCGAGGCATCCTTGTTTTTTAAAGCTTTAGGCGCCATTTCGTCTTCCTGCCGCAGAGCGCGATCGTCGGGCGGACCGCATCTTCACATTACATGTCAAAGACGATAAAGCATTTATCTAAAATTGCAACCTGTATATAATCCCCTTAAGGTTGCGTCTCGTTGTAGGGGTCAAAATGTGCCATCCCTCTTGACCGCAGCGATTTCCCTGTCCATGTCGAGGAGCCGGAAAGTGAAGATAACCGGAACATCCGCATGTTTCTTTCCGGCTGGACCTCCTATTTAGAGAATGATGATGAATGTTGTAGTGGTAGAATCGCCTGCCAAGGCCAAGACGATCAACAAGTATCTGGGACCCAACTACAAGGTCCTGGCGTCTTTCGGCCACGTGCGCGATCTGCCTGCCAAGGACGGTTCGGTTCTGCCGGACCAAGACTTCGAGATGCTCTGGGAAGTCGACGCGGCCTCGGCCAAGCGCATGAAGGATATTTCGGATGCGATGAAGACGGCCGATGGCCTCATCCTCGCGACCGACCCGGATCGCGAGGGTGAAGCGATCTCCTGGCATGTGCTCGACCTTCTCAACAAGAAGAAGGTGATCGGCACCAAGAAGGTGCAGCGCGTCGTCTTCAACGCCATCACCAAGAAGTCCGTTCTCGACGCCATGGCCAACCCGCGCGATATCGACGGTCCGCTGGTCGACGCCTATCTGGCGCGCCGGGCGCTCGACTATCTCGTCGGCTTCAATCTGTCGCCGGTGCTGTGGCGCAAGCTGCCGGGCGCCCGGTCGGCCGGCCGCGTGCAGTCCGTGTCGCTGCGTCTGGTCTGCGACCGCGAGTCCGAGATCGAGCGCTTCGTGTCCGAGGAATACTGGAACCTCTCGGCGCTCTTGAAGACGCCGCGTGGCGACGAGTTCGAGGCACGCCTGACCATGGCCGACGGCAAGCGCCTGCAGGCACGCTCCGTTGCCAATGGCGAACAGGCCGGCAATCTGAAGACCCTGCTCGAAGGCGCCAGCTATGTCGTCGACACGGTCGAGGCAAAGCCCGTCAAGCGCAACCCGTCGCCACCCTTCACCACCTCGACGCTGCAGCAGGCCGCCTCGTCGAAGCTCGGCTTCTCCGCCTCGCGCACCATGCAGGTGGCGCAGCGGCTCTATGAGGGCATCGACATCGGCGGCGAGACCGTCGGTCTGATTACCTATATGCGTACTGACGGCGTCCAGATGGCCCCCGAAGCGATCGACGCTGCCCGCAGCGCCATCGGCAGCCAGTTCGGCAACCGCTACCTGCCGGAAAAGGCCCGATTCTATTCCTCCAAGGCAAAGAATGCCCAGGAAGCGCACGAAGCCGTCCGCCCCACCGATTTCAACCGCATTCCCGATCATCTGCGCAGCGCGCTCGATGCCGACCAGCTGCGTCTCTACGACCTGATCTGGAAGCGTGCCATCGCCAGCCAGATGGCATCGGCCGAGATCGAGCGGACCACCGTCGAGATCCTGGCGACGAACGGCGGCGACAAGGCCGGCCTGCGCGCCGTCGGCTCCGTCATCCGCTTCGACGGCTTCATCGCCGCCTATACCGACCAGAAGGAAGATGGCGAGCAGAGCGATGACGGCGAAGAGGACGGCCGCCTGCCGGAAATCAACGCACGCGAAAACCTCGCAAAGCAGAAGATCAACTCCACCCAGCATTTTACCGAACCGCCGCCGCGCTACTCGGAAGCGACGCTGATCAAGAAGATGGAAGAGCTCGGCATCGGCCGACCCTCGACCTATGCTGCAACGTTGGCGACCCTGCGCGACCGCGACTATGTGACGATCGACAAGCGCAAGCTGGTGCCGCAGGCCAAGGGCCGGCTGGTCACCGCCTTCCTCGAAAACTTCTTCACCCGCTATGTCGAATACGATTTCACCGCCGACCTCGAAGAAAAGCTCGACCGGATTTCGGCCGGCGAATTGAACTGGAAGGACGTGCTGCGCGAATTCTGGACGGCCTTCTTCGCCCAGATCAACGACACCAAGGAACTGCGCGTCACCAATGTGCTCGACGCGCTGAACGAGGCACTGGCACCGCTGGTCTTCCCGACCCGCGAGGACGGCAGCGATCCGCGCATCTGCCAGGTCTGCGGCACCGGCAACCTGTCGCTTAAGCTCGGCAAGTACGGCGCCTTCGTCGGATGCTCGAACTATCCGGACTGCAATTTCACCCGCCAGCTGTCGTCGGAAGGCGGCACGGATGCGGAATCGACCGGTCTTAGCGAGCCGAAGGCGCTCGGCAAGGACCCGGTGACCGAGGAAGAACTGACGCTGCGCTCCGGCCGCTTCGGTCCCTATATCCAGCGCGGCGAAGGCAAGGAAGCCAAGCGCTCGTCGCTGCCGAAGGGCTGGAAGCCAGAGGACATCGACTATGAGAAGGCGATGGCGCTGATCTCGCTTCCGCGCGATATCGGCAAGCATCCGGAAAGCGGCAAGATGATTTCGTCCGGCCTCGGCCGCTACGGACCTTTCCTGCTGCATGACGGTTCTTATGCCAATCTCGAGACCATCGAGGACGTGTTCACCGTCGGCCTCAACCGGGCCGTGACAGTGCTCGCCGACAAGCAGGCGAAGGGGCCGAGCGGTCGCGGCACGCCGGCAGCGCTTAAGGATCTCGGCGACCATCCGGATGGTGGCGGCAAGATCACCGTGCGCGACGGCAAATACGGACCCTATGTCAACTGGGGCAAGGTCAACGCGACGCTTCCCAAGGGCAAGGACCCGCAGAGCGTCAGCGTCGAGGAGGCCCTCGCCCTGATCGTCGAGAAGGCGGGCAAGCCGGCCAAGCCGAAGGCGACAAAGGCAAAGGCCGCGCCGAAGGCCAAGGCCGCGCCCAAGGCAAAGACAGCCGCCGCAGCGGCCAAGTCGACCAAGACAGCAGCCAAGCCGGCGGCGAAAGCCAAGCCGGCAGCAAAGGCCGCCGCCAAGCCGGCTGCCAAGAAGACAGTGAAGAAGGCCGCAGAGTGAGCAGAGACCCGCGCAGCAGACCATCCCCCGTTGAACGCCGCGTCGGCAAGCCGGTGCGGCCTGCCAAGGCCGGCAAGGGCGACGCGACAGTGCCCGCCCGCGAGGCGATCATCCAGGGTGTGCTGCCGCCGCGCGAAGTCATCCTGCGCTTCATCGCCGACCACCCGCAACAGGCCTCCAAGCGCGAGCTTGCCAAGGCCTTCGGGCTGAAGGGCGAGCAGCGGGTCGAACTGAAGAACCTTTTGCGCGACCTCGAAGAGGACGGCATGGTGCAGAAGAACCGCAAGTCGCTGATGCGACCCGGCGCCCTGCCCCCCGTCACCGTGCTCGACATCACCACCCGCGACAAGGATGGCGAACTGATCGGGCGCCCGGCCGAATGGCCGGAAGATGCCGGCGTGGCGCCTGCGGTGGCCATCCGCCAGACAACGTCGCCGGCCGGCCGCAACGGCAAGGGCAAGGCGCCCGTGGCCGGTATGGGCGACCGGGTACTGGCGAAGATCTTTCCGGCCGGCGACCGTGGCGGACCCGCCTATACGGCACGGATCATCAAGGTTCTCGACCGTAAGCGCAGCGCCGCCATCGGTGTCTTCCGCGAAATGCCCGGCGGCGGCGGCCGGCTGATGCCGGTCGAGCGGCGCGGCGAGGAAATGGTCATCGATCCCGAGGATATCGGAACCGCCAAGGACGGCGATCTGGTCGAGATCGAAGTCGCGCGTCTCGGCCGATTCGGCCTGCCGCGCGCCAAGGTGCTGTCGGTACTCGGTGCCGTCGGCTCGGAAAAGGCGATCTCGATGATCGCCATCCATGCCCATGGCATTCCCCATATCTTCCCGCTGCCGGTGCTGGCCGAGGCCGACGACGCGAAGCCGGCGACGATGAAAAACCGCGAGGACTGGCGCAAGGTGCCGTTGATCACCATCGATCCGGCCGACGCCAAGGACCACGACGACGCCGTCTATGCAGAACTCGATCCTTCGCCCGACAATGTCGACGGCGTCATCGTCAACGTCGCCATTGCCGACGTCTCCTGGTATGTGCGCGCCAAATCCATGCTGGACCGTGAAGCGCAGAAACGCGGCAACTCGGTCTATTTCCCGGATCGCGTCGTGCCGATGCTGCCGGAGCGGATCTCGAACGATCTCTGCTCGCTGAAGGAAGGCGTCGACCGTCCGGCTTTGGCCGTGCGGATGGTGTTTTCGCGCGAGGGCCGCAAGATCGGCCATACCTTCCACCGCATCATGATGAAGAGCGCGGCGAAGCTCTCCTACCAGCAGGCGCAGGCGGCGATCGACGGCACGCCGGACGACCAGACCGGCCCGCTGCTGGAGCCGATCCTGAAGCCGCTCTACCACGCCTATGGCGTGATGAAGCGCGGTCGCGACCGCCGGCAGCCGCTCGAGCTCGACATGCCGGAGCGCAAAATCCAGCTGAAGCCGGATGGCACCGTCGACCGCGTCGTTGTGCCGCCGAGACTCGATGCGCACAAGCTGATCGAAGAGATGATGATCCAGGCGAACGTCGCCGCTGCCGAGACGCTGGAGAAGCAGCGCCAGCCGCTGATCTTCCGCATCCATGACGGCCCGTCGCTGGCCAAGCAGGAGATTCTCAGGACCTTCCTTGCCACCCTCGACATTCCGCTCGCCAAGGGCGGCAACATGCGGGCCAACAACTTCAACGGCATTCTCGCCAAGGCCGAGGGCACGCCGCACCAGACGATGGTCAGCGAAATGGTCCTGCGCTCCCAGAGCCAGGCGATCTACAGCCCGGAAAATATCGGCCACTTCGGCCTCAACCTGATGAAATATGCCCACTTCACCTCGCCGATCCGCCGCTACGCCGATCTGATCGTCCATCGGGCGCTCGTCGGGTCGCTCGGACTGGGCGAAGGCGGCATCACGCCGGAGGAAGAAGCCGGGCTCGACGATGTCGCTGCCGAAATCTCGACCTTCGAGCGCCGCGCCATGGCGGCCGAGCGCGAAACGGTCGACCGGCTGATCGCCCATCACCTTGCCAACCGCGTCGGCGAAGAGTTCGACGGCCGGGTCGGTGGCGTTACCAAGTCTGGCCTGTTCATCGGTCTTCCGGAGTTCGGCGCAGACGGCTTCATTCCGATCTCGACGCTCGGCAACGACTATTACATCTACGACGAGGCGCACCAGGCGCTGGTCGGCGACCGGACCGGGCTTGGCTACCGGCTGGGCGACAGCGTCAAGGTCAAGCTGGTCGAGGCCGTGCCGCTGGCAGGTGCGCTGCGCTTCGAGATGCTGAGCGAGGGCCGCGAGCTGCCGCGCGGCATGCGCTCGTTCCACAAGTCTGGCCGCGGTGCCACGCCGGTGCGCAAGAAGCCGGGGACGAGGCCCCCGCGCGGTCGAAAATAGCTGCTGGAGGGCGGCTGGAGGAGACGAGATGTCATCAAGCGGTTCAGTCCCTGTCATTCGCTATGGCAGGCCTGAGAAAACGGAGCGCCCGCTCGGCCGGGCCATCCTGCGCGGTATGTGCAGCCGCTGCCCGAATTGCGGGCGTGGAAAGCTGTTCCGCGCCTTCCTGAAGCCGGTGGACAGCTGCGCTGCCTGCGGCGAGGAGATCTTTCACCACCGCTCCGACGACCTGCCGCCCTACCTGGTCATCCTGGTGCTCGGCCATGTCGTCGTCGGCGGCTACATGATCGCGGACACGCTCTACCATCTGCCGATGTGGGCAACGCTCTCCATCTGGGCGCCGATCACTGTCGTGACGGCGCTGGCCGTGATCCAGCCGATCAAGGGCGGCGTCATCGGCCTGCAATGGGCGCTGCGCATGCACGGCTTCGGCGGACAGGAGGATAGGCCGGACGAGTTTGACGATGGCAGCGGCGCGAAGTGAGCAGTTTCCTCGCCCCAATCCCATCCAAACACGTCTCTATCCGTATGATGACGTCATACCGTCATGGGCGGACGCCATAGGATCGGCAGGCGGGGCGATCCCCCGGTTTTTCCGATTCGGCCACGCGTTGCAGTCGAGCTTGACTTGACATGCGCAACGTTTCTTGTCTGAACATGCGGGCGGTCATGCGGCGCCGCCAATTGAACCGAAAAGAACAAAAACCGCTCCAGCTTTGCCAGATCAACGGCATTGCGACGTGTCTCTCCTGCTTTGCGGATCCACAATCCGCCCATGCTGTAAGGATCAACCATGACTGAACCGACGAACAGCAAAGTCGGCCATGTCGAAGAAATTCACTGGCCCTCGCTTTTCGCCGCGATCTCATCGATTTCGGCCGTTGGCATTGCCATCGGCCTCGGCCTGCCCCTTTTCAGCATCATTCTCGAAAAGCGCGGCATTTCCTCGTCGCTGATCGGCCTCAACACCGCCATGGCGGGGGTCGCAGCGATGATCGCCGCCCCCATCACCACCCGCTTGGCGCATCATCTCGGGGTGGCCTCGACGATGATGTGGGCAGTGTTCCTATCGGCGATCAGTGCCGTGGGTTTCTACTATGCCACCGATTTCTGGATGTGGTTCCCGCTGCGCCTGGTTTTCCACGGCGCGACGACGACGTTGTTTATCCTCTCGGAATTCTGGATCAACGCAGCGTCTCCGCCGTCCAGGCGTGGCTTCGTGCTCGGGCTCTATGCCACGGTGCTGTCGCTCGGCTTTGCCGCCGGTCCGTTGATCTTCTCCTTGGTCGGCAGCGAGGGCATCCTGCCCTTCGTCATCGGCGCCGTCGCGATCCTGACCGCCGCGTTGCCGATCTTCATTGCCCGCAACGAAAGCCCGGTGCTGGAAGAAAAGCCCGAGATGCATTTCATGCGCTATGTCTTCCTGGTGCCGACAGCCACAGCCGCAGTCTTTGTGTTCGGCGCCGTCGAGGCCGGTGGGCTATCGCTTTTTCCGATCTATGCCACCCGCAACGGCTTTACCGAATCGCATGCGGCCCTGCTCCTGACGATGATGGGCATCGGCAACGTCGTCTTCCAGATCCCCCTAGGGCTGCTTTCGGACAGGCTGAGCGACAAACGGCCGCTGTTGGTCATCATGGGCTGTATGGGCCTGGTCGGCGCGCTGGCGCTGCCCTGGCTCGTCGGCAACTGGATCGTCACGGCGGCGCTGCTGCTGTTCTGGGGTGGCTGCGTGTCTGGGATGTATACGGTTGGCCTTAGCCACCTGGGTTCGCAGCTCACCGGCCCGGACCTTGCCGCAGCCAATGCAGCCTTCGTGTTCTGCTACGCGATCGGCACCGTAGCCGGTCCGCAGGCTATCGGCACCGCCATCGACCTTGCAGGCACGGACGGATTTGCCTGGGCCATCGCCGGTTTCTTCGGGCTTTATGTGCTGCTTTCGGGCGTCCGGCTGCTGTTCCTGGGGAACAGGGGTTGACTTTTGGGGCGCGATTTGTAATTTCGCGCCATAATTTGCCGTGGACCGCAACCGGCCGTCCACGGCATCACTTTTCTTAAAGGCAGGACGACCATGGCCAAGGCAACAACAATCAAGATCAAGCTTCTGTCGACCGCCGACACTGGCTTCTTCTACGTCACCACCAAGAACAGCCGTACGATGACGGACAAGATGAACAAGACCAAGTACGACCCGATTGCCAAGAAGCACGTCGAGTTCAAGGAAACGAAGATCAAGTAAGGTCTTCATTTCGACTTTTTTGAAGGCGCGCCCGGTCCGGGTCGCGCCTTTTTTAATGCCGGTCTACCCTCGTCAGCGTTGCATATCGGCTAGCAGCAGTGTAAATAATAATTTGCTAATATAGTAGTTCGTTGTTGTTCGGGTCTGCGGTGGAAACGAGAAACGCCGCTCTTCCGGCGGGAAAGAGCGGCGTTCACTAAACGTCGACCGGGTGCAGAGCGGTACGAGGAACCGCGGGACATGCACTTCGGCCAACAAACCCCACGACCAGGTGATGCGGCGGACCTGAGCATCATGGGGTATCTCTGTCCAAATGGACGATATCCTCTGCAGTTAAGCTCGCTTAAAAATGAGTTAAAATCAAGAACCGTTGGCACGAAATAACAATTGAGTCACATTATGGTTAAACGCTGCTGTCTGGAGTGTACTTTTACTCTGCAATCTTCTTCAGCAAAAATCTCAGATGCATTCTACAAATCGCAGTTTACTTAAAGTATTCTATTCATTTCAATTTTTTATTAAATATACTTTTGAAGACAACAGAGTAAAATCACAACAATAACGAGTTTATGTCTATTTAAATCAGCTAAAAAATCACTCTCTTTTTGAAATATTGCGCAAATATCCTGCGAGCGGATGGATTCTCCGGTTTCGTTTTGCTGCATCTATCACAATATGATGTCAATTTTACTGCGAGGACATTCTGGACCTCGACTGCCACGGCAGAATTGTCCCCGCATTAAACTTTAGTAATGACTGTGGAAAACCGTCTCTCTGGTATCCGAGAGGCAGTTCGCACCGCAGATCAAGCGGCGGCGGCAACGATGCAGTTACGGCCGCTGTTCTTTGCCGCGTAGAGCGCGCGGTCGGCCTGCCGCAGCAATTCCTCGGGCCCGTCGGTCGTCGCTTGGCGAGAGGAGATGCCGAATGACGCGGTGACATGCAGCGCCTGGCCGCTATCGCGCAGAATAAAGGGAATGCTTTCGATGGCGACCCGTAGGCGCTCAGCGACGGCAGCAGCCACCTCCGGCGCGGTGTCAGGCATGACGATCACAAACTCTTCTCCACCGAAGCGGCAAGCGAGATCCGCACCGCGTACCGATGCGCGGACGCGCGCTGCGAACTCCTTCAGCACCTGGTCGCCCGCATCGTGGCCGTAGGCGTCATTGACCGACTTGAAGCGGTCGATATCGGTGATCAACAGTGACATCGGTCGGCTACGCTGGACCGAGCGCTTGAAGAGAATCGCCAGATGATTGTCCAGATAGCGCCTATTGTGGAGCCCGGTCAGGGCATCGGTCACCGCGAGCTCGATGGTCTGCTGGACACTGGTACGCAGGCGGTCGTTATAGCGCTTGCGCTTGATTTGGGTCAGGCAGCGCGCCACGAGCTCATTCGGATCAATCGGCCGGACGATGTAGTCGTTGACGCCAAGCTCGAGAGCGCGGACGATCATGTCGTCACCGCCCTGCTCGGTAATCAACAAAACAGGCAAAAAGCGCGTGCGCTCCAGCGAGCGCAATTGCGAGCAAAGCCGCAATGGATCGTAATCTTCAAAGTTGGAATTGACGATCACCAGCTCGAAAGGGCTTTCGGCAGCCTCAAACAAGGCCGCCTGGGCGTCCGACATGGCGACGACGTTGGCGATCGGCTTCAAGGCACGGATAATCCGCTCCTGCGAGTTGGCGCGGCCGTCGACCAGCAGCACCTGCGGCGTCTCCTCGCCCTTGCCTTCGCCTATGCGCCCGTCATCCAAGCCGAGATTGCGCGCCGTATCGGCGCGCGCACGGAGTTCGTCGCTCAACGTCTTCAGCCGCAGCAGGCTTTTCACCCGCGAGATCAACTGCAGGTCATTGACCGGCTTGGTGAGGAAATCGTCGGCACCGGCCTTGAGGCCACGGACGCGGTCGGCCGGCTGGTCCAGCGCCGTTACCATGACGACGGGAATGTGGGAGACTCGCGGATTGGCCTTCAGCCGTTCGCAGACCTCAAAACCGTCCATGCCAGGCATCATGATGTCGAGGAGGATGAGATCGACCTGAGCGGTGTCGCAGATCGCCAGAGCGTCCGCGCCATTGTCGGCCGTCAGCACGTCGAAATACTCCGCCAGAAGCCGGGCTTCGAGCAGTTTCACATTCGCCGGAATATCGTCAACAACCAGGATTCGCGCGGTCATATGGTTTTTCCGACGCTCAGGCGTCGCCCAGATAAGTTTTGATCGTTTCGATAAACTTGGGAACGGAGATCGGCTTGGAGACATAAGCCTCGCAACCGCCCTGGCGAATGCGCTCCTCGTCGCCCTTCATCGCAAATGCGGTGACCGCAATGACGGGAATGACATGCAACTCATCATCCTCCTTCAGCCATTTCGTCACCTCCAGGCCGGAGACCTCAGGCAGCTGAATGTCCATCAGGATCAGGTCCGGCCGGTGCTTTCGGGCAAGCTCAAGTGCCTCCATGCCGTTGCGGGTCTGGATCGTAGTATAGCCGCACGCCTCGATGAGATCCCGAAAGAGCTTCATGTTAAGCTCATTGTCTTCGACAATCATCACTTGTTTGGGCATAATACTGTGTCCCCTCGAGCGGCCTTGAATCCAGTTGGCGAAAATATAAGGTCGCGCGGAAGCCGATTCGATAAATCCATGAGCGCGACGCTATCGGCATTTGGTTGAGAAATAGGTAATTTGCCCCGCGAAATGCAAAGCAACTTCAAGAAGCCGAAAGGCAAGGACGCCGATCCGCAGGAAATCGCCATTGCTGTCCTTGGCTGGCTGGCAAGCGAGCCTGACATGTTCGGCCGGTTCCTCGCGATCACCGGCATGGAGCCTTCCCAGCTACGCAATGCCGTCAACGAGCCAAGCTTTCTCGGCGGTCTGCTCGATTTCTTGATGAACCACGAACCATCACTGATGGCATTCTGCGAGGCAAGCGGCACGGCGCCCGAGGCGGTCATGGCTGCCTCCGCCCACTTTTCAGGGGCCAGCCTTGGCTCTGGAGAATACTGATCTTGGACGAGACAACGGATATAGAAGACGTTCCGCTTCGGGACAGGCCGCTTGTCGTCTGCGATGTCGACGAGGTGGTGCTGGAGTTCCTGACACCCTTCACCCGCTACCTGCGCGCCAACGACCACGACCTGCTGCCGCGCTCTTTCCGCCTGCACGGCAACATCGTCTCCACCCGGGATGGCGAACAGCCCGACGACGCTACGGTTTCTGCCTTTCTCGAGGCCTTCTTCGGCGTTCAGGATCAGTGGCAGACGCCCGCGGAGCGGGTCATCGAAACGCTGACCTCGCTCGCGGAAGATGCGGATATCGTTTTTCTTACCGCCATGCCGCCTCGGCACCGGCCGGTCCGCCGGGCGCTGCTCGACGGCTTCGGCCTGCACTTCCCCATGATCGCCACGGAGCAGCCGAAAGGTCCGGTGCTCGCCCGGCTGCACGGCGAGCGAGATCAACCCGTGGTGTTCATAGACGATATCGAGCGAAACCTGCTTTCGGTCGGCGCGGCCGTGCCAGACTGCCTGCTGATCAACCTCATGGCCAACGCCGACTTCCGCCCCTTCCTGCCGGTCCCTTCGGAAGGTATCGTCAGCGCGGAGAATTGGGATGTTACCGAGAGGCTGATCCGGGATCATATCGGCGCGTGATGGCAGATCGTCTCGGCATTCATACACGCTTTGCCTCCGCCGCCATTTTTCATCCTTGAGTGGCGCTAGCATAATGCATAGAGTGGCAATGTTCAACATTTGTTCACGCCATGACCAACGCCCTTGAAACCATGCCCGGCTTCTGCCGCGACTGCCTGAGCGAACAGCCAGCTGTCGCGAGGCGATGCCGTGCCTGCGGCAGCCCACGGCTCATTTACCACCGCGAATTGAACGAGCTGACCCTTGCCCATATCGACTGCGATGCCTTCTACGCCTCGGTGGAAAAGCGCGACAATCCGGAACTTGCCGACAAGCCGGTGATCATCGGCGGCGGAAAACGCGGCGTCGTCTCCACTTGCTGCTATATCGCCCGCATCCACGGTGTCCGCTCGGCCATGCCGATGTTCAAGGCGCTGGAGGCTTGTCCGCAGGCGATCGTCATACCCCCGAACATGGAGAAATATGCGCGCGTCGGCCGTGAGGTCAGGGCGATGATGGAGGAGCTGACGCCGCTGGTGCAGCCGCTGTCGATCGACGAGGCATTCCTAGAGCTGGCCGGCACCGAACGGCTGCATCAGGACCTGCCGGCCCGCACCCTGGCGAAGTTTGCGCGACGGGTGCAGGCGGAGATCGGCATCAGTGTCTCGGTCGGGCTTTCCTATTGCAAGTTCCTCGCCAAGGTCGCCTCCGACCTCAACAAGCCACGCGGCTTTTCGGTGATCGGCCGGCAGGAGGCCGTTTCGTTCCTGGCGCCGCGTCCGGTTACGACCATCTGGGGCGTCGGCAAGGCCTTTGCCGCCACGCTGGAGGGCGACGGCATCCGCATCATCGGGCAGTTGCAGACAATGGACGAAGGCGCCCTGATGCGCCGTTACGGCGTTATGGGACAGCGCCTGTTCCGGCTGTCGCGCGGGATCGACGATCGGGACGTGCATCTCAACGATCCGGCCAAGAGCGTTTCGGCGGAAACGACCTTTTTCGATGACATATCGCGCTACGACGATCTTGTGCCGATCCTGCGCAATCTTTCGGAAAAGGTCTCGAGGCGACTGAAGAAGGGCGAGATTGCCGGGCGCACCGTGGTCCTCAAATTGAAGACCGCCGATTTCAAGGGCCGTACGCGAAATCGCAAGCTAGAGGATCCGACGCAGTTGGCCGATCGGATATTTCGCACCGGGCTGCGGCTGCTCGAGAGCGAGGCGGACGGCACGAAGTTTCGCCTGCTCGGCATCGGCGTGACGGACCTCTGCGACGCCGAGCGGGCCGATCCGCCAGATCTCGTCGACGAGCCCGCTGCCCGCAGAGCCGCCGCCGAAGCGGCCATGGACAAGCTGCGCGCCAAATTCGGCAATGCCTCGGTGGAAACCGGCTACACCTTCGGCAGCGGCAAGCGGGAGAGATAGCAAGGGTTATGGCGAGACGCACAAGCTTGCCACAAGGCCGCTCCCGCACTGTCGGTAGACAATCTTCAAGGGACAGTGGATGGCTATCGAGACAGACTACGGCGATCACCCCTATCGGCGGCTGAGCGACCGCTCGGTATGGCGCAAGGCGGTTGCTGAAAAGAGCCCCTATTCTCTCGAGGATATCTACCGCAGCAAATTCCCGATCACCGCCGAAGATCGTATAGTGACCGCCGGCAGTTGCTTTGCCCAGCACATAGCCCGCAAGCTGCGAGAAAGTGGCTTCAATTTCTGCGACTACGAGCCGGCCCCGCCGCTCTTTCCCGTCGATCTGGCGAGATCGTTCAACTACGGCGTCTACTCCGCGCGATATTGCAATATTTACACTGTCCGGCAGATGCTCCAGACCTTCGAGCGTGCCTTTGGCTCGTTTGTCCCGAGAGAGCCCGCCTGGAAAAATGGTTTGGGGGTTTCTGATCCGTTCCGCCCAGCCCTGGAGCCAGAGCCCTTCGTCAGCGTCGAGGACCTCGAAAACAGTCGGCGCAGCCATCTTGAGGCGGTGAAGACGGTTTTTCTCCAATCCGATGTGTTCATCTTTACGCTCGGATTGACCGAAGCCTGGGTTTCAAAGGCCGATGGCGCCGTTTTTCCGCTCTGCCCGGGAACCGTTGCCGGCAGCTTCGACGAGAGCCAATACGAATTCAAGAACTTCTCCTACTTCGAGATATTCGAGGATCTCGTGGCTTTCATGGGCAAAGTCCGCGCTGTAAATCCGGCTATGCGCTTCCTGCTCACCGTTTCGCCGGTGCCGCTGACGGCAACGAAATCGGATCAGCACGTGCTCTCGGCCACATCTTACTCCAAGTCCGTGCTGCGGGCGGTTGCCGGTCACCTTTCGCAGGAAATTGATTTTGTCGACTACTTTCCCTCCTACGAACTGATAACCGGGCCATCGATGCGCGGTATGTTCTTCGAGCCGAACATGCGGTCGGTCCATCCCGCGGGCGTGGATTATGTGATGTCGCATTTCTTTGCCTCGCACCCACCGACAGAACAGCGATCCGCGAACGAGCAGGCAACTGCGCGGATACCGGTTGTCGCAGCGATGGATGTGGTCTGCGAAGAACTGTTGCTGACCCAGGGATTGTAAGATGCTGTTGATTGTCGGCGATTCCCACACGGCCGCCCTCCGCCAGGCCTATCTGAAAGAGCGTCACACCGGCATGTTCCACAGCCGGCATGGTCACCTGGAGATCGCTCAGCTCGGGTACGGCTATCATTTCCTTGAGCCATTCTACGCCCCGGAAGGCGATGGCTTAGCCTTTACTCAGCCGCCCGCGAAGGCGGTGTTCTCCAAAATCAATCCCGACACGCCGGCGGTCATTCTCCCGAACGACAGCCGCACCTTCGTCTTTATGTTCGGCTTCTATCCGAGTTTCGGATGCGAACCCCGGCATTGGCGGTGCCATACGGTGACAGCGCAGGCGGCGGGGCGCCACTACGTCTCCGAGAAGGCATTTCTGGCGATCATCAAGGATGTCACACGCGAGCCGCTTGCGTTTTTCGACCGGCTGCAGTCGATGAACGTCCGCTTTTCGGTCGCCTCCTGTTGCCCGGTGCCGAGCAGCTATCGCGGCAATGAGCGCAGTGAGACTATGGCCACGGGCGAGATTGCGATGATGTACAATCGCTACCGCGACCATGTCGCGGACCAACTGAAGTCTCGCGGGATCCTTTTCCACCTGCCACCGGCCGAGGCTTACGACGAGCATGGCTCGATGTTGGATAGGTTCTCCCGCGCACCTGGTGATCACCATGCAAATGTCGACTACGGGAAACTGATGCTTGCAAAAATCCTGAGGGAAACCGATGCCCACCAACAGCCTTGCACAGTTTGACCTGGCTCTAACGCTGGGACTCTTTCCATGACCGATACGCAGTTCGAAGACCGAAACGGAAACGTCGTCATCGGTCGCCCGGTCAGTACCGACTCTCTGAAAATCTTGTTTAATGCCAGACGCTGCCGACTGATTATCGAAGCCGGCGTTATCCTTGAGAACTGCACCATTCATTTCGATGGGGACGACGGCGAGATATTTATCGGCAGAAATTCGGAATACAGAGGTAGCATGCGTCTCGGAATAGCCGGGCGAATCTCAATCGGCCATACGCTTTACGCCACCGGCAACTGCTTCATTTCGGCCTTGGAGGCGCAGACGGTCACGATCGGCAACGATTGCCTGTTTGGCTCTTCGGTGGATATACGCACAGACGACGCTCATCCGATTTTTGATCGCTCGTCCGGAGAACGCATCAACAAGAGTTCTTCCGTCGAGATCGGAAACCACGTCTGGCTTGCTGCCCATGTCGCGGTCGGGCGCGGTGCGGTGGTCGGTGAAGGTTCCGTCATAGGCTATCGCTCCTATGTCCGCGCTGCCATTCCCGCGCATTGCATCGCCGTCGGTTCGCCCGCGAAAGTGACGCGAGAAGATATCGTCTGGGATCGGGCGCATCTCAGTATGCATATCAAGACGATCGTCGATCATCTTGATGAACTCGATCACCCAGTCTGGACACCTACACCCTTTTAGGCATACCCACACGACGCACCCTATTCATCATTACAATCTTAACTTGAAGCGCAGGCCATCTCAAGCCTTCCTTAAACTTCGACCGCTATCGTCGCGCTCACGAGTATTGCGTTTTGGTAGCCATCATGTTTTCGCGTCTGGTTCTTGGTATCGGCCTGCTTTCGGCCACCGCACTCACCCATCCGGCTGGCGCCACCGATGCCCGCGTGCTGCAGATCGTTGTCTCGACGAACCGGCAGCAGCTATCGGTCTATGACGGCGACACGGTGGTCGCCACATCGAAGGTGTCTACCGGAAAATCCGGCCACTCGACGCCGATGGGCATATTCTCGGTGCTGGAGAAAGAAATCTACCACCGCTCCAACATCTATTCGAATTCGCCGATGCCATTCATGCAGCGGCTGACCTGGTCCGGCATCGCGCTGCACGAATCCAATTCAGTGCCGAACTACCCAGCGTCGCATGGCTGCGTCCGCATGCCGAAGGCCTTTGCCAAGAAGCTCTATGAGATGACACAGCCGGGCGTGCATGTCGTCATCGCCGACGCCGCCGTCGTGCCGCAGCCGATCGCCCATGCGACACTGTTTCATCCGCTGGCGCCTTCAACCCACGGACCGATGTTTTCCGACCTGGAACTGCGTCCGACGACACCAGGCTTCCTGGTCCGCTCGGAGCCGGTTGAAGTGGCGATGAACGACACCGCCGCGCTGCCGCCGCCCCCGCCCCTTGCCGCTCCGCGCAACGAGGCACCGCTCAGCATCCTGATCACGCGCCGAGGGCTGCGTGAAAACGTGCGCGACCTGCAGCAGCTTCTCTCCGGCCTCGGTTTCGACACCGGCACGGCCGACGGCTATCTCGGCCCGGCAACGGTCCAGGCGATCCGGGATTTTCGCAGCGCCCATGCCATGCCAGCCACCGGCGGATTGATCGGGCCGGATCTGATGAAGGCGGTCTATGCCGCCGCCGGCAAGGGCGAGCCGCCGAACGGCGCGATCCTGGTGCGCCAGGGCTTCAAGCCGGTGCTGGAGGCCTCCGCCACCATCGCCGAGCCGCAGGAGGCGCTCGGAACGCACTTCTTCACCGCCCACGAGGTCGACCGCACCAGCGGCCAGGCGCAGTGGTACGGCCTGACGCTGGAAGGCGATCTGTCGAAGGAGGCGAAGAAGCGCTACGGCATCACCAGCGAGCGGGTATCGGAAGGCTTCGACGCCGCAGAACGGGCGCTCGACCGCATCACCGTCCCGGACGACATCAGGCGCCAGGTCGAGGATCTGCTGACGGCAGGCTCGTCGCTGACCATCTCCGACACCGGCGTCGGCCCGGAAACCGGCAAAGGCACCGACTTCATCACCATCACGCGGAAAGGCGGGTTGGCGACGAAAAAGGGGTAACGCTACGCGTGACCCTAGGTCCGCCTCGCGACGCGTTACAGGCGCTCGACCGGCGTACGAGCCGATCCGCCGGAGTGTCGGCGACGTTGCCCGTTAAGGAGATTTCCGAGGCTGACGTCCCATTTAAATGAATTCCGCCCTACACCAGCTCCACGTCAATCACTCCCGGAGCCGAGCGCATGGCGGCGGCGATTTCCGGCGAGATGCGGTATTTGTTGGGCAACGCCACTTCTACCTCGCGCTTGCCGTCCTCCTTGATAACGATGAACGACACCAGCCCGTCGCCCCTGGCATTGAGGTGGGCCGCGACCATCTTCAGAGGGCCTGAATCGCGCACGAAGACGCGCATCGCCTTCTGCATCTGCAGCGATTTTTCCTCCAATGACTGCACGGAATTCAGCCGGAGGCTGATGCCTTCCGGCCGTTCTTCGGCAGCGGCCGTCAGCACGAAGGATTTGCCGACCTCGAGGATGTCCCGGTACTGCGCCAGAAGCTCCGAGAACATCACTGCCTCAAACTGGCCGGTGGCGTCGGAAAAGACGAAGATGCCCATCTTGTTGCCGGTGCGGGTCTTGCGCTCCTGCTTGGCGATGACGGTGCCCGCCAGCCGGGCGTTGCCGGCGCCGTGCTTGATGCCGGCCGAGAAGTCGGCGAAGCTCTGCACCCTGAGCTTGTCGAGCACGGCGCTGTAGGCGTCGAGCGGATGGGCGGTGAGGTAGAAGCCGAGGACCTGGAATTCCTTGAGCAACCGCTCGGAGGCAAGCCAGGGGGTGAAGGCCGGGAAGGAGATCTTCTCCGGGCCGGAGGCCGAGCCCGAGCCGAACATGTCGTGCTGGCCGCTGCGCCGGTTTTCCTGGGCAAGCTGGGCATAGCCGATCAGCCGCTCCATCCCCGCCAGCAACTGGGCGCGATCGAGGCCGAAGCAATCGAAGGCGCCGGCATAGAGCAGGCTTTCCAGCACGCGGCGATTGACCTGCTTCGGATCGATCCGAAGGCAGAAATCCTCGATGCTGGCAAAGGGCTTGTCGCCGCGCATCTCGACGATGTGCTCGACGGCGGCATCGCCGACACCCTTGATGGCAGCGAGCGAGTAGTAGATCGTCTTGTCGCCCGTCTGGAAATGCCGGAACGAGGTCTGCACCGACGGCGCCACGACTTCGATGCCGAGGCGCTTGGCGTCCTGGCGGAAGTCGTTGACCTTTTCGGTATTGGCCATGTCGAGGGTCATCGAGGCGGCCAAGAACTCGACCGGGTAGTGCGCCTTCATGTAGGCCGTCTGGTAGGAGACGATGGCGTAGGCGGCGGCATGCGACTTGTTGAAGCCGTAGTTCGCGAACTTGGCAAGCAGGTCGAAGATGATATCAGACTGGCCCTTGGAAACGCCGTTCTTCATCGAACCTTCGACGAAGCGGACGCGCTGCTGGTCCATCTCCGCCTTGATCTTCTTGCCCATGGCGCGGCGCAACAGGTCGGCCTCGCCGAGCGAATAGCCCGACAGCACCTGGGCGATCTGCATCACCTGTTCCTGGTAGACGATGACGCCTTGCGTTTCCTTGACGAGGTGGTCGATCATCGGATGGATCGACTCGATCTCCTCTTCGCCATGCTTGCGGGCATTGTAGGTCGGGATGTTCTCCATCGGGCCCGGGCGATAGAGCGCGACCAGCGCGATGATATCCTCGATGCAGTCCGGCCGCATGCCGAGCAGCGCCTTGCGCATGCCCTGGCTTTCCACCTGGAACACGCCGACCGTCTCGCCGCGGGCGAGCTTCTCGTAGGTTTCCTTGTCGTCGAGCGGAATGGTGGGCAGATCGACGGAAATACCGCGCAGCTTGCAGAAATCGACCGCAACCTTCAGCACCGTCAGCGTCTTCAGCCCGAGAAAGTCGAACTTCACCAGGCCGGCCTGCTCGACCCATTTCATGTTGAACTGGGTAACCGGCATGTCGGAGCGCGGATCTCGGTACATCGGCACCAGCTTCGACAGCGGCCGGTCGCCGATGACGATACCGGCGGCGTGGGTCGAGGCGTGGCGATAGAGACCCTCCAGCTTCTGGGCGATGTCGAGCAGCCGGGCGACGACAGGCTCCTTGTCGGCCTCTTCCTGGAAGCGGGGCTCGTCCTTGATCGCCTGGGCGAGCGTGACCGGATTGGCCGGATTGTTCGGCACCAGCTTGGAGATCTTGTCGACCTGGCCATAGGGCATTTCCAGCACGCGGCCGACGTCGCGCAGGGCGGCGCGGGCCTGCAGCGAACCGAAGGTGATGATCTGCGCCACCTGCTCGCGGCCATACTTTTTCTGAACGTAGCGAATGACCTCTTCGCGGCGGTCCTGGCAGAAGTCGATGTCGAAGTCGGGCATCGACACACGGTCGGGGTTGAGAAAGCGCTCGAATAGCAGCGAGAAGCGCAAGGGATCGACGTCGGTGATGGTCAGCGCATAGGCGACCAGCGAGCCCGCGCCCGATCCACGACCGGGGCCGACGGGGATGTCGTGGTTCTTCGCCCATTTGATGAAGTCGGCAACAATCAGGAAGTAGCCGGGAAAGCCCATGCGCTCGATGACGCCCAGCTCGAACTCCAAGCGGTCGCGATAGACCTGTTCCTCATAGCCGGGCGCCATGCCGAGAGTGGCGAGCCGCATGTCGAGGCCCTCGACGGCCTGGGCGCGCAACTCGAGCGCCTCGGCTCGTTCGGCCTCCTTCGGGTCGTCGCTGGCGCCGGTGAAGCGCGGCAGGATCGGCTTGCGGGTCTGCAGCACAAAGGCGCAGCGCTCCGCGATCTCGACCGTGTTCGACAACGCCTCCGGCAGGTCGGCAAACAGCTTGGCCATTTCGGCCCGGCTCTTCAGGTAGTGGTCCGGCGTCAGGCGAAACCGGCTGTCGTCGGAAACGATGGCATTGTGGGCGACGGCCATCAGCGCATCGTGGGCGTCGTAGTCGTCGCGGGTCGGGAAAAAGGCCTCGTTGGTGGCGACCAGCGGCAGTTCATGCTCGTAGGCCAGCGCAATCATCCGTTGCTCATGGCGGCGGTCGTAGGTGCCGTGGCGCTGCAGTTCGACATAGAGCCGGTCGCCGAAAAGGGCCTTCAGCTGCAGCAGCCGGGCGACGGCCTTCTGCGGATGGCCCTCCTTGATCTCCATATCCACCGGCCCGCCAACCGAGCCGGAGAGCGCGATCAGCCCCTCGGTACCGAGCTCTTCCAGCCACGAAGCCTTGATGTGCACCGCCTGACTGTTGTCGCCGCCGAGATAGGCGCGGCTGACGAGATCGACCATCCGCTCATAACCCGCGTCGCTCGCAGCCAGAAGCACGATGGCCGGCAGCTTGGCGAGGCCTTGATGGCCACCACGCTTTTCACCCTCGACCGCATCCTCCATGTCGATCGAGACCTGACAGCCAATGATCGGCTGCAGTCCCTCGCCGATCGCCTTTTGCGAAAACTCCAGGGCTACGAACAGATTGTTGGTATCGGTGATGGCGATGGCAGGCTGGCTGTCGCTGGCGGCCTTCGCCAGAATTTTTTTCAGTGGCAGAGCGCCTTCGAGCAGGGAATAGGCCGAATGCACCCGCAGGTGCACGAATTCCGGCGAAGGTCCCATAGGACCGCCTTCCCTGCCGTTTGCCTCTGCCATGATAAGCCCTTCCGCATGCCCGAATGAATCGGCTCCATTGTCGGCATTGCGGTCGGTAAAGTCCAGAACAACTCCCCTCGGCAGGACCGCCAGCCGGCGGTCATACCCGATAAATCACATGGCCATGACGATGATGGACAGGCTGACGACAAACATGACGATGGAGGTGAAAGCGGCGACGTCTCGAATAATATCGGTCATTAGGCCTCTCCGGTGTTGTTATGTTCTTTATATGTTCTCTTTTAATTCCGGAGTCAACGGGAATCTCTGGACGTTGAATTCACAGCAATCGCGGCTCAATGATGCGCGCTGGACCGGGCGTCGATGCGACGCTATGAGTTAGCAAGAGGAGGACATCATGAAGAGCTTAGCCTGGGCGCTGGTCATCACGCTTTCTGCAATTTCGAGCGCTGCGGCAGGCGACATCGATCCGAACCGCATCATCGGCGCCGCGACTGGCGACTGGAACAAGGACGGCAATCAGGACCTCGCCCTGCTGGTCGCACCCAAGGACGAGGCCGAGGATATCGGCATCTATATCTACCTCCGCGACAAGGAACATCTCCTCCTGAGGCTGGCTGCGACGGCGCCTCAAAAGGTCGCCGGCAACAGCAATCTCGATGGTCTCTACGGACAGGACCCAACCATCGCCGCGTTGCCGAGCGGATCGATCGCTGTTCATTCGGAGAATTCCGGCATCGGCCGCGACCGTTGGGAACAGACACTGACCATCGCCTATCGCAACGGCGCATTCGTGGTCGCTGGCTTCACATACACCCATTACGACACGTTGGACCCGGACAACAACGGCACCTGCGACTACAACGTCCTCAGCGGCAAGGTCAGCAGCGGCGGCAAGGATCGGAAGGCGGAAGTCAAGACAGTCGCGATTGGCGACTGGACCGACGAGTTCGGCATGAAGGCTTGCGGCATCAGCCCTGATTAACTCCCCTGACCGTGAAACTCAGGCAGGTCCCAGAGATCGCGAAAGGGCCGCACGGCACAAACAGCTTACAGTGAATTTTGTTCTCATTTTGTTCTTTACTGTCTCGCGAAGATATGCAACCGTAGGGACATGCTTCCTGGGGAGAACATATGGTCGACGAAGAGCGTTTGAATGCCTTCATCGTCGAGGCAAAGTCACAAACCTATGTGGCCAACGGCATGAGTCTGCCGTCGTCTCGGGCTGGGTCACATGACATCGGCTACGCGCGTGGGGAATGGCGATATCTCGACAGTTATTTCGGCGGCACCGATTTTGCTGGCCAGGAGGTGATATGGTTCATGGGCGAGCCGATCTGGGCGATGAATTATTTCGGTCGCATAACAGACACGCAGCTGATCGACGCTTCGAAGGCGGGATGCGTCATCAAGGCCGCGCTAATGCATCTGTATATCGACCACAAACGGTTCCTTGGCGGACTGGAATTCGATCACGCCTTCGGTCGCTATACCGATCGGAATATCGGGACATCGAGCCATTTCAGCGGCCAGGAAAACATAGAGGTCGGCGGGACGGTGGCTTATGAATTGGACTATCGCGGCGGGCTTGTCATCGCCTGACCGGCCTTGATCAGAATTCGACAACCTTGCCATCTGAAATGGTGACGCGGCGGTCCATTCGGGCAGCGAGATCGTGGTTGTGGGTGGCGATCATCGCGGCGAGACCCGACTGGCGGACCAGCGCCTCCAGGGCGTCGAAAACGTAGTGAGCGGTGCCTGGATCGAGGTTTCCGGTCGGCTCGTCAGCCAATAGCACAAGCGGCGCGTTGGCGACGGCGCGGGCGATGGCCACGCGCTGCTGTTCGCCACCGGAGAGTTCCGCCGGTCGGTGATCGCCGCGATGGCCGATGCGCATGTAGTCCAGCAGCTGGGTCGCGCGGACACGGGCTTCCTTCTGCGTGAGACCGGCGATCAGTTGCGGCATCATGATGTTCTCGATGGCGGAGAATTCCGGCAGGAGATGATGGAACTGGTAGACGAAACCGATGTCGTTGCGGCGGATCGCTGTCCGCTTCTCGTCGGAAAGGTTGTTGCAGGGGTTGCCGTTGATGCTCACATCGCCGCCGTCCGGCTGCTCGAGCAGGCCTGCCACGTGCAGCAGAGTGGACTTGCCCGTGCCCGATGGCGCCACCAGCGCGACGATCTCGCCGCGACGAAGCGCGAAGTCGGCGTTCTTCAGGATCGAGAGCACGGTTTCGCCTTGGCCGTAATGGCGATCGATGCCGGTAAGCTGAAGCACGACGGGGGATTTCATGGAAATGCTGGCATCCTTATTCATAGCGCAGCGCCTGGACCGGATCGAGCCGCGAGGCGCGCCAGGCGGGGAAGATCGTGGCGAGGAACGACAGGCCGAGCGCCATGGCGATGACGGTGATCGTCTCGCTCAGGTTCATCTCTGCCGGCAGCTTGCTCAGGAAGTAGAGCTGCGGGTCGAACAGAATGGTGCCCGACACCCAGGAGAAAAACTGGCGGATCGACTCGATGTTGACGCAGACGAGGACACCGAGCGCCACGCCGCCGAATGTGCCGACAATGCCGATGGCCGCGCCGGTCATGAAGAAGATCCGCATGATCGCGCCCGATGTCGCGCCCATCGTCCGAAGAATGGCGATGTCGCTGCCCTTGTCCTTTACCAGCATGATCAAGCCGGAGATGATGTTCAGCGCGGCGACCAGCACGATCATCGTCAGGATCATGAACATGACGTTGCGCTCGACCTGCAGGGCCGAGAAGAAGGTTTCGTTGCGCGCGCGCCAGTCGGTCAGGAACACCTGCCGCCCGGCCGCCGCCTCGATCAGCGGCTTGATCATGTCGACGTCATCTGGCTTGTTGACGAAGATCTCGATCGATTGGACGATGCCCGGCGAGTTGAAGTAGAGCTGCGCCTCTTCAAGCGGCATGAAGACAATGGACGAATCGTATTCCGACATGCCGATCTCGAAGATACCGGAAACGGTGTAGGACTTGACCCGCGGGTTGACGCCGAAAGGCGTGACATCGCCTTCGGGCGCGATCAGCGTGATCTGGTCGCCGGCGGCAAGACCCAGCTGCTGGGCCATGCGCGAGCCGATCAGCACGCCGGTGCCGGCGGCAAAGCCGACCGTATCGCCGCTCTTGATGTTCCCGGACACAGTCTTCAGCTTGTCGAGGTCCTCGGTACGAATGCCGCGGATCAAGGCACCGCTGCCCACACCACCGCGCCCGGACGCCAGTGTCTCGCCCTCGACCAACGGCAGTGCCATGGTGACGCCCGGAACGGCCGCGAATTTCTTCGCCAGCTCCGCATAGTCGTTAAGCGGCGTGTCGACTGGCTGGACGATCACATGGCCGTTGAGGCCGAGGATGCGCGAGATCAGCTCGGTGCGAAAACCGTTCATGACCGACATGACGATGATCAGCGTCGCAACGCCGAGCATGATGCCAATGAAGGAGAAGCCGGCGATCACCGAAATAAAGGCTTCCTTGCGTCGGGCGCGCAGATAGCGCCAGGCGACCATGCGCTCGAACGCCGAGAACGGCCGCGACGCCAAGCGGGCGCCCGACGTCTTATCCTGCTTGGCCACTGCCGCGCCGCTTACCGCCATGCCTGTCGTCCTTCGCTCAGCCAACCAACCGGTTGATGGCGGCTTCCATTGTCATCGTCTCGCGCGCGCCGCTCTTGCGATCCTTCACTTCGACCTCGCCGGACGCCACCGACCGCGGACCAACGATGATTTGCAAAGGCACGCCGATGAGGTCGGCTGTCGCAAATTTCGTGCCGGCGCGATCGTCTCGGTCATCCAGGAGGATGTCCTTGCCGGCCTTCGTAAGCGTCGAATAAAGCTTTTCGCAGGCAGAATCACAGGCTTCGTCACCTGCCTTCATGTTGATGATGATGGCATCGAATGGCGAAACCGAGGCGGGCCAGATGATGCCGTTCTCATCGTGCGAGGCTTCGATGATGGCGGGGACCAGACGTGTCGGGCCGATGCCGTAGGAACCCATGTGGACCAAGTGTTCCTTGCCGTCAGGGCCCTGCACCTTGGCGTTCATCGGCTCGGAGTATTTCGTGCCGAAATAGAAGATATGGCCGACCTCGATGCCGCGCGCCGATAGGCGCTCGCTATCGGGTATGGCGTCGAAGGCCGCCTCGTCGTGCATCTCCGACGTCGCAGCATAGACCGATGTCCACTTCTCGAAGATCGCATTGACGCCGGCGACGTCGTCGAAGTCGGTGTCTTCGACCGGAATGTCGAACTTGACGAAGTCGCGGTGGCTGAAGACTTCCGATTCACCGGTTTCCGCCAGGATGATGAACTCGTGGCTGAGGTCGCCGCCGATCGGTCCGGTGTCGGCGCGCATCGGTATGGCGCGCAGGCCCAGTCGGTCGAAGGTGCGCAGATAGGCGGCGAACATCTTCTTGTAAGAGTGCTCGGCCCCCTCCTTCGTCAGGTCGAAGGAATAGGCATCCTTCATCATGAACTCGCGCGAGCGCATGGTGCCGAAGCGCGGACGGATTTCGTCGCGAAACTTGAGCTGGATGTGGTAAAGATTGAGCGGCAGGTCCTTGTAGGACTTGATCGACGAACGGAAGATGTCGGTGATCATCTCTTCATTGGTGGGACCGTAAAGCATCGGGCGGTCCTGACGGTCCTTGATGCGGAGCATCTCCTTGCCATAGGCCTCGTAACGCCCGCTCTCCTGCCAGAGTTCGGCCGACTGCAGGGTCGGCATCGACAGCTCGATGGCGCCGGAGCGGTTCTGCTCCTCGCGGATGATGTTGTTGACCTTGTCGAGGACGCGCTTGCCGAGGGGCAGCCAGGAGTAGATCCCCTGACTCTGCTGGCGGATCATGCCGGCGCGCAGCATCAACCTGTGCGAGACGATTTCCGCTTCCTTGGGGTTTTCCTTGAGGATCGGCATGAAGTATCGGGACAGTCGCATCGCTGATTCCAGAGGTTGCACGACTCCTTGTGGCGGAATCGCGAGAAAGTTAACGCTGGAGGCGTTCATATCTGCTTCGAGGCCGGAATGAAACCCGCATTTGCCGCAGTTAGGGGTGCCCAAGGCGCAGATAAACGCCCCTCCCCACCTTTCATCATGCTGCGCCAAAATGCCG
This sequence comes from Rhizobium sp. HT1-10, assembly GCF_049472505.1. Lineage (NCBI taxonomy): Bacteria > Pseudomonadati > Pseudomonadota > Alphaproteobacteria > Hyphomicrobiales > Rhizobiaceae > Rhizobium > Rhizobium sp. HT1-10. Next base: position 861,399 of record NZ_JBCEBQ010000001.1, on the reverse strand, counting down.
CGTGATGGCACGCTAAACCCGGAGCTTGTCAACAGAAATAAATTGCGTGACTGTGTCAGAAATACAAAAAAACAGATGACAAAGCCCGATCCTTGGGCTAGTTTCGGCTCACAAAAGAGGCAGGATGACTAAATTCCTGTCGTTTTCGCGGTCAAGTCTTGGGAGGATTAGATCTTAGGCGCGCTCAGTCGCAGCCCCGGTAACGGTTACGGATCACGCGATACTTTGAAAACAAGGCTTCTGGCCTTGTTTTTTTTTGGCGTTCTGGCGCCCTTCGGCATTAACCAGTTTCAACCGTCTCTCGGCATTGCAGGTGGCACAGGGCTTAGGTTGTATCGCTCTATGACGGCCGAGCGTGACGAGCGTATGACATATTGGTGCAGCATCGACCCCGCGAGACGTCGAAATGACGCGCGGGGTTGTGCAGAGTAGCTCGGACGTCAGTCGAAGCGCGGGACAATCTGGGGTATGGCGTCGACGCTGATGCCGAGATAGGTCGAACAGATGTACCAGGTCCCGTAGAGGATGCCCGAGGTGAGCGTCGTCAGCACAACCACCCGCGCGGCACGAAATTTGGTCGGCGCGCTCGCCACCGTTCCCAGGACCACATGGTTGTCTTCTTCCTGGGTCCGCAAGCCGATGGGCAGTATGGCGAACAAGGTGATCCACCACACAACGAAATAAACGGCCATCGCCGACAGTACAGGTTGGATCATGCTGCGCTCCTCACCATTGACGCAGCCCGCGATGATCGAAGCCGGACTGCACGCTCTCCCGCCCCGATTATAGGACTAGAATAGCTGATCCGCCAAGCGCTGAGGCGCGCCTTGCGGTCAGATCTGCTCGAGTTCGATCAACGTTCCGAGGAAGTCCTTGGGGTGCAGGAAGAGTACCGGCTTGCCGTGGGCGCCGGTCTTGGGTGTACCGTCGCCAAGCAGTCGGGCCCCTGTCGACAACAGACGGTCGCGGGCGGCCATGATATCAGCGACCTCATAGCAGATGTGGTGCATGCCGCCTGATGGATTCTTGGCGAGAAAGGCGGCAATGGGCGAGGCCGCGTCCAGAGGTTCCAGCAGTTCGATCTTCGTGTTGGGAAGCTCGATGAAGACGACGGTGACGCCGTGCTCCGGAAGAACCTGCGGTGGCGAGACAATGGCACCCAGCGTGTCGCGATAGAGTGCCACGGCGGCAGCCAGGTCCGGGACGGCGATCGCAATGTGATTGACCCGTCCGAGCATGGCTGCCTCCGTTTCGATAGTGTCAGATCTTGTTCATGAAGACCGTGACGACGGGCTTCTTTCCCCAGACCGCGTTGGCGGTCGAACGAACCGCCCGACGCACGGCCTCCTGCAGCATGGCAAGGTCCTTGCGGCGTGCGCGCGGAATGCTTTCGATGGCGCTGACGACGGCGTCGAACAGCGTGTCTTCCATCTCCTCGCCTTCGATGTCGTATTGCGGCAGGCCGATGGCGACGAGATCGGGATCGCCGACGATGTCCAGCTTGCTGTCGAGCAGCACATTGATGGTGACGTGGCCGACGAAAGACAGCTTCTTGCGGTCGCCGATGCCCATTTCATCGTAATCACCGATCAGCGTGCCGTCCTTGAAGATACGGCCATGCGGCGCTTCGCCGATGACTTCGACCGGACCGGGCGCCAGGCGCAGGATGTCGCCGTTGCGCACCTTCGGTACGAAGGGAATGCCCGACTGCTCGCCGAGCAGCTTCTGCGCCACCAGGTGGGCGGCTTCGCCGTGCACCGGCACCAGCACCTGCGGGCGAACCCACTGGTACATCTGCTGCAGCTCGTTGCGGCGCGGATGGCCGGAGACATGCACGAGCGTATCGCTGTCGGTGATGATCTGGATGCCCTGCTCGATCAGGCCGTTCTTGATATCGCCGATGGCCTTCTCGTTGCCGGGAATGGCGCGCGAGGAGAAGACGACAATATCGCCGGACGACAGCGCGACGTTGCGCATTTCGTCACGCGAGAGCTTTGCCAGTGCCGCACGCTGCTCTCCCTGGCTGCCGGTCAGGATGATGACGACCTTGTCGCGCGGAATGTAGCCGTATTCGTCTTCAGCGATGAACGGCTTGATGCCTTCCATCAGGCCGTTGTCGCGAGCAACTTCGACCACGCGCTTCAGCGACGAACCGAGCAAGAGGATTTCGCGGCCGGCGGCTTCCGCAGCCTGGGCCACGGTGCGGATACGGCCGACATTCGAGGAAAAGGTGGTGATCGCCACCCGACCCTCGGCCGCTTCGATGATCTTGCCGAGGCTTTCGGAGACCGACTTTTCCGACGGCGAGACGCCGTCGCGCATGGCATTGGTGGAATCGCAGAGCAGCGCCAGGACGCCCTCGTCGCCGACCTGGCGGAAACGGGCTTCGTCGGTGAATGGTCCGAGCGACGGCTCATGGTCGATCTTCCAGTCGCCTGTATGGACGACATTGCCGAGCGGCGTGCGGATGACCAGCGACATCGGCTCGGGAATGGAGTGGTTGACGCCGATGGCTTCCACTTCGAACGGGCCGATATTGACGCGGTCGCCGGCCTTGAACGGGGTGATCGGGATCTGGCCCATGGTGTTGCGCTCGTAGTTGCGCTTGGCTTCCAGCAGGCCGGCTGTGAAGCCGGAGGCGTAGACGGGCACGTTCAGGCCGGGCCAAAGATCGTTCAGGGCGCCATAGTGGTCCTCATGGGCGTGGGTGATGATGATGCCCTTGAGGTTCTTGCGCTCCTTGGCAAGAAAGCGGATGTCCGGGAGTACCAGATCCACGCCTGGTAGGTCTGGTCCGGGGAAGGTCACGCCGCAATCGACCATGATCCATTGCCGATGGTCCTTCGGCCCGTAGCCGTAGAGTGCGAGATTCATGCCGATCTCGCCAACGCCGCCAAGCGGCAGGAACACCAGTTCGTCTTGATTAGCCATACTGTTCTTTAATCCATTATCCGAAAAAGACGTCGCCTGCGGCGATCGTCATCAGCCGGCCATCGCCGGTATCGAGCTTGAGCAAGCCACTATCATCTATCCCCGCGAATTGTCCGTAAATCGAACGATCCGGCAGGTTCACGGTTATCTTTTCGCCGATGCCGCAGGCAACCTTTCGCCAGCGCGCCACCGTTTCCGCCACGCCGTGGCCTGTATTCCATTCTTTCAACACGCCAGACATCGCAGCATAAAGATGCGCGAACAGTTCTTCGGGAGAAACGCCAGCGCCCTCCTTCCGCAATGAAGTCACCGGGTATAGCGGGTTGTCGGGCATCACTGCAACATTTATGCCGATACCGATGACGAGCGCATAGCGGCCATCGGGAAGAGCCTCGCCCTCGATCAGGATGCCGCTGGTCTTCCTGCGTCCGATCAGCACGTCGTTCGGCCATTTGACCTCGACCGGGTTCGAGCCCGCCGGGAGTACAGCACGCACCGCTTCCTGGACTGCGACGGCAACGGCCAAAGGCAGCGAACCGATACGCTCGATGGGTGCGAGGTCGATCAGCAGAAGCGAGCAATAGAGATTGCCGGGTTCGGAAGCCCATGCCCGACCTCGACGGCCGCGCCCGCCCGTCTGCCGTGCTGCGGTGACCCAAACGTTGCCGCTATCGCCGGCGCGGGCCAGCGCCAGGCATTCGCTGTTGGTCGAGGTCGTCTCGCCCAGCGCCACGTGCCGGTAGTCGATCTCCCGCCGGCTCCCTGTTTCCGCCGCTGTCAAAACAGGGTCGTGGCCGCGACGTCAGCAGCCGTGCCGAGCATGCCGCCGAAGAAGGCATAGGCAAGCACGAAGATGCAGGAGGCGCCGAAGACGATGCGCAGCGTGCCCGGAACCCGCGCAAACTCGACGGTCGCCTTGTCGAACCACATGACGCGAACGACGCGCAGATAGTAATAAGCGCCGACGACCGATGCCATCAGGCCGATGACGGACAGGGCATAGAGCTTGGCTTCGACGGCTGCGGTGAAGACGAAGTACTTGGCGAAGAAGCCTGCCATCGGCGGAATGCCGGCCATGGAGAACATCTGGATGGTGAGGACAAAGGCCATGAATGGATTGGTGACCGACAGGCCGGCGAGATCGCTGACCTTTTCGACACGCGTGCCGTCCTTCAAGCGCATCGCCATGATGCAGGCAAAGGCGCCGAGCGTCATGACCATATAGATCAGCATGTACATCATCACGCTCGACACGCCGTGCGCATTCGCTGCGGCAAGACCAACCAGCGCATAGCCCATGTTGGCAATCGAGGAATAGGCCATCAGACGCTTGATGTTGGGCTGGCCGACGGCGGCAAAGGAGCCGAGCAGCATCGAGGCGATGGCCACGAAGATGATGATCTGCTGCCAGTCGCCGATGACGGGCTGGAAGGCCGTGGTGGTGATGCGCACGAGCAGTGCCATGGCGGCAACCTTCGGGGCGCCGGACAGGAAGGCGGTGACCGCCGTCGGAGCGCCCTCGTAAACATCGGGCGTCCACATGTGGAACGGAACGGCGGAGATCTTGAAGGCGAGACCGGCGATGACGAAGACGAGGCCGAACACCAGGCCGAGCGACCGGCCGCCGGCGAGCGCCGTGGCAATGCCGTCGAAGGTGGTGTGGCCCGTGAAGCCGTAGACCAGCGACATGCCGTAGAGCAGCATGCCGGACGACAGGGCGCCGAGAACGAAGTACTTGAGGCCGGCTTCCGTCGAGCGCAGGCTGTCGCGGTTGATGGCGCAGACGACGTAAAGAGCCAGCGACTGCAGTTCCAGCGACAGGTAAAGCGAGATCAAGTCATGTGCCGAGATCATCAGGATGATGCCGAGCGTCGCCAGCAACAACAGGACCGGATATTCGAAACGATCGAGCTGCTCGTCACCGCCCTCGCCCATGACCATGAACATGGCGACACCGGCACCCACAAGCGCCGTGATCTTCATGAAGCGCGCATAGCCATCGGCGATATAGGCACCGCCATAGGCCGAGCCCGTGCCCTGGACGAACAGGATCCAGAGCGCCGCTGCCAGCAGCACCAGGATGGCGAGGCCCGTGACCAGCCGCCCCGAGCGGTCGCCTGAGAAGACGCCGACCATCAACAGCACCAGTGCACCGACGGCCAGGATGATCTCCGGGACGGAGAGATAGAGACTAGCTGAAATTGTTTCCGCGATCATGTCCATACGTCCCGTTCTTACTTCGGCTGTGGGGCAAGCGGCGTGACGTGCAGCGCAGCATTGTAATTATGTATCAGCAAGTCGACAGACGCAGCGGATACGTCGAAGACAGGCTGCGGATAGATCCCGAAGAACAGCGTCACCAGGATCATCGGATAGACGATGAACTTTTCCCGGATCGAGATGTCGAGAAGGTCCTTGATCTTCGGGTTGGTGACCGCACCGAAGATCATTCGGCGATAGAGCCAGAGCATGTAGGCAGCCGACAGGATAACGCCGGTAGCGGCAAAGAAAGCCGTCCAGGTGCTGATGCGGAAGACGCCGATCGTGGTCAGCAGCTCGCCGACGAAGCCGGACGTGCCGGGCAGACCGACATTGGCCATGGTGAAGAACATGAAGGCCACTGCGTATTTCGGCATAGTGCTGACGATGCCGCCATAGGCGGTGATCTCGCGGGTGTGCATGCGCTCGTAGATGACGCCGACGCAGAGGAACAGCGCGCCCGAGATCAGACCGTGCGACAACATCTGGAACAGCGCGCCGTGGATGCCCTGCTGGTTGACGGCGAAGATGCCCATGGTGACGTAGCCCATGTGGGCGACGGACGAATAGGCGATCATCTTCTTGATGTCGGTCTGCATCAGCGCGACGTAGGAGGCGTAGATGATGGCGATGACCGAAAGCACCATCATCATCGGCGCGAAGTAGGCGGAAGCATCGGGGAACATCGGCAACGAGAAGCGCAGGAAGCCGTAGCCACCGAACTTCAAGAGCAGCGCCGCAAGGTCGACCGAGCCTGCGGTCGGTGCTTCGACGTGGGCGTCGGGCAGCCAGGTGTGGAACGGCCACATCGGCACCTTCACGGCGAAGGAGACGAAGAAGGCGAGCCACAGCCAATACTGCATCTTCACCGAATACTGATGGGCGAGGATGTCCGGGATCGCTGTCGAGCCGACCTCGTTATAGACCACGATGATCGCGACAAGCATGAAGATCGAGCCGAGCAGCGTGTAGAGGAAGAACTTGAACGAGGCATAGATGCGCCGCGGTCCGCCCCAGACGCCGATGATCAGGAACATCGGGATCAGGCTGGCTTCGAAGAAGACGTAGAACAGCACGATATCGAGCGACGCGAAAACGCCGAGAATGACGGTCTCTAGAACCAGGAAGGCGATCATGTAGTCGCGGACGCGATAGGTGATCGCGTTCCAGGAGGTCAACACGCCGAATGGCATGAGGAAGGTCGACAGCACGATGAACAGCATGGAGATGCCGTCGACGCCGACATGGTAGGAGATTCCGCGGGCGAGCCAGGAGTATTTCTCGACCATCTGGAAGCCGGCATTGCCGTTGTCGAAGCCGACCCAGACGAAGATCGACACCAGGAAGGTGACGAGCGTCGTCACCAGCGAGATGATCATGATGTTCTGGCGGCCGGCAGCGGTGTCGTCACGCATGAACAACAGCAGCAGGCAGCCGACCAGCGGCAGGAAAATGACCGTGGAAAGAATTGGCCAATCGGTCATCAGATAGAACTCCCGAGCATCATCCAGGTAACGAGGGCTGCGACGCCGAGCAGCATCGCGAAGGCGTAGTGATAGAGGTAGCCGGTCTGCAGGCGGACGACCTGGTTGGCAAGGTCAACGACGCGGGCAGCGACACCGTTCGGGCCGAACCGATCGATCGTGCCCTCATCGACGCCGTGCCAAAGGAAGCGGCCAAACGCCTTGGACGAGCGCACGAACAGGAAGTCGTAGAGTTCGTCGAAGTACCACTTGTTGAGCAGGAATTCGTAGAGCACGCGCTGCTGGCGCGCCAGCGCCTTCGGGGTCTCTGGCGACTTGATGTACATGTACCAGGCAATCACGAATCCGATGACCATGGCAATGAACGGGCTGAGCTCGACCCAAACAGGCAGGTGCTCCATCTCTTCCAGAATATGGTTGGACGGTGCCATGAACAGGGCACCCTTCCAGAAATGCTCAAAGCCTTCACCGACGAACTCGGTGTGGAACAGGAAACCGGCGGCAAGTGCGCCGAGCCCCAGCACATATAGCGGCACCAGCATGACGTTCGGCGATTCATGCACATGGTGCATGACCTCATGCGAGGCGCGGGGCTTGCCGAAGAAGGTGAGGAAGATCAGCCGCCAGGAATAGAAGCTGGTGAACAGCGCGGCGATGACCAGCAGCGTGAAGGCAAAGCCTGCGACCGGGCTCGCCGAGGCGAAGGAGGCCTCGATGATCGCATCCTTGGAGAAGAAGCCGGCAAAACCGATCGACGTGAAGGGAATGCCGAAGCCGGTGATTGCCAGCGTGCCGACGATCATCATCCAGAAGGTCTTCTGGATGTGCGGACGCAGGCCGCCCATCTTGCGCATGTCCTGTTCGCCACCGACCGAGTGGATGACAGAGCCGGCGCAGAGGAACAGCAGCGCCTTGAAGAAGGCGTGGGTGAAGAGGTGGAAGATCGCCGGGCCATAGGCGCCGACGCCGAGCGCCACGAACATGTAGCCGAGCTGCGAACAGGTCGAATAGGCGATGACGCGCTTGATGTCGTTCTGGACGAGTCCGACGGTGGCCGCGAAGAATGCGGTAATGGCACCGATGGTGGTGACAACGATCAGGGCGTTAGGCGAGAGTTCGAACAACGGCGACATGCGGGCGACGAGGAAGACGCCGGCGGTGACCATGGTTGCGGCGTGGATCAGCGCGGATACCGGTGTCGGGCCTTCCATGGCGTCAGGCAGCCAGGTGTGCAGCAGGAACTGCGCCGACTTGCCCATGGCACCCATGAACAGCAGCAGGCAGACGGCGGTCAGGGCGTTGCTGTGGTTGAGGTGCATTCCAACGAAGCTGAGGACGACGTCATCGGCGCGGCTGTTGGAGGCGAAGGACTGGGCGTTCGAGAAGATGACGTCGAAGCTGACCGAACCGAACAGCACGAAAATGCCGGCGATGCCGAGCAGGAAGCCGAAGTCGCCGATGCGGTTGACGACGAAGGCCTTGATGGCGGCGGCGTTGGCCGACGGCTTCTGGAACCAGAAGCCGATCAGCAGGTACGATGCCAGGCCGACGCCTTCCCAGCCGAAGAACAGCTGCAGCAGGTTGTTGGCAGTCACCAGCATGAGCATCATGAAGGTGAACAGCGACAGATAGGCAAAGAAACGCGGACGATTGGGATCGTCGTGCATGTAGCCGATCGAGTAGATGTGCACGAGGGTCGAGACGGTGTTGACGACGACGAACATGACCGCCGTCAGCGTGTCGATGCGCAGCTGCCAGGAAACGTCGAAGCGGCCGGACTGCATCCAGCGGAACAGATCGACGACAACAGTCTCCTGCGTGCCGAGCGCCACCTGGAAGAAGACGATCCAGGACAGTACGGCGACGATCACCATCAGGCCTGAAGTCAGGTATTCAGACGCCCGCGCGCCCATCTGGCGGCCGAAATAGCCGACGAGCAACGCACCGATCAGGGGAAGAAAGACGATAGCCTTATACAACAACATAGCGCGATCAGCCCTTCATCACATTGACGTCTTCCACGGCGATGGAGCCGCGGTTTCGGTAGAAGACAACCAGAATTGCAAGGCCGATGGCAGCTTCGGCGGCGGCGACCGTCAGGATGAACAGCGCGAAGACCTGGCCTACGATGTCGTTCAGGAAGGAAGAGAAGGCAACCATGTTGATGTTGACCGCGAGCAGGATCAGCTCGATCGACATCAGGATGATGATGACGTTCTTGCGGTTCAGGAAGATGCCGAAGACGCCGAGCACAAAGAGGATGGCGCTGACCGTCAGGTAGTGGGAAAGACCGATGACCATAGTGTTGTTCCTTTATCCCCGCGTCTCAGCTCAGATGCCCTGCCCGGGCTTGACGGTGACCACCTCGACGGCAGTCGCCGGCGTGCGGGCAACCTGTTTGGAAATATCCTGGCGCTTGATATTCACCCGATGGCGGAGCGTCAGCACGATGGCGCCGATCATCGAGACCAGCAGCACGAGGCCGGCGATCTCGAAGAAGAAGACGTAATTGGTATAGAGCACATCGCCGAGTGCCGCCGTATTGGTGCGGCTGGCGAGATCGGGGATCGGCATGGCGACAGTCTTGGCGATCTCCGGCGAAATGACGCTACCGCCGATGACGACGATCAGTTCGGCCGCGAGAATGATACCGATGATCGCACCGATGGGGGCGTAGCTCAGCAATCCGGAGCGCAGCTCGGCAAAGTCTACGTCGAGCATCATGACGACGAAAAGGAACAGAACCGCCACGGCCCCGACATAAACGACCAGCAGGATCATCGCCAGGAACTCGGCGCCCAAAAGCAGGAACAGACCTGCAGCGTTGAAGAACGTCAGGATGAGGAACAGGACCGAGTGAACCGGGTTCCGCGCCGAAATGACCATGAACGCCGACGCTACCGCGATAAAGGCGAACAGATAGAAAAATAGAGCCTGCAGACCCATGTTGGTGCCTTTTTCATCTTCCCACGGGCCTTCGGGAGGTTTCTCCCGGCCCGATCCGGCTTCGCATGGTTGGCGCGAAGCCCCGGTCTATCTTGAACCATGGCGATGGCGGAGGTTTCCGTCGGCCGTCACAGCATATTTGGGCGCAACGGCTCAGCGATAGGGCGAGTCGATTGCGATGTTGCGAGCGATTTCGCGCTCCCAGCGGTCGCCGTTTTCCAGAAGCCGCTGCTTGTCGAAATAAAGCTCTTCGCGGGTTTCCGTTGCGAATTCGAAATTTGGCCCTTCGACGATGGCGTCGACCGGGCAGGCTTCCTGGCAGAAGCCACAATAAATGCACTTCACCATGTCAATGTCATAACGCACCGTGCGGCGGGTACCGTCGTTGCGGCGCGGGCCGGCTTCGATGGTGATCGCCTGGGCCGGACAGATGGCTTCGCACAGCTTGCAGGCGATGCAACGTTCCTCGCCGTTCGGATAGCGGCGCAACGCGTGCTCGCCACGAAAGCGCGGGCTGACGGGTCCCTTTTCGAAAGGATAGTTGATCGTCGCCTTCTGCTTGAAGAAATAGCGCATCGTCAGCAGGAAGGCGCCGGCGAATTCCTTCAGAAACAGCGAGCCGATGGCGTTGGACAATCCGGCCATTTTAAACTCCAAATCTGCGTGAAGCTGCGAGCGACATGATCATGCCCACCCCGTCAGCTTCAGCACGAATGCAACGATGACGACCATGGCGAGCGACAGCGGCAGGAATACCTTCCAGCCGAGGCGCATGAGCTGGTCGTAGCGGTAGCGCGGTACGAAGGCCTTGACCATGGCGATCATGAAAAACACCATGCAGGACTTGATCAGGAACCAGATGATCCCGGGAACCCAGTTGAGGAACCAGACGTCGACCGGCGGCAGCCATCCGCCGAGGAACAGGATGGTCGTCAGCGAGCACATCATGACGATGGCGCAATATTCGCCGAGCATGAACATCATGTACATCGACGAGCCGTACTCGACCATGTAGCCGGCGACGAGCTCCGATTCCGCTTCCGGAAGGTCGAAGGGCGGACGGTTGGTTTCCGCCAGCGCCGAGATGAAGAAGATGATGAACATCGGGAACAGCGACAGCCAGTGCCAGTCGAGGAACGAGCTCGGCAGGCCGACCTTGGTGCCGAGACCGGCCTTCTGGGCGAGCACGATGTCGGACAGGTTCAGCGAGCCGACGCAGAGCAACACGGTCACGATGACAAGGCCGATGGAGACTTCGTAGGACACCATCTGGGCGGCCGAGCGCAGCGCGCCGAGGAAGGGATATTTCGAGTTCGAGCCCCAGCCCGCCATGATGATGGCGTAGACCTCGAGCGAGGAGATTGCCAGGATGTAGAGCACGCCGACATTGATGTTGGCGATGACCCAACCATCGGCCAGCGGAATGACCGCCCATGTCATCAGCGCCAGCGTCACCGAGACCAGCGGCGCCAGCAGGAAGACGCCCTTGTTGGCACCGGCCGGAATGAGCGGCTCCTTGAACATGAACTTCAAGAGGTCGGCGAAGGACTGGAACAGGCCGAAGGGACCGACGACGTTGGGGCCGCGCCGCAGCTGCACTGCTGCCCAGATCTTGCGGTCGGCAAGCAGGATGAAGGCGATGAACACCAGCAGGCAGACCAGCAGCAAGAGCGACTGGGCAGCCATGATGATCGTCGGCCAGACGTAGGCCATGAAGAATGAATCCATCGTCCCCTACCCTTACTCTGCCGCAGCCTGGAAATTGTTGCGGGCCAATGCCGAGCACTCCGCCATAACAGCGGAAGCACGCGCTATCGGGTTCGTCAAATAGAAGTCTTTGATCGGCGACGCAAACGCGGATTTGCCCATCTTCCCGGCTTTCTTCGACAAAGCGACAATTCTGGCACTGTCGGCCGTGGCGATCTCATCGATGGCGGCGAAATGCGGGAATGCAGCATAGAGTTTCGCCCGCAATTGGCTCAGCGAATCAAACGGCAGCTTGTGGCCGAGCACATCGGAGAGCGCCCTGAGGATTGCCCAGTCTTCGCGCGCATCACCCGGCGCGAAGCCGGCGCGGTTGCCCATCTGGACCCGGCCTTCAGTGTTGACCCAGATTCCCGACTTCTCGGTATAGGTCGCGCCTGGCAGGATGACGTCCGCCTTGTGGGCGCCGTTGTCGCCATGCGAGCCGATATAGACGGTGAACGCGGTCTTGCTGGAAAAATCCATCTCGTCCGCGCCGAGGAGAAAGAGCACGTCCATCGCCGTCAGCATCGCAGCCGCATTGACGCCCTTGGAACCCGGCACGAAGTCGAGATCGAGGCCGCCGACGCGGGAGGCGACCGTGTGCAGGACGGCAAGGCCGTTCCAGCCTTCGGCGACAGCGCCGACATTGGCAGCAAGCTTGGCGACGTTGGCAATGACGTCGGCCGCATCCTCACGAATGAATGCGCCGGCTCCGACGATAATCATCGGCCGCTCCGCATTCTTCAGGACGTCGGCGAATGCGTGACCGCCGTTCACCACGTCCAGAAGCGTGTCAGGGCCAGCGCCCAGATAATCGTAGCTATAGCGCATCTCGCCGCCCTCCCCGATCACACCGATCGGGAACTTGCCGCGACGCCAGCGCTTGCGGATGCGGGCGTTCAGGACGGCTGCCTCGTAGCGCGGGTTGGCGCCGACGATCAGCAGCGCGTCGGCCTGCTCGATGCCCTCGATGGTCGGGTTGAACAGATAGCTGGCGCGGCCGAGCGACGGATCGAATGCCGCCCCATCCTGCCGACAGTCGAGATTTTCAGAGCCGAGCGACTTCATCAGTTCCGACAGCGCGTACATTTCCTCGACAGAGGCGAGATCGCCGGCGATGGCGCCGATCTTGCTGCCGGACGTGGCAGCGACCGCCGACTTGATGGCGGAAAAGGCTTCCGGCCAGGTGGCGACCTGCAGACGACCGTCGCGGCGGACATAGGGCTTGTCGAGACGCTGGGTCTTGAGGCCGTCCCAGATGTAGCGGCTCTTGTCGGAGATCCACTCTTCGTTGATGGCGTCGTTGGTGCGCGGCAGGATGCGCATGACTTCGCGGCCGCGCGTATCGACGCGGATCGCCGAGCCCAGCGCATCCATCACGTCAATCGATTCGGTCTTGTTGAGTTCCCAAGGACGGGCGGTGAAGGCGAATGGCTTGGAGGTCAGCGCGCCGACCGGGCAGAGATCAACGACGTTGCCCTGAAGCTCCGATGTCATCGCCTGCTCGAGATAGGTGGTGATCTCGGCATCCTCGCCACGGCCGATCAGGCCGAGCTCGGAAATACCGCCGACTTCCGTCGTGAAGCGGACGCAGCGCGTGCAGTGGATGCAGCGGTTCATCACCGTCTTGACCAACGGGCCGATATACTTGTCCTCGACGGCACGCTTGTCTTCGCGATAGCGCGAGGAGTCGATGCCGAAGGCCATGGCCTGGTCCTGCAGGTCGCATTCGCCGCCCTGGTCGCAGATCGGGCAATCCAGCGGGTGATTGATAAGCAGGAATTCCATCACGCCTTCGCGGGCCTTCTTGACCATCGGCGTGTTGGTGAAGATTTCCGGCAGCTCGCCGTTCGGGCCGCCGCGGATGTCGCGCACGCCCATGGCGCAGGACGCCTGCGGCTTGGGCGGTCCGCCCTTCACCTCGATCAGGCACATGCGGCAGTTGCCGGCGACCGACAGGCGTTCGTGGAAGCAGAAGCGCGGAACTTCGGCGCCGGCTTCCTCGCACGCCTGGATGAGCGTGTAGTGATCCGGGACTTCGATCTCTTTGCCGTCAATCTTCAGTTTTGCCATCGTCCACTCAGTCCTGTTTCGCATCTGCCGCCGGACCCGGCTGCAACAAATTCATGACCGCAACACCCTCGCCGACGACCGACCCGAGGCCGGCTAGCGATGCAATTGCCTGGTATTTCACACGGAGCACCACCCCTTTGCGGCCCCCCGCGCCAAGCAGCGAATCATCGGACACCGTCCACAATCAACTGCTTCTTTCATTCTCCCGGCGGCCGCTCTGGTCAACCGTCGATCGTCTTTCGAACGGCATCGCGCCGTTTCATCGCATCCGCAACGAGCCGGCGGCTGCTTGCCGGCGACCTCGCTGTTATTCGGCCGCTTCCAGCACCGCGCCGTGATCCGTCGCATTTGCACTGTACTGATCGATCCGCTTTTCGATCTCGGGACGGAAATGGCGGATCAGGCCCTGCACGGGCCAGGATGCTGCATCGCCGAGCGCGCAGATCGTATGACCTTCGATCTGCTTGGTTACCTGCAGCAGCATGTCGATTTCACGCTTCTGGGCGTTACCCCGCGCCATGCGCTCCAAGACCCGCCACATCCAGCCGGTGCCTTCGCGGCACGGCGTGCACTGGCCGCAGCTTTCATGTTTGAAGAAGGCCGAGATGCGGGCGATCGCCTTGATGACGTCTGTCGACTTGTCCATCACGATCGATGCGCCGGTCCCGAAAGAGGACCCTGCTGCCCGCATGCCGTCGAAATCCATGATGCCGTCGATCATGTCCTTGGCCGGCACGATCGGGCAGGATGCGCCGCCGGGAATGACCGCCAGCAGATTGTCCCAGCCGCCGCGAATGCCGCCGGCGTGCTTGTCGACGAGTTCGCGGAAGGTGATGCCCATGCTCTCTTCGACAGTCACCGGCTTATTGACGTGACCGGACAGCATGAAAAGCTTGGTGCCGACGTTGTTCGCCCGGCCGATGCCGGAGAACCACCCGGCACCACGGCGCAGGATGGTCGGGGCGACGGCGATCGACTCAACATTGTTGACGGTCGTCGGGCAGCCGTAGAGACCCATGTTTGCCGGGAACGGCGGCTTCAGGCGCGGCTGGCCCTTCTTGCCCTCGAGGCTTTCGAGCAGGGCGGTTTCTTCGCCGCAGATATAGGCGCCGGCACCATGATGGACAATGATATCAATGTCGTAGCCGAGCTTGTTGTTCTTGCCGAGCAGGCCCGCATCATAGCATTCGTCGATCGCGGCCTGCAGCGCCTGACGCTCGCGGATATATTCGCCACGCACATAGATGTAGGCGTGGTTGGCACCCATGGCGAAGGAGGCGATGACGCAGCCTTCGACCAGCGTATGCGGATCGTGGCGCAGGATGTCGCGGTCCTTGCAGGTGCCGGGCTCCGATTCATCGGCATTGACGACCAGATAGTGCGGACGGCCGTCGTTTTCCTTCGGCATGAACGACCATTTCAAGCCCGTCGGGAAGCCGGCGCCGCCGCGACCGCGCAGGCCGGACGCCTTCATCTCGTTGATGATCCAGTCGCGACCCTTTTCGAGGATCTGCTTGGTCCCATCCCAATGTCCACGGCTCATAGCACCCTTCAGCGACTTGTCGCGCAGGCCATAGATATTCGTGAAGATGCGATCCTGATCGTTCAGCATGTGCTTATTCCGCCGGTTCGTCGATTATTTCGAGACGCTTTTCGATGTGTGGGTTTCGGCCGTCCATGGGGTCATTTTCACTTTCGGCCATCCCCGCCTTTGTCGCTGCGGCTTTGTTCGGAAGTTGCCGGAGCATCTGACGCTGGTGCAGCTTTGGCCTTCGCCGGGCCGGTGGCATTGTTGTCGGGCTTGGCCGGTTCTGCGTTCGGCGTCCCGGCAGGTGCGGCCGACTTGCCGTCAGCCGGGCTCTTCAATGCCGCGTTGGTTTCCGCATCCGTGCTTTTCGGACGTGCCGCCTCGGATGGAGGTGTGGTCGCCCCCTCGCCCACGGCAGCCTCCGGTGGCTTGTCGTCTGCCTTCGCATAGGGCTGAAACTCGCCGAGCAGCGCCGTCGGGCCGCCTTCCGGCGAAGAGAACCAGCGGTCGATCTGCGGACCTGGCTTGATCTCGTCGCCCTTGCCTGCTGCGAAGGTGTCGATGATCTCGCCGAGACGTTCCGGCGTCAGGTCTTCATAGGTGTCGTGGCCGATCATTACCATTGGGGCGTTGACGCAAGCCCCAAGACATTCCACCTCTTCCCAGGACAGCGTGCCGTCTGCGTTGCGTGCGAAGGTATGCTCGTGGATCTTGCTCTTGCACACCTTCATCAGCGCTTCGGAGCCGCGCAGCATGCAAGGCGTCGTGCCGCAGACCTGGACATGGGCGCGCGTGCCGACCGGATGCAGCTGGAACTGGGTGTAGAAGGTGGCGATTTCGAGCACGCGGATATAGGCCATGCCAAGCATGTCGGCGACCTTCTCGATCGCCGCCTTGCTGACCCAGCCTTCCTGATCCTGCGCACGCATCAGCACCGGAATGACCGCCGATTGCTGGCGCCCTTCCGGGTATTTCTTGATCGTCCGGTCAACCCAGGCGGCGTTATCGTCCGTAAAGGCGAAGCCTGCGGGCTGGAACTGACTTTCTGCTAAACGACGAACGGACATTCTTTGACGCCTTATCTCAGTTTATGGATCCACACCGCGTACCGGTCAGGGACTCGAATTCGCAGGCATAGGCCGACTGGTCTTTTTGCATAAATACGATGAACTTACCGCCATTCGGTACGGCGGCCTTTATATCATAACCCTTGGTCAGGAGCTCCGCCATGGTCGACTCGCCTGCAGCCGTCCCCGCAGCCGGGAAACCGGCGACCGGCGGCTTGATGACCTGCCCCATCGAGCCGAGCTTCGTGGTCGTCTGCTGCGCAGAAGCGGCCGACGCGAAGAGCAAGGCAAGGGTGACGAGGGCCAGACGCTTCATCAGCGATCGACCTCGCCGAAGACGATGTCGAGAGAGCCGAGCACGGCTGTCACGTCAGCCAGCTGATGGCCGCGGCAGAGAAAATCCATCGCCTGGAGGTGGACGAAGCCCGGCGCGCGGATCTTGCAGCGATACGGCTTGTTCGAACCGTCGGCGACCAGATAGACGCCGAACTCGCCCTTCGGCGCCTCGACGGCCGCATATACCTCGCCGGCCGGCACGTGATAGCCTTCGGTGTAGAGCTTGAAATGGTGGATCAGGCCTTCCATCGAGCGTTTCATGTCGCCGCGCTTCGGCGGCACGACCTTGCCGTCCAGCGACGAGACCGGGCCGGTCTTGGCGACGCCGAGCAACCGATCGACGCACTGCTTCATGATGCGGACGGACTGACGCATCTCTTCCATGCGGATCAGGTAGCGATCGAAACAGTCGCCATTCTTGCCGATGGCAATATCGAATTCGAGGTCGGAATAGCACTCATAGGGCTGCGAGCGGCGCAGGTCCCACTTGGCGCCGGAGCCACGAATCATGACGCCGGAAAAGCCCATGTTCCAGGCGTCTTCCAGCTTGACCACGCCGATGTCGACGTTGCGCTGCTTGAAGATACGGTTGCCCGTCAGGAGGCCCTCGATGTCATCCAGAATCTTCAGGAACGGATCGCACCACTTGCCGATGTCCTCGACCAGCTCAGGCGGAATATCCTGATGGACGCCGCCCGGACGGAAATAGGCGGCATGCAAACGAGCACCGCAGGCGCGCTCGTAAAAGATCATCAGCTTTTCGCGCTCTTCGAAGCCCCATACCGGCGGCGTCATCGCGCCGACGTCCATCGCCTGGGTGGTGACGTTCATGATATGCGACAGGATACGGCCGATTTCCGAATAGAGAACGCGGATCAACTGGCCGCGGATCGGAATTTCAAGACCGAGCAGCTTCTCGACGCCGAGCGCGAACGCATGCTCCTGGTTCATCGGCGCGACGTAGTCCAGCCGGTCGAAATAGGGCACGGCCTGCAGATAGGTCTTCGTCTCGATCAGCTTCTCGGTCCCGCGATGCAGAAGGCCGATATGCGGATCGACGCGCTCGACAATTTCACCGTCCAGCTCCAGCACCAGACGCAGCACGCCGTGCGCGGAAGGGTGCTCCGGACCGAAGTTGATCGTGAAATTGCGGACGTTGTGTTCAGTCATGGCTTCGCGCTCCGCGCTGGCATTAGTCTTTGTAGAAGCAGTGCGTGGAGGCCGCTGATATCACAACAGCCTCCCTGTCCTACTGCTTCGCCTTCTCGTCGCCCGGCAGCACCACCGGCGGCAAGACGTAGTCCGTGCCCTCCCATGGGCTCAGGAAGTCGAAATTGCGAAATTCCTGCTTCAGTTCGACCGACTCATAGACAACCCGCTTGGCCAGATCATCGTAGCGTACTTCGACGAAGCCCGTGGTCGGAAAATCCTTGCGCAGCGGATGACCCTCGAAGCCGTAATCCGTGAGGATGCGGCGAAGGTCGGTATGGCCGGAAAAGGTGATGCCAAAGAGATCCCACGCCTCCCGCTCGAACCAGTCGGCTCCGCGAAACACGCCACCGGCCGAAGGTACGGCGCGGCTTTCCGTCGTTGTCAGCTTGATGCGGATGCGCAGGTTCCTGGTCGGCGACATCAGGTGATAGACGACGTCGAAGCGCTCAAGCCGCTGCGGCCAATCCACACCACAGATATCCACCAGCGAGATGAAGGCACACTGCGGATCGTCTCGCAGGAAGGTCAGGAGGGCGACAATGTTGTCGGCATCCGTCTTCAACGTCAGTTCGCCAAAGCTGATCTCGGACGAAGAGATCAACGCGCCGCGCGCGTTGCCGATATAGGCGGAAAGCTCGGTCAGGGCCTCAGTCATATTGCGTGTCCCTTGCCTTAGCGTTCGATCGTACCGGTGCGCCGGATCTTCTTCTGCAGCAGCAGCACGCCGTAAAGCAGCGCTTCTGCCGTCGGAGGACAGCCCGGCACGTAGATATCGACCGGAACGACGCGGTCGCAGCCACGGACGACGGAATAGGAATAGTGATAGTAGCCACCGCCATTGGCGCAGGAGCCCATCGAGATGACGTACCGTGGCTCGGGCATCTGGTCGTAGACCTTGCGAAGCGCCGGGGCCATCTTGTTGGTGAGCGTGCCGGCGACGATCATCACGTCCGACTGGCGCGGCGATGCGCGCGGGGCGACACCGAAGCGCTCCATGTCGTAGCGCGGGCCGGATACCTGCATCAGGCCTTCGACGGCGCAGCAGGCAAGGCCGAACTGCATCCACATCAAGGAGCCGGTGCGGGCCCATGTGATCAGGCTTTCGGTGCTCGTCGTCAGGAAGCCCTTGTCGGCCAGCTCATCGTTGACTTCGCCGAAAAATGGATCGTTGCTGCCGATCGGACGGCCGGTCGAGGGATCGACAAGGCCCTTCGGCTGAGGCGCGATCAGCGTCGCATTGCTATTGGCTACTCCCATTCGAGTGCTCCCTTCTTCCATTCATACACGAAGCCGATCGTCAGTACGCCGAGGAACACCATCATCGACCACAATCCGAACCAGCCGATCGACGAGAAGGATACGGCCCAGGGAAACAGGAAGGCGACTTCCAGATCGAAAATGATGAAGAGAATCGACACGAGATAGAATCGAATGTCGAATTTCATGCGAGCGTCGTCGAAGGCGTTGAAGCCGCATTCGAACGCCGAAAGCTTCTCCGGATCGGGCGCCTTGAAGGCGACAGCAAAGGGCGTAATCAGCAGCGCAAGGCCGATGACAAGGGAGATTCCTATGAAGATCGCAATCGGCAGATAGGAGGCGAGAAGTCCAGTCATGGTGTCTATCCCTGCCTGCGGGGGGAAGCGCCGGGGCGGCACCTCGGGGCGATTGCCCAGCAAGCGAAAGAGCGTTGCAACACGCCGTGGTTATCGCAGGCGGCGCGCCGGTGCAAGAACTTTGACGGCCGATTTGGAGGCGCGACCAAACACCTCATAGGTTCGCGCTAGAGTGGGCTCGGGCTCGGGCTCAAAACAATGGCCGACGCCTTCACGAATTGGCCATAACGGGCGGAGAGGAGGAAGGCGAGATTAGCCGTCGATGGGTAGCGTGGGGCAAGCCCGTGGTGAGGATTCGCCAAACATACATCACCAATTGCGTGCCACGGTTGGCGCCGCAAGGGCGATTTCGATTTTTGGAAGCATTTGGTTAAATGGCGCGAGTGACGGGGCTCGAACCCGCGACCTCCGGCGTGACAGGCCGGCACTCTAACCAACTGAGCTACACCCGCGCATATTTTTTGACCCTAAGGCCTTGGATAGTCCCTATCCGGAAGGCGGTCGCGAGCGATCCGCTTGACTTGAAATGGCGCGAGTGACGGGGCTCGAACCCGCGACCTCCGGCGTGACAGGCCGGCACTCTAACCAACTGAGCTACACCCGCAATTCATTTCAAGTAGTCCGGATACTTTCGTATCCACCCGAGCGGCTTGCCGTTCGATGAGCGGCTAACTACGAGGTTCGTCTTTTGGTGTCAAGCAGCTTTGAAGACAATTCCATGACCGCAACCGATTTGTTTTTGCAGATATCGAAAGCTATCCACAGACGGAGAATATCGGGCTGAAATGCGAGACGAAATTGCAGAGTGCTGTCTCTGGCGCAACAACGACTTCAAGGCGTGATGCTGCGAATCAGCACGAGCCGCCAAAACAGGAGAATGCAGCCCGATCAGCCTCAGATTCACTGTCCCCGATACTGCTCTTCTGAAACGAACTCCATCCAGTCTGCGGCCTTGCCATCCTGCATCTCCTGGATGGCGATGTGGGTTAAGGCCGTATCGGCGCCGGCGCCATGCCAATGCTTCTCTCCCGGCGGAAACCAGATGACGTCGCCCGGGCCGATTTCTCGAATCTCGCCGCCCCACGCCTGCGCCAGGCCCTTGCCGGCCGTGACCACCAGCGTCTGTCCGAGCGGGTGGGTGTGCCAGGCGGTGCGCGCGCCGGGCTCGAAGGTGACGCTGACCGCCTGCACCCGGCTCGGCTCCGGGGTCTGTATCAGCGGGTCCTGGCGCACCGCACCGGTGAAGTAGTCCGCCGGTGCCTTCAACGAGGCGCGTGATCCATTTGGCTTGATGTCCATGTTTTTTGCTCCGATGACGCTCGCTGCCCGCTTGATCCAGCGGTTCGACATCAACGTAAGGACATACAAGGCCTTCTCCAAGAGACGCCTGCATCACGGGAGAGATTTCATGCGTTACGGACCAACCCTCGCCGCGGCCGCGTTGCTGCAGCTCGCCGCTGTGGCAGGTGCATCGGCGGCCGACCTGCGGCTAGAGAAGTACTTCGCCGGACACACTGTCGCGACAGGGCATTTCGGCGCCATCAACGGCGTCAGCCGCGACTTCACCGTCAAGCTGACCGGCACCTCCTCCGGCAAGCTGTTTTCGCTGCGCGAAGATTTCCGCTATTCAGACGGCGAAACGGATCGCAAGACCTGGCGCTTCACCAAGACCGGCCCCAACACCTACCGTGGCACCCGGGAAGACGTCGTCGGCGACACCGAGGTGAAGATATCCGGCCAGACGGCCCGCTTCACCTATCTCGTGAACCTGTCGCCGAAGGGCAAGCCCAACATCGTGCGCTTTCACGACAGCATGGTCGTGCAGCCGGACGGCAGCATGATCAACAACGCCTGGGTGACGAAGTACGGTTTTCCGGTCGCCCGCACCCATGTGGTGTTCACGCGTAAGCGCTGACCGCTATAGCCTGATCAGGTCGAGATCCCGGCCGATCTCACGCGTGGCGATATCGACGACGCTCATCTCATGGGTAAAGAGAATCGTCTGGAAGCGATCGGCCGTACCGGCGAGAGCGCGCAGGCCGGACGCTGTGCGATCGTCGTCGAAGGTCTGGAAGATGTCGTCGACGACAAGCGGTGCCGGCTCGTTGCGAGTGGAATAATCTTCGAGAAAGGCCAGGCGGAGGGCGAGATAGAGCTGGTCGCCCGTGCCTTCGCTGAGGCCGTCGAGCGGCACCTTCTCGCCGCTGTCGCGCTCCGCCTGCAGCTGCAGTTCATCCTTGTCGTCGTAGAGCTGCACCAGGCGGGCAAAGCGCCCTCCCGTGAGCACCGAGAACAGCTCCCCTGCCCGGCGCATCACGGGGTCGGCCTGGCGCTCACGGTAGGTCTCCATGGATGAGGCGAGCAGGCTGGATGCCAGTTTCAGCACCAGCCATTCGCGGGCCAGATCCTTGGCCTCCGTCTCGGCCGCGTATTTCTGGAACACAGCCGCCTCGGCACCGACGCCTGTCTCCAGCAGCTGCCGCTGCCGCTGGTTTTCCGCCTGACGGACATTCAATTCGGCAAAACGGCTCAGCTGCGTCTGGTCGCGCGTGGCAAGCTGTTCGATCTCCAGCGCGGCAAGCACCCGGTCGAAGCCGGAGAGATCGGCGCGAACATGCTCCTCGTCCTCACCGCTCGCCTGCAGGGCGAAGCGCCCCCGGCTCTCGGACAGGCGGGTCTGAAGGCGGCGGCGTTCTTCCAGCCGTGCCAGCAGCGCGTCGAGGTCGCTCGCCTCCGGCGCAAGCTTGGCAAGCTCTGCCAGTTCCGCCTCGGCCTCAGCAAAGTCCGCCCGGCATCGGGCAAGGCGCAGCTCGGCCTGCTGCCGGGCTTTTTCCAGCGCTGCCCGGCGCTGCTCGCCGGCATTGGCGGACACCGCCCGTTCGTGCAGCGCCTCGGCCGCTGCGTCTGGCGCCAAAGGCTTCAGTTCCGGCGCGATGGAGCCGACCAGCTCCTGCACCGCCCGCTCGAAAGTAGCAGTATCCCGTTGCATGCCACGCACGCGTCGTCTCCGGTTCTCCCGCTCCATCAGCGTGTCCGGCAGCGTCTTCCATATCTCAAGCGCTGCCTCTGCCATCTCCATGGTGGCGCCCTCCGGAAGGCCGATCGCCTGGACCGCATCGGCAAAATCCACCTCGAATTTCTCGGCGGACAGGCGGATATCGGCCTGGCGCTGTTCCAGCCGGGCGAGTGCGTCGAGCGCGGCTGTGCGCTTGCCCTCGGCGGCGCGGCTGTTGGTCCAGCGCTCGCCGATCGCCTCGATGTGCCGCGCCAGCCCTCTGGCAAGCGCGGTTGGCGAAAGCGTCGATGGCGTGTTGTATCCCGTCGCATCGGATAGAGCCGTCAGCATGGGGGCGAGCCGTGCCTCCTTGCGCTTCAGTTCGGCAAGTTCATCCCTGATGTCGTTCAGCGCTTCGCGCTGGCGGAAGAGAGCGTCGACAGCGCGGCGCCAGTCGATCATCCGCTCCGGCGCAAGCGGCTTGATGCCGCTCGGCTCGAACAGCTCGCGATAGTTTTTGCGCGCGGCCTCGAGCAAGCGATCGCGACTGAAGCTCAACGCACTCGCCGCCTCAAGCTCGGCCTCCATCTGCCCCTGCCGCAACCTCAGCTGGGCGTGGCGCGAGACTCGATCGGCGTCAGCAAGGGCGAGATCGGCAAGCCGGTCGGCTTCGCCAATGGCCTCCGAAACCGCGTGTGTGTTGCTCACCGACACCTTGGGGGCGCTCGCAACGGATTGCCAGGCCGCGTCGCGCACGGCACGGGCCTCGGCGATCTGTTCGCGGGTGACGATTGTGCCCTTCTGCTGCATGCCGGCAATCTTGGCGGCGATATCGGCGGCTTCCGCCTCAAGGGTCGCAAGGCGGCTGGCGGCCTCGCGGCTGTCAGCCTCTGCCTCGGCCAGGATATCGCTGTGGCGAGTGAGCGCGGCGATGTCAGGCAATGGCAACGACAGCAGCCGCTCCAGGTCGTTGACAGCAGGCAGCAAGCGGCCGGCGGCGCTGTCGAGGTCGCCCTCCAGCCTCGTCACCTGCACCGCGACCGCATCGAGCCGCGCCAGTTCGGCGAGGTCCGGCTGCAGCACCGCCAGTTGCTCCTGATAGGGCTTGGGATCGATGAGCCGGCCGCTGGCCGCCATCTCGTCCAGTCGTCGCAGTTGATCGCGCTCCTCGGCGAGCCTCTGGACGACGTCTGCATGGTCGCGGCGGATCGCCACGCCATCGGCCACCAGCTTGCGCGCGCGCGCCAGGTCGGCGTCGCTCGGTTGCACCCTTTCGACCTCGTGCGCATCCGCAAGGCCCAGCCTGCGGGCAGTCTGCAGCAGGCGCGCGTCGAACTCGTCGATTTCGCCGGAGACGCGCCGCATGTCCTTGATCTTCGACCGGTAATCGGCAGTCTCCGCATAGCGGGCCATGATCAGGGCTGCGGCATCGCGCGTCGCTTCGTCGACCGGCGTCGCACCGATCTCGTCAGCGATCCGGTCCATCTCGGCATCGGCAGCGCGGATAGCCGCCTCCATCCCCTCGCGCCGCTCGAGCGCCTGGGAAAGGTCGGCGGCAAAAACGGCGGGCAAGGACGCAAGATCTGCAAAATGGGTAAGCTGCTCTTCCTCGGCATCGATTTCCGCCAGAACTGGCTCAAGAGTCCTTAGCATCGTCAGACGGTCGAGGGCGCGCTTGGTCTCCTGACGCTCGGCCTTCAGCGCGGCAAGCTGCGCTTCGATATCGGCGGCATCGGCCAGCAGGCGCTTCCAGTCGCCTGACTTCAATTCGCTTTCGCGTTCGGCACGCTTGGCTTCGTCGTGGCGTTCGAGCGCCTGATAGAAAGAGCGGTCCTTGGATTTCCTTGGGCCGTAGATGAGGTCGGCCTCGCTTTCCAGCGACTGTTTCAACTGTGTCAGCCCGAGCAGCCCGGACGCTGCGGAAAACAACAGGCTGCCGATCTCGCCGCCGCCCTTCAGCATCGCCGCAGCGCCGCGGCGAAGCCTGTCGGAGTTGAGGCCGAAAGCGCGCTCGAAGACATCACGGTTGAGGCTGCCGAGAAAGGCGGCCAGGGCATCTTCCGACAGCGCTGCCTCAGCGGCATCGGCCGAAAGCAGCGTGTTCTTGCGTCCACGCCGGCGCCGGAAGGACAGGTTCTGGCCATTGCTCCCGGTTATTTCCGCACCGACGCGCAATGTGTTGGCGTCGTGCAGGAAGCTATATTCGGCGGCCGTGGGAAAACCGAACATCAGGTCGGAGATCGCAGCCAGGGCCGAGGATTTTCCCGCCTCGTTGGGGCCGTAGATAATGTGCAGCCGCGCATCCGGTCGGAAGACCAGGATGCGGTCGGTGAGTGCGCCATAGCGCAGGATATCCAGCCTATTGAAGCGCATCGGTCAAACAGCCCTTCCCGATCGCGCCACCAGCAGATCGCGTGCCTCGGCCAACAGCGCGTCGAGATCGGCGTCCAGCGGCTGTTCCCTCGCCGCCAGCCCGCCCGGGAGCTTCGCCACGATTTCAGAAAGGCGCGCCTGCGCCTCTTCGAGAACCGACGGCGGCAAGTCGGTCGTCGGGGGGATCAGCGCATCCAGATCCAACCCACCCTGGGCAAGGCCAGCAGGATTGCGTCCGACCGGGTCCGTCAGCCGCAGCTCGAGCTTTTCCAGCCAGATGTCGGCATGCGCGCGGTGGCAGGCAGCCTGCACCTCGTCATGAAAATCCTGGCGGCGGGCAATCAGATCCTTGCGCGCATGGCTTTCGCCGGACAGCCGGACGCGCAATGCCAGCAGGCGCTCCTCCATGCCGTCGACGAGCGGCTCGACGGATTGCTGGATGCGCCGCAGGATCGTCGCCGGGTCGTCATCGACCGTGACGTCGACGGCAAGCTCACCGAACCGCGCCTCGTCGACGATGATCCGTTCATGGTTGACGGCACCGTCCTCGATGGTGACCAGCAGCGCGCCCTTGGCACCGCATTCGCGGATGCTGCGCCCCTGCAGATTGCCCGGAAACAGGATCGCCGGGTTTTCCGAAAGCAGCTCATATTCGTGGACATGGCCCAGCGCCCAGTAATCGTAGCCGCGCGAGCGCAGGTCGTCGAGCGAGCAAGGCGCATAGTTTGCATGGGGCTCGCGCCCCGTCAGCGATGTGTGCAGCACGCCGATATTGAACCAGCCCGGCAGCGCCGCCGGATAGGCGAGCGCGAGGTTGTCGGTGGCGGACCGGTCGGCGAAGCCCTGACCGTGCAGCGCCACCTTGAGCGCGTCGATCTTGAAGGTACCGGGTTTCGCGGTCGGAAACTCGTGAACATTGTCCGGCAGGGTGATGGTCTTGGTGATGACGCTTTCCGCGTCGTGGTTTCCCCGGAGCAGGTAGACCGGTATGCCGGCGCGCTCCAGCCGGGCCATTTCGCGGTTGAAGAACAGACCGATCTTGTTGTCTTTCCAATCGCCGTCATAGACGTCGCCGGCAATGATGAAGAAATCCACCTGCCGTTCAACGGCGCGGTCGACCAGGGTCGAGAATGCCTTGCGGCTAGCATCAACGAAGATTGCGGCGATATCGGCGTCTTTCAGGGCCAGCCCCTGGAAGGGACTGCCGAGATGCAGATCGGCCGCGTGGATGAAGGTGAATGAGGACATACGCTCCGGTCGCAAAGCATCGGGTGATTTTTTTAAGCATTTTTCGCGGGCATTGCTACGGCGGCTACACGTTCATCCCAAGCTTTCGACAGATCTCGATCTCACCGCAGCTGTTTGACAGAGGCTGTCAGGGCGCGGGCCGCAGCAAATTGACAAGCCGCTCAAAGCACATGCGAGCCTTGGCGAGCGTCGCCGCCGCTGCGATGGGGGCATCGATGACATCGCGGAGGCTGCCAACCACCCGCTTGGCGGCCCGCTTTTCGCCGCCAGTAGAGGCGGCACTTGCCGCAATCTCACCGGCCAGACGATACATCTGACGAAAACTTCTGGCTTCAGATGCAATCTGTAGCCAATCCGGCCGGGCGATCGTCATGAATTTTCCTGCATTGGAAAGTGCGCAGGCACCCAACGTCGAACCTCACCGATAGTAACATGGGCGTTTTCCGCGTGGTTAACCGCGCGTTTCCCGTGACCAATCTGCGGGCGCATGAAAAAAGCTCGGCTACGCCCGGCACCGAGCCGACGACGCTCCTCGTGCCTCGATGAGGGCTGCCACATCCCCGCTGGCTGTTACTCGGTTTCCGGGATTTCGACCGTGAAGGCGAAGCGCGCGGTGGCACCCGATGCGAGCAGCGTCGTGTAGGGTCGGTCGGCGAGTTCCTTAGACCCCCCGATTTCGGCCGCCGTGCCATGCCAAGGCTCGACGCAGAGAAACGGCGCGCCGGGTTTGCTCCATAGTGCCAGGTTCGGGAGGTTCTCGAACTGAAAGCGCAGCTGCGGGCCGCCCTCGACGCCATAGCGCAGCCCGCTGCCGGCACCCTGCGGGAAGATCATCGCGTCGGCGTCGAACATCGCATGGTCCAGCACGAGATGGCCGGCCCTGAAGGGCGACGGCAACGTACCGGGCTTCACCAATCCGCCATCAAGCCGCGTCAGCGGCGGCTCGGCTCCGTTGTCGAGCGTGACGCCGTGGGGCCGATCCTCGGCGTCTGGCAGCGGCCAGACGAAGGCCGAATGAAAACCGAGGCCGAACGGCATGGGCTTGTCGCCACGGTTGGTCACCTCGGCTGAAACGGTGACCGACCGTCCCTCGATGCGGTGCTCGACGGCGAGCAGGAAGTCGAAGGGATAGACGGCCGACGTCGCGCCCGAGGTCGCCAGCTCGTGCCGGGTTGTCGTTTCGGTGGCGGCGGCAAGGACAAACTCGCTGCGGCGCGCGAAGCCGTGCTGGCCCATGGGATAGCTCTGGCCGTCGATGACCAGATGATCCTCCGGCGCCCTGCCGACGATCGGAAACAGGATCGGCGAGCGACCGGTCCAGAATGCTGCGTCGCCATTCCACAGGTAGGAACGTCCGTTGTTGTCTGCGAGGCTCTGCATTTCGGCGCCGAGCGAGGAGACCTCGATGGTCAGGAATTCATTGGAGATACGAACGGGCGTCGACATGGCAGGTCCTCAGGGCTTCGGGTTCGGCGCAACATATCGGGGCAACAGGGTGATTGCCAGCAGCCTGAACCCTTGATGCAGATGATAACGTCCGATTGCCGCGCTGCTCTTCTCCCCTATCTGCCTACCCGAGACAAGCGCGCGACGGCTTGCTGCGCATGATCCGCTTTGCTACGCCCTTGTCCATCCACCAGAGGAGGAATTCCATGAGACATCACGCATTCGGCCGCATGCCATTCACCGTCAGCGACGTCGGCTTCGGCGCCTGGCAGATTGGCGGCGCCTGGGGCGATGTCAGCGAGGCCGACGGCCGCGCGGCACTCAACGCAGCACTCGACGCCGGCATGACCTTTATCGACACCGCCGACGTCTATGGCGACGGTCGTTCCGAAAAAATCATCGCCGAGGTGCTGAAGGCGCGCGGCGGCGAACGCCCGATGGTTGCCACCAAGGCGGGACGACGGCTCGATCCGCACGTGGCCGACGGCTATACCAAGGCCAACCTCGAAGGCTTCATCGACCGCAGCCTGAAGAATCTCGGCGTAGAATGCCTCGATCTGGTGCAGCTTCATTGCCCGCCGACGGAGGTGTTGTACCGGCCGGAGGTGTTCGAAGCGCTGGACGCACTGACGCAGGACGGCAAGATCAAGGGATACGGCGTCAGCGTCGAGAAGGTCGAGGAAGCGCTGAAGGCCATCGCCTTTCCGGGCGTCGTCAGCATCCAGATCATCTACAACATTTTGCGACAGCGTCCGTCCGACTTGTTCTTTGCGGAAGCGCGACGCAACAACGTCGCCGTCATTGCCCGGGTACCGCTGGCAAGCGGCCTGCTGTCCGGCAAGATCACCAGCGGCACGACTTTCGCTGCCGACGACCATCGCAACTTCAATCGCAACGGCGAAGCTTTCGATGTCGGCGAGACCTTTGCCGGCGTGCCGTTCGACGTCGGGCTGGAGGCGGTCGAAGAAGTGCGCAAGCTTGTGCCTGAGGGCGCGAGCATGGCGGCCTTCGCGCTGCGCTGGATCTTGATGAGCGATGCCGTGACCGTTGTCATCCCCGGTGCCCGCAATGCCGAGCAGGCCAAGGCGAACGCTGCCGCAGCCGACCTTTCACCACTGTCGGCCGATGTCATGGCGGCCACGCGCGAGATCTACGACCGGCTGATCGCACCGCACGTGCACCAGCGCTGGTAAAACGCAAAAAGGGTCCGGAAAAACCGGACCCTCTTTCTAAGCGCCGCCAGCCTGGATCGCCGTCGACCGGCCGGCCAAGCGAAATCAGCTGTTGACGGATTCCTTCAGGCCCTTGCCGGGCGTGAACTTCGGCACGTTACGAGCCGGAATGTCGACTTCAGCGCCAGTCGAAGGGTTACGACCCTTGGACGCTGCACGGTGAGAAACGGTGAAGCTGCCGAAACCGGCGAGACGAACGTCGCCGCCGCTCTTCAGTGCGCCCTGGACGACTTCAAAAACAGCATCGACAGCGGAAGCTGCATCAGCCTTGGTGATGCCGGCCTTCTCGGACACTGCAGACACGAGTTCATTCTTGTTCATGTTTCCAACCCTTTCTTCGGTATGAAACGACTCAATCAATAAGCCGGGCGCAGAATACGTAAGCTCTGCCCCGTCGCAACCCAAAAGCCCTGCAAAACAAGGAAAAGCAAGCATCCCGAAGCAGTTTTCACAGAAAAGGCCGGCGTTGAAGCCGGCCTTTTCTCGCTTTTATGTCAATTCGGCACAAGTGTGGCAGCGGCCTGCCTTAATGCGCCAAAGTGTTGCCCAGATCGTCGACGCCCTCGACCGTCGCGATCAGCGGCGTTTCGATGGAGCCGTCCCACTCGATAGCGACGGGCTGCCGGATCAGGGCATGCTGGATCACCTCGCCCATGCGGGATACCGGGATGATCTCCATGCCGTTCTTCACGTTGTCCGGAATTTCCGCCAGATCCTTGGCGTTTTCTTCCGGAATGAGCACCTTCTTGATGCCGCCGCGAAGAGCAGCCAGCAGCTTTTCCTTCAAACCACCGATTGGCAGGACCCGACCGCGCAGTGTGATCTCGCCGGTCATAGCGACATTCTTGTCGACAGGAATACCGGTCATGATCGAGACGATGGCAGTTGCCATGGCGACACCCGCTGACGGACCGTCCTTAGGCGTTGCCGCTTCCGGAACGTGCACGTGGATATCGCTCTTGTCGAAGCGTGGTGGTTCGATGCCGAAATCGACGGCTCTGCTGCGGACATAAGACGCCGCTGCGGAAATCGATTCCTTCATCACTTCCTTCAGATTGCCGGTCACCGTCATGCGGCCCTTGCCAGGCATCATCACGCCTTCGATCGTCAGCAACTCGCCGCCGACTTCCGTCCAGGCAAGACCCGTGACAACGCCGACCTGATCCTCGCGCTCGGCTTCGCCATGGCGGAACCGGGGAACGCCCAGATACTCGTCGATGTTGGCCGCGGTGACATGCACCGATGTCGACTTGCCCTTGATGATCTCGGTGACCGCCTTGCGGGCGAGCTTCATCAATTCGCGCTCGAACGAACGAACGCCGGCTTCGCGGGTATAATGCTGGCTGATCGACATCAGGGCATCGTCGCTGACCGAGAATTCGCTCGGCTGCAGCGCATGTTCCTTGATGGCCTTCGGCAGCAGATGCCGCTTGGCGATCTCACGCTTTTCGTCTTCCGTGTAACCGGCAATACGGATGACTTCCATGCGGTCCATCAAAGGTGCCGGGATGTTCAGCGTATTGGCTGTTGTCACGAACATGACGTCAGACAGATCGTATTCGACTTCCAGGTAGTGATCCTGGAATGTGCCGTTCTGGGCCGGATCGAGCACTTCGAGCAGAGCCGAAGACGGATCGCCGCGGAAGTCCTGGCCCATCTTGTCGATTTCGTCGAGCAGGAAGAGCGGGTTGGACTTCTTGGCCTTCTTCATCGACTGGATGACCTTGCCGGGCATCGAGCCGATATAGGTGCGGCGGTGACCGCGGATCTCGGCCTCATCACGCACCCCGCCAAGCGCCATGCGAACATATTCGCGGCCGGTCGCCTTGGCGATCGACTGGGCGAGCGAGGTCTTGCCGACGCCGGGAGGACCAACCAAGCACAGGATGGGGCCCTTCATCTTGGTCGAGCGAGCCTGTACGGCCAGATATTCGACAATGCGTTCCTTGACCTTGTCGAGACCGAAATGGTCGTCGTCGAGGATCTTTTCAGCAGCGGCGAGATCGGTCTTGACCTTGGACTTCTTGTTCCACGGAATCCCGAGCAGCCAGTCGAGATAGTTGCGCACGACCGTCGCCTCGGCCGACATGGGGCTCATCTGCCGGAGCTTCTTCAGCTCGGCATCGGCCTTTTCCTTGCCTTCCTTGGACAGCTTGGTCTTGTTGATGCGCTCTTCCAGCTCGGCCATCTCGTCGCGGCCTTCCTCGCCGTCGCCAAGCTCCTTCTGGATCGCCTTCATCTGTTCGTTCAGATAGTACTCGCGCTGGGTCTTCTCCATCTGGCGCTTGACGCGCGAGCGGATACGCTTCTCGACCTGCAGGACCGAAATCTCGCCTTCCATGAAGCCGAGCGCCTTTTCCAGGCGGCCCTTGACGCTGGTGGTTTCCAGCATCTCCTGCTTCTCGGTGATCTTGATCGACAGATGCGAGGCGACGGTATCGGCCAGCTTCGAGTAATCCTCGATCTGGCTGGCAGCACCAACGACCTCGGGCGAGATCTTCTTGTTGAGCTTCACATAGCTTTCGAACTCGGAGACGACCGAGCGCGACAGCGCTTCCAGCTCGACCTGATCTTCAGCCGGCTCTTCGAGCGCATGGCCGAGGGCTTCGTAGAAATCCTCGCGGCCGGTATAGCTGTCGATTTCGGCGCGCGACTTACCTTCGACCAGCACCTTGACGGTGCCGTCAGGCAGCTTCAGCAATTGCAGCACGTTGGCAATGGTGCCGATCTTGTGGATCGCATCCGGAGCCGGGTCGTCGTCGCTGGCGTTGATCTGGGTGACGAGCATGATCTGCTTATCGGAACCCATGACCTCTTCAAGCGCACGGATCGACTTTTCGCGGCCGACGAACAGCGGCACGATCATATGGGGGAAGACCACGATATCGCGCAACGGGAGTACCGGATAGGCAATGCTCTCGTGTGCCGCAGACGTTTTCTTCGACATTTCAATTCCTTTCCATCGTCCCGTTTCCGGGATAAGCGCCGGCAGCGTTTTGGTGCGCCGGCTTCTCTCACTTGATGTAGAAGTGGAGGTTCACGTTAACAATTTCAAGCCGTACAGCCTGCCTGCGGAGCGAGATGTGACAGGCTCATTACAACATTGAACGCAAAACAAAATCGGATCGTCCGGCGCCTCACGCCATCGCCGCATCCATCGGACGGCAACGCAATGGCTGATGCACCGAACGCATACAGAATCACGCCATCATGGCCGCCGGTGGTACGCAGTGCAACGGTTCGAACCCTGCGGCGACCACCATATTCGAAAGTCTAACAGTAAACTGCATGGTATTTCAAACAGAAAGGGGCCCGTCACCGACGAGCCCCTCGAGAATGTTACAGAACTGCGTCAGCCGTTAAGCCGAAACATTGGCCTTCTCGTCCTGCCGGTCGGCATAGATGTAGAGCGGACGGGCAGAGCCGCGCACGACCTCTTCCGAGATGACCACTTCACGCACGCCTTCCAGCGCGGGCAGATCGAACATCGTGTCGAGCAGGATCTTCTCCATGATCGAACGAAGCCCGCGGGCACCGGTCTTGCGGGTGATCGCCTTGCGGGCGATTTCGCGCAGGGCGTCCTCGTGGAAGTTGAGTTCGACGTCTTCCATCTCGAACAGACGCTGATACTGCTTCACCAGCGCGTTCTTCGGCTCGGACAGGATCTGGATCAGCGCATCGGCATCCAGGTCTTCCAGCGTCGCCAGAACAGGCAGACGACCGATGAATTCCGGGATCAGGCCGAACTTGACCAGATCTTCCGGCTCCAGTTCGCGCAGCACTTCGCCGACGCGGCGATCGTCCTGAGCCTTGACGGAGGCACCGAAGCCGATCGAGGTCTTCTCGCCACGGGCCGAGATGATCTTGTCGAGGCCGGCAAAAGCGCCACCGCAGATGAACAGGATGTTCGTGGTATCGACCTGCAGGAATTCCTGCTGGGGATGCTTGCGGCCGCCCTGAGGGGGCACGGAGGCGACGGTGCCTTCCATGATCTTCAGCAGTGCCTGCTGCACGCCCTCGCCCGAGACGTCGCGGGTGATCGACGGATTGTCGGACTTGCGCGAGATCTTGTCGACTTCGTCGATGTAGACGATGCCGCGCTGGGCACGCTCGACGTTGTAGTCGGCCGCCTGCAGAAGCTTCAGGATGATGTTCTCGACGTCCTCGCCGACATAACCGGCTTCGGTGAGTGTCGTCGCATCGGCCATGGTGAAGGGCACATCGATGATGCGGGCCAGCGTCTGGGCAAGATAGGTCTTACCGCAGCCGGTCGGGCCGACGAGCAGGATGTTGGACTTCGCCAATTCGATGTCGCCATTCTTGGAAGAATGGGCAAGGCGCTTGTAATGGTTGTGCACGGCGACCGACAGGATCTTCTTCGCCTGGCGCTGACCGATGACGTATTCGTCGAGAACCTTGATGATGTCCTGGGGCGTGGGAACGCCGTCGCGGGACTTGACCATCGAGGATTTGTTTTCCTCGCGGATGATGTCCATGCACAACTCGACGCATTCATCGCAGATGAAGACGGTCGGCCCGGCGATAAGCTTCCGGACTTCGTGCTGGCTCTTGCCGCAGAAAGAACAATACAGGGTGTTCTTGGAGTCACCGCCGTTGCTGCCGCTGACTTTGCTCATATCACTTTCCTTCCAGCACGCCGCATTTCCACATCGAAATGGCGGTCCACTCTCTGCGCTCGCCTGAGCCGCTCCATGGACTGGAGCATTGCCCGTTCAGGCGCTCCTAGGGGTACTGAACGCGGTCCGAGCCTTGACCCGGGCCGCGGCGGCAACGAATTCCCCTTAGAATTCGAACGCTACGTCATAAAAACGAAACATAGCGTTAAAGCCTATTATTAGCGCCTTCTGCTTCAGTTTAAACCCCTCATTCGATCACAAATGGGATAGAACTGTGGCTAAGAAGACACCGTCACGCGAATAATCACGCGTCGGCGGCGCCCTCCATCTCGGTGCGCGATGTCAGGACCTTGTCGACCAGACCCCAGTCCTTGGCTTCCTCGGCCGTCATGAAGTGGTCGCGATCGAGCGTCTGCTCGACTTCCTCATAGGTACGGCCGCAATGCTTTTCATAGATCTCGTTGAGGCGGCGCTTCATCTTGATGATGTCGCGGGCATGGCGCTCGATGTCCGACGCCTGACCCTGGAAGCCGCCCGAGGGCTGGTGCACCATGATCCGCGAATTGGGCGTCGTGAAGCGCATGTCCTTGTGGCCGGCTGCGAGCAGCAGCGAACCCATCGAGGCGGCCTGACCGATGCAGAGCGTCGACACGGCAGGCTTGATGAACTGCATGGTATCGTAGATGGCCATGCCGGCGGTGACGACACCGCCCGGAGAATTGATATAGATCGCAATCTCCTTTTTCGGGTTCTCGGCTTCGAGGAACAACAGCTGCGCGCAGACGAGCGTCGCCATGTGATCTTCGACCTGACCCGTCATGAAGATGATGCGCTCTTTCAGAAGGCGCGAATAGATGTCGTAGGACCGTTCGCCCCGATTGGTCTGCTCCACAACCATGGGCACCAGAGCCATAGCGGTATCGACTGGATTTCTCATGTGCGTCCTCTGTCAAACTTGCACCCGGCGGCGAAGTGCCGGGAATCGAATAAAATCGTCACTCCTACATAGAGTGTCACCGCCCACCACTTCAAGACGCGCCAGAGGATAACGTCAAGAAGCGAGTGCGAATGAATTTCGCGCCGTGTCTAATGTAGTTTCTTGCAAATAGCGATTGCGGATGCCCTACACCAGTCTCGACACACAGATTTTCGATATACCACAGTAAAGACTTCATGAACGCAGCGTAGCGGCGGAGCTTCGCCTGGGCACATCATGAATTCGGCCGGGCTTTTTCGTGGGCGGTCGAAGTCATCTGTTTGTGGCGGCGTTAACCGGCTGGCGAGTTTCTTCCGTCATGGTGCAGTGCGTATATGGAGTTGCACGACAGTGTTCAATATCACGACAGGACTGACGATCTGGAGTTCGGAAGCGGCAACACTTTCGCTGGTGCTGTTTCTTGCCTGGCGCAACGATCGACAGCAGCGCTTCTTCCTGCTCTGGTCCATCGGCTTCCTGCTGCGCTCCATTGGTCACGCGCTTGTCGGCTGCCGGCTTTTGCTGCCCGATCTGCTTTCGATCGACCTCGGCAACACGCTTTCGTTCATAGGGATCAGCGCCTGGATCTCGGGCTTCTGCATGCTGGACAAGCGCAAGGCGGACTGGACCGCCCTGCTGCCGCCGGCGATCTGGATCGCTGGGGTCTGGCTGCCCTGGGTGCATGACAGCCTTGCCAACCGCATCGTCCTCTTTCTGCTGGCGACCGCTGCCGGCGCCACGCTGCTTGCTGCGGCTGCCCGGCCAGTGAACGGCGGCCGGCCGGAGCGGGCACGGATACCGCTGGTCTACGTGCTGATGACGCTTGCCTGTGCCTGTTTCGTCATGGCGCTCGGCGGGGTCATCGCGACCCCTAAGGGGCCGGCGCTGGCGCACTACCAAGTCGCCACGGCGCTTACAACCGGCTTCCTGATCACCATTGCCATCGTGCTGACCGGATATGTGCTGGTCCAGCGCTCGCAGCGTCGCTGGAGAGCGCTATCGCTCAACGACTCGCTGACCTCTGTCTTGAACCGTCGCGGCCTCCTGGAGTTCTTCGGCCTGCTCAAGCGCGAAATTTCCGACCCCGAGCAACGGGTCGCCGCGCTTCTGTTCGATCTCGATCACTTCAAGAGCATCAACGACCGCTACGGTCATCAGGCCGGCGACCAGGTTCTGCGGGAATTCGTCGGCATCGCTCGGGCCTCGCTTCCCCGTGGCGCCGGTTTCGGCCGCATGGGTGGTGAAGAGTTCATGGCTTTCCTCACGGTCAGCGACCAGGTGGAGGCAGAGGCGGTGGCCGAAAATCTCCGCGAAGCCTTCTGCCGCCACCCGCTGTCTGTCGAGGGCTTGTCCATCAGCGCCAGCGTCAGCGTCGGCGTGTCACTTGCGTCCGCAGTGGATGCCGACTGGGACCGCTTGACCGGTGCTGCAGACCGGGCTCTCTATGCCGCCAAAGGTGCAGGACGCAATCGCACCGTCGTCTTCAGTGAGGCCGACACTGTCCGCGGCCCCGAGTTTACACAGGACCCCCATGCCGGCGAACTGGTGCCAACGGTCGATGACCAGGTGGAAGCGCTTCAGCGCATCCGCGCTTTGGCGCGCAGCTGAGGCAAAAATCCTCGGCTGACGCAAAGAGCGTTCGCCGATCTTTTCGCAGCCGCGAGTTTGCGCTAAGCCCGGTGGCATGATGATCCCTTCCGTTCTCCGTCTCGATCCGGCCACGCGCCGCGCTTCCCTCGATGGCAAAGACCCCGCCTTCTACGGCAATCCGAATGCCGTTTACGCGGCACTGCATGATCACTGCCCAACCTTCTATTGGGAAGAGCAGAAGATCTGGACCTTCGTCGGCTATGATCAGGTCAACAGCCTGTTGCGCGACCGCCGCTTCGGCCGTCAGATCCTGCATGTCGCCAGCCGTGCCGAACTGGGCATGGCCGAGCCCCTGTCCCATCTGCGCAACTTCGATGCGGCCGAGCTGCATTCGCTGCTGGAGATCGAACCGCCCGAACACACGCGGCTGCGTACGCTGGTCAACCGCGCCTTCGTCTCGCGCCATGTGGAGAAGATGAA
Organism: Rhizobium sp. HT1-10; assembly: GCF_049472505.1. Lineage (NCBI taxonomy): Bacteria > Pseudomonadati > Pseudomonadota > Alphaproteobacteria > Hyphomicrobiales > Rhizobiaceae > Rhizobium > Rhizobium sp. HT1-10. Next base: position 825,227 of record NZ_JBCEBQ010000001.1, on the reverse strand, counting down.
GCCGGAAATCGAGGCGCTGGCCCACCGCTTGATCGACGGCTTTGACGGCAACGGCGAGGTCGAATTGCTCTCCGCCTTCGCCGACATCATCCCCGTCACGATGATTGCCCGGATGATCGGCATTCCGGACGAAATGGGGCCGCAGTTGCTCAAGTGGTCGCATGCCTATGTGCGCATGTACATGTTCGGCCGCACGCGGGCGGACGAGGATGCCGCAGACCGGGCGGCAAAGGAATTTGCCGACTATGTCAGATCGGTGATCCGCGAGCGCCGGGCGGCGCCGCGCGACGATCTACTCAGCCACATGATCACGACAGAGCACAAGGGCCAGTATCTGACCGACGACGAGCTGGTGTCGACGACGATCGTGCTGCTCAACGCCGGCCATGAGGCAACGGTCCACCAGATCGGAAATTCCGTGCGGGTCATTCTCGACAGCGGCGTGGAGCCGGCATCGCTGTTTGCCGACGATGCGACGACCGAGCGGACCGTCGAGGAAACGCTGCGCCTATGCGCGCCGGTGCATATCTTTCAGCGCTGGGCACTGGAAACAGTGGAGATCGACGGCATTCCTTTCGAGCGCGGCGACAAGGTCGCGATGATCCTTGCTGCCGCCAATCTCGATCCGACGAAGTACAGCGACCCGCTGGCCTTTCGGCCGGGCCGGCGCGAGGCGCCCAACCTCTCCTTCGGCGCCGGCATTCACTTCTGCATCGGCGCACCGCTTGCCCGCCTTGAGCTCAACATCGCCTTGCCAATCCTGTTCAAGCGCTTGCCGGGGCTGCGGCTGGCGCAGACGCCGGTCGTCAAGGACGTCTACCATTTCCATGGACTGGAACGGCTCGATCTCGCCTGGTGAGCCCCAAAATTGGCTACAATTGACAACGGGCCGGAACTGACGCCGCCGGCGTCAGGGTTTCTCTGTCGCCTGAGCTGAACTCAGCCAGGCGCTTGCGCTACCGCTTGAAGACCTTCTCCAGAAACGCCACCAGCGAAGGGCGCCAGACGTCCATCTCGTGCTGGAGGTCTGGGAACTCCTGATAGGTATAGGCGATCTTCCTTTCGTCGAGCGTCGCTTTCAGGCCAGCAATATCCTTACCTGTGACCTGGTCCTTGGAACCAACCGTCACCATGAAGCCACGCAGCGCCTTGTTGACCTTGTCCGGCTCGTTGAGCGTAGCATCGACCGCCTTGTTCGGCACAGTCGTCGTCGAAACGCCGCTAAACGTCGCCACCCAGCCGAAAGTGCCGAGATGCGAGAGGCCGGAAACGAGGGCCTGATAACCTCCCTGGGAGAGGCCGGCGATCGCGCGGCTGTCGGCACCGGGTTTCACCCGAAAGTGCTTCTTCATGTAGGGGATGAGGTCGCCGATGAGTTCCCGATCCACGGCGTCGGCATTCAGGGGATAGAAGTTCTTGCGGCGGTCGGCGCCGGGGAAATTCTCGGCGATGGCCTCCGGCACGTCGGCTTCGGTATCGGGAATGACGACGAGCATCGGCTGTATCTTCTTCTCTGCCAGCAGATTGTCGAGGATCTGCGGCGCCCTGCCCTGGATGGTCCAGGATGCCGCCGTGTCGCCGAAGCCGTGGTAGAGGTACAGCACAGGGAGCGGCCTGGAGTTATCGCTGTAACCGGGCGGCGTATAGACATACATCTGGCGCTCCGAATTCAGCGCCTTGGAATGCAGCGTTACCAATCGCACATCGCCATGGGGAACGTTGCGCGTATCCAGGATGCTGCCCGGGACGAGAATGAGGCTGCTATTGACCTGCCGCTGCGGCTTAGGGGCATTGGTGCCGGTGTCGATGCTGCGGAACCCGTCGATGTTGAAATAGTATTCGTAGAGATTGGGCTTCAGCGGTTCGCTCTTTGCCGTCCAGACACCATCGTCGCCGCGCGTCATGGACAGCGGATCGCGCGAACCGAGGACGACCGCGACCGACTTGGCGGCGGGCGCATAGAGGCGGAAGGTGATGGACCCATCCTTCTCCACGCCTGTTACGAAATCCTTCAGCGCTCGATCAGCCGGCGGCGAGGCCGGGGGATCCATGGCGGCGGCTGGCAGCCCCACGGCAAAGGCGGCCGCGACAGCGGCTGGCAACAAAAGACGCATGACCAAATCTCCTCCAAAACTCAATTGCGTTCGTCTCCGGACGCACATCGCGCCCGAAGCCGCTGAAGTAGTTAACCTCATACCCCCGCCGGTCAAGACGGTGGCGCCTGATGCCATTGCTCGTTGGGGATGCATCGGGTGTTCCAGAGCCCCGGACCTGAAACGCAAAATGGCGCCCCTCGCGGAGCGCCATCGTAAATTGGAGAAGATCAGGTATCAGCCGTAGCGGCCGGTGATGTAGTCTTCCGTGCGCTTGTTCTTCGGCGCCTGGAAGATCTGGTCGGTGGCGCCGTATTCGATGAGATCGCCGAGATACATGAAGGCCGTCTTGTCGGAGATACGGCTGGCCTGCTGCATGTTGTGCGTCACGATGACGATGGTGAAATCGGCCTTCAATTGCGCAACCAGTTCCTCGATCTTGGCCGTCGAGATCGGGTCGAGTGCGGATGTCGGCTCGTCGAGAAGCAGCACGGACGGCTTCACCGCGATCGCACGGGCGATGCACAGGCGCTGCTGCTGGCCGCCGGAAAGTCCGAGACCGCTCTGCTGCAGCTTTTCCTTCACTTCGCCCCACAGCGCCGTGACGGTCAGCGCCTCCTCGACGCGTGCGTCCATTTCCGCCTTGGAGATCTTCTCGTAAAGGCGGATGCCGAAAGCGACGTTCTCGTAGATCGACATCGGGAACGGGGTGGGCTTCTGGAACACCATGCCGACCTTGGCGCGCAGATCGTTCAGATCGACGTCCTTGGCCAGGATGTTGCGACCGTCGAGCAGGATCTCGCCCGATGCCGTCTGGCCCGGATAGAGGTCGTACATACGGTTGAAGGTGCGCAGCAGCGTGGACTTGCCACAGCCCGAAGGACCGATGAATGCCGTGACCGCGTTCTTGCTGATGCGCATGTTCACACCCTTCAGAACGCGATGGCCGTTCTGGTAGGTGAAATCGAGGTTTTTGACATCAAGCTTGGCAAGCTCGCCGGCTTCCGAGCGGGAAGCCGCATCCTTGGCCGACTGGGCATTGACGCTCTGGAAACTGTTGTCGCTCATGTTCATGGTCTTATTCCTATCGTTCGGCAGCTGCGTCACTGGCGGCGCCCACTCAGAAAACGGGCAAGGATGTTCAGGGCCAGAATGGCGACGGTGATGATCAGCGCGCCTGCCCAGGCCAATTGCTTCAGATCTTCGCCGGCATCTGCGGCAAGCGTATTGATGGCAACCGGCAGCGTGGCTATCGGGCCAGTCAGTCCCCCATTCAGGAACTTGCTGTAGCCGGCCGTGAAGAGCAGCGGCGCTGTCTCGCCACTGATACGCGCGACCGCGAGCAGAATACCCGTCAGGATGCCCGACCATGCGGACCTGTATATCACAGTCATCATGGCCTTCCAACGGGGAGCGCCGAGTGCTGCCGTTGCTTCACGAAGGGCGTTCGGCACCAGCAAAAGCATGTCCTGCGTCGTGCGGTTGATGACCGGAAGGGCGATAAGCGCCAGGGCGATGATGCCGGCGATGGCAGAGTTGCCGTGCATGGGGATGACCACGACACCGTAGACGAACACGCCGATGATGATCGAAGGTGCCGACAGCAGGATGTCGTTGATGAACTTCGCGACCTCGGCAAGCTTGCTGCCGTTGGCGAATTCCACAAGGTAGGTGCCGGCGAGAATGCCGATCGGAGCCGCAAGCAGGGTCGCAAGGCCGGTCACGACGAAGGTACCGTAGATTGCATTGAGCAGACCACCGCGCGAGCCCTGGGCAGGGATCGACATGGTGAACACGTCGAGGCTGAGCGCCGTAACACCACGATAAAGCAGGGTCGCGAGGATGACGCTCAGAAAAAATATGCCGAGGACGGCGGCCAGAAACGACAGGGTCATCATCACCCGGTTCGTCAGATAGCGGCGCGAAATGATCCTCTGGCGGATTGCACTTTCCATGGCTTTCTTCCTCAAAACGAGTCGACGCGACCGATCATCCATCTCGCCACTGCAAGCACGCAGAAGGAGAGGACGAACAGGAGCAGGCCGAGTGCCATCAGGCTCGAAAATTGCAGACCGTCGGCATCGCCGAAATTATTAGCGATCTGGGCTGAAATGGTGGTGGACGGCGAGATGATCGAGGATTGCAGGCGGCTCACGGAGCCGACGACGAAGGTCACGGCCATGGTTTCGCCAAGCGCACGGCCAAGGGCGAGCATGATGCCGCCGACCAGACCGCGACGGGTATAGGGGATCAGAATGTTGCGCGCCACTTCCCAAGTGCTCATGCCCATGCCGTAGGCGGATTCGCGCAGCATCGGCGGCACGGTGGTGAACACGTCGCGGGAGATCGCGGTGATGAAAGGCAGGATCATGATGGCCAGGACGATGCTTGCCGTCAGAAGGCCGACGCCGGGTGCCGGCGGCTGGAACAGCAAGCCGATCAGCGGCACCTGGCCGACGGTCGCCATCAGGAACGGCAGGATGTAGGTCTGCATCAGCGGCACGATCATGAACAGGCCGACGATGCCGTAGATGATCGAGGGAACGCCGGCAAGGAGTTCGATGGCGGTGCTGATCGGGCGTCGCAGGCTGCCGGGGCAGAGTTCTGTCAGGAAGATCGCGATACCGATGCCGATCGGAACTGCGATCAGCATGGCGATAAACGAACTCACCAGCGTACCGACGAGCGCGGGCACTGCGCCGTAGATCTCCAGTGGCGCACTCCACCGGGTTCCCCAGAGGAACGACAGACCGAAGGCTTGGAAGGTGGGCACGGCATCGAGGATAAGAACAGTCACGATTGCCAGTAGCAGAAGCACGACAAAAGAAGCCGAGCCGAGCGTCATGAAATAGAAAATCCGATCCTGCGTCCGGAATTTTCTGGTGACGGCAGAGGTTTCCATGGTCTGGAATCCAGCCGTCTGAGTCGCATCAGCCATCGCTATCCCCTTCTCCTGTTAGCAAAGGCGGACAGGGCAATACCCTGTCCGCCGTAGGTATTTCGTCAGCACAGATTACTTCGTGCCGAAGTCCTTCTTCCAAGATTCTTCGACAACCTTGGCAACAGTTTCCGGAACCGGCAGGTAGGACATGTCCGTTGCCGACTTCTGGCCCTTCTCATAGGCCCACTTGAAGAACTTCAGCGCTTCTTCGTTGGAAGCAGCATCGGCCGGCTTCTTGTAGAGCATGACCCAGGTCGAAGCAGCAATCGGCCAGCTCTTTTCGCCAGGCTGATTGGTGATGATCAAGTTGAAGTTCTTGGCATGTGCCCAATCGGCGTTGGAAGCAGCAGCTTTGAAGGTTTCGAGGTTAGGCTCGATGACCTTGCCGGCGGCATTCTTCATCTTCGCGAAACCGATGTGGTTGGCAACGACGTAGGAGTATTCAACGTAGGAGATCGAGCCAGCCGTCTGGTTGACGGTGGTGGAAACGCCTTCCGAGCCCTTGGCGCCGAAGCCGACCGGCCATTCAACAGCCGTGTTCGAGCCAACCTTGGACTTCCAATCCGGCGAAACCTTCGACAGGTAGTCGGTGAAATTGAAGGTCGTGCCCGAGCTGTCGGCGCGATAAACGACGGAGATCGGCGTGGATGGCAGCTTTACGGACGGGTTGAGCGCCTTGATGGCTGCATCGTCCCACTTGGCGATCTTGCCAAGGAAGATGTCGGCGAGCGTCGTGCCATCGAGAACGAGTTCGCCTGCCTTTACGCCTTCGACGTTATAGGAAACGACGATGCCGCCGGAGATCATCGGGAACTGGGCAATACCGTTCTTTTCGAGGTCGGCGTCGCTCATCGGCTTGTCCGAAGCGCCGAATACGATGGTCTTGTCGAGGAGCTGCTTGATGCCGGCGCCCGAACCAACCGACTGATAGTTGACGGTGTTCTTCGTCGCAGCCTTGTAGCCTTCGGCCCACTTGGACAGAACCGGAGCGATGAAGCTCGAACCAGCGCCGGTGATGTCGGCAGCCATGGCCGAACCAGTCATAACGACTGCCAGGCCTGCGCTCAGGCAGAGGGTGCGGATTTTCAAATTCAACATTAGGGGTCTCACTTCCTTGAGTGATGATCGGACGGCGAGCGGAAGAGAGCCACAAACGAACCACAAAAGGATCCATCGCTGCCACCTCTTCCGGCGACAAGGATGGCTCTATAGTTGCAATGTTTCAGTTTGATGACAAATTCATGAAGGCGGAATGACATGGATTGAAGTGCCTTAGCGGCTATCGGCAGCAAGACGAGCCGGCTCACGGCCGCAGATCGGAAGCCGGCCGCCAGCGCCATGTTATTCAAGCAATATCGACCGACGTTACCGTCGCCATTCAACGGGGACCCGCGCCTCAGTCAAAGCCGCACGACGTAGTCCTTACGAGTCGTTTCAACGACTTCCCACGTTCCGCTGAAGCCGGGCTGCAGGACCATGCGATCGCCGGCGCGCAGGTGGTAAACCTCACCGGTGTCGCCGGTGACGACGGAGTAGCCGGACAGGATGGAGAAATACTCCCACTCCTCGTAGACGACCCGCCATTTGCCTGGCGTCGCCTCCCAGATGCCGGCGTATATGCCGCCCTCCGCCTCGTCGATGCTCCAGGTACGAAACCGGGGGTTGCCGGATACGACACGGTCTGCGGCGGGCGCCCCCGCTTCGGGAGCGGTGGCTGCGGGGTCGAAAGGAATGGCATGGGTCATCGGCATCTCGCTTCGCATGGTGACAACAGCCAATCTAGCGCGCAATACCAACCCGTCATAGGTCACAGGCCAAAGATGGCGGCGCTCATTTCCCACAAGCGCCGCCCGAGTGTCTGCTTTGCCTCAGCCGTCAGTCTTGCCCAAAGCCTGCTCCAGATCGGCAATGATATCCTTGACGTCCTCGATGCCGACGGACAGCCTGACCACGTCCGGGCCGGCACCGGCGGCGATCTTCTGTTCGTCGGTCAGCTGCTTGTGGGTCGTCGAGGCGGGGTGAATGACAAGGGACCGCGTATCGCCGACATTGGCGAGATGCGAGAACAGCGTCAGGCTCTCGACGAAGGTCTTGCCGGCCTCGTAACCACCTTTCAACCCGAAGGTGAAGACAGCGCCGGCGCCCTTGGGCGAATAGCGCTGCTGCAGCGCGTGGTTCGGATCTTCCGGCAGCCCGGCATAATTGACCCAGGCAACCTTGGGATGGCGCTTCAGCCAGCCCGCAACATCACGTGCATTGTCGCAATGGCGCTGCATGCGCAGCGGCAGCGTCTCGATGCCGGTGAGGATCAGGAAGGCGTTGAACGGCGCGATCGAGGCCCCGAGGTCGCGCAGGCCCAGCACCCGGCAGGCAATGGCGAAAGCGAAGTTGCCGAAGGTGGCATGCAGCACCATGCCGTTATACTCCGGCCGCGGCGCCGACAGCATCGGATAGTTGTCGGATGCGGACCAGTCGAAGGTGCCACCGTCGACGATGACGCCGCCCATCGAGTTGCCGTGGCCGCCCATGAACTTGGTCAGCGAGTGCACGACGATGTCGGCACCATGCTCCAGCGGTCGGATGAGGTAGGGACTGGCCAGCGTGTTGTCGACGATCAGAGGCAGGCCATGGCGATGGGCGACGGCGGCAATGGCGGCGATGTCTATGAAGGTGCCGGCCGGGTTGGCGAGGCTTTCGATGAAGATCGCGCGGGTGCGTTCGTCGATCTGGCTCTCGAAGCTCTCGGGCTCCAGCGGATCGGCCCAACGCGCCTGCCATCCGTAGTTCTTGAAGGCATGACCGAACTGGTTGATCGAGCCTCCGTACAGCTTTTTCGCGGCGACGAAGTTGTCGCCGGGCTGCATGATGGTGTGAAATACCAGCAGCTGCGCTGCGTGGCCGGAGGCCACCGCCAGCGCCGCCGTGCCGCCTTCCAGCGCCGCAACGCGCTCCTCGAGCACCGCTTGGGTGGGGTTCATGATGCGGGTGTAGATATTGCCGAACTGCTGCAGGCCGAACAGCGCAGCTGCGGTGTCGGCATCGTTGAAGACATAGGCCGTCGTCTGGTAGATCGGCGTCACGCGGGCGCCGGTCGTCGGGTCCGGCTGGGCGCCGGCGTGGATCGCCAGCGTGTCGAAGCCCGGATTGTTGGTCGCCATGATATCCTCCCTTGTTGGTGCTGCAGGGAGCATAGCGTGCCTCCGGCACAAGTTCATCGCGATCTTTGCTCAATCCACGGCCCGGTAGAGAAAATCCTACTCTTTTGCCGCCCTGCTCAAGCCGCGGCGAGCCTCGGGATCTCGATTGCCGGGCAACGGTTCATCACCACCCTGAGCCCCGCAGCCTCTGCCTTCTCGGCAGCGGCATCGTCGCGGATGTCGAGCTGCGACCAGATCACCCGGGGCTTTTCAGGCAGCGCCAGCGCGTCGTCGACGACGGCATCCAGATATTCAGGCGCGCGGAACACATCCACCATGTCGACAGGCTCCGGAATATCGGCAAGCTTGCCGTAGACCCTCTGGCCTAGAATTTCCTTGCCGACGAGGCCGGGATTGACGGGGATAACGTGATAGCCTTTGCCCAGAAGGTAGCCCATCACGCCGTTGCTCGGGCGGGCGGCATTCGGAGACGCGCCAACCAGAGCTATGGTTTTTACGCTGTGGAGGATATCGGCGATATAGGAATCGTCATAACGGTCGTGGTTCATTGCTGATCTCCAGCTTCGATCACAGTTATGTTTTTATCGGGTGGGCGGCAACCATGAGGGCCGCTTCGTCGTATATAGGCATGAAACGACCTTGTGAGGACACGTCGATGCAAAAAATCCTTCTTCTGGCAGTGCTGGCAGCGTCCCTGGCGACGCCGGCGCTTGCCATCAACCGGTACAATTCCATGTCTTACACCTGCGCCGCAGCCCAGGCGCTGGTCAACCGCGAACGCGCGGTGATCTTCCGTCACCCTGCTGCCCGCGCCAAGAACCTGACGCTTTACGACCGCTATGTCAGTGACCGTGGAGCCTGCAATCTGAATGAATATGCCTTCCAGGATTACCTGCCGACCAAGGACCAGAAGAGCTGCCCGCTCTATACCTGTCACTCAACCAGCGAACTCGATGACGACGACATCATCTTCCGGCGGTAGGTGCGGCGAGACGGTGCTATCTGAGAAAATTGGGGCTCCCGGACAGCTCTCATCGGTCGGAACGGCGGAGCTCGAAATGCATTGCATTTCGGCTTCGCGGATCGTTTAAGGGAGCACGGCTCCAGGCAGCTGGACGCTGCTGATTCTTCCCTTTTCCGAGGTGCCCATGTCGCTTGAAGTGGTCGTCCTCGTGCTGTTCGGCGCGGCCCTGCATGCGACCTGGAACGCGATTATCAAGGCGGGCACAGAGAAGTCGCTCGATGCCGCCCTGGTGTCGGCGGGCGGCGCCGTTGCTGCGCTGCCCTTCCTCGGCCTGCTGCCTCTACCGCTTCCGGCCGCCTGGCCGTTCATCGGCGGCTCGGCCATCCTGCAATTTGCCTATTTTCAGCTGGTCGCCGCCGCCTATCGTGCCGGGGATATCGGCCTCGTCTACCCGGTCATGCGCGGCGTCGCGCCGCTGCTGATCGTCGCCAGCAGCGGCTATGTGCTGGGCGAGACGCTGTCCGGAGGAGCGCTGGCCGGTGTCGTCACCATTTGCGCGGGAATATTGACGCTGGCCTTCGAGGCACGGCATGGCAGCCGACGCGCCATGCTGCTGGCGCTGGCCAATGCCTGCGTGATCGCCAGCTATACCTATGTCGACGGCATCGGCGCCCGGCGCGCCGGCAATCCCGTGTCCTATACGCTGTGGATGGCGTTGCTGCCGCCGGTGCTGCTGTTTGCCTGGGCCTTTTCCCAGCGCGGCACCCGCCATGTCAGGGTCAACTGGTGGCGCGGCCTGATCGGCGGCACCGGCTCGATCGCCTCCTACGGGATCGCGCTCTGGGCGATGACCAAGGCGCCGGTGGCGATGGTCGCCGCGCTACGCGAAAGCTCGATCCTGTTTGCCCTGGTGATCTCGGTCGTGGTGCTGAAGGAACGCGCCAGCCCCTGGCGTTACATTGCGGGTGGGCTGATTGCAGCCGGCGTCCTGGTGCTGCGGCTCGGCTAGGCAGCGCTGCCAACCTCTGCGCCCCCGGCCGGGCGAGAAGGTTTTTGACGTGCTCAATGGCCGAAGGGGTGCTCAGACGGTCGTGAATTTTGAGGTATTCAAATACCGCAATCTTAAACTATTGGAATCGCTATATAATTTTTACAGTAGTCAAAATCGGCAATCTTGACCCTGCACGGGCTTTCCCCTACAAGCCGCAGCAGAAACGCAGCCTTTCCGGGCTGCTTTCTTTTTGGTCGGGCCAAGCCTTGCCAATTCAAGCAACAAGAAACGCCCAGACCTTCGGGTTTCGGGTCCAGATAGAGAGTATACAACATGGCTACCTTCTCCCAGAAGCCTGCAGAGGTGGAGAAGAAGTGGATCATCATCGACGCCGAAGGGCTCGTCGTTGGTCGTCTCGCTTCTGTTATCGCAATGCGTCTGCGTGGCAAGCATAAGGCTACCTTTACGCCGCACGTCGACGACGGCGACAACGTCATCGTCATCAATGCCGAAAAGGTCGTCTTCACCGGCAAGAAGTACGAAGACAAGGTTTACTACTGGCACACCGGTTATGCCGGCGGCATCAAGGAGCGTACCGCTCGCCAGCTGATCGAAGGCCGCTTTCCTGAGCGCGTTCTCGAAAAGGCAGTTGAGCGCATGGTTCCGCGCGGCCCCCTCGGCCGTCGCCAGATGAAGAACCTGCGCGTCTACACCGGTTCCAACCATCCCCATGAAGCGCAGCAGCCGACCGTTCTCGACGTCGCCGCGCTGAACAGCAAGAACACAAGGAGCGCCTGAGCATGGCTGACCTCTCTTCCCTGAAGGATCTCGGCACGGTTTCGGAACAGCCTTCTGCTCCGGTTCACGTCCGCAAGGTCGACTCGCTCGGCCGCTCCTACGCAACCGGCAAGCGCAAGAACGCCGTTGCCCGCGTCTGGATCAAGCCAGGCTCCGGCAAGATCATCATCAACGGCCGCGAATTCGCCACCTACTTCGCACGCCCGGTTCTGCAGATGATCCTGCGCCAGCCGATCGTTGCGGCTGCCCGCGACGGCCAGTTCGACATCATTGCCACGGTTGCTGGCGGCGGTCTCTCCGGCCAGGCCGGTGCCGTTCGTCACGGTATCTCCAAGGCCCTCACCTACTTCGAACCCGGCCTGCGCGGCGTTCTGAAGAAGGGCGGCTTCCTGACCCGCGACAGCCGTGTTGTTGAACGTAAGAAGTACGGCAAGGCCAAGGCCCGTCGTTCGTTCCAATTCTCCAAGCGTTAATCGCTGGCTCGATTTTGTTTTGGAAAAGGCGGTGCTTCGGCGCCGCCTTTTTTTTATGTTTGAGGGGTTGTATTTCGGGCATTGCCCAATAATATTCCAATATGGAATATTCAGTAGAATATACCGACGAATTTGGAGACTGGTGGGACGGCCTTGCTGACGGTCAGCAAGCCAGCATCAGCGCCCACGTTCGGCAACTCGAGAAACGCGGTCCAAATCTACCATTTCCCTACTCAAGCGGAATAAGCGGATCGCGACACAGACACATGCGGGAACTTCGCGTCCAAAGTAGCGGCAAACCGTTGCGCATATTTTATGGCTTCGATCCGCGTCGCTCGGCAATCCTGCTGATCGGTGGCGACAAGACGGGCGACAAACGTTTCTACGATCGCATGATCCCAATCGCTGATGAACTTTTTGACATGCATCTGGAGGCGTTAGCAAAGGAAGAAAACGATGGCAGGTAGACATTCATTTGCTGATTTACGGGCAAAGATGAGCCCCGAGGCGAAGGCGGCTGCGACTATAGAAGAAACGAAACTTGATGCGGAGATGGATCTTGCCGACCTGCGCCGTGCGATGAAGCTTTCTCAAGACGAGATTGCACAGACTCTCCAGATCGCGCAGGGCTCGGTCGCCAAGCTTGAAAAGCGCGCGGATATGTATGTCGGCACGTTACGCCGCTTCATAGAGGCAATGGGAGGTGAACTGGATATCGTTGCCCGCTTCCCGGGCTACTCTGTGAAAATAAAGAAGTTCTCCGACCTCTCATGAAATGAGATGCCCGTTACCTAGTGATTGACGTCAACCCGCCTCCGCGTCGTCGACATGCCGGACCCACCGTTAAAGCCAGAACCAAGGACCTCCGCTTGGCCAGTAAATCCATCGACCACGCTTTCACCGCGACCACGCTGACCTCAGCCGCCAGCGACCCGACCTTCGCCGGCGCCCTCTCCTTCATGCGCCGCCGCTTCACCAAGGACCCGACGGGCGCTGATGCCGTCGTGTGGGGCATCCCCTTCGATGCGGCCACCTCCAATCGCCCCGGCGCCCGCTTCGGGCCGCAGGCGATCCGCCGCGCCTCGGCAATCTTCGACAACGATCCGCAATATCCTTTCGGGCGCGACCTGTTCGCCGAGATGGCGGTCATCGACTATGGCGATTGCCTGCTCGACTACGGCAATCATGCCGCCACCCCTGCAGCCATCGAACGCCAGGCCAACACGCTGCTCGACAGCGGCGCCTTTCTTCTGACGCTGGGCGGCGACCATTTCATCACCTGGCCGCTACTGAAGGCGCATGTCGCCCGGCACGGGCCGCTGGCGATGGTGCAGTTCGACGCCCATCAGGACACATGGACCGACGAGGCCGGGCGCATCGACCATGGCTCCTTCGTCGGCCGCGCCGTGTGTGACGGGCTGATCGATGCTTCGCGTTCGATCCAGGTCGGCATCCGCACCCATGCCCCGGAGGATTGCAGTATCGAGATGATCTACGGCCACGAGGTCGAGGAGATGACCGCGACGGAGATCGCCGCCCGTATCCTTGCCCGCACCGCCGGCGCGGCGAGCTACCTCACCGTCGACATCGATTGCCTCGACCCGGCCTTTGCGCCGGGCACCGGCACGCCTGTCGCCGGCGGTCCGTCGAGCGCCAAGATCCTGTCGGTGCTGCAGCGGCTTGGCGGCCTCGACGTCAGGGGTGCCGATGTCGTCGAGGTGGCGCCGGCCTACGATCATGCCGATATCACCGCCATTGCAGGCGCCACGGTGGCGATGTATATGCTCGGCCTGCATTCCGGACGGCGGACTGGAACCCGCTGACCGACTGTTATCATTCTGAATCAAGTTGATGGCACAGTGTTTCCGCAAACAGTGCGAACCTATTGAAAGCGCAGGACGATCATGGCACCTAAAATCTTCATCGATGGCGAACACGGAACCACCGGCCTGCAGATCCGCACGCGCATGGCCGATCGCCGCGATGTCGAGCTGCTGTCGATCCCCGAGGCGCAGAGGCGGGATGCGGCGATCCGCGAGGACATGCTGAACAGCGCCGACATCGCCATTCTCTGCCTTCCGGACGATGCCTCGCGCGAAGCGGTGGCGATGGTGTCCGGCAACAACAATGTGCGGGTCATCGACACCTCGACGGCTCACCGTATCGATCCGAACTGGGCCTATGGTTTTGCCGAAATGGCCAAGGGCCAGGACGCCAAGATCGCGGCGGCGCGCTTCGTTGCCAATCCCGGCTGCTATCCGACCGGCGCCATCGCGCTGATCCGCCCACTGCGCGAAGCGGGCATCCTGCCCGATGGCTACCCCGTCACCGTCAATGCCGTCTCCGGCTATACCGGCGGCGGCAAGCAGATGATCGCCCAGATGGAAGACCAGAGCCGCTCGGACTCGATTTCCTCGCCCCATTTCCTCTATGGCCTGCCGCTCAATCACAAGCACGTGCCTGAAATGACCACGCACGGACTGCTCGACCGCGCCCCGATCTTCTCGCCGTCGGTCGGCAAGTTCGCGCAGGGCATGATCGTCCAGGTGCCGCTGCATCTCAGCGCCCTCGGCCACGACGCGACACTGGAGAGCATTCACGCAGCCCTCACCGCCTTCTACGCCGGCCAGACCGTCGTCGAGGTCGTGCCGCTGGAGGAAAGCCGCGCCCTGCCCCGCATCGATGCTGTCGAGCTTGCCGGCAAGGACACGATGAAGCTGTTCGTCTTCGGCACGCCGGGCGGCAGCCAGGTCAACCTGGTGGCCCTGCTCGACAATCTCGGCAAGGGCGCCTCGGGCGCTGCCGTGCAGAACATGGATCTGATGCTGTCCGCCTGAGGACAAGGGAGCACGCCGAACGATGTCGCTGGATGCGCTGTGGGCGGTTGTCGACGCCTGGTTCATCGCATCCCTCCCGGCACACGGCCTGGCAGCGCTGATCGGCATCGCTCTGGTCGCCGGGCTCGCCCGCGGCTTTTCCGGCTTCGGCGCGGCGCTGATCCTCATTCCGCTCGGCGGCGCCATCATCGGGCCGAAGATGATCTCGCCGGTGCTGCTTGTCGTCGACGGGCTGGCAACGCTCGGCATGGTGCGTCCGGCCTTTCGCATCGCCAACCGTCGCGAGGTGGTGACAATGGCGGCAGGCGCCGTGCTCGGCGTGCCGGCCGGCACCGCGGTGCTGGCGCTTATGGATCCGTTGCTGCTGCGATGGCTGATCACGGGTCTTGCCATCTGCCTGCTGGCACTGCTGGTGTCGGGCTGGCGTTATCATGGCCAGCCGAGCCAGACCACGACTGCAGGCGTCGGACTGGTTGCCGGCCTGTTCAGCGGCGCGGCCCAGCTCGGTGGTCCGCCGGTCGTGGCCTTCTGGTTGAGCGGCAAGAGCGACTTCACCCGCGTCCGCTCCAACATCATCCTCTATTTCTCGATCTCGACCGTCTTCAGCGTCATAAGCTATTATCTCGGCGGGCTGTTCGTGGCGCAGGTCTTTGCGCTGACCGTGCTGATCCTGCCGAGCTACGCGCTCGGCCTTCACGGCGGTGCGCGCCTGTTCGGGCTTGCCCGCGAGAGCACCTTCCGTTGGATCTGCTACGCGCTGATCGCCAGCGCCGCCATCCTCGGCATGCCGGCGCTCGATGGTATCATTCGCTAGGTCAGAACCCCATGGCGATGCCGATCAGGGCGCGCAGACGGGCAGCGGCTTGCCGGGCTTGGGCGGATTGTCGGCCTTGTATTTGGCGATGATCGGCTCAAGGACGGATTTCGACCAGAATTTCGGCGTGCTGATCTTCTGGTAGCACTGGTCGTTCCAGTAGAGCCCGGCCTGAGCTGGCGTCATATGCGCAGCGGCAGCCTTGGCAACGGCGGCGATGTCAGAGGATTCCGGATAGATGTAGAGGGTCGTGGGGTTGTCCTTGACCATCGCCATCACCTGGTCCGCATCGGTGGGTGACCAGCTCGTGCAGCCGTTGCTGCGGCCGCCGGCATAGTTGACCAGCTTGCCGAACGGCACGTAGCCGTCGCGATTGGCGTAGGGGCTCGCCGGCGCCTTCATCATGCAAACCGCCGCGACCTTGGCGGCAGCGTGGCCGCCGATCACGCGCGGGCGGGCATTGGCCGTGTCACCCTCGCCATCGAACTGCAGAAACGAACGCATGAAGACAGCATTTTTGGCGCCGGAGGAGCGATAGATGCCCTTGAAGGACGTCTTGATCTCGCTGGTGACGTAGGAGCCGCCTGTCGTCAGGTTTGAGTCCATCGCATTGCCGAAATTCCGGGCGCACTCGCGCCCATTGGAATAATCGACGATACCGGGCAGCTTCGTGCCGCTACCATGGCCGGACGCGATCGCCCGGAACGACTGAGACGCTTCGCAGATAATGTAGAAGCGTCCGCCGGACGTCTCGCTGCCGGGATCGTTCGGCTTTGTGGCGTCCATGGCGAAGTAGCAGGGATTGCGCACCTGGCCATTGGCGACGCGCTGCTGATAAAGAGCGCGGGCGCGCTTCAGCACGGGCCGCGCAACCTGGCCCGGACCAAGCCCCACATGAGCATCAAGCCAGGCAGGAAAACTCGTTTGCTGCGGCGCGGCGAGGACGGGTGTCACGCCGCCGAGAAGCGCTGCCACGGTGCAGACGGCGGTGGTCTTGAGCATGGTCGCGAAGATCGAAGGCAATTGCACGTACTGAACACTCCACACGAATCAAGTCCTGCATCCGGTTGGCGCAGGCTGCGCATATGTACCGATAGGATGATTCGAATCAAATTTTGGTAACCGAGGCCATTCACACCTTCTCACGCCTTCGTGAGCAAATTTTGACGCGAGGCCAGGAGCGCCTCTCCAGGACTACTCGAACAGATCAAGCGAGACGCTGTCGCTGATCTGCGAGGAGACGAGACGGCGTACCGACAGCACCTCCGCCCTCACCAGCCCGTCCGGATCGTAGAAGTTCGTCCCGCGCTCGATCAGCCAAACGCGGCGGTGGGTCTTCATTGCTTCCCGGACCAATTGCCGATCGGCGGGCATGATTTTCGGAGCACCGAGGTTGCTAACATAGACGCGTGGCAGACCGAGGGCCGGATAGGATGCCGGCACCGTCAGCAGTTCCGGAAAGCTGCGATGGCGGGCAGCGTAGTAGTGCACCGGCGGGTCGAGCTCGTTCGGCGAGGCAATCACTAGGTCGCCCGGCTCGGCATTGTCGGCAATCCTGGCGACGATGCCCCGCCAGTCTTCTGTCTGGACGGAATAGGCCGTGAAGGTCGAAAAGCAGCCAAGCACAATAAACAGCAAGGTGGTGACCTGACGGAGGCTCTGCCAGGGGATGTCGGCGAGCATGCCGATGGCGACCAGCGCCACGAAGGTCGGTGCCATCCATTCGAACAGACGGTCGATGTAGACCGGCTTGAGGAAATAGCTGATTGCCAGGATCATTGCCAGCGGCAACAGCAACACCACCAGAACCAGCGCCGCGTCCGGCCGCCGCTTCAGCGCCACGGCCCGGATGCCGACCAGAAACAGGAAGATGGCCGGTATCAACGGCAGATAGCCACCGGCCGCCAAAAACCACGCCGTGAGCAAATCCCAGGGAGAGAATACGACCCAATAGGACAGCGTTGCCATGCCGGAGTTCTGGCGAATGAACATCGGCAGGAAGGGCGACCACAGCAGCAGTGCAAGTATGCCCGGAAGCACGATGACGAGCATTTGGTGGAGCCGCCTGTCCGGCACGAAGAACAGCACCGCCACCAGAAGGCCCGTCCATAGGCCGAAGGCAACCATGATGCCGGTGTTATGCATCCACATCGTCGCCGCTGTCGACACGCCGAGGGACATCATGGAGGGCAGAAATGGTCGGAGCCGAAACTGGCGGTCTGCCGCCGCCCGCAACCGTTGCAGCAGCATGAGCGCCGAAAGGATGGCGGCGGAAGCGGCCAAGGCTTCCAGCGCATAGGGCCGGGCCTGTTGCGCATGATAGACGGCGCCCTGGTTGATCGCCAGCAGCAAAGCCGCCAGCAGCGCCGCACGATCGCCGAACGGTCCCGCCCGCAAAGCCCGGCCTGCGAGAGCAAGCAGGACAACCGTGACTACGCCGGCCAATACGGAGGGCGCGCGGAGTGCTGCCTCCGATTGGCCGAACAGGGCCGTCCAGCCCTTCAGCAGGGTGTAGTACATGGGCGGGTGGGTTTCGTAGAGCGGGACCGACGTCCACAAGGTGTGCAGCGGTTGCGCGGCGAACCAGGCGCTGTAGGTTTCGTCCAGCCACAGCGAGCGCGAGGATAGATGCGGCAGCCGCAGCGCCAGGCCGAGCAGTGCGATCGCGACGAGCAGACCCCAGAAAACCCTATCGCCGAGCGGCCTGCCCTCGTCGAACAGGCGCAGTCGTTGCCGACCGCCCTGGTCTTGATATTGCTGGTCCATCGCCACCCCGCCGCTTTAGAGCAGGATGCAACTATCCATCGATTCGGCCAACCTCTCCGGGATGTGTCTGTCGGAATTAAAACTCCGCCACCCGATGCAGCCCTTTCAATCGGCGACCACCACCGCCGTGTCGCGCGGATATTCGCCGTAAAAGCCACGCCAGTTGGCGACGGCAAAGCCCAAGACGATCAACGCACCGCCCTGGTGGGCCAGGGCCAAATGCAGCGGCACCTGCATCAGCAGCGTGGCGATCCCGAGGCTCGCCTGGACGAACACCAGCAGCATCAGCACGACGGAACGGCGGGCATGCGTGGTGCCGGGGACTGATCGCAGGCAGACGACCATGTTGATCAGAACGACGGCGGTGAGCGCATAGGCGCCAAGGCGATGAACATATTGCACCAGCTTGGGGTTCTCGAAGAAGTTGATCCACCAGGGGCTCTGCACGAACAGGTCGCCGGGAACGACGGCGCCGTCCATCAATGGCCAGGTGTTGTAGCTAAGGCCAGCATGCAGCCCGGCCACCAGCGCGCCGAGATAGATCTGGAACAACGCCATGAGCGCGATCAGCCCGGCTACTTGGCCGGAATGCTCGGATGGCGGCGCGTCGTCGGAATGGGGCGAGAGCGCCCGCATCACCCACATGCAGGCGGCAAAGATCAGGCATGCAGTGACAAGATGGGTGGCCAGCCGGTACTGGCTGACATCGACGCGCGCTTCGAGCCCGGACGACACCATCCACCAGCCGATCGCACCCTGCAGGCCGCCGAGCGCGAAGATGCCGACCAGCGGCCAGCGAAGGCTCTTTTCGATCCGCCCCGTGGCCCAGAAGAAGATCAGCGGCACGGCGAAGATGACGCCCATGGCGCGCGCCAGCAGCCGATGCGCCCATTCCCACCAGAAGATGCTCTTGAAGTCCTCGACCGTGATGTCGCTGTTCAAGATCTGAAATTGCGGGATCTGCTTGTAGCGATCGAACTCCTCCTGCCATTCCGTGGGGTTCAACGGCGGGATGACGCCGTGGATCGGCTTCCACTCGGTGATCGACAGGCCGGACTGCGTCAACCGCGTGGCGCCGCCGACCAGCACCAGGCAGAACAGCGCCAAGAGCACGAAACCGAGCCAGATGCGCACGGCGCGGCGATTGCGGTTCTGCCGCGCGACCTGGCCGAGGACGGCCTGTTCGGTGGAAAATTGTGCGACAGCCATGGCAAGCTCCTTCGTTGTGCCTGTTGATTTGCCCCACCGCGCGGTGCAAAACAAGGGTCGTGCCTTTGCGGCATGCGGTCGCGCCCCGCCCCGCCAAGCCGCAGATTGATCAGGAGAGTGCCGCCATGCCCGTCCGCCTGCGCAAATTCATCGGCACCATCCTGTTGATCATCCTGGTGCTCGGCTATGCTCTCCTGGCAACGACCATCGCCGTCAATGCGCTCGGCGCCTCGCCCTGGTGGGTACACCTGACCTATTTCCTGCTGACCGGTCTTCTGTGGGTGCTGCCGGCGATGGGGCTGATCAAGTGGATGGCTGGTCCGCGACAGCGGTAGGAGACATCCCGCGCCGTTAACCGGCGGATAAGCATGATCGAAGCGCGGCGCACCGCGCCCGGCCGCTTAAACCGAAAATAGATGTCCTCGCCGATAGCATGGTAGCCATGAGCAGCCTCGGAGGCATCAGTGCAGACGTCGACCCGCGTAATCGAGACACCGACTGACGCCGAACACGGCCTCGGACCGGCGCATCACTCCATGGCCTCACAGCCGCAGGCTGCCCGGCTGACCATCACGTTGTTCGCCAGCATGGCGCCGCTGGAGCCTGAGTGGCGGACGCTCGAGCGCGACAACCTCACCTCCCTTCACCAGAGCTACAGCTGGTGCCAGGCCTGGGTGGCGGTCTACCGGCCGAGGCTTGCCGTGCTGCGCGGATGCTACGGGTCGGACACGGCCTTCATCCTGCCGTTGGAGATCGTCCGCCGGCACGGAGTGCGTATTGCCCGCTTCATCGGCGCGCCGCGCAGCAATATCAACACCGGACTGTTTTCACCGCAATTCCTGCAACGGGCGGAAGGTCTTTCGGCGGAAATGCGGACGGGCCTTGTCTCCGCGCTCGACGGACATGCGGACCTGCTGCTGCTCGAGAACCTGCCGCTCCAATGGCGCGGGCGGGCGAACCCGCTTGCCAGCTTGCCCTTTGTGGAGAACCAGAATCGTGCCTTCCAGCTGCCGCTGCTCGGCGCCTTCGAGGCGACGCTCAGCCAGCTCAGCGCCAAGCGTCGCCGTAAGAAGCACCGGCAGCAGACACGAATGCTGAACGAGATGGGCGGCTTTGAGCATGTCGTCGCTGCCACGCCGGACGAGAAACGGCAGATGCTGGCGCTATTTTTGCAGCAAAAAGCCGAGCGTTTCAGGGCGGCCGGGCTTCCGGATGTCTTTCAGGGCACCGAGGCCCATGATTTCCTGCTGCGGCTGCTGGAGACTGATAGCGCGTCGCCGGACGACAGGCCGCTTGTCCTGCACGGGCTTCGGCTCAAGGGGCATCATGAGGGGCACATGCCGGCCCTTGCTGGTCTGTCGCGAAAAGGCGATCACGTCATCTGCCAGTTTGCCTCGATCGACGAGAGCGTCGTGCCCGAGGCAAGTCCGGGCGAGCTGCTGTTCTGGATGATGATCGAGTCCTGCCATGGCGCTGGCGTCGCGCTGTTCGATTTCGGCATCGGCGACCAGCTCTACAAACGCTCATGGTGCCCTGTGCAGACGGTGCAGCATGACGTCGTTCTGCCGATCTCGGCGCGCGGACAAATCGTTGCCGTCGCCCAGAAGGGCCTGACACGCCTGAAGGCGCGCATCAAGGGCAATCCCCGCCTCTATGGCTTCATCCAGGGATTGCGGGCCCGACGCCATCAAGCGCCGGCACAAGCCGTGGATGAGCCATGAGACCAAGGATCAGGCGGCGCTGCGGCGTCGGTCCTCGTCCCCATCGGTGGGCTGTCCGGACATCAGAACCAGATGCTCGTAGCCTGCATGCTGGAACTCCTGCATGACGGCCACAAAGCCAGCTTCATCGGGCGCCGGCATCGACAGGATGATCTCGATGTCCTTGCGCCGGGTCAGGCGCGCGACGGCGTCGACCTTCACAGCACCGCACTCCACCAGCACGATTTCGTAGGCGGACGAGAGCGCGTCGAGGATCAGCGACAACCGATCGGCACCGCGCATGGCGCGCACGAGATCGCTGGCGCCGAGCGGCACGAGATGGGCATCCGACAGACGGTCGGGGTGTATGGTATCGGCGAATGCCGCCTCCCCGCAAAGCAAATCAGTGACGCCTGGGAGGCCGGGCTTTTCGGCCATCAGCCGGGTCGGGCATGCAGTGCCGGTCATGTCGACCAGAACAACGCGACGGCCGGTGTCGGCAATCGTGCGCGCCAGCATGACGGTGGCGGTCGATCCGGCATCGCCATCCGGCGAGATGGCGATCGCCAGTTGGACGCGGGCCTCGACGAGATATTCGGCGACCGTCGAGATCGAGAAGTCGTCCAGGCCCTCGATCTCGGTGATGACAGGCACTGGCGGCTCGGCTGCGACAGCCTCCTGCACGTCAACATGTTTTATTGGTGCCGGTACTGGATGCGCCTCGGCGATCGACAAAAGGCTCCCAGGTGCCGCTGGGCGAAGCGGCTGCGTTGCGACAAGCGGCTCGTCACGATCGTTGGCGACGACGTCGCGTTCGACAGCGGCGGTCGAACCCACAGGCCGTAGCGCGCGACCGCTGAAAAGCTCGATCAGCATGATGACGATGGCGCTCAACACGAAGGAAGCGACAGCGGCAACCACGACGATCGGGCCGACCTTCGGGAAATAGGGATCCACCGGCTCGACGGCGCTCGAGACGACGCGCGCATCGGCAGGGCTGGAATTCTTGTTGGAGCGGGAGGCCGCCTCGCGGTAGCGGGCAAGATAGGTTTCCAGCAGCTGGCGCTCGGCGGTTGCCTCGCGCTCGAGCGCGTTCAGGCCGACCGTGTTTTCGCCGGCCCGGGCGCTGTCGTCCTTCAGCAGCTTCGACTGGGCAAGCAGCTGCTGCTCCCGCAGCGCGGCGATCTTGGCCTCGTTGTCAATACCGGTCAGAATCTTGCGGGTCTCGCGGGTAATCTGCGAGCGGATGTCGGCAAGCTGCGCACGCAGGCTCTTGAGCCTGGGATGGCCGTCCATCAGCGTGGTGGAAAGGTCTGAAATCTGCGATTCGAGATTGGATTCAGTCGTCTTCAGGCGCTGCATGGTCTGGGAACCGCTGACGTCGTTCAGCGTGTCTGTGGGTCCGCCGGATGAGAGCGCATTGCGCACGGCCTGGGCGCGAGCATCGGCATTGGCCTTGTCGCCGCGCACCTGCGCCAGCTGCGTCGAAATGTCGGTCAGCTGCTGGCTGGAAAAGCTGGTGGTGTCGCTGGTCTGCAGCAGGCCATTGGCGGTCCGGTAATCGGCGACCTTCTTCTCGGCTTCTTCGACCTTGAGGCGCAGACTGGCGATTTCGGGCTCTAGCCAGCGCGTCGCTTCCGAATTGGAATCGAGCTTGGCACCGCTCTGCATCGCCAGGTAGACCGAGGCCATGGCGTTCGGGACGCTTTCGGCCAGCTTCGGATCACGCGAGGTGAACTGGATGCCGATGACGCGCGAGGTGTTGATCTGGTACACCTGCAGCCGCTCGGTGAAGGCATCGAGCATGCGTTCTTCAGGCGCCTTGTCGGCCGAAGCCTTTTTCAGATGCAGCTTCACGAGCAAGCCAGACAGAGCCGAGCTTTGGCTGCTGTCTTCGAATTCCGGCAGGTCGTAAAGCTTCAGCTGGGTGATGACCTGCTTTATCAGGTCGGCCGACTGCAGGATCTGCACCTGGCTGGCGATGTTGAGCTCGTCGAGCAGCGAACTGTCCGTGCTGGGGGCTCCGGCCTGGTTGCTCGTGGTGGCAAAGGCAGCCGCGCGCGGCTCAATGAGTATGCGCGTCTCGCTGCGATATTCAGGCGACACGACCTTTGCGAGAAGAAACGCCGCCAGCGCTGCAACAATTACGATCAAAAAAACACGCAACCGCCTGCGCCAGACGGCGCGGAAGAGCTGGCTCAAATCGATGTCTACATCTTGCTGGCTGTGGTTTACGCCGGACATGCCGCACTCCGATAGTCGTTTGGCGCAAACTAAACGACTATGGTAACCCAACCGTTAAGGGGAATCCTCCCCTCTCTGCGTGATGCGATGCCGATTTCAACGCCAGCATTTACCGCGCGTTAACCCTAACGGATCGATAACGGCTCCACGAGTTTCCTCTTTGTGAGCACGCGGATGCCTTTCGCACAGCGTAAAATCATTGTCGCCGTAGGCGTGGTGGCCATCGGCGCCGCGTTGAGCGGCTGCATGAGCTATCAGCCCGCGCCGCGCGCCTTTAGCGAAGCAACGATCAAGCCCTACACGCTTGATAGCGGCGACCGGCTCCGTGTCACCGTCTTCGAGCAGCAGGGGCTAACCAACACCTATACGGTCGACCAGGCCGGCTACATCTCCTTCCCATTGATCGGCGAGGTGACGGCGCGTGGCAAGACGATGCAGCAGCTTTCCGGTGAGATCGCCAGCAAGCTGAAACAGGGATACCTGCGCGATCCCGACGTTTCCATAGACGTCGACCGCTATCGCTCGATCTACGTGATGGGCGAAGTCGGCCAGCCGGGGCAATATTCCTATGTTCCGGGCATGACCATTCAGAACGCCGTGGCTGTCGCCGGCGGCTTCTCGCCGCGGGCTTTCCAGGGCAACACCGATGTCACCCGCAAGATCAACGGCCATGTGATGACGGGTCGGGTCGGCATATCCGATCCCGTCCTGGCGGGCGATACGATCTATGTCCGCGAGAGGCTGTTCTGATCGGTGGCAGAGCCTTTGCGCATCATCCATTGCTTCCGGTCGCCCATCGGCGGGATCTTCAGGCATGTGCGCGATTTGGCCGAGCAACACAGCCGGGCCGGCCATCATGTCGGCATCGTCTGCGACAGCCTGACTGGCGGGGCGCATGAAGATGCTTTGTTCGAGGATATCAAGCCGTTCCTGTCGCTCGGCCTGACGCGGATACCCATCCATCGGGCCATTAGCCTTGAGGATATTCCGACGGTCTGGCGGGGCTACAGGACCATCAAGAGTTTGCGGCCGGACGTGCTGCACGGACATGGCGCCAAGGGCGGCATGCTGACACGCGTCATCGGCTCATTGTTGCGGGCGGACAAGTATTGCGTTGCCCGCGTCTACACCGCCCACGGCGGTAGCCTGCACTTCTCGCGCTCGACGCTGGGTGGCAGCTTCGTCCTGAAGATGGAACGGCTGCTTGAGCACTTCACCGACGCGCTGATCTTCATCTGCGACTTCGAAAGACAGGCCTATCAAAGCAAGGTCGGCAGACCGACTAAGTTGTCGAGGCTGATCTACAACGGCATTAACGAGCGGGACTTCAGAAGTGTGCCGACCCGCTCGGATGGTGTCGCCTTCGTCTATATCGGCATGCTTCGGGACCTCAAGGGTCCCGATCTCTTTATAGAGGCAGTGGCGCGAACCGAAAAGCTTGTCGGCCGGCCTTTATCGGCGCTGCTAATCGGCGATGGGCCGGACCGCGACAAGTACCGCAGCGCGATCGACGAAGCCGGCCTCGCCCGACGGATCGGCATCCTGCCGGCCATGCGCATCGAAGACGCCCTCTCGATGTCGCGCACCATCGTCGTGCCCTCAAGGGCGGAATCGCTGCCCTACATCGTTCTCGAGGCGCTGGCGGCAAGCAAGGGCGTCATCGCCGCCAATGTCGGCGGCATCCCGGAAGTGCTGGGGCCGACCAGCGAGGCTCTTGCCAGGCCCGGAGACGCGGCGGACCTTGCGCGCATCATGGCTGCCTCGATACTGGAACACAACTGGCGCGAGCGTGTCATGCCCGGTATCGAAACGATACACAAAACCTTCTCCGCACCCGTCATGGCCGGCGATGTGCTGAAATTGTACCGCGAAATACTCGATCGCCGGGCGGTTGCTAAAATTTAACCTATCTTACTAAGCGATCTTTAGGGGCCTTTCGATAGAGCTTGACGTCTCTGATGAGACGGATCGCACGCCATGACGAACATCGAGAAGCCGAATGAATTCGACCTCGAAAACATACGCAAGCGCGTATCGGAGATCCGAGCCCGCAGCAGCGACGAACCCGTCGACCACGAGACCGTCGGAAAGCTCAACCCTTTCGCCCGTCAGATCGCTGAACAGTTTCGAGAAGGCAACCATACGCCGTCTATCATCATCGGCCAGTTCATGCTGTTCGAGTTCCTGTCGTTGCTGACACTGGGAATGACGCTGCTTTACCTGCGGATCGGCAGTCCGACAGAGCAGCCTTTCATCCAGGTCCCAATCGTGATCCTCGTCGCGATTGCCAATATCCTGTCGCTGCATATTTTCGATACCTACCAAATCCCGATGCTGAGGGCGCCAAGCCGCCATATGCGGCGGATCGTGCTTGGCTGGGCTGCACCCTTCGTGATGCTGCCGCTGATCTTCATCGCGCTGAAGAGCCTGCCTGTGTGCCCGCCCCGGCTGGTCATGTTCTGGTGCCTCACCGGGCTTGTCTTTCTGTTCGTGGAGCGTTTGCTGTTTGCCTGGGGGATCCGCCGCTGGGCCCGCAACGGGATCATGGAACGGCGCGCCGTCATCGTCGGCGGGGGGCAGCCCGCCAAGGAACTGATCCGCGCCCTCGAGCATCAGGTCGACAACGACATTCGAATCTGCGGCATCTTCGACGATCGCGGCGAAAGGCGCTCGCCTGTCATGGTTGCCGGCTATCCGAAGCTCGGCACGGTCGCCGAACTCGTCGAATTTGCCCGTCTCACCCGCATCGACATGCTGATCATCGCCCTGCCGATGGCGGCGGAGGACAGGATCCTCCAGCTGCTGAAGAAATTGTGGATCCTGCCGGTCGATATCCGCCTCGCGGCCCATTCCAACAAGCTGCGATTCCGTCCGCGCGCCTACTCCCATGTCGGCGCGGTACCGATGCTCGACATCTTCAACAAACCGATCCGCGACTGGGACTCGGTTGCCAAGCGGGTCTTCGATCTGTTCTTCAGCGTACTCGCTCTGGCGCTGCTGTGGCCGGTGATGGTTGCAACGGCCATCGCCATCAAGGTGAACTCGAAAGGCCCTGTGTTCTTCATGCAGAAGCGCCATGGCTTCAACAACGAGATCATCAATGTCTTCAAATTCCGCTCGATGTACACCGAGATGAGCGACCCGACCGCACGCAATGCCGTCACCAAGGGCGACCCGCGCGTCACCAAGGTCGGTCGCTTCATCCGCAAGACGTCGATCGACGAATTGCCGCAGCTGTTCAACGTGCTGGTGGGCACGCTGTCGCTGGTGGGACCTCGGCCCCATGCGGTGGCCGCCGCCAGCCACAACCGCGTCTATGGCGATGTCGTCGAGGGTTATTTCGCCCGTCACCGCGTCAAGCCCGGCGTAACCGGCTGGGCGCAGATCAACGGCTGGCGCGGGGAGATCGACAATGACGACAAGATCAAGTTCCGCACGGCCTACGACCTCTATTACATAGAGAACTGGTCGCTGCTGTTCGATCTGAAGATCCTGTTCCTGACGCCGATCCGCCTGCTCGACACCGAAAACGCGTATTGAGCCGATGAGCACCTTCGCCTCCCCCCCATACCAGGTCGCCCAGCCCCAAATCGTTGCCCTGCGGCTGATCGGCACGGGCTGCGTTGCCTTCGGCGTGTTTCTGTCGGGCTTCGTGTTTGCCGAGCCCGCGCCCTACGAGCTGTGGGTGGCGATGCTGATCGGGCTCTGGTTCATGCTCGGCCTGCGCATCTCGCGCAACGTCGCCCCGCTGCTGGTGCTGTTCCTGACCTTCAACATCGGTGGCCTGCTGTCGATGACGCAGATGCGCGATCTTGGCAGCGCCGAGATGGATGCGCCGATCTATGTCGCTGTCTCGACCTTCCTCGCCCTCAGCGCCGTCTTCTATGCCGCCATCATCGAGTCCAATGCCAATGTCCTGAAGCTGATGTTCAAGACCTGGACGATCGCGGCGATCATCACAGCGTCGCTCGGGATCCTCGGCTATTTCCATGCCTTTCCCGGCGCCGCCATGTTCACGCGCTATGACCGCGCCATGGGCGCATTCCAGGATCCGAACGTCTTCGGCCCCTATCTGGTTGCGCCGACCCTTTACCTCATGCATGGCGTCATCATCGGCGATCTGAAGAAGGCGCCGCTGAAGGCGATCGGCTTGACGATCCTGGCTCTCGGCATCTTCCTGTCGTTTTCGCGCGCCGCCTGGGGCCTGTTCGGCTTTTCCTCGATCGCGCTGGTCTTCTTCATGCTGCTAAAGCATCGCAGCAACACCTTCCGCCTGCGCATCCTGGTGATGACGCTGACCGCCATCCTGCTGCTTGGCGCTGCCCTTCTCGTGGCACTGCAGTTCCATCAGGTGAGCGACCTGTTCTCGACCCGCACGCAACTGGTGCAGGAATACGACGGCGGCCATCTCGGCCGCTTCGAGCGCCACCGGATCGGCTTCCTGCTGTCGATGCAGCGGCCGCTCGGCATCGGACCGCTGGTATTCGCGACGATGTTTCGGGAGGACGAACATAACATCTGGCTGAAGACGCTGACCACCTATGGCTGGATCGGCTTCTTCTGCTGGGTCAGCATGATCTGCTGGACGATCTATATCGGCTTCAAGAACGTGCTGAAGGAACGGCCCTGGCAGCCATTCCTGATGATCGCCTGGATCGTCGTGCTCGGCCATGTCGGCATCGGCAACGTCATCGACACCGATCACTGGCGCCACCTCTACATGCTGATCGGCATCGTTTGGGGCTGCGGTGCGCTCGAAGCGCGCCACCAGCGTCGCCTTGCCCGGGGAGAGCCAGCGACATGAACGTCAACGTCACGACCAAGCGCCTGTCGATGCTGCAAATCCTCGAGCCCAGCGGCGGCGGCTCGGGACGGCACTTTCTCGACCTCTGCCGGGCGATGCAGCATCGCGGCCATTCGGTGACGGCGATCTACTCGCCGCTGCGCGCCGAGCCGGCATTTGTAGCGGAACTGGAGGGCATGGGCCTCGATGCCGTCCACTCGGTCGGCATGAAGCGGGCGCTGGGGCCGGCCGACCTCACCGCCTGGCTGGAGATCCGCCGGATCATCGCCAAGCACGGCCCCTTCGACCTCATCCACGGCCATAGTTCCAAGGCCGGCGCGCTGGCGCGGCTACGGGTGCCCGGAGCCCGTACGCCGGTTATCTATACGCCGCATGCCTTCCGCACCATGGACCCCACGCTCAGGCCAAAGCAACGTCTGGCATTCGGCACCATCGAGCGCGTGCTCGGCACCTTTTTTTCAAATTCGCTGATCTGCGTGTCGCGGGACGAATACGATCACGCCGTTTCCATCGGCATCCCCAAGCGCAGGCTGCGGGTCGTCTATAACGGTGTTGCCCGTCCGCCGGTGGGCGAGCGGGAGGCGATCCGCGCGCGTTTCGGGATCGGCGAGCACGACGTTCTCTACGGCTTCGTCGGTCGCCTCTCGGCGCAGAAGGCCCCCGAGCGGCTGGTCGACGCCTTCATCGGCGTGGCAGCGCGCCAGCCGAATGCAAGATTGCTGATGATCGGCAGCGGCGAACTGGAACAGGCGGTGCGCCAGAGGATCGCCGACGCAGGCCTTTCCCACCGTGCCCATCTCGACAGCAGCATCCCCGGCCCCGTTGCCATCGACGCCTTCGACATCGTCGTCATGCCGAGCCGCTACGAGGCGATGTCCTACGTCATGCTCGAGGCTGCATCGGGCGGCAAGCCGTTGATCCTGACGGATGTCGGCGGCGTGAGCACCGTGCTGGAACATGGCCGCAACGGCCTAAAAATCGCCAATAGCGATGATCCCTCTGAACTGACGGCGGCCATGCTTGCCGCCGGCGAGCCGGAGACCCTCGCAACCTACGCCGCGGAGGCCCATCGCCGCCGCAACCGCTACACACTGTCGGGCATGGCCGACGAGACAGAAGAAATCTACTTCGATTTGCTGGGCCATAAGCTTCCGTCGCTCTTGAGAACGCCGGCGGATGCCCTAGAATTAAGGGCATGATTACAGCACAGCAAATCCGCGCCGCCCGGGCCATGGCAGGCCTCACCCTTCAGCAGCTGGCCGATGCCACGGCGCTCGATACCGCTCGGATCGAGGCCATCGAAGCCGGAACGGAAACGGTTGGAGGGGATGCGCTGCTGGCATTGCGCGCAGCCCTCGAAAGCCGGGGCATCCAGTTCATCGACAGCGGTAGCCAAGAGGGCGGCGGCGCCGGCGTCAGGCTGAAACAGACCCACGGCGAAGAAGGCACGCGACCCGAAAATCTCAACGCCACCAACGACGATTAAAATTTTCGATCGCCTCCGGAACAAAAGTGACCATCAGGCGTTTCACACCCCGCATTACGCCAGGGGGAATTCGTGAATCGCAGCAATGGTCTTTATCTCATCATCGGCGCACTGATCGTCGCCGTTATCGCGCTTGGCGCCTACGTCTATCACGAAAAACAGAAGCCTGACGGCGTCGAACTTACGATCGGTAAGAACGGCGTTTCCGTCGAGCAGAACTAGACGGGCAAGGCCGGTCGCTTGCTCGACAATCGCCCGGCCTTCACCTTCCGTCATACGGATTGCACGACTCAGATCTATAAAACGAAAGAGTTTCGATACATGCCGGCCGTGCCGACCAGCGCCGATGCCGGGTTAATTGAATGAAGATGGCATCGTGAGCGACAAGTATTTTTCCACGCCGATCCGCGTCCGCTCGATCAGAACCAGCCTGACCATCAGCACGGTATGGGACGCGATCGAGTTCCTCAAGAGATGGCCGGCATCCAAGGGTGCAGAGTACCGCACCGCCTTGCGTCATTGCCTCGATGCTCTCGACGGCCTTCGCAGCCCGCAGACAGCGAATCTCTCCTTTCGAAGAGCTGCCGAAACGGCGGGCCTGCTGGTCTGAGTTCTTTTTTCCGTTTCACCTCGAAGACCGATAGCGCCCACGACAAACAGGTTCCTTCGCAGCAAATTCCTTGCAAGCGACGAACACCACACTACTTCAGCCGCGACCGGCGCCACATTGGCGACCGGTCCGAACGAAAAGGAGAATGTGGTGAAAGCAGCAATCTACAGCGAACCCGGCGGCCCCGATGTCCTGCACTACGGCGACGTCCGCGATCCCGTACCTGCTGCGGGCGAGGTTCTGGTGCGTGTCGAGGCGATCAGCATCGAAGGTGGCGATCTCGTCAACCGCCGCCTCACCCGCCAGGGTGAAAACGAGGTGGTCGGCTATGCCGCGGCAGGCACCATTGCTGCGCTCGGCGAAGGCGTAGACGGGCTTTCGGTCGGCGAGCGCGTCGCCACTTTTGCCTGGAAGGGGTCGCACGCCGAACTGACGGCGGTGCCGGCAGCGCACTGCTTCAAAGTTCCCGATGGTCTCGACATCGCCCTGGCCTCAACCATCATCGTCGGCCCCGGCACCGCCGCATATGCGCTTCATCTCGGCGCTCTCGAAGCCGGACAGACCGTTCTTGTTCTCGGGGCGAGTGGCGGCGTCGGATTGGCCGCGGTGCAGCTTGCCGCCAAGGCTGGCGCGCGGGTGATCGGCACCGGAACCAAGCCGGAAAGCCTGGAGAAGCTCAAGGGCTTCGGCCTATCGGATGCGATCGTGACTGCCGATAAGCCGGCGAGCGAACAGGTTCGCGCGTTGCTTGACGGCGAAGGCGTCGACCTGATCATCGACAATATCGGCGGCGATGCGCTGATCGATGCTCTCAAAGTACTCAAGGACGGTGGAAAGGCGGTGCTGATCGGCGTCTTCGGCGGTAGCAGCACGATGATAGATGCCGGGCAACTCCTCAAGCATCGCCATACCGTTATCGGCTGCCTGCTGGGCGCCGCCATGCGCGATCCCGAGCCTCGCAAGCTCGTGGAGGCGCTGTTCCCGATGGCTCGAGATGGCGGCATCCGCCTGCCGATCGATGCCACTTTCCCGCTCTCGCAAGCCAACGCCGCCCACCGGCGCGCGGAAGAGCGCGGCCGCATCGGACGCGTCATCATGACGGTCTGAGGCAGGCTTCCTGAACTGCAAGCGCACGGGTGACAGCTGTTACCCGTGCGTTCCGCCTCGACGGCGGCGCGCCAATCGCTAGGTATGAAATCAGATAAACCAGGGATATCAAGGAGATAATTGGTCGGGGCGACAGGATTTGAACCTGCGACCCCTTGACCCCCAGTCAAGTGCGCTACCGGGCTGCGCTACGCCCCGACCCGCCTAAAAGGCCTGGTTTGATTAGTCTTTCGACTTTCGGAGCGCAAGAGGAAAATCACGCCTGCCGGACGAAAAAGCCTCTTTCGTAGAAACCTCCGCTGTTTACTCCGCAGCGTGGTCAGAAAATGCCTAAAATATGCCCGGAAATGGCCAACATCGGTTCATCGGCCGTTCAGCACTGCGGTCGCTAAATAAGGGCGTCCAATAGGAGTAACGCCGATGAAAAAACTGATTGTTGCCTCTGCAATTCTGATCGGTGGATTTGTCTCTACCGCCGCCAACGCAATGCCTGCGGTATCCATTACCACCACGCCCACATCTGTCATCCAAGTCGACTACGTCTGCGGCCGCGGCTATCACCAGACGCCGTGGGGGGATTGCCGTCCCAACTGGCGCCGCCCGCCACCGCCGGAGCGCTACTACGGCTGGCATCGCCCGCCACCCCCGCCCTACTGGGGTGAACGCCAGTGGCGTCGCCATCATCGCTACTATGACGGCTACTGATATCTGAACGATATATCGTCTCGCGGGCGGGAACGAAGTCGCTTCTGCCACGTTCTCGTCCGCTGTTCATAAACTGAGGAAACCCCATGAAAAATCTTATCATTGCCGCAGCGATCGCGGTCACTTCCGTCGTCTCCTTCGCGCCTGTTTCCTACGCTGAAACCGTGACGGTCACGACGCACGAGCGTCCGATGCATCGCGGCTGGCACCATCCGCCGCGCCGTCATTGCACCGTGAAGGTCACCAAGGTCCGCCATCACGGCCAGCTGGTTGTTCGCAAGACCCGCATCTGCCGCTAAACGTCGTAGCCTGCCCGCCTCAAGGCGGGCGGGCCTTCCCTTAAAAGACCATCTTGGGAACCCAATGGCGTCCAAAGGGTTTTGGTCTCTCAAACAGGAGAGTAACCATGGCGACAGACGACAAGGACCTGCAGGCCGGCTTCACCGGTACCCCCGTCGAAAAGACGGGCAGCGCAACCGAAATGGCAAGAAGTGCTGTTGAAGGCCTGAGGAACGAGGCGAGCGCGGTGTCCGCCGCCGCAGCAGATCACCCCCACACGGCAACGACGCTGCTGCTGACTGTCAGCGCCTTGGCGTTCGCCGTAGGCTATGCATTCGGCCACAGCGCGCAGCCGGCTCGGCGTTCGCGCTTCTGGAACTAGGCTCTGCCGACAGCCTTATTGGCAGACATCGACCCACTCGGCCCCAACCAGCTCGGCCATTCGCTGCGGGGCGATGCGCACTGCGGCATTGATCCCGCCAGCGGCGGGGATGACTTCATCGAAGCTGCGTAGAGAGACATCGCAATAGACCGGCAGAGGCGTTGCCAGCCCGAAAGGGCAGACGCCGCCGACCGGATGTCCCGTTAGGGCGACGACCTCGTCGCCTGCCAGCATTCTCGGCTTGCCGCCGAAGGTGTCGCGGCTCTTGCGATTGTCCAACCGGGCAGTGCCGCTCATGACGACGAGGAGGACAACGTCGCCAACGCGCAGGCAGATGGTTTTGGCGATCTGCTCGGGGAGACATCCATGGGCGGCCGCTGCCATGCCAACGGTCGCCGAGCTCTCCGTAGTCTCGATGACCGAGATGTCGGGCGCCCTGGCGGAGAAGAAAGATTTCACGGTATCGATGGTCATGGTCCCGCTTGCCATAGGCGGCTGAGCCTTTCAAGTCCGCATCCAAACACAATTTTCCGGCGCACGGAACCTTGGCGTTCCATCGGCGTTAGTTTTTTGGACCAAGGCAGGAGCGGACCCATGAGTACCTATATCGACAGCAAGACCATCGAAAATTCAGCCAGCATGCGCGTCTGGAGCGTGTCTGAATTTGCCCGCCGCTACCGGCTTGACAAGGCGGAGGAAGACAAGCTGTTGAAACTGCTTGGACCTTTTGCCCTGCAACACGAACTGCTGATGAACGCCCAGCGCCCACCGGTCTTCCGCTAGAAGGGTTCTCAGACAGTTCGCTTTCGTCCCATTCTGGGTGCGAGATCTTCCCAGTAACCGATCAGGCGTCATCATCCATAAGGTGGCGCCCATCCCATCCTCCCACTAAGTTTCGTTATCTCAGATGGATCCTGATCCTGGCGCTCAACACCTGTTCCGGCAACTGCCTGCGATAAAAAACGCCGGCAGCAGCACTCTGTACGGTACCGTACATTGACAGCTGGCCATTCAATTCGAATAAGCACCTGTTGGCCGGGAGAGTTACATATGCAGCTTGCAAATCTCAAGATTCTTGTCGTCGAAGATGATGCCCTGATCGCCATGTTGTTGGAAGACATGCTGTCGGAGTTGGGCTGCACGGTGACAGGGACTGCGGCGAGTGTAGAGAGCGCTCTCGCCATGGCAGAGGCGGGCGGCTTCGATGCTGGTATCCTCGATGTGTCGCTGGCTGGACATAGTTCGCTGCCGGTGGCGCGCCTGCTGGACGGCAAGAACACGCCCTATATTTTTGCCACCGGTTATGGCTCGCTACCCGAGGGTATGGAGGATAGCGGTCGGCATGTGCTGAACAAGCCCTACCAGCTGCATCAGCTCGAAGCGGCGCTAGCCAGCCTCGAAAACTCACGCTGACGCCGGTCTTACCGCACCTGGTCTAGCAACCGCTTGCATTCCAAGAGATCGTAGAGCGCTTCCTGCAACAAGGCGCGGTCCTCCTTCCCGATCGATGAGCCACCGACCGAGATGTCCAAGGCCCCCTCCTCGCCGCCACCGAAATTGAAGAACCGTCGGCTGGTCGGCGTCTTGGCGCGACCGACGATCTGATCTTCGTCGGGGTTGCTGACGCGGGGTTCCGAAGGCGCCGGCTCCTGTACCGCGGCGGCCAGCGCCTCGACGCTGGCAAGGTCTCCGCTGCCAACGGCGATGACGAACTTGTTGCCGTTCGTCTTCAGCAGCTTCTGCACGCCCTTGATCGTATAACCATGGTCGTAGAGAAGGTGGCGGATGCCCTTCAGCAGGTCGACGTCTTCCGGCCGGTAATAGCGCCGACCGCCGCCGCGCTTCATCGGCTTGATCTGCAGAAAGCGGGTTTCCCAAAAGCGCAACACATGCTGGGGCAGGTCGAGATCGTCCGCGACTTCACTGATGGTGCGGAAGGCATCAGGGCTCTTGTCCATCGTCATCTCCTGCACACCAAAAATATCCATATATAGCGACTCGCTATATTTCAAAGGTTTGCGAGGCGCATTTCAAGTGCCTTATGCAGCTGTTACACAGCTACCATAATCGTTTCGACAAAAATAAGGTTGGAGTGAGAGCCGGTCGACAAGCCCGCGCGCGCAGAAGGGCTCAGGCAACCGGTGCGGTTGGCTTTGCCTTGGTCTTGCGGCTGGTATGAGCTTTGAGGATGCGAGTCTTCAGAACGTTCGAGGCCTTGAAGGTCATGACCCGGCGCGGCGAGATCGGCACTTCTTCGCCGGTCTTCGGGTTGCGGCCGATGCGCTCGTTCTTGTCGCGGACCTGAAAAGTCGCAAAGGAGGAAAGCTTGACGATTTCGCCACGCACGATTGCGTTGCAGATCTCGTCGATCACCGTTTCCACCAATTCCGCGGATTCGGTGCGGGACAGGCCGACCTTCCGGAACACCGACTCTGCCAAGTCTGCCCGTGTGACTGTCTTGCCGGTCATGGTTCCCCGCCCATCTGTTAGAATTGTGGTCGCCGCGAGAGACTATTGTCCTTGCGCCGAGCGGTCAAGCTCTTGTTCGGAATCGGAATTTGGGTTTAAGCGCTACCAGCGCAGCAACACCGCGCCCCAGGTGAAACCGCCACCCATGGCTTCCAGCATAACCAGGTCGCCCTTCTTTATCCGGCCGTCACCGGCAGCCGTCGCAAGCGCCAGCGGAATGGAAGCGGCGGATGTGTTGCCATGCAGATCGACGGTGATGACAACCTTCTCGGGTGGGATGCCGAGCTTCTTTGCCGAGCCGTCGATGATGCGCCGGTTGGCCTGGTGCGGCACGAGCCAGTCGAGGTCGTCGGCGGTGGTGCCGGTCGCCTCGAATGCGGCGACGATGACATCGGTGATCATGCCGACGGCATATTTGAAGACCTCGCGGCCCTCCATGCGCAGCTTGCCGACGGATCCGGTCGACGACGGGCCACCGTCGACGAACAGCTTGTCCTTGTGGGCGCCATCGGAGCGCAGGCTGGCAGTCAGAACGCCGCGGTCGGCAACGGTCCCCTCGCCCTCGCCTGCTTCCAGGATCAGCGCACCTGCGCCATCGCCGAACAGCACGCAGGTGGTACGGTCGTTCCAGTCGAGGATGCGCGAGAAGGTCTCGGCGCCGATGACCAGCACGCGCTTGGCAAGGCCACCGCGGATATAGGCATCAGCGGTCGTGACGGCGTAGACGAAGCCGCTGCAGACCGCCTGAAGGTCGAAGGCAAAGCCGTGATGCATGCCAAGACGGTTCTGGATGTTCACCGCAGTTGCCGGGAAGGTGTTATCCGGCGTGGACGTCGCCAGAATGATGAGATCGATGTCGGCGACCGTCAGGCCGGCGTTATCGAGGGCTGCACGCGCCGCGGCTTCGCCAAGCGACGCCGTCGTCTCGCCATCACCGGCGATATAGCGCTGACGGATGCCGGTGCGCTGGACGATCCAGTCGTCGGACGTGTCGACAACGGTTTCCATTTCGCGATTGGTCATCACGCGCTTCGGAAGCGCTGCCCCGAAGCCGCGGACTACTGAACGGATCATGCTGCTTATACCTCGTCGCTCATGACAGCTTCCGGCCCGATCGGCGGCAGACGTCTGGCATGGTATCTCTTAAGATCGTTTTCTATTTTCTGAGTGAGGCCGTTTTTGGCCATGTCGTAGCCGACATCGATGGCGGCCGCGAAGGCCTCGGCCGTGGCACCGCCATGGCTCTTGATGACGATGCCGTTGAGGCCGAGAAAGACGCCGCCATTGACCTTGCTCGGGTCGAGCTTCTCGCGCAGCATGTCGAAGGCACCCTTGGCGAAGAGATAGCCGATGCGGGCCATCAACGTCCGATTCATCGCCGCACGCAGGTAGCCGGCAATCTGTTTGGCGGTACCTTCGGCCGTCTTCAGTGCGATGTTGCCGGAGAATCCCTCGGTGACGACGACGTCGACGGTTCCCTTGCCGATGTCGTCACCTTCGACAAAACCGAAATATTCGAGCGATTCGAGATCGGCTTCCCGGATCAGGCGACCGGCATCCTTGACCTCTTCCTGGCCCTTCATTTCTTCGACGCCGACATTGAGCAGACCGACCGTCGGCCGCTCGACCTCGAACAGGGCGCGGGCCATGGCGCCGCCCATCAATGCGAAATCGAGAAGCTGCTGCGAATCGGCGCCGATGGTCGCTCCGACATCGAGCACGATGCTTTCGCCGCGCAGGGTCGGCCATATTGCTGCAATGGCCGGGCGCTCGATATTGGCCATCGTCCGCAGACAGAACTTGGACATCGCCATTAGCGCGCCGGTGTTGCCGGCCGAGACGATGACATCGGCTTCGCCGAGCTTGACCGCCTCGATCGAGCGCCACATGCTCGATACATTGCGGCCGCGACGCAGCGCCTGGCTCGGCTTCTCGTCCATGGCGACGGCGACTTCGCAGTCGTAAAAGACGGATTTCGCCTTCAGCTTGGGAAACCTGTCGATCAGCGGCTGGCACACATCCTTCCGGCCATACAGCAGGAAGGAGATTTCCGGGTGCCTTTCCAGCGCTTTGGCAGCACCGGGGACAACGACTTCGGGCCCGAAGTCGCCACCCATAAGGTCGAGAGAAATTCTGATCACGCCTGCTTGATCCTTCTTTTCCGCCGCAACTGGCGAAATTTCGGCCAAAATACCGTTTTTCATTTGCCTTACAACTGAATTGTGCCGAACAGGCTGTGGAAGCCTATTCCTTCTTCCAGTCCTTTAAAGCAGCAAAAGCTGACGGTTTGACGTCATTGTCGGCGGTGTCCTCAATATGGTCTTCGAAGTCCAGTCCCGGCTTGCGCGGATAGGGGTCGATGCCCATCGCGGCGAACTCGGTGACGATCGAGCCGGCGTCGATGACATCTCCGACGAAGGTCTCCGGCAGGTCCTGGCCCTCGGGGTCGAGCACCATCTCGCCCGAAGGCTGGATGGGGATACGCGCCAGCTTCGAACCTTCAGGCACGAACAGCTGGTCGAACTCCTCGTCGATGACGGTATCGACGGGATCGAGCGAGATCACGCACTCCTGGACGATCGTGGCCTTGACCGTGCCCCTCACCCGGACGCCGTCCCGCTTCCAGCGCGAAATCTTCAGCTCGGCCTTCAGTTCGCCGACGGAGACGACGTTCCACAGGGTGCCAAGGCCAAGGCGTTCGGCCTCGTCGGCCTCGAGACGCACCTCGACGGGATTGAGGGAGATATGGCCGACCTTCACATTGTAGGAGAACGGGTTGTCGGGGGTTGCGGTCTTGTTCTTCATCTCAGTTTCCTATGCCGGTACCGGCAGCGATGCCGAGCCGGTGGCAATCTGTGCGCCCGACACGCCGGACAAATGGGTCTCCGCCGACATCATCCAGTCGGCAAGTCCCAGCATGCTTGGCGGTTCGTCACGCGGTTCTGGGTATATATTGCGGCGTAGCGCCTGTGCCAGTGCCTCGCGGTCGCCAGCATCCATCGCGGCTGCGTAGGATTCGAGGCGCCCATAAAACATGCCGGCCAATTTCTTCATCCGCTTGGGCACACCGGTATCGCCGATGCCAAGTTCGCGGATCGAATAGTCGATATCCTGGAAGAATGCATCGACAATCTCTTGAGCAATTTCCTGGCCGCTCGTCGGCGACGAACGCGTCCGGCGAAAGAAAAGGATCATCACAATTGACAGCATCTCGAAGCGGCCCATCACCGTATCCGGCACGTCGAGCCCATCGTAGAAACCCGGCTGCCTCGCCGCAGTGGTGAGCGCCGCATATTGCCGCTCGACGATCGTCCGATTGTGATTCTTTTTGCCAAAGAGCCCGAAGATCATCAAAATTCCCAGAATTGGCTCGTTCGGCGCGCTGCTTCGCGTTGGGCCGTGTTGCATCCGTCAAGAAGCTGGTTTACCGAAGCAGGCGCGAATTGCAATGCCGTTGGTGCCCCTGCGGGAACCACCCGAGCTGTCCAGCCCATCCGCGGCGACAGTCGACACAACGCCGTTCGATCATCGCCGGCTTTCCGCATATCGCGGAAACGCCATAATGATGTGCGCAGCAAGTGTTCCGGGCGGTGAGCCACGGGATCGGATATATAGGGAGATGTCGTTGACGCGACGGGATTTCAAGTCGGACAGAACATTCATGAAGGGCGCAACCATCGCCCTGCTGATTGCAACCGCAGGGCTCACGGGCTGCCAGACCGGCGACGTCATGAACGGCGGCTATATCTTCGACCAGCAATCGCTGGATCTGGTGCCGGTCGGCTCCAGCCGCGAGCAGGTGCTGTTGTCGCTGGGAACGCCCTCGACGACGGCCACCTTCGACGGCGAGGTCTTCTACTACATTTCCCAAAAGCGGACGCGCTCGGCCGCCTTCATGAAGCCGAAGCTGGTCGACCAGTCGATCCTGGCGATCTATTTCGACAAGGATGGCGTGGTCAAGCAGCGCGCCAACTACGCCCTCAAGGATGGCAAGCCGTTCGACATGATCTCGCGCACGACCCCGACAGGCGGCAGGGACATGACCTTCCTGCAACAGGTCCTCATGGGCAGCGGCACAGGTGCAAACGGCGCCAAGAACCTGCTGAACACCGTCAATCCGGGCCAATAACCGGATCTCGATCGTTGAAACCCGCGATGCGCTGGCATCGCGGGTTTTTGCTTGTCAGGCCGAGCGGGCGAGAACCGCGAGCAGCAGCAGTGCGACGATGTTGGTGATCTTGATCGCCGGATTGACCGCCGGGCCCGCCGTATCCTTGTAGGGATCGCCGACGGTATCGCCGGTCACCGAGGCCATATGGGCATCCGAGCCCTTCATGTGCCGCACGCCGTCCTTGTCGACGAAACCATCCTCGAACGATTTCTTGGCATTGTCCCAGGCGCCACCGCCCGAGGTCATCGAGATGGCGACGAAAAGGCCGTTGATGATGACGCCGAGCAGCGACGCACCCAGCGCCGCGAAGGCCGAGGCCTTGGAGCCCGATATCAGCAGCACCCCGAAATAGACGACAATCGGCGCAAGTACCGGCAGCAGCGAGGGAACGATCATTTCGCGGATCGCCGCTTTGGTCAGGATGTCGACTGCGCGGCCATAGTCCGGCCGTTCGGTGCCCAGCATGATGCCCGGCTTGTCGCGGAACTGCCGGCGGACCTCCTCGACAATGGCACCCGCCGCCCGACCGACCGCTGTCATGGCGATACCGCCGAACAGGTAGGGAATCAGCCCGCCGAACAGCAGGCCTGCGACAACGTAGGGATTGGCGAGGTCGAAGGATATGGCCTCCATGTTGGCGAAGTAGGGAAACAGATCGCCGTGCGCGGCAAAATATTTCAGGTCGTTGGAATAGGCAGCAAACAGCACCAGCGCGCCGAGACCGGCGGAGCCGATCGCATAGCCCTTGGTGACCGCCTTGGTGGTGTTGCCGACCGCATCGAGCGCATCGGTCGATTTGCGCACTTCCGGCGGCAGGTGGGCCATCTCGGCGATGCCGCCGGCGTTGTCTGTCACCGGCCCGAAGGCGTCGAGCGCGACGATCATGCCGGCAAGCCCGAGCATTGCGGTCACCGCGATCCCGGTGCCGAACAGGCCACCGAGTTGGTAGGTGGCCAGGATGCCACCGATGATTACAATGGCCGGCAGCGCCGTCGATTCGAGCGAGACAGCCAAACCCTGGATGACATTCGTGCCGTGGCCGGTAACCGACGCTTGGGCGATCGAGACAACCGGGCGCTTACCGGTCGCCGTGTAGTATTCGGTGATGACGACGATCAGAGCGGTCACCAGCAGGCCGACCAGGCCGCAGTAGAACAGGTTGAGCCCGGTGACATCGACGCCGCCGACGGCGCCAATCGAGCCCCAGCCGATGGTCACCGAAGTTGCGACCGCCAGCCCGACGATCGACAGAAGGCCGGTCGCGACCAGCCCCTTGTAGAGCGCACCCATGATCGAACCGTTCGGTCCGAGCTTGACGAAAAACGTACCGATGATCGATGTGATGATGCAGGTACCGCAGATTGCCAGCGGATAGACCATGGCCACCGGCAGGATGGCGGTGCCGGCAAAGAAGATCGAGGCCAGCACCATGGTGGCGACGACGGAGACGGCGTAGGTTTCGAACAGGTCGGCCGCCATGCCGGCGCAATCGCCGACGTTGTCGCCGACGTTATCGGCAATCGTCGCCGGATTGCGCGGGTCGTCCTCCGGAATACCGGCCTCGACCTTGCCGACCAGATCACCGCCGACATCGGCGCCCTTGGTGAAGATACCGCCGCCGAGGCGGGCGAAGATCGAGATCAGCGAGGCGCCGAAGCCCAATGCCACCAGCGCATCGACGACGTCGCGCGAGCCTGGGTCATGACCGAGGATGCCGGTGAGGACGCCGTAATAGACGGAGACGCCGAGCAGCGCGAGACCGGCCACCAGCATGCCGGTGATGGCGCCGGACTTGAAGGCGATATCGAGACCCGCCGACAGGCTGACGGACGAGGCCTGGGCCGTGCGGACATTGGCGCGCACCGAGACATGCATGCCGATGAAACCGGCAGCGCCCGAGAGCACCGCGCCGATCAGGAAGCCGATGGCAGCCTCCGCCGACAGCAGCCACCAGGCGGCGAAGAAGACAACGAGGCCGACGATGGCAATGGTTTTATACTGGCGCGTCAGATAGGCCTGCGCGCCTTCGCGGATATAGCCGGCGATTTCCTGCATGCGGGCATTGCCCTGGTCGGCCGAGAGCACCGACCGCGTGGCCCAGGCCGCATAGAGTAGAGACAGCGCGCCGCAGACGACGACGCCAAACAGTATAAGCATACGATCTTTCCTCCCAAAAAGCCGGCGCTTGTCTCCCCCCGGCCAGAAACGACATCGGCGGCCATCCTCCTCCAAGGGTGGCGGCCTCTGCGGAAGGCGAGATTGCGTGTGGGACAAGGCGGCGTCAAGACAGCCGGCAGGCAAAAAGACCCGTCGGCTCAAAACTATGGTCGGAAAGGGAAAGAAGGCCAAAGATGCTGCCGTCGTAGCTCATTCGGCATTGCTGGAAGCGAAAAAGAGGTCGCGTACTGGTGTTGTCGATGGGCGGACGACGATAATCCGCCCGACTCAGTCTTGCCTATTTCTTCGTTTCGACACGCACCTGCTTGGCGATGCGGTCGAGCACGGCGTTGACGAGCTTCGGCTCATCGTCGCTGAAGAAGGCCTGGGCGATTTCGACATATTCGGTGACGATAACCGCGACCGGCACGTCCTTGCGATCGACGATCTCGAAGGTGCCGGCGCGAAGAATGGCGCGGACGGTGCTGTCGAGGCGCGACAGGGCCCAGTCGTCCTGCAGGGCCTGGCCGATCAAGGGGTCTAGATGCGTTTGCTCGCGCACCACGCCCGAGACGATCGAGCGGAACCAGGCGGCGTCGGCCTTCAGGTAGGTTTCGCCGTCGACTTCCTGGCCAAGGCGATGGGTCTCGTATTCAGCCACGACTTCAAGCACGCCGCTGCCGCCGATATCCATCTGGTAAAGCGCCTGCACGGCAGCCAGACGGGCCGCGCCCCGCTGGTTGGCAGTCTTGACCGGGCGTTCGGTTTCCTCGTTGCTCATCGCTCAGGCACCCAGCTTTTGCTTGACTGATATCATCGTCAGCGCAGCGCGGGCGGCAAAGCCACCCTTGTCCTTGTCGCTGCGACGGGCGCGGCTCCAGGCCTGCTCGTCATTCTCGACCGTCAGGATGCCATTGCCGATGGCCAGCGACTCGCTGACGGACAGATCCATCAGCGCGCGGGAGGATTCGTTGGAAACGATGTCGAAATGATAGGTTTCGCCGCGGATGACCATGCCGAGGGCAACGAAGCCGTCATAGACCGTGCCGCCATTGTCGGCGCCATCGAGGGCCATGGCGATCGTCGCCGGGATTTCGAGGGCACCGGGGACGGTGATGATGTCGTAGGTCGCACCGGCTTCTTCGAGCGCTGTCTTGGCCCCGTCGAGAAGCGCATCGGCCATATCGTCATAGAAGCGGGCTTCGATAATCAGAATATGCGCATTGGATGA
This sequence comes from Rhizobium sp. HT1-10, assembly GCF_049472505.1. Lineage (NCBI taxonomy): Bacteria > Pseudomonadati > Pseudomonadota > Alphaproteobacteria > Hyphomicrobiales > Rhizobiaceae > Rhizobium > Rhizobium sp. HT1-10. The sequence goes on along the minus strand of NZ_JBCEBQ010000001.1, from coordinate 782,838 downwards.
ACTGGACATACGACACCTGGATCTGGGAGTTGGCGCGAACGCCTGATATGGCGGGCGTCAAACCATGCCGTATCGCCGTTGGCAAGTGTTTTTCGGTCGTGGTCGGCCAATTGCGGCCTTCACAAGGCCGCAGAACAGGACTTCCCGCCTCCGTCGGGGTCGGCTAGGCTGGCCGCAGCAAGGGAGTGACCGATGACAGACAGAGACAGGGTTGTCGTCAGCCTCGACGCGCTGCAGCGCGACGACTGGCAGCAGGGAGAATTTTTCGGCGGCAGCGACGTATCGTTCGGCGCCATGATCGGGCTCAGCCAGCTGGGCCTCAGCTACAATATCGTGCAACCCGGAAAATCCGGCTGCCCGTTCCACAACCACCATGTCGAGGACGAGGCCTTCATCATCCTGTCGGGCAGTGGCGACTACCGCTTCGGCGATCGCCGCATGAAGGTCAAGGCCGGGGATGTCCTCGGCGCACCCGCAGGCGGGCCGGAGACGGCGCACCAGTTGATCAACACCGGCGACGCGCCGCTCGTCTATGTCGCCCTGTCGACGATGGCGAAGACGGAGATCTGCGAATATCCGGATTCCGGGAAGTTCATGGCCAAGACGCGGGTCGGCGCTGAAATGGTCAAGCGCTTCAGCTTTGTCGGACGGGAGGACAGCGCCGTCGATTACTGGAGCGGGGAGCCCGGCGCGTGAGCGGACAAGCGCCGGCCGACGCCATCCCGACTGTTATAACCGAGCGCCTGATCCTGCGTCCGCATCGCGTCGCCGACTTCGAGGCCTGTGCGGCCCTCTGGGCCGATCCCGAGGTCGTGCGGTTCATCGGCGGCGTCCCGTCGACGCGCGAACAGAGCTGGGGACGGCTGCTGCGCTACAGCGGCAGCTGGCACATGCTCGGCTTCGGTTTCTGGGCTATGGAGGAGCGGCTGAGTGGCACCTTCATCGGCGAGGCAGGGTTCCTCGAAGGCCGCCGGGCGATGACGCCGTCGATCGAGGGGACGCTGGAAACGGGCTGGGTGCTGAGCCCGTCCGCCCAGGGCAAGGGCTATGCCACGGAGGCCCTGGCGGCGATGATCGGCTGGGGCGAACTGCATTTTCCGGACCGAAGGATGACCTGCATCATTGCCACCGAGCACCTGGCATCGCTGCGCGTGGCGGCGAGGCTCGGGTTCGAGGCGGTGATGAAAACGATCTACCTCAATTCGGAAGTCATGCTGCTCGAGCGCCCTGCCCGCGGCTGAAGGCCGCGCCTCAGCGGCCGGCCGGCAGCATCCGCCGCAGAACGCCATCGCGCAGCCAATAATGATGGCCGAGTGCTGCGACCGCATGGCCGAAGGCGAGGATGATGATCGTCCAACCAGCATAATTGTGCAGCCAGCCGAACCAGTGCGACAGGTCCTTGTTTGTTTCCAGCGGGTTGGGGATCGAAAACAGGCCGAAGAACATGAAGGGCTCACCCTGGGTCCAGCGGAAGATATAGCCGAGCACGACCTGCGCGGCGAGCAGCAGGTACAACAGGTGATGGAGGCTTTTCGACAGGATACGCTGGAGACCCGTCTCCAGCGCGGCGAGCTTGCGCCCACCCGTGCTGCGCCAGAATATCCGGACGACGAACACCACGGAAAACAGGATGCCCATCGAGATATGCACGGACTGCAGCGTCTTGCGCAGCGGCGTGCCCCTCGGCAGGTCGTCCCACACATAGGCGGACGCGAACAGGGCGATGACCAGCAACGCGGAGAGCCAGTGCAGACAGATCGTCCAGCGATCGTAGCGGGGACTGACGTCGGCGGGCCGAGGCGACATGACTTCGATGGACATTGGGAGTTCCTGCTGCTTCGTGAATGCTGGGCGATGCCCCATGCAATCCACGCACTCGAGGCAGACCTGTCGTGCCTCGGTTTCCAGCGGCCTGCATTGAGGCCGCGCAAGCTCCGACTATCGCCCTTTCCTGACGCCAGGGTTAAAGCGAAGAAACGATCGGGCAATTTCGGCTGGACAGATGACGTTCGGCAGGGACGCTGGCTGCGCGTCAACCCGCCTGCGCAGCGGGAAATTCGGCCAGCCGTGCTGCATAGCGGGCCATCGTGTCGACTTCGAAATTGACGAAATCGCCGGCCTTGCGCTCGCCCCAGGTGGTGACCTCAAGCGTGTGGCGGATCAGAAGCACGTCGAAGTCGGTGCCAGCGACGGCGTTGACGGTAAGCGAGGTGCCATCGAGCGCGATCGAGCCCTTCGGCGCCACGAATTTCGCCAGATGCTCGGGCGCGCGCAGCCGATAGCGGGTGGCGTCGCCCTCTTCCGTGACCGACAGGATCTCGGCCTTGCCGTCGATATGACCAGACACGATGTGGCCGCCGAGTTCGTCGCCGATCTTCAGCGAGCGCTCGAGGTTGATGTGCGTTCCGGCTGTCCAGGTGCCGATCGTGGTCAGGCGCAGTGCTTCTTCCCAGGCCTCGACCTCGAACCAGCGGTCGTTGCTGCCGCTTTCCGGCAGGCCGGTCACCGTCAGGCAGATGCCGGAATGGGAGATCGACGCGCCCATGGCGATGGTTTCGGGATCATAGACGGTGGCAACGCGCAGCTTGATGCCTTCCTTCATCGGCGAGACGGTTTCGACAGTGCCGATATCGGTGACAATTCCGGTGAACATCAGACGTCTCTTTCGTAGGTGTCGCAGCGGTCGCGCCCAAAGTGTGCGGTGCTGATAAGTTTGAACGTGGCAGGGATATTGGTGCTTGTCACGGGCGATGCAAGACCACCCGCACCGATCGAGATCGGTGCCTGGAACAACAGGATGCGATCGACGAGCCCGGCATCGAGGAAGCTGCGGGCGGTTCGGGCGCCGCCTTCGACCAGCAGCGAGGAAATACCACGACCGCCCAGCGTCGACAGCAGGGTCGCGAGGTCGGCGGGGTCCTGTTCGAGCACCTCGATGCCGAGGGCCCGGAGCGCGGCGGATTTCTCTCCATGCGGGAGACCGACGTCGATCACCGGCACATCCCGCGCGGTCATCGCCAGTTTGGAGCCAAGCGGCAATTCCAGCCGGCGGTCGAGCACGACACGGATCGGCGAGCGCTGTTCCAGCCCAGGCTCCCGGCACGTCAGCAGCGGATCGTCGGCGATGGCAGTGCCGATGCCGACAAGAATGGCGTCGCTCTCGGCCCGCAGTTGCTGCACTTCAGCCCTGGCTTCGGCACCGGTAATTGCCACCTGCCCGTCGCCCAATCTGCCGATCATGCCATCGGCGGAAACGGCAATCTTTAGCGTGACATGGGGGCGTCCCTGCGTCTGGCGCATGAGATAGCCGGCCAGCGACCGGGCGCCCTCCTTCTCGAGCACGCCGGTATCAACGGTAATCCCGCCGGCGCGCAGCATGGCCAGCCCGCGGCCGGCGACGCGCGCATCGGGATCGGTGACGCTGACGACGACGCGGCCGACGCCCGCCGCGATCAGCGCATTGGCGCAGGGCGGCGTGCGGCCGTAATGGGAACAGGGTTCGAGCGTCACGTAGGCGGTGGCGCCGCGCGCTGCCTCACCGGCTTCGGCGAGCGCCTGTGGCTCGGCATGCGGGCGACCGCCAATGGCGGTTACGGCGCTGCCGACGACGGCACCGTCCCGGACGATGACGCAGCCGACAGACGGATTGGTGCTGGTCTGGCCGAGATGACGGCGCGCGACGGCGATGGCCTGCGCCATGAACCCTTCGTCATCGACAGTGACCGCTGTCATCGCTCAGCCGTCCAGCGGATCGCGGGCGATCTTGGCGTTGATCTCGGCAATGACCTTCTCAAAATCCTCGGCATGGGAAAAATCCCGATAGACGGAGGCGTAGCGGACGAAGGCGACATCATCCAACGTCTTCAGTGCTTCCAGAACCTGAAGCCCGATCTGCTCTGAACTGATCTCGGTCTCACCGGAGCTTTCCAGCCGACGGACGATGCCCGAGACGGCCCGTTCGATGCGGTCGCGGTCTACGGGACGCTTGCGCAGGGCGATCTCGAAAGAGCGCACCAGCTTGTTGCGATCGAACAGCACCTTGCGCCCGGTCTTCTTGGTGACCATGAGTTCGCGCAGTTGCACGCGCTCGAAAGTCGTGAACCGACCGCCGCATTCAGGACAGATGCGCCGCCGGCGGATGGAGGTGTTATCCTCCGCCGGACGCGAATCCTTCACCTGGGTGTCTTCCGTCCCGCAATATGGGCAGCGCATTTAAATCCCTCAGCCGATGTAGTCGTACATCGGGAAGCGATTGGTCAGGTTCAAGACCTTTTCACGCACGGCGGCTTCGACGGCGGCATTGCCTTCGTCGGAGTTGGCGACCTTCAGGCCATCGAGGACTTCGATGATGACGTTGCCGATTTCCTTGAACTCGGCTTCCTTGAAGCCGCGCGTCGTGCCGGCCGGTGTGCCCAGGCGAACGCCCGAGGTGACGAAGGGCTTTTCAGGGTCGAAGGGAATGCCGTTCTTGTTGCAGGTGATGTAGGCGCGGCCGAGCGCCGCCTCGGCGCGCTTGCCGGTGGCATTCTTCTTGCGCAGGTCGACGAGCAGCAGGTGGTTGTCCGTGCCGCCGGAGACGACGTCGACACCGCCGGCCATCAGCGTTTCGGCCAACGTCTTGGCGTTCTTCACGACCTGGGCGGCATATTCCTTGAATTCCGGCTTCAGCGCTTCGCCGAAGGCCACGGCCTTGGCGGCGATGACGTGCATCAGCGGGCCGCCCTGGAGACCTGGGAAGACGGCCGAGTTGAACTTCTTGGCCAGACCCTCGTCATTGGTGAGGATCATGCCACCGCGCGGGCCGCGCAGCGACTTGTGGGTCGTGGTCGTGGCGACGTGGCAATGGGGGAACGGCGACGGATGCTGGCCACCGGCAACGAGGCCGGCGATGTGGGCCATGTCGACCATCAGGTAGGCGCCGACGCTATCGGCGATCTCGCGGAAACGCTTCCAGTCCCAGGTGCGCGAATAGGCGGTGCCGCCGGCGATGATCAGCTTCGGCTTGGTTTCCTCGGCCTTGCGGGCGACTTCTTCCATGTCGAGCAGGTTGTCGCCTTCGCGCACGCCGTAGGAAACGACGTTGAACCACTTGCCGGACATGTTGACGGGCGAACCGTGCGTCAGGTGACCGCCCGAATTGAGATCGAGGCCCATGAAGGTGTCGCCCGGCTGCAGCAGCGCCAGGAAGACGGCCTGGTTCATCTGGCTGCCCGAATTCGGCTGGACGTTGGCAAACTCGACACCGAACAGCTGCTTGGCGCGCGAGATGGCCAGTTCCTCGGCGATATCAACGAACTGGCAGCCGCCGTAGTAGCGCTTGCCCGGATATCCCTCGGCATACTTGTTGGTCATGATCGAGCCCTGCGCTTCCAATACGGCGCGCGAGACGATGTTCTCGGAGGCGATCAGCTCGATCTCGTGTCGCTGACGACCCAGTTCCTTGGTGATCGCGCCGAAGATTTCAGGATCGGCCTCGGCAAGCGGGCGATTGAAGAAGGGTTCGGTTGAAGGATTGGTCATCGTCAAATCTCCGGATCTGGAATGCATGACGTCTTAGCGTTGCGACTGTGCGAGGGCAAGACGATCCGCGACATTTGCTGGGCCAACCGCGGTGTGGGGGGCTCGAAAACACGAAAGCCGCGCAGAAGGCGCGGCTTTCGATAACTATCCGGTGGCTGGGTTTACTGAACCGGCTTTTCCATGCCCTGCGTCGTGTCCAGCGCCAGCTGGGCATTTCCGTCGAGCTGATAGATGTCGTCGCGGAACTGCACGACGCCATTGCCGGCACCCCAGGCGGAGATGTAGGCGAAATAGACCGGGATTTCCTCGGGCAGCTTGATCGGCGTGTTGACGCGGCTGGCGATGACGCTCTCGATATGCTGGCGCGGCCAACCCGGCGTCTCGCCAAGCAGCCAGACGACGAGGTCGCGTACGTTCTGGACGCGAACGCAGCCGGAGCTGTCAAAGCGCATCAGCTTATTGAACAGGCCCTGCTCCGGCGTGTCGTGCATGTATTCGTTGTTCGGGTTGTAGAAGTTGATCTTCGCGGATGCCATGGCGTTGTTCTTGCCCGGGTCCTGGCGGAACATCAGGTTCGGTGCCTTGTCGGCATTCCAGTCGACCGACTCAGGCGCCACTTCGGTGCCCTTGGGGTCGAACAGGCGGATGTTGTTCTTGGCAAGGTAGGTGGGATCCTTGCGCATGATCGGCATGATGTCTTTTTCGACGATCGAGCGCGGCGAGGTCCAGTAGGGATTGAGGATGACCTCGAAGATCTTCGAATTGATGATGTGGGTCGGGCGCGCCATGCGGCCGACGATCGCCATGTGGCGCAATGCCACCTGGCCGTCCTGCACCGCCTCGACATAGGTCGCCGGAATATTGACCATCACGTGGCGGCGACCGAGATCGGCCGGGAAGGTCTGCAGGCGGATGAGGTTCGTGTTCAACTGCTGCAGGCGGACGTTGGCCGTCACGTTCAACGCCTTGACCGTGTACTCGCCGAGGCGACCATCGGCGGGAAGGCCGTGACGGGCCTGGAAGCGCTTGACCGCACCGTCGACATAGGAGTCGAACGCAGGCGACATGCCGGCTTCGCGTGGCAGATCGCCTGTGATCGCGAGGCGCTGGCGGAGGGTTTCCACCATCGGGTCCGTGACGCCGAGCTGCAACTTGCTGTCGCCGACATTGATCTGCGGCCAGCCGCCGTTCGAAGCGATTGCCTGATACTGCGAGATGGCCTGCTGGATGTTGGCAACCGAATCAGGGCTCAGGATCGGCGTGTTCGACACCATCGCAGCCGCCGTGCGGGAGGCAGATTTTGCGTCGAACTGATCGTCCCAGGACCCACGGCTCGGTGCATTGATAATATCATCGAGCGCCGACTGCGCGAAAACCGGCCCAGCTGCGGCGATGGCGCCGACGGTTGCTGCAGATCGCAGGAAGGCGCGGCGCGAGAAGTCTACAATTCCGTTTTTCTTCGACATAACCCTACCATTCAACGCCGGCGACGATGATCGTCCGCGGCCATAACCGAAAGCCCTCGGCAATTCACGAACCTAACGCCCGAACGCGCTAACCGTTGCGCCGACGCCAGTTAAAAACAGGGGTGTGGCAATCACAATGTTGCGAGGCAAACGCCCTGCAAACCAAAGGATCCCAGCGACCCCGCGCGCGCTTTTTCAGCATTTCCGCTGTCATACCAATATGGCCGATTCGTGTCGCCCAGCAGGGATCTTGGCCGTAGCCAAGCCGGACCTTCGGGCGCCCCGTCGATGCAGTCGTGGGTTCGCTTTGACGAACATCCGTCTGGACCTGCTCATAATGTATGCGCTGGGGTCGTCAATCAGGAAAATCGTCCGTCATGGTTGCACTGCAAACAAGGTTGCCTCCGTGGCAGAAAATCCACAGGGTGCCGGTAATTGAATATGCTCATACCCGGTCTGTTTCCTCTTGAGATCAGCCCTGTAAAAGCGAATCGACATAGGTCGATCCTAGCCAAATGAACGCCTGTCCGATCTGCAGCTGGACCAAACACCAAACGGAGAACCCCATGGCCGAAGAAGAGATGATCGCGACGGAAGAAGGCATGGTCGATTTCGACTCCGGGCAAGGCGAAGCCGCGACCGTCGAGATGGACGACTACACCCGCAGCCTGGCCCAGGCGAAGGCGAAATCGGTCAAGCTGATCGACGCGATCACCGGGGCGGCGCTGAAGAAGAAAGATGCCGTTCACTTCGACGACCTCCGGCCGTCGCTGGCGGAGTTCGTCCGGCAAAAACATCCGGGCATTCGGTCCGACGATTATCTCAGTCGCAAGGTGATGGACGAGTATCGTGGGCAGTATATCGCCGAACTGCTCAAGGACGAGCGCGGCGAACTGTCGACCCTGGAAGACGAAGTGGTCGAGAGCCTGAAGACCCACGACACGCTGGCCGAAAACATCGAAGAAGATTACGAGGACCACCGCTCGATCGGCGACCGCATGTCGGACGTGGTCGCGTCGTTTGGCGGCAGCTGGACCTTCATCATCTCCTTCTGCGCCTTCCTGGGCATCTGGATGGTCATCAACATCATCATGGGCGCAACGGCCGCCTTCGATGCCTACCCCTTCATCCTCTTAAATCTCATCCTGTCGACCATCGCCGCCCTGCAGGCGCCCGTAATCATGATGAGCCAGCGTCGGCAGGAGGCCAAGGACCGGCTGCGGGCCTTGAACGACTACAAGGTCAACCTGAAGGCGGAACTGGAAATTCGTCATCTGCACGAAAAGGTCGATCACCTGCTCAATCGGCAGTGGGAGCGACTGACGGAAATTCAGCAGATCCAGATCGAGATGATGCTCGAGCAGGCGAAGGCCGCAGGTCGAGCCCTGAAGGTCAGCAAGGCCACCAAGGCAAAGACGGTGCGCAAGAAGGCTGCGCCCAAGAAGGTCATTGCCCCGTTACCGCCGGAAGGCCTTGTCGAATAAGGCGGTAACTGCAAAGCACATCGCCGACGCCGGCGTAGGCAGTCGCATCCGATCACGGGATGTTGAGAACAAGCAGCGGTAAAGGCGCCTCCCTGCCGTTCAGACAGTCTTGAAGACCTGAAACCAAGCGCCAGATACCGTTAGCAAGGCAACGGGCGTTGCAACAGCCTTCACCTCGTGTCCCGGCTTCGGCCAGCGGCGCGAGCGATCCGCGACATTCGTATCGATCCGAGGAACGTATTCGGGCGAACCGAAGTTAAGGGGCTGGAGCGCGTTGCTCCCTTCCAACCAACGACCAGGAGATCCATCATGAAATGGCACGCACCGAAGTTCATCGAAGTCAGCTGCGGCATGGAAATCAACCGTTACGCACCGGCTGACGGCAGCGAACCGATCCTGTTCTAGGTTCGGCAAGCGGAGCACGGGTTTGACAATCATGCACTTTCTCGTGCTCGGGACGGCCGCCGGCGGCGGATTGCCGCAATGGAATTGCGGCTGTGACAATTGCAGGATGGCCCGGGTCGAAGGATCCGGACTTTCTCCCCAGACCCAGTCGTCGATTGCCGTCAGTGTAGACGGCGAGAACTGGGCTATCCTCAATGCCTCTCCGGATATCCGCCAGCAGATCGGCGACAACCGCCAGCTTCACCCGCGCGCGCTACGCCATTCGCCCATCCGCAGCGTGGTCGTCACCAATGGCGATATCGACCATATTTCCGGCCTGCTGGTGCTGCGCGAGAAGCAGGCTTTCGAGCTTTTCATGACCGAGGCGCTGGCCGCGATCATCGAGGACAATCCGGTCTTCGACGCGCTCGACCCAGCGTTCGTGGCGCGACGGACCATCGCCTTGGACAGCGCCTTCCCGTTGCTGCCGGGGCTCGACGCAAAGCTCTTCGCAGTGCCTGGAAAGGTGCCGCTGTTTCTCGAGGGCGCCGAACCCGAGATCGGCATCGAGGGCGAGCAGACCATCGGCATCGAGCTGACCGCCGGCGATCGCCGAGCCTATTACATACCGGGCTGCGCCGCCCTCACCGAGACGCTTTCGGCGCGTATAGACGGCGCCGATCTGCTGCTCTTCGATGGAACGCTGTTTACCGATGACGAGATGCTGGTGAGCGGCACCGGCCAAAAGACAGGCAGGCGCATGGGGCACATGCCGATCGACGGCGCCGGCGGCAGCCTCGAGGCGCTGTCCAGCCTGTCGATAAAGCGCAAGATCTATGTCCACATCAACAACACCAATCCGATCTGGCGACAAGGCCCGGCCCGCGACAAGGTCTTCAATGCGGGTTTCGAGGTCGGCCATGACGGCATGGAGATCAGCCTTGCCCGAGACCCCTGACAGACAGACATTCGAGAGCCGCCTGCGGGCGATCGGCGCCGAGCGCTATCATGACAAGCACCCCTTCCACGTGATGCTGCATGGCGGCGAGTGCAGCCTGACGCAGGTGCGGGCCTGGGTGATCAACCGCTACTATTACCAGAGCCGCATCCCGATGAAGGATGCGGCCTTCATGTCGCGGTCGGAGGATCCCGATCTGCGCCGCGCCTGGCGCCGGCGGATCGAGGATCACGACGGCGGCGTCGAAGAAGGCGGCGGCATCCGCCGCTGGCTGAAGCTCGCCGAAGCCGTCGGGCTCGATCCGGATTATGTCGCCTCGACCAGGGGCGTGCTGGCCGGCACCCGCTTTGCCGTCGACGCCTATGTGCATTTCGTACGCGATAAGCCCATGCTCGAAGCCGTCGCCTCGTCGCTGACCGAGATGTTCGCGCCGAAAATCCATGCCGACCGCATTGCCGGGCTATTGAAGCATTACGCCTTCGCCGACGACCGGGCGCTCGCCTATTTCCGCCAGCGCTTGAACGAGGCACCCGAGGAGGTCGAGTTCGGTCTCGGCTATGTGCTTGACCATGCCGACACGCTGGAGAAGCAGGACGCGGCCGCCGCAGCTCTGACCTTCAAGACCGATGTCCTCTGGTCGCAGCTCGACGCCCTCTTCTCAGCTTATGTGACGCCGGGGCGCATTCCGCCGGGCGGTTGGGATGGCCGCGAGGCGGTCACCCGCTTCCTGCCCGACGACGACATCCCGAAAGGACCGAACCCATGAGCGAACAGCAGACCGTGACCATTACCGGCGCAACGATCATCAAGCTGCCGCGCGGCGTGCGTCTTCATGAGGACCCGGTCCGCAAGCAGATGGTGCTGCTGGCGCCGGAGCGGGCACTGGCGCTGGATGAAATCGCGGTGACGATCGTGCGCGCCCTCGACGGCGTGCGCAGCCTCGACGCCATCGCCGAGGCATTTGCGCTCGACTTCGGCGCGCCGAAGGATGAGATCCTTGCGGACATCGTCACCTTCGCGCAGGAGTTCGCCAACCGCCGGATGCTGGAGATCGTCAAGTGAACGTCATCGTCAAGACGGAAGCGCGGATGGCGGAAGCCCGCCGCATCGCCGCGCCGCCGCCCATGGCGCTACTGGCGGAGCTCACGCACCGCTGCCCCCTCGCCTGTCCCTATTGCTCCAATCCGCTTGAACTGGTGCGGGCCAATGCCGAGCTTTCCACCGAGCAATGGATCGAGATCTTTCGCCAGGCCGCGGCCATGGGCGTGCTGCACCTGCACCTGTCTGGCGGCGAGCCGGCGTCGCGCCGCGACCTCGTCGAACTGACGCGGGCCGCTGCAGGCTTCGGTCTCTATACCAACCTCATCACCTCGGGCGTCGGGCTGAACGAGGCGCGAATAGCCGAACTCGCCGACGCCGGGCTCGATCACCTGCAACTGTCGATCCAGGGCGTCACGCCTGAAAAGGCCGACCATGTCGGCGGCTACAAGGGCGGCTATGCGCGGAAAATGGCTGTCGCCGAATGGACGCGGGCGGCGGGTATTCCGCTTACCGTCAATGCCGTCTGCCACAAGCAGAACATGGAGGAGATCGGCGCGATGCTCGATCTCGCCATTGCGCTGGGCGCTCGGCGGATCGAAATCGCCACCGTGCAGTTCCACGGCTGGGCGGATCGCAACCGGCAGGCGCTGATGCCGACGCTGGAACAGGTCGAGGAAACCAACGCCTTCGTCGAGGCAGCCCGCAAGCGGCTGGAAGGCACGCTTGTCATAGACTATGTGCCCGCCGATCACCATGCGCGCTTTCCAAAAGCCTGCATGGGCGGCTGGGCACGCATCGGGCTCAACGTCACGCCGTCGGGCAAGGTTCTGCCCTGCCACGCGGCCGAGACCATCGTCGGCCTGGCATTCGACAATGCGACGGAACGTCCGCTTGAGGAGATCTGGTACGACGGCGCTGCCTTCAACGCCTATCGCGGCGATGACTGGATGCAGGAACCCTGCCGCTCCTGCGACCGCAAGCACATCGATTTCGGCGGCTGCCGCTGCCAGGCCATGGCCCTTGCCGGCGACCCCGCCGCCACCGACCCGGTCTGCGTATTCTCGCCGCTGCGGAAAGGGCTTACCGCGCAGGCCATGGCCGACTCGCTGGCGGTACCGCCGTCGTTTGTCTATCGCGGACGATAGGTGGCGCATCCACTGACCGTCGCTGATTGCCAACAATACTCGTTGCCGCACTGGTCGCAGCAATCCAGCCATCTTGCGGCTTGACACTCCGTCCGTCGTCATCCTCGGGCTTGTCCCGAGGATCTGCAAGCGGTTAAAATCGCTGGCGCAGTAGATCCTCGGCACAAGGCCGAGGATGACGGAGACTGCGTTGTGTCGGCGGAGCGCCGGCGCGCGTGTTGCACCAGCGTCAACCATGTCACGGAATGATGCGCGCATCCCGCAGTCGGGTGAACAGATCCGTAAAACTGTCGTCTGTCGCCTGGTAGTCCAGGAAGCCGAGCTTGCGACTTTTGCCCATGTCGGTCATGACCTCGATGGGACGGCCGAGGTCGGCGTCGGTGTGCCAGGCGGAGGCGAGCTTGCCGATATCAGCTTCGGCGAGACTGTTCTTGGTTGCGATCTCGGCCCAGATCGGCCCGGCATCGGCGAGCTGGCCTTCCAGCGGCGTCGTCTCCGATGGCAGCGGCTGCGGCTCGATGTCGAACCAGGCGGCAATGCGCTGCCACATCCAGCTCCAACGGAAGACATCGCCGTTGACGACGTTGAAATCATGATTCCTGGCCGCATCCGTGGTCGACGCCCATTCCAGATGGCGGGCGAGCAGTCGCGCGTCGGTAACGTCCGACAGGCCGTTCCACTGCATCGGCGAGCCTGGGAAGATGAAGGGGCGACCGGTCGCCTTGCAGATCGAGGCGTAGACGGCGAGCGTCACGCCCATGTTCATGGCATTGCCGAGCGCATAGCCAATGATCGTGTGCGGACGGTGGACGCTCCAAGAGAAGCCATCGGTTTTGGCGGCGGCAAAGACCTCGTCTTCCTGGGCATAGTAGAAATTATCGACATCCAGGCGGCCCTGCTCCTCTCGAAACGGGGTCGCCGGCAGCACGCCCTTGCCATAGGCCTCGAAGGGACCGAGATAATGCTTGAGGCCGGTGACCAGCGCCACGTGCTCGACCGACTGGTGCGGCCGCAGCGCATCCAGAAGGTTCTTCACCATCGCGCCGTTGACGCGAATATTTTCCGCTTCCGTCGCCTGGCGCGACCAGGTGCTGAAGAAGACGTGGGTCGGCTTGACGTCGCGCAGCGCCGCGGCGAGGCTGTCGGGCTCGAGCAGGTTTGCTGCGATCGGACGTAGGGCGGCGATGTCGCTGGCCGGATTGCGGGCAAGGCCAGAGACCTCGAAACCCTTTTCAATGAGGTGGCGGGCGAGATTGTTGCCGACGATGCCAGTGGCGCCGATGATGAGGGCTGATTTCGTCATGGGGAAACTCCTTTGCAAGGAGCAGGAAATAGGCAAGGCATGCCGCCTCTGCTAGAAGGCACCGTTCAGTGCCATAGTCACCAGGAGGTACCCATGAAAGCCGAGATCGAGACGCATGAAGAGGACTGTGCGCCGCGCCGGGTGCTGGAACTTTTCAGCGTCAAATGGACGAGCATGGTGCTGCATGCGCTGCACACCCTGCACGGCGGCACCTGCCGGACCGGCATCCTGCAGCGAAGCCTCCCGGGTATCAGCAAGAAGATGCTGACCCAGACCTTACGGGAAATGGAACGCGACGGGCTGGTGACGCGCCAGGTCTTCGATGTCGTGCCGCCGCGCGTCGAATACAGCCTGACGCCGCTTGGCGTCGAATTCGTCGAGCCGATCGAGATGCTCTATGCATGGGGCAAATCCCATGCGGCGGCCTTGGACCAACTGGGATCAAGGCCGACATCGCGGCGGCGCGGCTAGCTGCGGGAATGGCTCGAAGGCACGTAACGACAGAGAAAAACGCCATCCGTCACGAATTCGTCGCGAAATCGACCGCTTGGGCGTAACGCTTGTATCTACTGACACCGCTTACTGCTAGCACCAGCGCAACCCGTATTGGAGCTATCATGACCCTGGACGAAAAATACCTGATCATCGTCAACGCTTTCCAGAACAACCGCTTCGGCGCCTCGCCGACCTCGACCCGCGGCGCTGTCCTCAATCATTCGAAGAAGCATGGCCTCGAAGGCGAAGACTATGCCGAGGCACTATTGTCCGCCATCGCTGCCGGCCTCGTTGCGCCGATGGCAGATTCGGCCCTGACCATCCGCAATGCCGGCCGCGCGCTGATGACCAAGATCAGCCGCTAACCGGCTTTCAGTCCTTAAGTGCCGCGCGACAACGCAAGCGGGCGCAACCGTGCGTCTTCTGCACCGTCGCGCCCTTCAGGCACCAGCTGGAGGTCTCCGCCGGGTTATCTGGGATAACGGCCCGGCAGAATTTGCAGATGGCACATGATCTGTCCGGGCGTGGGATAGCATTGTTTTTATTGCATTTCTGTGACGATTGTGCAGTGCAGCAGGGAACGCAGCGTTTGGGATTGGCGAACAATTTGGCAAAATGACGGGCAATTGCCCGATTACCGGCCGTCAAATACGTCAATCGGTCTTTTCACCGGTCGGTGACTTCAATCGACTTCAACTGCCAGCCGGCGCTCGAGCTTCTTTTTCGCAGCGTCAAGTATGGCAACGAAACCGACGGCATTTGTCGCGGTTTCCATCGCTTCGTTCAACATTACAGCTACCTCGTCGTGATGCTCGGCCGTCACCGCCAGATCGGCCTTCAGTCGGGCGACTTCATCGGACTGTCTGCTGATCGTATCCAACAGATCCTGCTGACGATCCGCGATGGAATTGTATTCGCTAAGCGGCACCCAGCCCAGCCACTTCATCAATCCCACGGCTAACCCCCTTGTGTTGTATCGCTTAACTACCGTTCACCTCCGAATAAACAAGGTTGTGAGGGGAGACGCCACGGCTACCTCTGTTTCGTCCACGATTCCCCGCAGGCCCGACGCAAACGGGCGCGACCATGCGTTACCGCACGATCGCGCCGTCAAGCACCAACTGGAGGTCTCGGTCGGGCCATCTGGGATAACGGCCCTAGCGAATTTTACAGGCGGTACATGATGCTATCGTTCCAGAAGCGGTCGAGGCGCTGCAGGAGCTTGTTCATCTGGGTGAATTCGTCGGTGCCGATCCCGCCGACCTTGTCGATCGAGCCGATGTGGCGCTCGTAGAGCTTGGCGACGGTTTCCGCGATGTCCTGGCCGCTGTCGGTCAGGCTGATGCGGACCGAGCGACGGTCGATGCGCGAGCGCTGGTGATTGATGAAGCCGAGGTCGACCAGCTTCTTAACGTTATAGGAAACGTTCGAGCCCAGATAATAGCCGCGTGAGCGAAGTTCGCCGGCGGTCAGTTCCGAGTTGCCGATGTTGAAGAGCAGCAGTGCCTGGATGGCGTTGACGTCGCTGCGGCCCTGGCGGTCGAACTCGTCCTTGATGACATCGAGGAGACGGCGGTGGAGACGCTCGACCAGATGCAGCGATTCCATGTAGAGATCGCGGATGGCTTCGACCTTCTGGTCCTGGGCGGGAGACACGGCCTGCGGCTTGATTTTCGTGTTCATGATGACTGCCTCACTGTTTTGTTTGGCGGTGTTGGTTTTCTTCCCGCCTTGAGACAGACACTATCGAATACACATAAAATTCTACTTAAACTGCAGGCTTAACAGCACCTTACCAAAAGACAGATGTGTCTCAGGGTAAATCAACCATTACACTTTCGCGGCGGTGGCGCTTCTCCAGGTGAAGGAGGACGCGAAAGATGCAGTAGAGAATGGCGACGCCGGCATTGAGGATCATGATCAGCGGATTGCTACCGAAGACCTGTGGCCAGACCCCATACATCAGCGCCTGGCCGCCGGCCGCGCAAAGCCAGATGACCGGCCCCCAGGATACCGTCAGCCAGAGCCCGAGGGCGGCGACGGGGAAAACGACGGCAAGTCCCGCCCCCGCCACCTTCCAGGGCAGGTTAAGGAGATCGAAGCGGGCCTTCCCTTCCAGCGAATAGCCGACCAGCATCGACCAGTACTGAAGGCCGAACCACAGGCAGGAAATGGCGATCAGCCGCAGGAAGACGATGAACAGGATGTCCAGCAGGCTGCGCTTCGGGATGGCGGAAGAATCATGTTTCATGGGCAAATCATAGGGGGGCAATCCTCGCCTCGCCAGCGGCTTGATGGCTGCGGCCTTTCGTCTGGTTTTGTTTCATGGCGGCGGCATGCTAACAAGCGCGGCATGCACCTATAGAGACAAAGGACGACTGACATGTCGGACAAGACCCATCTGGTCGATCAAATTACCAGCCACCGGCGCATGCGTCGCAATCGCAAGGCGGACTGGACGCGCCGCATGGTGCAGGAGAACCGGGTGACGGTCGACGACCTGATCTGGCCGATCTTCCTCATTCCCGGCACGGGCATCGTCGATCCGATCAAGGCCATGCCGGGGGTCAACAGGATGACCGTCGACAAGGCCGTGGAAGCCGCCAAGATGGCGGCCGATCTCGGCATCCCGGCGCTGGCGACCTTTCCCGATGTCGAGATGGCGCTGCGCGACCAGACCGGCTCGGAGAGCCTCAACGCCAACAACCTGATCAACCGCGCCACGTCAGCCATCAAGAAGGCGGTGCCCAACATCGGTGTCATCACCGACGTGGCGCTCGACCCCTTCACCAGCCATGGCCATGACGGCATCCTGCGCGATGGCGAGATCGTCAATGACGAGACGGTCGACCAGATCGTTGCGGCCGCAATCCTGCAGGCCGATGCCGGCGCCGATATCATCTCCCCCTCTGAAATGATGGACGGTCGCATCGGTGCCATAAGGCGCGGGCTCGATGCGCATGGGCACCAGATGGTCGGCATCATGTCCTATGCGACGAAGTTCGCTTCCGCCTTCTATGGGCCCTACCGCGAGGCAATCAATACCGGCGGGCTGCTGAAGGGCGACAAGAAGAGCTATTACGTCGATCCTGCCAACGGCACCGAAGCGGTTCGGGAGGCAGCCATGGACGTCGAGGAAGGCGCCGACATGCTGATGGTCAAGCCGGGCCTGCCCTATCTCGATATCTGTTGGCGGCTGAAGGAGGCCTTCGGCCTGCCGACCTATGCCTACCAGGTGTCTGGCGAGTATTCGCAGATCAAGGCGGCGGCGATGAACGGCTGGATCGACGGCGACCGCGCCATGATGGAAACCTTGCTGGCCTTCAAGCGCGCCGGCTGCGACGGCATCCTGACGTATTTTGCGGTCGACGTGGCCAAAGCGCTGGCCAAGGGCTAAGCGTGGTGTGAGTGTGGGCTGGGGAGTGTTGCGAGGGCACGGTTGCGGGTCCGCAGCTGTTGGCTGCGCTGCTGTTGGCTGGCATGCTTTTTACTCCATTGGCGACTTTGTTCCTGGCGCGCCACCCTCCTCCCCTCACCATCGCTCTTGTGGCGGGATCCAGTGCGCCGCGTCTGCGGGGCCGGAGACCACTTCGCGACACATGCTGTCCTCTTGCCGCGCAGACGCGCGACGGCTGGATGCCTCTGACAGGCGCAGGCATGAGGGATGGGGTGAGTCCCGGCCCATCGACAAATATGCCGTGAGGGCGTCAACACCACGGACATAGGTTTTGGCAGGCCGCCTCCTTGACGCAAGCACCGCCTCTCGCCCTCGCTCTTGCGATTTTCCCGCGTCCACACCATATTTTCGGGGACGCCAACTTGGAGCACGATGATGTCGCTGAACCCCAGCCCAATTCCCGCCGTACAGGACGACTGGCGCACCTATAGCGGCGTGCTCAGCTGTCGCGTGTTCGCCTTCATCCTCGACTATTTCATCGTTGCCCTCCTGTGCATCCCAGCCGGCATCGTGCTGTTCTTCGTCTCCGTGGCCACGCTGGGGCTCTTCTTCTTTCTCTACCCGCCGCTCTTCGTCATCGTTGCGGGACTTTACTTCGGCATGACGGTCGGCGGACCAGCGCAGGCGTCGCTCGGCATGCGCTCCGTCGGCATCGCGATGCGCCGCATTGACGGTCAACGTATCGATTTCATGACGGCCATCGTCCATCTCGTCCTGTTCTGGATCCTCAATTCGGTGCTGACGCCGCTGGTGCTGCTGGTCGGGCTTTTCACCGACCGCAGTCGACTGCTGCATGATTTGCTGATCGGAACCGTGACTGTACGGACGGTCTGAACACAATCCGGCTAAGTTTGCGACAAAAATCACCGCTTGTTTGAAAGAAGCGACAAAACAACCCGACCGGGTTGCGCGATGCTGTTGACGTTTCGCATTCTTTCGCCATGCTTATCAGCGAGTGATTGTTTTTGACGACGGACGAGAGGTCGATTTACGGTTGATGAACACGCAGACAACGCCATCTCCGCAGTTCTATCTGACCGCTCCGGCTGCCTGCCCCTATCTGCCGCATGAGATGGAGCGGAAGGTGTTCACGCATCTGGTCGGCGCGCGTGCGGCGGAGATGAACGATATCCTGACCCAAGGCGGCTTTCGCCGCTCGCAGAACATCGCCTATCGTCCCGCCTGCGAGGCCTGCCGCGCCTGTGTTTCCGTCCGCATACTTGCGCAGGAGTTCGAGCCGACCCGCTCGATGAACCGTGTGCTGGCGGCCAATAGCGACGTGATCGCAACGGAATTTCCCGCCCAGCCTTCCAGCGAGCAATATTCGTTGTTTCGCCGCTACCTCGACGATCGCCATCAACAGGGCGGCATGTCGGACATGACTGTCCTCGACTATGCGATCATGGTCGAAGATACGCACGTCAACACGCGCATCATCGAATATCGTCGCCGCGAGGAAGGCTCTGGCCTGCAGGAGCGTCCGACCGGGGAACTGCTGGCTGCAGCCCTCAGCGACGTGATGAGCGACGGGCTTTCGATGGTCTACTCCTATTACAACCCGAACCTCGACAAGCGTTCGCTCGGAACATTCATGATCCTCGATCATATTCGCCGCGCGCAGATGCTTGGGCTGCCGCACGTCTATCTCGGCTACTGGGTCAAGGGATCGCGCAAGATGGACTACAAGACCCGCTACCAGCCGCAAGAACACCTGACGCCACGGGGCTGGGAACGCTTCGCCGCGCCGGAACTCGACGGCAAAGCGGGCTGAATGGGAATTGCTGCATTATCTGACCACGGCAAAGGCCTTTTGCTGACGACCATCGGAGGGCTGGCGCTCTCGATGGACATTCCGCTTATCAGAATGTCGGAAGGCGAAGCCTGGTCGATCCTCGGCTTGCGCAATGTCGTGACTCTCGGCGTTGCCATCCTCCTCCTCCTTCTCCTCAGGGCAGCCGGGCGTCCATGGCGCCAGCTGCTGCCGGGCTGGATCGGCTTGTGGGTGGGTCTGTTCTACGGCATTGGCACCGTCACCTTCATCCTTGCCGTCTACTATACCAGCGCTGCCAACGTCGTTTTCATCCTCGCCTTCAATCCTATGTTCACGGCCCTGCTCTCCTGGCTCGTTTCCGGGCAACGACCATCCAACGCCACAATCCTCACAATGCTGGCCATGGTCGTGGGGGTTGGGCTGATCGTTGGCGATGGCATTGATGCCGGCCACTGGTTCGGCGACCTGCTGTCTGCCATCTCGGCACTGGCGACCGCCTGTGCCATTACCATCGGCAGAGGTTCTCGGCGCGGCATGGGCTTCATGCCGCTGCTCGCAACCGTTATCCCGGCGGCGCTCGGGCTTTCCCACGTCCTGCCGACTGGCTTCGTCGTTGATCACCCTTTCTGGATCATACTGGATGGCGCCTTGATGATGCCGCTTGCCTTCTGGTGCCTGGCGACCGGACCCCGATACCTCTCCGGCCCGGAAGTCGCGATGTTCTATCTCCTCGAAACGATCCTGGCGCCGGTGTGGATCTGGATGATCTTCGCCGAGACGCCGCGCCAGATGACGCTCCTTGGCGGCTTCATCATGACGGTGGCGCTGGCCGGCCATTCGCTCTGGCAGGCTCGGACCAACGGACGAAAGGTGGCGTTGGCGGAGTGATGGCATGCCGTTAAGCGCTAAGCCGGCCGATGTTATAACTCCGCTGTAACAATGGAGTGATGAGCATGAAGGTAACCATCCGCAAGATCGGCAATTCCGAAGGCGTTATCATCCCGAAGGAAGTTTTGGAGAAGCTAGGCCTTAGAAGCGGCGATACGCTTGAGCTGCGTGAAGTCGACAACGGCCTTGAGTTGCTGCATCAAAAGGCAGACTTGGCGGAGCAGTTGAAGGCTGCACGCATCGGCATGCAGAAATATCGCGTCGCGCTGCGCGAGCTGGCAAAATGAGCGATCCGAAATGGCTTACGCGCCAAGCTATCGAGATCATTCATAGCGAGCAACTGGCCGAGCACGGCGGACTTCCCGGCCTCAAGGACGAGAACGCCCTGGAGGAGGCACTGGCTCGCCCCCTACACAAAGCAGCCTACGGCGAGGAGGATCTGTTCGTACTGGCGGCCGCCTACCTTTATGGCCTGACCCGAAACCACCCGTTCTCGGATGGAAAAAAGCGGACCGGTTTCCTGGCAGCGTTCACATTTCTCTACATCAACGGATATCTGATCGACGCCGAGGAAGTCATGATCATCGAATTCGTCCTCGCCGTCGCCGCCGGCGAAATCGACGAGGAAGGCGCGACACGCTTCCTGCGCGACATGAGCGTGTCGCTGCCGGAGTAAATCCGGCAGGCCACCTCGCTTAACCTGAGAACTTGCCGCTTCTTGGGAAGCCCTTCGGCACGGCGCGGCCGGCAGCGCCCCGGTCGCCAAGCCATTCGATCAGATCGTCCTTGGACTTGGAGAAGCTGCGGCCTGCGCTGTCGGCCCAGGTCAGGCCGTCGGCGAGATTGAAGCCGCGCACATCCGATATGCCGCCATCCTTGTAGCGCTGCAGGCGAACGCCCTTGCCGCGCGACATTTCCGGGACCTGCGCCAGCGGGAAGACGACCATCTTGCGGTTCTCGCCGACCACCGCCAGATGATCGCCCTTGATCGGAACCAGCAGCTTGGTCTCGGCCGGCATCGCGACGTTCATGATCTGCTTGCCCTTGCGGGTATTGGCGGTCATGTCCGCTTCAGGAACGATGAAACCGTTGCCGTCGGTCGAGACGATCAGCAGCTTGCGCGATGGATCGTGGATGAAGGCCGTCAGCACGTCCTGATCGTTTTCCATCTCGACGATCAGCCGCAGCGGCTCGCCATGGCCGCGCCCGCCGGGCAGTTTGTCGGCGCCGAGCGTATAGGCCTTGCCGCCGGTCGTCACGATCAGCAGCTTGTCGGTCGTCTGGGCCGGGAACGCCAGGCGGAGCGCGTCTCCCTCCTTGAAGGTCAGCGACGACGTATCGGCAATATGACCCTTGAGCGCGCGGATCCAGCCCTTTTCCGAGATGACGACGGTGACCGGCTCCTTCTCGATCATCGCCTGCTGGATGGCTTCGAGATCGGCCTCCGGCGCGTCGGCGAATACCGTCCGGCGGGCACCGAGCTTGGTGGCCTTGGCGTATTTCTTGCGGACCTCGCCGATTTCCCAGGCAATCGTCGCCCAAAGTTTTTCGTCGGAGGCAAGCAGTGCCTCTATCTCGGCCTTCTCCTTCGACAGGGCGTCGAACTCCGAGCGAATCTCGAATTCTTCCAGCTTGCGCAGATTGCGCAGCCGCATGTTGAGAATGGCTTCGGCCTGGATATCGGTGACGCCGAACCGGGCGATCAGCGCGGGCTTCGGCTCATCCTCCTCGCGGATGATCTTGATCACCTCGTCGAGATTGAGATAGGCGATCAGCAAGCCGCCGAGGATTTCGAGGCGCCGGTCGATGGCCGCCAGGCGGAACTTCGAGCGCCGGATCAGCACGTCCTTGCGGTGGGCGAGCCATTCGAGCAGCACTTCGTTCAGCGCCATGACCCGCGGAATGCGGCCCATGGACAGGACGTTCATGTTGAGCGGAATGCGATTTTCCAGCTCGGACAGCTTGAAAACCGATTCCATCAGGATCGTCGGATCGACGGTGCGGCTCTTCGGCACCAGGATCAGCCGCACATCCTCGGCCGATTCATCGCGGACGTCTTCCAGCAGTGGCAGGCGGCGGGCATTCAACAGCTCGGCAAGCTTTTCGATCAGGCGCGACTTCTGCACCTGGAAGGGGATTTCGGTGACGACGATCTGATAGCCGCCGCGGCCGAGGTCCTCGACCGCCCATTTGGCGCGGACACGAAAACCGCCGCGGCCCGTCTTGTAGGCCTCGATGATGCTTTCGCGGCTGTCGATGATGATGCCGCCGGTCGGCAGGTCCGGGCCTTCGATGCCGCCCTTCTCGCGATTGTTCGGATCGGCCATCAGGTCTTCGACTGATGCATCCGGGAATTTGATCAGATGCAGCGCGGCGTCGCAGAGCTCATGGGCATTGTGCGGCGGGATCGAGGTTGCCATGCCGACGGCGATGCCGGATGTGCCGTTGGCCAGAAGGTTCGGGAAGGCGCCCGGCATGACGACCGGCTCGCTGTCTTCCTCGTTGTAGGTCGGACGGAAGTCGACGGCGTCCTGGTCGATGCCTTCGAGAAGCAGCGTCGCCACGTCGGTCATGCGGGCTTCGGTGTATCGATAGGCGGCGGCGCTGTCGCCGTCGATGTTGCCGAAGTTACCCTGGCCGTCGACGATCGGATAGCGCTGCGAGAAATCCTGGGCGAGACGGACGAGCGCGTCATAGACGGACTGGTCGCCATGCGGATGGAACTTACCGATGACGTCGCCGACGATGCGGGCGCTCTTCTTGAACGACGAATTGGCGCGGATGCCCATCTCGCTCATCGCGTGGATGATGCGGCGGTGAACCGGCTTCAGGCCATCGCGCACGTCG
The DNA here is from genome assembly GCF_049472505.1 of Rhizobium sp. HT1-10. NCBI lineage: Bacteria > Pseudomonadati > Pseudomonadota > Alphaproteobacteria > Hyphomicrobiales > Rhizobiaceae > Rhizobium > Rhizobium sp. HT1-10. Next base: position 760,079 of record NZ_JBCEBQ010000001.1, on the reverse strand, counting down.
GGCAGCGCCCGGTGCATGATCGTCGACAGCGCATAGGCGAGATAACGCTCCTCGAGCGCCGCCTTCAGATCAATTGGCAGAATACTGTCATCGCCCCCGCCAGCAGGCGGCAAAATCTCTTGTCCCATAGGCTTTGCCTAACCGAGAAGCGAAGGTCGGGCAAGGAATGCAGGGCCACCAGCCTGTGGATTACCTTTCAACGCGAGCCAGATTGACCGCATTGCCACAATGGGTAGACTTAGCGTGCATTGCATCACTGCAATTCATCATAATTTTAAACACAGCGGTACAAACTGCATGCATAGCCTATTACAGTTTGTATCGATTTATCCCTTGGCCAATGAGGAAAAGCCTTCATGAGTTTTTACCGGACAACCCGGCTGATGCTGTCCAGCGCCGCCATACTTTCGTTCGCGGGATCTGCCTTCGCTCTCGATAGCGCCGATCTTCTGCAGAAGTTGAACGCTGCCTATGCGATTCAGGGCGGCGTGCTTGCCACCGAAGGCGTCGATGTCGACGATACCACTGTCACGCTGAAGGGCGCTTCGTTCAAGCCGCTGGCCGGCGGCCAGGGCGTGCCGCTTGGCAAGGTGACCATGACCGGAGTCACCGAGGAAGACGACGGCGGCTACACCATCGACAAGGTGACGTTTCCGGATATCTCTGTCACCAACGAAGGCGTGACTTTCACTGCCAGCGACATGTCGCTCGGCGGCCTAACCGTGCCTGCCGATGCCAATGCCGAAGGCATCGACGGATTGCTGCTTTACTCCAACGCCCATACCGGCCCGATCAGCATTTCCAAGGACGGCAAGGAAGTGGCTTCGCTGAAGGACATGGATTTCTCCATGACCCCTACCCATGACGACGCCGGCTTTGAATTCAGCGGCAACATCAATGCCATCAAGGCCGATCTCTCCGACGTCAAGGACCCGGCCTCGCAGGACACCATCAACAAGCTCGCCCTGCAGCATGTCGAAGGCGCCTTCACGATGAAGGGCAGCTGGGACATCAAGCCCGGCACCGTTGATATCAGCGACCTTGGCCTGGACCTGACCAATGTCGGCCGCCTCGACCTGGCACTCGGGATTTCCGGCTATACGATGGACTTCATCAAGTCGCTGCAGGCTGCGGCCAAGGCTGCCGAAGCCAACCCGGACAAGCAGGCGGCCCAGCAGGCCACCGGCCTTGCGATGATGGGTCTACTGCAGCAGCTGACGCTCAACCACGCCGAAATCCATTTCCAGGACGCCTCGATCACCAAGCGCCTGCTCGACTACGCAGGCTCGACGCAGAAGGTGTCCGGCGAACAGATGGCCAATACGCTGAAGGGCCTCGCCCCGATCATGCTGGCGCAGCTCAACATACCCGAGCTGCAGAACACGGTCTCCGCCGCGATCAACAGCTATCTCGACAATCCGAAGAGCTTCACGCTGAATGCCTCGCCCGAGCAGCCAGTGCCCCTCCCGATGATCATCGGCGCTGCCATGGGTGCGCCGAACACCATCCCGAAGGTCATCGGACTGAAGGTCACGGCGAACGACTAACCGACCGGACACCGCATTTCACCGACCGGCCTGGCGATCCAATCGCCAGGCCTTTTTTATTGCAATTTTCACATTGCCCGCATAGATTGCAATCACAGAAAGAACGGACAAGCAGTCGGTCAGGCAATGGATCTCATCCACAACGAGCGCATCAAGCTACTGGCAACGTTTCTCAATAGCGTCGGCGTTGCCGTGTTTGCCGTGGGAGGCTTGTCGCCGTTGTTCGCGATGCTATCCGGGGCCGATCAGGTGAAACCATCCGTGATGGTGATCAGCGGAATTTGTTTTTTCACGGCATTCGGCCTACATTATTCGGGAAGCCGGGTGCTTCAGAGGATGAAACCATGAGCGTGATGGAAATAGTTTCGTTGCTGCTAATGCCAGCTTCGGCGATCGTCTTTGCCCTGGCGGCTCTCTATTACGTCAATCACCACGACCTGAACTGAACGCAAAAACCCGGCGGCCTCAGCCACCGGGTTCAAAAGTTTCAGAACCTGCAAACAGACCTCGATCAGTCCTTCTTCAGCTGCGGCATGACGCGCAGCGACAGTTCCATCAGTTGCTTCGGTGCCGCCGGCGATGGCGCGTTCATCAAGAGATCCTGCGCCTGCTGGTTCATCGGGAACAGCGTGATTTCGCGCAGGTTCTTGGCGCCGAGCAGCAGCATGACGACGCGGTCGATGCCGAAGGCGCAGCCACCGTGCGGAGGCGCGCCGTACTGGAATGCACGATACATGCCGCCGAACCGTTCCTCGACATCCGACTGGCTGAGGCCGACCAGCTCGAAGGCCTTGACCATAGCTTCCGGCGACTGGTTACGGATCGAGCCCGAGGCAATCTCGAAGCCGTTGCAGACGGCGTCGTACTGATAGGCCTTCAGCGACAGCGGATCCTGCGTGTTCAGCGCCTCGAGGCCACCCTGCGGCATCGAGAACGGGTTGTGCGCGAAGTCGACCTTCTTGTCTTCCTCGCTCCATTCGTAGAACGGGAAGTCGATGATCCAGCACAGCTCGAAGCGATCGCGGTCGACGAGGTTCAGATCTTCGCCGGCCTTGGTGCGCGCTTCGCCTGCGAACTTGTAGAACTTGGCCGGTTCGCCTGCTACGAAGAAGCTGGCGTCGCCTGCCTCCAGGCCGAGCTGGACGCGCAGCGCTTCGGTGCGTTCTTCGCCGATGTTCTTGGCGAGCGGGCCGGAGCCGACGATCTTGCCGTCTTCTTCCTTCCAGAAGATGTAACCGAGGCCCGGCTGGCCGAGGCCTTGAGCCCATGCGTTCATGCGGTCGCAGAATGCGCGCGAGCCGCCGGTCTTGGCCGGGATCGCCCAGACTTCAACCTTGGGGTTGGAGGCAATCATGCCGGCAAACACCTTGAAGCCGGAGCCGGCAAAATGTTCGGTGACGGCCTGCATCTCGATCGGGTTGCGCAGGTCCGGCTTGTCGGAACCATACTTGCGGATCGACACGTCATAGGGAATGCGCGGCCAGTCCTTGGTGACCGGCTTGCCTTCGGCAAACTGCTCGAAGACCGATGTCATGATCGGTGCCATCGTGTCCCAGACGTCTTCCTGGGTGACGAAGCTCATTTCCATGTCGAGCTGGTAGAATTCGCCCGGCAGGCGGTCGGCGCGCGGGTCTTCGTCGCGGAAGCAGGGCGCGATCTGGAAGTAGCGGTCGAAGCCGGCCACCATCAGGAGCTGCTTGTACTGCTGCGGCGCCTGCGGCAGCGCGAAGAAGGTGCCGGGATGGATGCGCGACGGCACCAGGAAGTCGCGCGCGCCTTCCGGCGACGAGGCCGTCAGGATCGGCGTGGTGTATTCGCCGAAGCCGGCCGACGTCATCCGGTTGCGGATGTCGGAAATGATCTGGCTGCGCTTGACGATGTTCTTGTGCAGCGTCTCGCGGCGCAGGTCGAGGAAGCGATACTTCAGGCGCACGTCTTCCGGATAGTCCGGCTCGCCGAAAACCGGCAGCGGCAGTTCCTTGGCGACCGAGAGGATCTCGATCTCCTGGGCGTAAAGCTCGATCTCGCCTGTCGGCATCGTCTTGTTGACGGTGTCCTCGGTGCGCGCCTTGACCAGGCCGTCGACGCGGATGACCCACTCGCCGCGGACCTGTTCAGCCTGCTTGAAGGCCGGTGAATCCGGATCGACGACGATCTGCGTCATGCCGTAATGGTCGCGAAGGTCGATGAACAGCAGGCCGCCATGGTCGCGGACGCGGTGAACCCAGCCGGAGATGCGTACGGTCGACCCGACGTCGGACTTGCTGAGAGCGGCGCAAGTGTGGCTGCGATAGCGATGCATTTTATCATTCCTGGACTTGGCGGACGGTGGCAGAGGCGGTCGAAATGCCGCAATCTCCCCGTCGAGAAAATCGGGCGGAAAAGCGCATGGCCCGCCTCATTTGTCAAGACTTGGCGGCGCCCTGTCGCGTTTGAGGTTGTCTTTATAGCGAAACCCCGCCTAGAAAGACAGTCATGTTGCCGGGCCGGTTGCGGCCCCGGCTCGATTCGTTTGCAGGCCTTCGCCGATGAGCCAGATCCGCCCTCTTATCCCCCTGCTCGTCACGGCCGGCATCCTGATCGGCGGCAACGGACTGCAGGCGACGTTCATTTCGCTGCGCGCGTTGCACGAGGGGTTTTCGGCCTCGACCATCGGCCTTGTCGGCACTGGCTACAATATCGGCTTTGCCATCGGCTGCATCTACGTCACCCGCATCATCCGCGCCATCGGCCATATCCGCGCCTTCTCGGCGCTGGCCGCCATCGCCTCGGCGGCCTCGATCGCCATGGTGCTGCTGATCGTGCCATGGTTCTGGTTCAGCATGCGGCTGATGCAGGGCCTCTGCTTTGCCGGCCTGTTCGCCGTCGTCGAGAGCTGGCTCAATGCCCGCGTCACCAATTCCAACCGGGCGCGGACGCTGTCGGTCTACCGTTTCGTCGATCTCGGATCGGTGACGCTGGCGCAATATCTGATACCGTCCGTCGGCATCGATGGTTTCCAGCTGTTTGCCATCATCTCGATGGCCCTCAGCCTGTCGCTGGTGCCGATCTCCTTTGCGGACCGTTCCAGCCCGGGCGCACCGGAGGCGATCCGCTTCGACATCAAGACGCTGTGGCGGATCTCGCCGCTGGCGACCGTCGGATGCATCGTCGTCGGGCTGACCAACTCGGTGTTCCGTTCGCTCGGGCCCGTTTACGCGCAAGGCATCGGCCTTTCGGTCACCGGCATCGCCACCTTCATGAGCGTCGGGATCTTTGCCGGCATCGTGCTGCAATATCCGCTCGGCGCCTATTCCGACCGCCTGGATAGACGGCTGATCATTCTCGTCTCGTCCATCGGCGGGCTTGCCGGCTGCCTGTTTCTGGCGCTTGTCGCCGGCAGCAGCGAATGGCGCAATTTTGTCGGCATCTTCGTCTTCGGCGCCTTCTGCATGCCGCTTTATTCGCTCTGCTCTGCCCATGCCAACGACCATGCCGCCAATGGCCAGCATGCGCTGGTCTCGGCCGGCACGCTGTTCTTCTGGTCGGTGGGCGCCATCGTCGGGCCGATGTTTGCGGCCTTCATGCTCGACAGGTTCGGTCCGCGGATATTGTTCATCTACATGGCGTCTATCCTGTTCCTGTTCATGCTCTACACGCTGCAGCGCATGACGGTGCGCGAGGGGGTGCCGACGGCGCGGCGCAGCATGCGCTTTCGCAACCTGCTGCGCACCTCGACCTACTTCAACAAACTGGCCACTCCGCCCGGCGAGCGCGATAAACAATAGGTGACTGCGGCAGTTTGCCCGGCCTTGCACTATTGCTGAAAAAGCCACTCAACTTTAAACGGGACAGGCAACTTCCGTCGGAGCTTCGCATGGCCGTCCTTACCCGTCGCAATCTTATCAAGGCTTCGGCCGTGGCCGGCGTTTATGGCGCCGGGATGGCGCTTGCCGGCAGGTTTACCGCGGCCCATGCAGCGCCCGAGCCACTCATCCTCAAGAGCAACAAGATCCAGGCCAATATCACCGGCACAGACGTGACCCGCGACGTGCTCACCTACGGCAACGACGGCATGCCGCCGGTCCTGCGCATGCGCCAGGGCGAGCCTTTCGCGGCAAAGCTGATCAACGGGATCGACGAGCCGACCACCATTCATTGGCACGGCATGCGCATTCCGAACGCCATGGACGGGGTGCCGTTCCTGACGCAGCCCTATGTCTACACCGGCGAAACCTTCGACTACGCCTTTACCCCGCCCGATGCCGGCACTTTCTGGTACCATCCGCATTGCAATACGCTGATCCAGATGGGGCACGGCATGACCGGCGTCATCGTCGTCGACAATCCGAGGGATCCCACGTTTGATGCCGACATCGTCGTCAACCTGCGGGACTGGCGGCTGGGCGGCGATGGACAGTTCATCGCGCAGTACAAGCCGCGCGATGCGGCGCGGTCGGGCACCTACGGGACAGTCCGCTCCGCCAACTGGCAGGTCGAGCCGCAATATGATGCGCCGACGGGCGGGCTGGTACGGCTGCGGCTGGCAATCACCGACGTCACCCGGATCTTCTCCTTCAGGGTCGAAGGCGCCGCTGCCACGGTGATCGCCATCGACGGCAATCCGGTGCCGAAGCGATTCGCGCTCGACGTGCTGCAGCTCGGGCCCGGCCAGCGGCTGGAGCTGGCGATCCGCATGCCCGACAGCGAGGGCGCTACGGTGACGCTCGAGGACATCCATGGGACCAACCCAAAGACCCTGGCGAAGCTTAGAGCCGTCGGCGCCTCGTTGAAGCGGGACATCGGCGATCTCGCGCCGCTCGAGCCTAACCCGGTACGCCAGGCAGACCTTGGCGCCGCCGAGCATATCCCGATCATCCTCAGCGCGACGGCGGAAGATACCGCCAAGGATAGCATCTGCGGCTCTCTCGGCTACAGCTTCTGGGCGATCAACAAGGTGCCCTGGCCGGGCGATACACCCGATCCGACGGCTCCGCTCGCCGAGTTGAAGCTTGGCAAGAGCTACGTGCTCGACATGGAAAACCTGACGCCGCACTCCCACCCCATCCATTTGCACGGCATGAGCTTCACGGTGCTGTCGTCTAACATCGGGACTGTCCAGCCCTTCGTGTCCGACACCTATCTGATCCAGCCGAACGAGAAGGTGCAACTGGGCTTCGTTGCCGACAATCTTGGGGACTGGCTGCTGCATTGCCACATCATCGAGCATCAAAAAACCGGGATGACGAGCTATATGCGGGTGGTTTGAGCTTCGCAGGCGTCGGGATATTGACATAGGCGAGCGAAAGGGAAAGGAAGGTTCAAGAACTGAGTTCCTAAGAATGTGTCCATAATGATCCAAACTACCGCCGAATTGGAGGCGGCCTGCAAAGAGCTGGCCAAGTCAGAATTCATCACGATCGATACCGAATTTCTCCGAGAGACCACCTTTTGGCCGGTGCTCTGCCTGATCCAGATGGCGAGCCCGACGACGGAAGTGATCGTCGACCCGCTGGCTCCCGGTATCGATCTTGCGCCATTCTTTGCGCTGATGGCGGATACCACCGTGCTGAAGGTGTTTCATGCCTCGCGCCAGGACATTGAAATCATTTACAATCGGGGCAATCTGATCCCGCATCCGGTGTTCGACACCCAGATCGCGGCGATGGTCTGCGGCTTCGGCGATTCGGTTTCCTACGACCAGCTCGTCAACCGCATCAAGAACATCCAGATCGACAAGACTTCTCGCTTCACCGACTGGACGCGCCGGCCGCTGACCGACAAGCAGCTCGATTATGCGCTGGCCGACGTGACCCATCTTCGCGACGTCTACCTGTTCCTGCGCGACGAGCTCGCCCGTGAGGGCCGTGCTTCGTGGCTGTCGGAAGAGATGGCGATCCTCGAATCGCGCGACACCTACGACCTTCATCCCGACGACGCCTGGCAGCGGCTGAAGATGCGGCTGCGCAAGCCGCAGGAACTGGCCGTGCTGAAATACGTCGCCGCCTGGCGCGAACGGGAAGCCCGCAGCCGCAACGTGCCGCGCTCGCGTGTGCTCAAGGACGACGCGATCTATGAGATCGCCCAGCAGCAGCCGCGCGACATCGAGGCTTTCGGCAGGCTTCGGACCGTACCGAAGGGTTGGGAGCGCTCGTCGGCGGGTGCTGCCGTGCTCGAGGCCATCAACGCCGCGCTCGACATGCCGAAGGCGGACATGCCGCATGTGCCGCGCCACACCCAGGCCCCCGAGGGAACCGCAGCGGCGGCCGAACTTCTGAAAGTGCTGCTGAAGCTGATCGCCGAGAAGAACGGTGTCGCGCCTAAGGTCATCGCCAACAGCGAGGACATCGAGAAAATCGCTGCGGAAGGCGAGAAGGCCGATGTGACGGCGCTGACGGGGTGGCGGCGCGAGCTGTTCGGCGATACGGCGCTCAAGCTGATCAAGGGTGAAGTGGCGTTGCGCTTCGTCGACAAGAAGGTGGAGACCGTCGCCCTCCCGGTGTGATTGTTACCTTTGCGGGAGGGTTTCCGCCCGCGAAAAGGCTTGACCCTGCGACCAGGCGGGATCACAACCGTCTGCCTTCAGCTTGTCGGAAGCAACCATGCGAACACTGCCCTCGGCGTTGAACTGGCTTGCTATCGCGACCTTCGTCGCTCTGTCCGGCGTCGCCTATGGCGTTGCTTTCTATCCCGAATCCCCAAAGTACATCGGTGCGATCTTCGCGCTCTTCTGCGGCATGCCGCTGCTCGCTTTCGAGCGAGGCTTGCTGATGCCGCGCCTCCATAGCCGTGTTCGCCTGTTGCCCACCCCCGCCTATATCCCCATTGCCCTGCTCATCGATGCGGCGCTGATCAGCATCGGCTTTGCCGTAGCCGGCAACCTGTTGAGAATGATCGGGCTGACCCAGGGGAGCTGGCTGGACGCGACGATCCCGCAGGCAGAGGTCATCATCTACGCCTTGTCGGTGTCCGCATTGACGGTCCTCGTCCTGCGCGTCCGCGATCTGCTCGGCCGCGACGTTTTCATCAGCCTGCTGACAGGGCGCTATCGCAATCCGGTCCCGGAGGAGCGCGTGTTCCTGTTCATCGATCTCGTCGGCTCCACGGCCTTTGCCGAGGAGTACGGCGACCTGAGGACACAGCAATACCTCGGCTCGCTGTTCGGAACCTTTGCCGAGCAGATCCGCCGGCACAACGGTGCCATCGACGACTATATCGGCGACGCGGCCATCATCACCTGGCCGCTCAATCGCGGCATCAAGGACGCCTGCTGCGTGCGCTGCATTTTCGATATCCTGTCGAACATCGAAGCCAACAGCGACGTCTGGCGCAAAGTCTATGGCCAGGTGCCGCGGGTCCGGGCAGCCCTGCACGGGGGGCCGGTGATTACGGCTGAGATTGGCGTCGATCGGCACAAGATCACCTACTTCGGCGATACGGTGAACACGACCGCGCGATTGGAGGGACTGTCCAAGACCCTCGGCAGAGGCGTCTTGATCTCGTCCGACCTGGCCGATCTGATGACGATGCCCGATGGAATCGACGCCGAATATCTCGGCACCCACGCCGTCAAGGGACGCGGCCGGGAGGTGGGCGTGGTCGCCCTGAGGGATATCGGTGAGACCAGGCTCCGCCGACCGTCGCAGCTGTCGCTGAACCTCGGCAGCTAGTGCCAGAAGTTGCGCCAGGCTGTCATCAAAACTTAATCCGGGTATAATTTACCAGACACGTTCCCGCCGTAAGTCCTCGGTTGTCAATTCCGACCAGTAAGCGTGGAACACATGACCAAAATCCTTTATGCCTCCGTGGCGCTCTGCCTTTTGATGTCGACCCAGGCTCTTGCCGAAGAGAAGGCCTTTCCGGCTACCCTGACTGCCCAGGCCATCCTGCCCGCCAACACGATCATCGCCGCTCCGGCAGACGCTCCCGACTACCTGAAGACGGCCGGCAAGTTCACCACTGCCGACCGCAAGCGCGCCACCACCCTCGGCAGCGTTCCCGGCATGGACGGCCTTGTGAAGACGGATCTGTCGCTGCCGTTCGACGGCCAGGCCGTGCAAGGCTTTTCAGGCATCAAGACGATGCCGGACGGCACGTTCTGGAGCCTTTCCGACAATGGCTTCGGCACCAAGGCCAATTCCACCGACGCGGCGCTGATGTATCACCACCTCAAATTCAACTGGGATAGCGGCAAGGTCGAGGTACTGAAGACGGTCTTCCTCTCCGACCCAGACAAAAAAGCGCCCTTCCCGATCGTTCTTGAAGGCGCCGAGAAGCGCTACCTCACGGGCGCCGATTTCGATGTCGAATCGATCCAGCCTGTCGCCGACGGCTTCTGGACGGGCGAGGAGTTCGGCCCCTACATCCTCCATTTCGACACGGAAGGCCGCCTGACGGACGTCGTATCGACCGTCGTCAACGGCAAGCCAGTCAAGTCGCCGGACAATCCGACGCTCTCACTGCCTGCCAACCCGAGCCTCAAACTGCCAGCTTTCAACATCAGGCGCTCGGGCGGCTTCGAAGGCCTTGCCATGTCATCGGACGGGTCGAAGCTCTATGGCCTGCTCGAAGGCGCGCTTTACCAGGATGATGGCACCGTCGAGAAGGTCGATGGCCAGACGGCCGTGCGGATCATCGAACTCGACGTCGCCTCGAAGGCCTGGACCGGCCGCTCGTGGCTCTATCCCTTCTCGCCCGGCGGCGAATCGATCGGCGATTTCAACATGCTGGATGCAACCACCGGCCTGGTACTCGAGCGCGACAACGGGGCCGGCACCGGCGACAAGGTCTGTGCCGATCCGAAGGCGCCGAAGCCCGACTGCTTTGCCGTGGCTGCCAAGCACAAGCGCGTCTACAAGATCGAGATGACGGAAGAAAACGTCGGCAAGGCCGTGCGCAAGATCGGCTATATCGATCTCATGCATATCTCCGATCCCAACAACAAGAAGCGCCAGGGCGGCGGCGACGGCTATTACGACATGCCGTTCGTGACGATCGAGAACGTCGATCGGGTCGACGCCACCCACATCATCGTCGGCAACGACAACAACCTGCCGTTCTCGTCGGGTCGTTCGCTCGGCAAGGCCGACGACAACGAGTTCGTGCTGCTCGAAGTGGGCGATTTCCTGAACGCCAAGTAGCCGGCCTGGCGCTGAGCCTGTCTTCTCCCCGCCGGGGAGAAGATGTCCGAAGGACAGATGAGGGGGCTGGCTCCGAAGTTGCCGCTCCCCCTCATCGCCTCGCATTCGCTCGGCACTTCTCCCCGATGGGGAGAAGGCAGAAACTGCGGACTATTCGAAGCGGAAGGCCAGGCGCTTGCCGGTTAGCTTGCCCAGCTGCTGCAGGCGGCCTTCGAGGCGTTCGCCGGCAAAATCGCGATATTCCGGCGGCACGACGAATTCAAGGTCGAGATCCGGATTGCGCGAACGCTGGAAGGCAAGATTGCGCACGACGCCAGGCATCGAGGCCGAAAACAGGTAGACGACGCGTAGCAAGCCGCCGAGCAGCTTGGCGCGCTCGATCAGAAGCGGCGTCGCGATCGTTGCCAGAGGCTCCGTGGCGCTGTCGTCATTCAGGCCCTCGTAGCGGTAGTAGCTCGCCAGCGCGAGGAAGGCACGGCCGGCATGGGTGATGCCGACGAAGGAGGAGTTGGCAATCACGTTGAGCGCTTGCAGGCCACGATAATCCGGATGGGCGCGCCAGCTGATGTCGGCCAGAAGGCAGGCCGCCTGGCGGTAGCGGCTCTCCTCCTCCGTCTCGTTGACACCGAAAAAAGGCATCATCCGGCCGGTCCATGCGGCAAGTTCGCGGGCGTGCTCTGGCGAGCGGGCGCGCAGAATGGCCAGTTCGCCGGCCGCCTCGAGCAGCGGGTCGGCCCGGCGCTCGTGCTCGTTCAGCAGCGAATAGAGATAGCCCTCGCGTACGCCCTGGGACGAGAAGGAGACACGAGCCGGCTTCGCCGCCAGCAGCACCTCCTGCATGGCGATGGCGCCGTAGGGAAGCAGCGAGCGGCGGAATTTCGAGACGGACTGGAAGATCGGGTCCTTGCTGTCCTTGGCGACAGCAACCTGGTCGAGGAAGCGCAACATCTCGTCGACCGGCAGCTCGTAGCCCTGCATCATGTGCAGAGGATATTTGCCGAATTCCATGTGCAGCTTGGCAATGTTTCGCCAGGTGCCGCCGACGGCGTAGAAGGTGCGCCCCTCGCCGCTGGCCAGAAGCTTGGCGGTACGGACATGCTTGCGCGCAAAACTATGGGCCTTGGCGAGCGAACCATCGGCATATTCCGACAATCTGAGGCCACCGAGCGGCAAGGTGATGCCCTGTCCGAAGGCCGTTCCCTTGATGTCGATCAGTTCCAGCGATCCGCCGCCGAGATCGCCGGCGATGCCGTCGGGATCGTGGAACCCGCTGATGATGCCATAGGCCGAAAAGCGCGCCTCTTCCTCGCCCGAAAGCACCCGCACCTTGCGGCCGAGGATGGTTTCCGCCTGGTGGATGAAATTGGGGCCGTTGCTGGCTTCGCGCGCGGCCGCAGTCGCCAGCACGTACATGGTGCGGGCGCGGGCCTGATCCGACAGCGCGCGAAACCGATGCAATGCAGCAAGTGCGCGCAGCACGCTCTGCTCATCCATCTTGCCCGTCAGCGCAAGGCCCTTGCCGAGACCGCAGAGGACCTTCTCGTTGAACAGGATCGTCGGCGAGCGCGACAGGCCTTCATAGACCACAAGCCGCACGGAGTTCGAGCCGATGTCGACGACGGAAACGGGGGCAATTCCGGGAAGGCGCCCCTGAGCTTCAGATTCCACCATGCAATTCCAGCTATGACTTCCGGCGAGACAACAGGCCGGCAATGAGTTTCGGCGCACTGGACTTCAAGGCCTCGCCGCGCCCGGACAGGCTCGGGTTGGTCATGAAGTACTGCTGCGCGTTGAACGGCTCTTTCCCCTTGCGCACTTCCATGCGCCTGGAGGTACCGTCGGGCAATATCTCGTAGCTCTGCTGATTGTCAATCAGGTTGCCGAGCATGATCTGGGACAAAACCTGCTCGTGTACCGTCGGATTGAGCAGCGGCACCAGCGTTTCGACACGCCGATCGAGGTTTCGCTGCATCATGTCGGCCGAGCCGATATAGACCAGCGCCTTGTCGGACGGCAGGCGGTGGCCATTGCCGAAGCAGAAGATGCGGCTGTGTTCGAGGAAGCGGCCGACGATCGATTTGACGCGGATATTTTCGGACAGACCCGCCACCTGCGGGCGAAGGCAGCAGATGCCGCGGATGACGAGGTCGATCTCGACGCCGGCATAGCTGGCGCGATAGAGCGCATCGATGATCTCGGGATCGACCAGCGAATTCATCTTCATCCAGATCGCGGCCGGCCGGCCTTCTGCCGCGTGCACGATCTCCTGCTCGATGTGCTTCAGGATGCGCGAGCGCAGCGTATAGGGCGAGACGGCGATCTCCATGCTCTCGGCCGGTTCGCCATAGCCGGTGATGAAGTTGAAGATGTTCGCCATGTCGTGGGCGATCTTCGGATTGCAGGTGAAGTAGGACAGGTCGGTATAGATTTTGGCGGTGATCGGATGGTAGTTGCCGGTGCCGAGATGGCAGTAGCTGCGCAGCCTGCCCTCTTCGCGGCGCACGACCAGCGACATCTTGGAATGGGTCTTCAATTCGATGAAGCCGAACACCACCTGGACGCCGGCCCGTTCAAGGTCGCGCGCCCAGCGGATGTTCGCCTCTTCGTCGAAGCGGGCCTTGAGCTCGACCAGCGCGGTCACCGACTTGCCCATTTCGGCCGCGTCGATCAGCGCGCGGACAATCGGGCTGTCGTTGGAGGTGCGATAGAGCGTCTGCTTGATCGCCAGCACGTCGGGATCCCGGGCCGCCTGGATCAGGAACTGCACGACGACATCGAAGGATTCATAGGGGTGATGGACCACCATGTCCTTCTCGCGGATGGCGGCGAAGCAATCGCCGGCATGCTCGCGCACGCGCTCAGGGAAGCGGGCGTTGTAAGGCTGATAGCGCAGGTCTTCGCGCGGCGCCTTGGTGATCTCGGACAGCGTGTTCAGCGCCAGCAGCCCGGGGAGCACGGCAACCCTGTTGTCCGGCACAGCCAATGCGGTGACGACGAACTGGCGCAGCGAGGCCGGCATTTCCGAATCCGTCTCGATGCGGATCACGGAGCCGCGACGGCGGCGCTTCAGCGCCGTCTCGAAGAAGCGCACGAGATCTTCCGCTTCTTCCTCGACTTCAATGTCGCTGTCGCGGATCAGGCGGAAGGTTCCCGAGCCCTGCACTTCGTAGCCGGGATAAAGCCGGTGGATAAAAATATTCACCACATCCTCGAGCGTGATGTAGCGGATCGCCCCATTGGCATCTGGCAGACGAATGAAGCGGTCCAGCGCCGGCGGCAGGCGGAGCAGCGCGGTCATCGCCTCGTGGCCGCGCATGCTGTTCAGCTGCAGGGCGATCGAGAAGCCGAGGTTGGGGATGAAGGGGAACGGATGGGCCGGATCGATCGACAGCGGTGTCAGCACTGGGAAGATCGACTGGTCGAACTCAGTCGCCAGCCATTGGCGATCGGCCTCCGACAGTGCCGCCGGGCGGACGATCAGGATATCTTCCTTTGCAAGATACTGTTGCAGCACAGCCAGCGACGCCTGCTGCTCCATCTGCAGGTTGTCGATCTCGATGAGAATGTCGTTCAGCTGCTCGGCCGGCGTCTTGCCGTCGGGGCTGCGCACGACGATGTTCTGGCGCACCTGACCCTCGAGGCCGGCGACGCGGACCATGAAGAACTCGTCGAGGTTCGCAGCCGAGATGGACAGGAAACGGACGCGCTCGAGCAGCGGATGGGCGGTGTTCAGCGTTTCCTCAAGGACACGGCGATTGAACTGCAGCCAGGAAAACTCTCGATTGACGAAACGCTCCGGGCTGTTCATGAGCTCGCTGATCGGCGGCTTCGCAACGATCTCCGGCTGTCCCTCTTCCGGAAGTTCCGCGACTGACGTGTCCATTCCACCTGCCCTCTCTCATTTGCCCGCGATTTATATCAGTTTGACGACGTAACTGTGACAGTCAATCGAGAGAATCTAAATTACCCAATTCATTCAAGACCTCAGCCGCAAGAGCTCGCGTAATTCGCGTGCCGCGCGAGAGCGCCAGCCGATCCAACCGCTCGACGATGGTCTGGGCGGCACCCAGCGACCGCTCCATCCTGCCGACGATATAGAGGACGAGTTTGTCTTCTATGTAGAGCTGACGATCGGCAAACAGCTTGACGATGACCTGCGACAGCAACTCCTCGTCCGGCTCGCCGATTTCCACCGTGGTGGCGGCCTTCAGGCGCGACGCGAGGTCCGGCAGCGTCACCGGCCAGGAGATCGGCCATAGCCGGCTGGTGATCATCAGGCCGGTACGGTTTTCCCGGACGCTGTTGATGACATGAAAAAGCTCGGCGTCGTCGAAACCGACCCGATCGGCATCCTCGAAGATGACCGGGCCGCGGGCGGCTGCAAGCGCGGCGTCGCTGCCCTCTACGGGATGGATGCTGGTCGCGCCGCTGTGCTCGCGCCAGATGCTGGCGAGATGCGACTTTCCCGATCCGACGGGCCCTGCGAGGATGACCACCGGCGACGGCCAGGCTGGCCAGCTGTCGACGATTGCCACGGCTGCCTGCAACCGCGCCGACACGCGCAGGTCCTCACGGCCGCTGGCGGCATCGTGAACGAATGCCAGCGGCAGCTGCTCGGCGCCACGGCGCCTCGGATCAGCCTTCCTCACATCGCTCATGGCAGCGTTATTTCTCTGGATTGCTGTCTATGACCTTACGGGCCGGCAGGATCAGCTTGCGTCCATGGTACAGGTCGCTTTCAAGATAGCGCGAAAGCGCGAACCGGACAAGCACGCCGCAGGCTGCCGCAGCAGGGACGGCGATCAGCAGTCCGACGAAACCGAACATGACGCTGAAGGCAAAGAGCGCGAACATCAGCCAGACCGGATGCAGTCCGACACTTGAGCCGACCAGCTTCGGTTGCAGGATGTTGCCCTCGAGGAACTGGCCCGTGAAGAACACGGCCAGAACCAGCGCGATCCAGGGATAGTCGGGCCAGAACTGCACGATCGCCACGCCCCCCGCGAGAAACAGGCCGACCAGCGAGCCGACATAGGGAATGAAGCTGATCATGCCGGCAAACATTCCGATCAGCAGGCCAAAATTGAGGCCGACCAGCGACAGGCCGACGCCGTAGTAGACGCCGAGAATGATGCAGAGCGAGCCCTGGCCGCGAATGAACCCCGCGATGGCCTGGTCGATCTCCCGGGCGATCTGGCGCACGGAGCTGACATGCTCACGGGGGATCCAGGCATCGACCTTGGCGATCATCCGATCCCAGTCGAGAAGCATGTAGAAGGCCACGACCGGCGTCACCACCATCAGGGAAACGATATTGACCAGCGCTTTGCCCGAGCTCCAGAGTTGGCCGAACAGGCCAGCGACGAAGCTGACGCCGTCCGACATGATGGTCGAGAAATTATCCTTGATCGTTCCCGCCTGATTGCGGATCCATTGCGGCACGATGGAGTTCTGGGTGTTGGTGATGAACTTCTGGAATTGCTCGACATAGCCGGGCACCTGCTGCAGGAAGTCGTTGAACTGGTTGACGATGATCGGGATCAGGATCGTCAGCGCGAGGGCGAAGACCAGCACGAAGGCGACGAGAATAAGCAAGGTCGCCATCGTCCGGCTGAGACCGCGACGCTCCAGCCAGTCGGCGACCGGATCGAGGAAATAGGCGATCGCCATGCCGGCGATGAACGGCAGCAGGATGGTCGAGAACAGAAACAGGAAGGCGATGAAGAAGGCCAGGATGACCAGCCAGAAAAAGACCTGCCGCTTCAGATCGATAACGGTCGAAGGTTGCTCCATGATATTCCTGATCTTTGCTGCTGGTGCCGTTGCTTAGCACATAGGATAGCGGCTGAACTAGCGTCAAGGCTCTAACAAGCAATGGCGACAATGCCGCGACGGACAGTGAAAATCGGGGGTTTGATTGCCAATGCCTTGCATAAAGAGGCTTGCCATGCAATGGCGACCCGGTCAAAACCCTATTGCCAGGGCGCGCCAGCGCCGACCGGAGACCGCAGCATGAGCCAGTCGGGAAAAAACGGCCTTACCTATAGCGACGCGGGCGTCGACATAGATGCCGGCAACCTCCTCGTCGAGAAGATCAAGCCAGCGGTGCGCTCGACGCGCCGGCCTGGCGCGGACGGCGAAATCGGCGGCTTCGGCGGCCTGTTCGACCTCAAGGCGGCCGGCTTTACCGATCCCATCCTGGTCGCGGCCAATGACGGCGTCGGCACCAAGCTCAAGATCGCCATCGACGCCAACTATCACGACACCGTCGGCATCGATCTCGTCGCCATGTGCGTCAACGACCTCGTCGTGCAGGGCGCAGAGCCGCTGTTCTTCCTCGACTATTTCGCCACCGGCAAGCTGGATACCGACCAGGGCGCCGCCATCGTCACAGGCATCGCCGCCGGTTGCCGCGAGGCGGGCTGCGCGCTTCTGGGCGGCGAGACCGCCGAGATGCCGGGCATGTACTCCGACGGCGACTATGATCTCGCCGGCTTTGCCGTCGGCGCCGCCGAGCGCCACGAGCTGCTGCCGACCCGTGACATCACTGAGGGCGACGTCATCCTCGGGCTGTCCTCATCGGGCGTGCATTCGAACGGCTTTTCGCTGGTGCGCAAGATCGTCACCCTCTCGGGCCTCGCCTGGGATGCGCCCGCACCCTTCGCCGAGGGCAAGACGCTTGGCGAGGCCCTGCTGACGCCCACCCGCATCTATGTCAAGCCGCTGCTGAAGGCGATCCGCGAGACCAAGGCGCTGAAGGCGCTCGCCCATATCACCGGCGGCGGCTTTCCCGAGAACATTCCGCGCGTGCTGCCCAAGCACCTGGCAGCCGAGATCGACCTTTCCGCCGTCAAGGTTCCGCCAGTCTTCTCCTGGCTCGCCAGGACGGGCGGAGTCGCGGCTCATGAAATGCTGCGGACCTTCAACTGCGGGGTCGGCATGATCGTGGTTGTCGCCAGCGAAAATGTCGATGCCGTCACCAAGTCGCTCGAGGCCGAAGGCGAAGCCGTCATCGTTCTCGGCCGGATGATCGGTCGCGCCGAAGGGGCTGCCGGCACCGTCTATCAGGGAACCCTTGCCCTATGAGCGATACGCGCAAGCGCGCCGTCATCTTCATCTCCGGCACCGGCTCCAACATGATGTCGCTGATCAAGGCGGCACAGGCGCCCGATTATCCGGCCGAGATCGTCGGTGTCATCTCCGATAGGGCCGAGGCCGGCGGTCTTGCCAAGGCGACGGCGGAGGGCATACCGGCGATTGCCATTCCGCGCGGCGATTTCAAAAGCAAGGAAGCCCACGAGGCTGCGATCCTTGCCGAGCTCGACAAGCTGCAGCCCGACATCCTCTGTCTTGCAGGCTATATGCGGCTGCTCACCGGCGCGTTCATCAAACGCTACCAGGGGCGGATCATCAACATCCATCCATCCCTGCTGCCGCTGTTTCCGGGTCTTCACACGCACCAGCGGGCGCTCGACGCCGGCATGAAGATCGTCGGCTGCACCGTGCACTTCGTGACCGAGGGCATGGATGAGGGGCCGGTCATCGGCCAGGGCTCCGTGGCCGTCCTGGTCGACGACACGGCCGAGACCTTGGCGAAGCGGGTGCTGACGGTCGAGCACCAGCTCTATCCGCTGGCGCTCAAGCTGATTTCAGAAGGCAAGGTGCGGATGGAAAAGGGCGTCACGGTCACGACCCCGGAAGCTGGCGGCACGTTGATCCCACCAGCCCTGAAGAAGCTGATCGCGCTGCTGGTCGATCCCGACAAGGTCTGATCAGGCGACCAGCGCCGGATGCAGACGATGCGGATGCAGCGTGCCG
The DNA here is from genome assembly GCF_049472505.1 of Rhizobium sp. HT1-10. NCBI lineage: Bacteria > Pseudomonadati > Pseudomonadota > Alphaproteobacteria > Hyphomicrobiales > Rhizobiaceae > Rhizobium > Rhizobium sp. HT1-10. Next base: position 741,595 of record NZ_JBCEBQ010000001.1, on the reverse strand, counting down.
TCGCTGTAGACGACGCGGCCGCCGCGAAAAGTAGTCCGCACGCGCGGCACGGCGCCGGGCTCGACTGCAATCAGGTCGGCTTTCTGGCCGATCGCGATTTCGCCCCTGTCCATCAGTCCCGCCGCCCTTGCCGGATTGCGGCTGGCCATGGCAACCGCCGCCGCCAGGTTTCCATCGATGGCCGCAGCGATCTTGAAGGTCGCCGAGAGGAAGGCGGCCGGATGGTAATCGGCGGCGATAATGTTCAACAGCCCGGCGCCGGCGGCATCGAGAGCGCTGAGATTGCCGATCATCGACAGGCCGCGCAGCGCGTTCGGGGCGCCCATCAGCGTCCACAGGCCAAGCCGGCAAGCTTCGCGGGCCGCTTCGATGGTCACGGGGAATTCGCTGATGGTGACTCCAAATCCGTGCATCTCGACCACCTTCTCCACGCTGTCGTCGTCATGGGAGGCGAGCGACAGCCGGTGCTTCAGCGAAAGATCGGTGATTTCGCGCAGCCGCGCCTCGACCTCCGGATTGCTCCGCAGCGCAATGCGCCTGGCGACGACCTCCTCGGCGGCGGCGATCGAGATGCCGCGCTGCGCGGCCATCCGCCCCGTGTAGCCTTCGATATCGTGATACTGGCCCTGGCCGGGCGTATGGTCTGTCAGCGACACCATGTCGATGAGGTCGTCGGCGATGAGTTTTTGCAGGACGGCCGAGGCGGCAAGATTCGTGATCTCGTAGCGGGCGTGGACGCGGTGGTCGACCAGCAGGCCATCCTTCAGGCGGTGGATGCTCTCGATGATGGCGCGGGTGTTTTCCAGCGAGCGGATGTGGCCGTAGACACTCTCGGTAGCAAACGACAGCGCGGCATAGGCCGTGGTGATGCCGGATGCGGCGAGCTTCTTGTCGAGCTCGTGGATGCCGAAATCGATCGGCATCATCGCATTCGGCCGTGGTGCGATCTCGCGCTCGATCATGTCGCCATGCAAATCGACGAAACCGGGCATCAGCAGCCGGCCGCCGCCCTCGAAGGTCGCATCGGTCACCGGCTCGGCCCTGATCTCGGCGATAACGCCGTCCTCGATCCTGACGGCACCGGCCTCGATAACCTCATCAACAAGGACAAGCTTGAAATTGCTGAGCCACATGAGAGAATCTCCTTGGATACGACGGCTATCGACCGGCTGGCCTTAGTGTGGGTCGATGACCGTTTCATGAAGCCTCGGTCGCTAGACAGGAAATCTTACGCGGCTCAGGCGAGGCTGCCACTGTTCAATGCTGCCCATTGCAGCAGCATGATAGACTTGCCATCGATGATGACGCCGGCGGCGATCATATCCAGCGCCTCCGACAGCGGCACCTCCATGACCTCGATGTCTTCATGCTCCTCGGCAAGGCCCCCACCAGCGGAGACGCGATCCCCGCTGTCGACGGCGGCGGCGAAGAAATGGACGACCTCGCTGACAGCACCGGGCGCCATGTAGGCTTTGAACAGGAACCTGACATCACGGATACGATAGCCGGTTTCCTCCATGGCCTCGCGGCGGATGGCTGCTTCCGGCTCGTCGCCATCCAGCAGGCCGGCTGGCGTCTCTATCATCCAGCCCGGATCGCCATTCAGATGGGCGGCAAGGCGGAACTGGCGGACCAGGACCACCGTCTCTCGCTTGACATCGTAGAGCAGGATGGTTGCCGCCGGCGTGCGGTGATAGATCTCGCGCTTAAGGCGGTGGGTCTGGCCGTCGGAGGCGGTATAGTCGATGTCGTAGCTGCTGAGCTCGGTCCAGCCTTTCGACAGCGTCGTCTTGCCGACGATCTCGACCCCGGCCTTTTCAAATTTCGTCATTGGGCATCCCTGCGTAACCAGACCTTGTTGTCGTGGACCGCCGCCCCGCCATAGGGCGCGACCGGATCGGCGCCCGTCAGCACATTAATCCCCTCGCCATCGACATGCGCACTGTTCGGCCAAAGGCCCTCGGCAATCAGAACGCCGGGCTTGACCTCCGTGGTAATGCGCGCATGCAGGCGAATGTCGCCGCGACCATTGCCGATCCGCACGAGATCACCAGCAACGATTCCATGCGCTGCGGCATCAGTGGGATTGATCATCACCTCCGGGCGCCCTTCCTTTTGGCGGGAGGTCTTGGTCTCGGCGAAGCTGGAGTTGAGAAAATTGCGCGCCGGCGAGGTTGCCAGGCGGAAGGGATGTTCCGCATCAGCGGTTTCGATGACGTCGACCTGGTCGGGGAAGACGGGCAGCTCGGCATGCGGACCGAGCAGACCGACCGACTTCGGCGGGCGGTTCGGTGCCGGCTGATTGCTCCAGTCAGGGCGGAAGCGGAATTTTCCGTCCGGATGGGCAAAGCCATCGATGAAATGCGCCTTGTCGAAATCCGGCTGGCGGTCGAACCATTTGTGCTCGAGGAAATAGTCGTAGTCCGGCAGGTGGCTGGCGGCGAGAATGCGGTCGACCATCTCGCGGGCGGTGAAGCCGAAGCCCGGCCGGTCGGCGACGCCGAGGCGCTTGGCGAGTTCCTCAATGACGAAGAGGTTCGTGCGCACCGTTTCCGGCGGCTCGACCAGTTTCGGGCCGAGCAGGATATGGTTCTGGCCGCCGGCGCGATAGATGTCGTCATGCTCGACGAACATCGTCGCCGGCAGCACGATGTCGGCCATGGCGGCGGTGTCGGTCATGAACTGCTCGTGCACGGCGACGAAGAGGTCGTCGCGGGCAAAGCCGCGCTTCACCAGCCGCTGTTCCGGCGCGATGTTGACCGGATTGGTGTTCTGGATCAGCATCGCCGTGACCGGGCCGCGGTGGCGCAGGGCGTCGGCATCGCCGGTCAGCGCCCGGCCGATCTGCGACTGGTCGATCATCCTGACGTCGTCATCCTTCATCGAACGGCCGGTCAGTTCGGCGCTGTTCATCTGGAAGATAGCGCTGTTGGAATGGAAGGCGCCGCCGCCCTCATATTGCCAGGAGCCGAGAACGGTGGCGATGGAGGCTGCCGCATGCATGGCGATTGCGCCATTGCGCTGGCGGGTGAAGCCGTAGCCGAGGCGGAAATAGCTCTTTTTCGTCTGGCCGACGAGCGCGCCGAAGGCCTCGATCTCCTCGACCGAAAGGCCGGTGATATCTGCGGCCCAGGCCGGCGTGCGGGTCTGCAGATGGGCTTCTAAGCCGGCGGGATCGTCGGCGTATCGGGCCATATAGGCACGGTCGGCATAGCCGTCGCGGAAGGCGATGTGCATGACGGCGCAGGCGAGCGCCGCGTCGGTGCCCGGTTTGACGATGAGCGCGAGGTCCGCCTGCTTCATCGTCGGATTGTCGTAGATGTCGATGACGACGATCTTGGCGCCGCGCTCCTTGCGCGACTTGATGGCGTGGGTCATCACGTTGACCTGGGTGACGACCGCATTGGTGCCCCAGATCACAACGCAATCGGTGCGCCCCATCTCGTGCGGATCGGGGCCGCGCAACACGCCGGTCGCCATGGTGAAGCCGGTCCAGGCCGGATTGGTGCAGATCGACGAGAAGAAGCCGGAGTAGCGCTTGGCGTGGCGCAGCCGCTCGATCGAGTCGCGCTGCACCCAGCCCATCGTGCCGGCGTAGAAATAGGGCCAGATCGCTTCGCTTCCATCCTTCGTCTCCGCCTTGACGAAGGCGTTGGCGATCTCGTCGAGCGCGTCGTCCCAGGAGATATCCCCCCAGCGCCCCTCGCCCTTGGCGCCGAGGCGACGGACGGGTTTCATCAGGCGATCCGGATGGTAGAGCCGCTCGGCGTAGCGGGCGACCTTGGCGCAGATGACGCCCGACGTGTAGGAATGGTCGCCGGCGCCGCGGACGCGGCCGATGCGGCCCTCCTCGGAGATCTCGATCTCGAGCGCGCAGGTCGACGGACAGTCGTGCGGACAGGCCGTGTGGCCGATTTTGGCTTTTGCCGGAATGGGGGTCGCAATGTTCATCGCATACGTATATTTCAGGACGAAGCCGGCCAAAAGACAAAAACCGGTGCATCGCAACATTTCATGCAGGCATCACCGACAATGAACTATCGGCATATCTACCATGCGGGCAATTTCGCCGATGTCTTCAAGCATGCGGTCCTCGCCCGGCTGATCCGCTACATGCAGACGAAGGACAAGGCGTTCCGGGTGCTCGACACTCACGCCGGCATCGGACTTTACGACCTGTCGTCGGAGGAAGCGCAGAAGACCGGCGAGTGGCTCGATGGCATTGGCCGGGTGATGGCCGCCGATCTGCCGCCGCAGGCAGCCGCCCTGCTCGAGCCCTACCTCACCGCCATCCACACGCTCAATCCAGAGGGCGGACTGCAATTCTATCCCGGCTCGCCGAAGCTCGCGAGCCTCTTGTTCCGGCCGCAGGACCGCCTGTCGGCGATGGAGCTTCACCCAGAGGACCATCAGCGCCTGCACCGGTTGTTCGAGGGCGACCACCAGGTGCGCGTGACGGAGCTCGACGGCTGGCTGGCGCTCGGCGCCCATCTGCCGCCGAAGGAAAAGCGCGGCATCGTGCTGGTCGATCCACCCTTCGAGATCGAAGGCGAATATGACCGGCTGGTCGAGGGTCTGGCGCGTGCCTATCGCCGCTTTCCCGGCGGCACCTATTGCCTCTGGTATCCGCTGAAGAAGGATGCGCCGATCAAGGCTTTCCACGAGGCGCTGCAGGCGCTCGAAATTCCAAAGATGCTTTGCGCCGAGCTGGCGGTTCGCACCGAGCGCGACTTCACCGGACTGTCCGGCTCCGGTCTCGTCATCGTCAACCCGCCCTTCACGCTGAAGGACGAGTTGCACGCGCTGTTGCCGGTACTGAAAGAAATCCTGGCGCAGGACCGTTTTTCCTCGAACCGGGCCTTCTGGCTGCGCGGCGAACAGTCAGCCCGCAAGCCGGAGGCAGACGAAGATATCTGAGATTTCCCCCTTCCCCATTGGAAAGACAGCCATGAAGCTTCTCTGCTCGCCGACATCGCCGTACTCGTCCAAGGTCAGGATGGCGGCTCGCTATCTCGATATCAAGCTCACGGAAATCAGCGTCGACACAAACGCCGGCCCTTCCGTTCTCATCGACAACAACCCGCTCGGCAAGATCCCGACGCTCCTTACCGACGACGGGGTCGCGGTCTTCGACAGCCGCGGCATCAACCATTATTTCGGACGCATGGAAGGCAAGCGGCTCTATCCCGGCAGCCAGGCAAAGCGCACCAAGGCCGATGTCCTCGAGGCGCTTTGCGACGGCACCTGCGACTGCCTGCTGTCGATCGTCTACGAACGCCGACTCCGCACGGAAGAGAAAGTCTTCCAGCCCTGGATCGACCGCCAGTGGGCCAAGGTGGAGCGGACCCTTGGCTATCTAAACGACGAACCGCCGAAGCTCGGCCGCAAGCTGAACGGCGGACACTTCGCCATGGCCGCCATGCTTGGCTACCTGCAGCTGCGATTCGCCGGTGAATGGGAAGACAATAACAAGGCGCTCGTTTACTGGCTGCGCGATTTCGAAAAGCGCTTCCCCGCCTTCGCGGAGCTGAAGCCGCAATAGACCGCTGCGCCCACTCCGAATCGCCTTAGCCGCAAGCGACGCACGGAAACCGGCCGGCAAGGCTGCACGTCCTTCTCCGCATTTCCGGCTTTGTCGCCGACCGGGCAATTCGCCCGCGATAAAATCCCGGAACTGTAGAAACGAAAAAAGCCGGGACGAGCCCGGCTTCTTCCTTAGTATCTATCGAAGTCTTAGAACTTGTAGCCGATACCGACCTTGACGCTGTTCTCGTCGTAGCCGCGCGATACATTGCCCGAGTCGAGGTCGAAGTTCTTCTTGCCGAAATCGGTGTAGCGATATTCGAGACGGGCCGAGATGTTGTTGGTGACCATGGTTTCGGCACCAGCACCAACCGTCCAGCCGACAGCGGTGTTCTTGTCGGACGACGTGCCGTCGGACATCTTCAGCTGACCAGCAGCAACACCGGCGGTGCCGTACAGCATGAAGGGGTTGAAGTCGTAGCCGAGGCGGCCGCGAACGGAGCCGTTGGTCTGCTGCTTGCCCGTGATGCCGTTGCGGGTGTTGTCGGCACCGGAGTAGCCTACGTCACCTTCGATACCGTACACGATCTGGCCGTCCTGCCAGTTGTAGCCCGAGTAAACCTGGCCGCCCCAAGCGTCAGCGCTACCGCCCTGGCCGCGGATCTTGCCCATGTTGTACGTGCCAGCGGCGCCGAGGTAGAAGCCGGCCCAGTTGCTGACAACCGGGGCGTCCTGAGCAACGGGAGGCTGAGGAATCTGCTCGACTGCGTCGGCAGCCATTGCTGCAGAGAAACCGCCGATAACGAAAGCCGAAGCCATGAGGGTCGTGATGATGTTACGCATACTTAATTCTCCTAATAAGTCTCGCGGCGTCGCCTACTGTCCTAGAGATCGAGCGCCCCGAGCAATTCCTGGATTGTCCCTCCCGGATGACTGTAATTTGGAATGCAATTGCGGATTTGGAAGAGCTAAAATGTGAAATCATTGTGGCAGCGACATGGCTGAAATTCGATGTTGCTTTAGCGCCACAGGACATTCGTTAACCATAACAAATCATTAAAGCGAATATACTTAATTTTACTCAACTATAGATCACGTTTTACACAGCAGAGCTGCCGCTCGATGCCGTGCATTCCGACCTTTTGATATGGTCTATCGCCACCCTATATAAGTGCTAACTGGTTCAACGCAGTGAAAAGGCAAGATTTTGGCAGACAACAGACTTCGAAGCGCGCTGATCACCGGCGCTTCCCGCCGGATAGGCAGTGCAATCGCGCGCGATCTGGCATCCCATGGATTCAATATTGCCATTCACTCGAACCGTTCGACTGATGAAGCCGAGGCGCTGGTGGCTGAACTGCGGCAGAGCGGCATTCGGGCGATTCAGGTCAAGGCCGACCTGCAAAATAATTCGGAGGTTCTGAGTCTCGTCGAGCAGGCGAAATCTGTCCTCGGCCCCCTGGATCTGCTGATCAACAACGCCTCGGTGTTTCGTCGCGACGACGCATCGAATTTTGACGGCGAAGCTTTCGACGCCCATTTCGCCGTGCATGTCCGGGCACCGTCCATCCTTTCGGCCGATTTCGCGAGGCAATTGCCGGAGGGCGTACAGGGCCTGATCGTCAATATGATCGATCAACGGGTTTGGGCGCTCAATCCGCGATTCTATTCCTACACCTTGTCAAAGTCGGCTCTCTGGACAGCCACACAGACACTGGCCCAATCCTTCGCGCCTCGGATCCGCGTCAATGCCATCGGTCCCGGCCCGACACTCGCGAGCAGCCGACAGTCGCCGGAGGATTTTCAGGCGCAGATCGACGGGCTAATCATGAAGGCCGGTCCCGGTCTCGAGGAATTCGGCCGGACTATCCGCTTTCTTTTTGACACGCCCTCGATCACGGGCCAAATGATTGCCCTTGATGGCGGCCAGCATCTGGCTTGGGAAACGCCTGACGTGCCGGAGACTGCGGAATGAATGCAAGAAAGCTGCCCGAGGGCGGCGTTCTCTATGACGAATCGGACGACGTTGAGGAAGACGTCGAGGTCGAGGGTGGCGATAGCGCCCTCCCTGCTCTGGTGGCGGCGGTCGACTGGAATGAAGGCGGCAAGAACGAGACTGGCCTGAAGGGCGCCGAACTGATCGGCGAATTCGTCAAGCGCCTGCCGAATGCGCCGGGCGTCTACCGTATGTTCAACGAGGCCGGCGACGTGCTCTATGTCGGCAAGGCCCGCAGCCTGAAGAAGCGCGTCAGCAACTACGCGCTCGGGCGTGGCCATTCCAACCGCATCGGCAAGATGATCCGCGAGACGGCGAACATGGAGTTCGTCACCACCCGCACGGAAACCGAAGCGCTGCTGCTGGAAGCCAATCTGATCAAGCGGCTACGGCCGCGCTACAACGTGCTGCTGCGAGACGACAAGTCGTTTCCCTATATCCTCATCACTGGCGACCACCGCGCTCCGGCGATCTTCAAGCATCGCGGTGCGCGCAGCCGCAAGGGCGCCTATTTCGGCCCCTTTGCGTCTGCCGGCGCCGTTGGCCGGACCATCAACTCGCTGCAGCGCGCCTTTTTGCTGCGGACCTGCACCGACAGCGTTTTCGAGACCCGCACCCGCCCCTGCCTGTTGCACCAGATCAAACGCTGCTCCGCCCCCTGCACCCATGAGGTCAGCGATGAGGGCTATGGCGAGTTGGTGAAGGAAGCCCAGGATTTTCTTTCCGGCAAGAGCCAGAACGTCAAATCCCACATTGCCGAGGAGATGAACGCGGCTGCCGAAAATCTCGATTTCGAGAGCGCCGCCGTCTACCGCGACCGCCTTTCGGCACTGTCGCATGTCCAGAGCCACCAGGGAATCAATCCGGCCGGCGTCGAGGAAGCGGACATCTTCGCCATCCATCACGAGGGCGGCATTTCCTGCATCCAGGTGTTCTTCTTCCGCACCGGCCAGAACTGGGGAAACCGCGCCTATTTTCCGCGTGCCGATCCGGCCTTGACCGGGGCCGAGGTGCTGAACTCGTTCCTGGCGCAGTTTTACGACGACAAGCCGGTGCCGCGGCAGATCCTGTTGTCGGAGACGATCGAGGAGCTCGATCTGATGGCCGCCGCGCTGTCGGAAAAAGCGGGCTACAAGATTGCCATCCTCGTACCGCAGCGCGGCGAGAAGAAGGACCTGGTCGACCATGTCGTCGGCAATGCCCGCGAGGCGCACGGCCGCAAGCTGGCTGAGACCGCCTCGCAGTCGCGGCTGCTCGAAGGATTCAAGGAGACCTTCAAGCTCCCCTACGTGCCGCAGCGGATCGAGATCTACGACAACTCGCACATCATGGGCACCAATGCCGTCGGCGGCATGGTGGTTGCCGGGCCCGAAGGCTTCGTCAAAAGCCAGTACCGCAAGTTTAACATCAAATCGACGGAGATCACGCCCGGAGACGACTTCGGCATGATGCGCGAAGTGATGATGAGGCGTTTCTCACGCCTGCTGAAGGAGGAAGGCCTCCCGGACCGGACCAAGGTGCAGAGCGAGGACCAGACCGACGCCCCCTTCCCGGCCTGGCCGGACATCATCCTGATCGATGGTGGCCAGGGACAGATGACCGCCGTGCGCGCCATTCTCGACGAACTCGGGATCACCGACAGCGTCATCGCCATCGGCGTCGCCAAGGGTGTCGACCGCGAGGCAGGCCGCGAGCGATTTTTCCCGCCATCCGGCGACAACTTCACCCTGCCGCCGCGCGATCCGGTGCTCTATTTCATCCAGCGGATGCGCGACGAGGCGCACCGCTTTGCCATCGGCTCGCACCGGGCGCGTCGCAAGAAGGAGTTCGTCAAGAATCCGCTCGACGAGATCGGCGGCATCGGCCCCTCGCGAAAGCGGGCCCTGCTGCAGCATTTCGGCACCGCCAAGGCCGTCTCGCGGGCCGGGTTCACCGATCTCCTGGCCGTCGAGGGCATCTCGGAAACTGTGGCGCGGCTCGTCTATAATCACTTTCACGAGGACGCCGCGAAATAAGAGCAGCAGGTCGCAAAATCCACGCAATGAGCGCGGAAAAACTGAAACAATGTTGACGGTATAGATCAGAGATCGTCATTTATCCGTACGCTCCAAACGAAACGATTTCCATGGCATCGCGCGCATATAACATCCCCAACCTGCTCACCTACGGTCGCATCCTGGCGGTGCCGCTGATCGTGATCTGCTTCTTCGTCGAGGGAAAGCTGTCGATCAGCAACACGGCGCGATGGGTCGCGCTGTGGATCTTCGTCATCGCCTCGATCACCGACTTTCTCGACGGGTACCTTGCCCGCATCTGGAACCAGACTTCCAATATCGGCAAGATGCTCGATCCGATCGCCGACAAGCTGCTGATCGCCTCAATCTTGCTCTTGGTCGCCGCCGACCAGACCATAGCCGGCTGGTCGCTCTGGGCTGCGATCATCATTCTCTGCCGCGAAATCCTGGTGTCGGGGCTGCGCGAATATCTGGCGCAGCTGAAGGTCAGCGTCAGCGTGCCGGTTACGCGCATCGCCAAGTGGAAGACGACGGCGCAGATGGTGGCGATCGCCTTCCTGCTGGCGGGTCCGGCGGGCGACGAGATCCTGCCGCATACCACCGAGATCGGCATCGGGCTGCTGTGGATCTCGGCCATCCTGACGATCTATTCCGGCTACGACTATTTCCGCGTCGGGCTGAAGCACATGGTGGACGAGGACTGATGACCAAGCTCGTCTATTTCGCCTGGGTTCGCGAGCGGATCGGCCGCGCCGAGGATGAACTGTCGCTTCCGGCCGAGGTCATCACAGGCGCCGACCTGCTGGCCCATCTGAAGACCCTCGGAGAGGAGTACGAGATGGCGCTCGCGTTCCCCGACGCCATCCGAATCGCCGTCAATATGGAGCATGTCGAGCACGACGAAAGCATTGTCGGCGCCCGCGAGATCGCCCTTTTTCCGCCGATGACCGGGGGCTGATCTGATGAGCGATGCCGATACCGTTTCGCCGACCATCCGGGTGCAGCACGAGGATTTCGACCTGCAGGCGGAGGTCGCGGCCCTGTCGGCGGGACGTCATGAGATCGGCGCGGTGGTTACCTTTTCCGGGCTCTGCCGCGACGAAGGCGGCAGCCTAGAGGCGCTGGAGCTGGAGCATTATCCCGGCATGGCCGAGGCCGAGATGCTGCGCATCGCCTCCATCGCCATCGAGCGCTTCGGGCTGCAGGGCCTCACAGCCATCCACCGCTTCGGCCGTATCGCGCCCGGCGAAAACATCGTGCTTGTCATCGCAGCCTCCAGCCATCGGCAGGCTGCTTTCGACGGCGCCAATTTCGTCATGGATTTCCTGAAGACATCCGCCCCGTTCTGGAAGAAGGAACATGGCGCGGGCGGCAAGGCCGGCGACTGGGTCGCCGGCCGCGATGCCGACGACGCAGCACGCAACAAGTGGACGCCGGCCGGCTAGGCTCAAGGAATGATCCGCTCCCGGCGGCTCAGCACCAGAAGCAGGACCAGTAGCGAAAAGATCACCAGATCGCGCCAAATCAACGGTCCATAGGCGCTCCACAACGTTTCCGTCGCGCCGAGGACGGCTGCACCGCCTGCCGATTTCAGCGGATTACCGTAGCCACCGACGGCGGCGACCATCAGCACCTTAAGCCCGAATATCAGGCCGGCACCAAAATCCATGGTGCCGTAGTAGGATGTCGACAGCAGGCCGCAGACCGTGGCAACCAGGGCGGCGCTGCCATAGGCGACGAGGAAAACCTTTTCGGCGCTGACACCACAGAGTTCGGCCGCAAGGGGTTCGTCGGTGACGGCCCGCCAGATGCGTCCCCAGGTCGTATAGCGCAGCACACCGGCCCCGATCAGGACGAGCGCCGCCATCACGGCTGTGTTGAACAGCTGTATCTGCGTGAGCGTTACCTCGAAGGCACCATCTGTCCAGAAGACGACACGGGTATTGAAGAACGGCGGCAACCAGACAGTGCGCGTGTCCAATGCCAGCCATGCCGTTTCCATCAGCACGATCAGCACCCCGAAGGCCGCGACGATGACCGTGTTCGGGGATCGCGCTACCAGCGGGCGGACGACCACGCGACCGATCAGCAGGCCTGCGCCCGTCGTATAGAGGAAAGCCAGCAAGACCCCGAATGCGAGCGCTGCCGGCAGGACGAGGATCAGCCTGTTATAGCCGACATCGGTGAACAACAGCAGCATCTGCCCGGCAAAGGCAAACAGCGCGCCGTAGGTGATATCGGCCCGCCTCGTAACTCCGAAGGCAACCGCATAGCCAAAGGCCAAGGCAGCATAGAGCGCGGCGACCGGGACGGCATTCGCCAGTTGCTGCAGCAGATAAGCCATCCACGCCTCCTCCGACTCGAGAAAATAATAACTGGCAAAATGCTCTTTACCAGTTATATTTTGTCATGAGCTTTTCCTGGACCCCTCACCGCTTCTCGGGCGGCGCCCTTGCGCTTGATGTCGCCAACAGCGTCGTGCTGCGCCACGATGCGGGACAGCGCATCGATCGCTTCGCGACGCCTGCCCAGCTGGAAGATTTCCCGCAGGCGGCAGTACGCTTCTGCGCCGAGCGGGCGCTGTTCGGCGAGATCGCGCCGGTGCGACCGGACAACAGGCCGGCATTCCTGCGGCTGCGGGAAGCGATCGATGCCTATTTCCGCGCCTCCGTCCTCAAAACATCGACCGACGCGCTGCTGGCCGATCTGCTGGAGCTCCTGGCTGCTGTGCTGCGCGGGGCAGCCTCTCCCGAATGCCTCGACGCGGCCACCGTGCATTCGACATTGCGGCTGCTCTCGGCGCCGGAAAAGGAGCGCATGAAGATTTGTGGCAATTGCGGCTGGCTGTTCATAGACCGCAGCAAGAACCGCAGCCGCAGCTGGTGCGACATGGCGGTCTGCGGCAACCGGGCCAAGGCCACCAGGCACTATCAACGCAGGAAGCAGGGAGCGAGGGCATGAGAACAGCTGTTGCCATAATGTGGATCGTCCTCATTCCGGCGGCAATCACCGGATGCCAGCGGCAGGTCGATGAAGGACCGACGGAGCTGAATGGCCGGCATTTCGTCTTCAACTACCGGGTCTCGACCGCAACGTACCTGATCAACCTCGCCCGCAAGGCTGAGATCCCGCAGGGCAGCTTTGCGATTGCCGAATTCGAGAACCCGATGGGCGGCGATCCGCTCGTGGTGCGGGAGAAGATCTTTCCCTTCTGGGACAGGATCACGCTGCAAAGTCCGGCCGTCCACTGCGTCCGCAAGGACCGGCCCTATGCGGTCAACATCCGGCTGGTCGATGCCGATGGCAAGACCTTGCAGACGATCCGCACCGAGGTAATCTCGGATGAGGACCAGTCGGTGCTGGCCGCCAAGCCGCTGGTGGTCGGGCCGGTCTACAGCATCAACCCGGACCTCCTCAAAGAGAATGGCCGGATCGACTTCACGCCGGAAAAATGTCCGGCGGCCGGGTGACAGACATGCAAAAAGCCGGGACGCGAAGGACCCGGCTTTTTCTTATCATTCAATCACTTCGGCGAATTTGCCGACGGCTGGATTCAGCCGACGATTTCGGTACCGGCGAACCAGTAGGCGATTTCTTCGGCAGCGGTTTCCGGAGCATCCGAACCGTGTACCGAGTTCTCGCCGATCGACAAAGCATGCAGCTTGCGGATCGTGCCGTCGGCAGCGTTGGCCGGGTTGGTCGCGCCCATCAGTTCGCGGTTCTTGAGGATGGCGCCTTCGCCTTCGAGGACCTGAACGACGGTCGGGCCGGAGATCATGCCTTCAACCAGTTCGCCGAAGAAAGGACGATCCTTGTGCACAGCGTAGAAGCCCTCGGCTTCGCGCTTGCTCATCCAGACGCGCTTGGAGGCAACAACTCGCAGGCCATTGTCTTCGAATATCTTGATGATCGCGCCCGTCAGGTTACGCTTTGTTGCGTCAGGCTTGATCATCGAAAAAGTGCGTTCAGTGGCCATAGGTCCATTCCTTTATTTTTTCGGCAAAGTTGGCGGTCTTTAACCGCCCTATCGCCTGAAAACAAGGGGTATGCGGCAATTTCACGGGAGCGTCACAGTCCGGCGCAGTCAACCGGGCGTTAACTGCCGAAGATGTCAGTTCGTCGAAATGGACACGCCGTCGCCTATTTTAAACCGGCTTTAACCCGGAGGCCCACTTATCGTGAAGGAAAGCGAGGCCGGACAGGGCGATCGCAACTGCGACGAGGATAGAGTGATGAAGCCCCAGCAGGCGAGCGCCGTCTCGACCAACGCGAATACCGCCGTCGGCCCGGCCGATCTGCAGAAGGTCGGCCACTACATGGCCAAGCTCGGCGTCCGCGGGCTTCCCCGCAACTACCAGCTTTTCCACGAAGCCCTCTATGGCGCCGATCGCAGTATGTCGAACGAGATTGCCATGCTCGGAACCCACCCCTCGCAGGCGATGCTCGACGAGATCGGCCTCAAATTTCGCCTTGTCAGCCATTGCGGTCTGGTGGCCGAAAAATCGCAGGCCGATACGGCCAAGATGCTGCGCGACGTGGCGGAGCAGCTTTCGGAAGGACTGAAGCGCAAGCAGAACTTCGTGCATACGGTCGAGACGGTGACGCAATCGGTCAACGAGGACCCGATGCAGAGCCTTGCCGCCTTTTCGGCCGAAATGGATTTCCTCAACGCCTCGCTCACCAACCTGATGCTCTATGAAACGGAGCTGACGGAGAGGCTGAAGGACGAGATGGAGAAGATTGACACGCTGGAAAGAGGCAATGCGGCCATCCGGAGCGCGGCGGCCACCGACCGCGTGACCGGACTGCCGAACCAGATCGCCATGATCAACCAGCTGACAGAGCTTTACGAGACGGATAGCGCGCAGGGCATAGCGCTGATCATGGTCGATATCGACGACTTCCGCGCCTTCAACGCCAAGTTCGGCCCGCAGGCGGCCAAGACGTTATTGAAGAAGCTCGGGCAGCTTTTCAGAAAGAGCATCAAGAAGAACGACCTCGTTGTCCGTATGCCCGGCGACGATTTCTGCTTCCTGGTCACCGACGTCAATACCGATGGAGCCCGGGCGATCGCTGCACGCCTGCGTGCATCGGTCGAGGAAACGTTGATCTATGCGAGCTCCGACAAAAACGATCCGGGCTGCCTGACCATCTCGGCCGGCATCGCGCTCAGCGTCGACGCGTCGTCGGCAGCCCAATTGATGGCCCATGCCGAAGCGGCACTCGTCAGTGCGCAGACCAATCGCCGCCGCCCCGTGCAGCTGTTCATGAGCAGCGCCCGCAACTAAAGGCCGGTCAGGCGTTTGCGACCCCACAGGCGCTATTGCAGCGCACACCCTTGCCATCCAAGGCAAGTTCGGTCAAAACCGCCCCATGATCACGCTCAACAACATCTCCGCCCGCATTGCCGGGCGCCTTCTCATCGACCAGGCGAGCATCGCTCTGCCGGCCGGCATCAAGGCCGGCTTTGTCGGCAAGAACGGCGCCGGCAAGTCGACGCTCTTCAAGATCATCACCGGCGACATGGAAAGCGAGACCGGCAACGTCTCCATTCCGAAGAATGCCCGCATCGGCCAGGTCGCCCAGGAAGCGCCCGGCACGGAAGAGCCTCTGCTGGAAATCGTGCTCAAGGCCGACAAGGAGCGCGAGGCGCTGCTCGCCGAAGCCGACACGGCCACCGACCCGAACCGCATCGGTGAAATCCATATGCGGCTCTCCGACATCGGCGCGCATTCGGCGGAATCGCGGGCGGCCAGCATCCTTGCCGGCCTCGGCTTCGACGCCGAGGCGCAGATGCGTCCTGCTTCCAGCTTTTCGGGAGGCTGGCGGATGCGCGTGGCGCTTGCCGCCGTGCTTTTCTCCGAGCCGGACCTGCTGCTGCTCGACGAGCCGACCAACTATCTCGACCTTGAAGGCACGCTGTGGCTGGAGGACTATATCAGCCGCTATCCGCATACCGTTATCATCATCAGCCATGACCGCGACCTGCTCAACACGGCAGTCAACGCCATCGTACACCTCGACCAGCAGAAGCTGACCTTCTATCGCGGCTCCTACGACCAGTTCGAGCGCCAGCGCGCCGAGGCCAACGAGTTGCAGACCAAGGCCAAGGTCAAGAACGATGCGGCGCGCAAGCACCTGCAGTCCTTCATCGACCGCTTCAAGGCCAAGGCCTCCAAGGCCCGCCAGGCGCAGAGCCGCGTCAAGGCGCTAGAGCGCATGGGCACGGTGTCTTCAGTCATCGAGGACAATGTCCAGGGCTTCAAGTTCCCGGATCCGGAGAAGGAAGCCGCCTCGCCGATCATCGCCATCGAGAGCGGCTCGGTTGGCTATACGCCGGGCAAGCCGATCCTGCAGCACCTGACGCTGCGCATCGACACCGATGACCGCATCGCGCTGCTCGGCTCGAACGGCAACGGCAAGTCGACCTTCGCCAAATTCATCTCCGGTCGGCTCGACGGTTCGCCGGGATCGGTCAAGACGGCGTCTGGCCTGAAGATCGGTTTCTTCGCCCAGCACCAGCTGGACGACCTCATTCCCGAGCAGACCGCCGTCGAACACGTGCGCCGGCGCATGCCGGGTGCCACCGAAGGCAAGGTGCGCGCGCGTGTTGCCCAGATGGGCCTTGCCACCGCCAAGATGGAAACTGCCGCCAAGGATCTGTCGGGTGGCGAAAAGGCCCGCCTGCTGATGGGGCTTGCCGCATTCGATGCGCCGAACCTGCTCATCCTCGACGAGCCGACCAACCATCTGGACATCGACAGCCGCAATGCGCTGATCCAGGCGCTGAACGAATATTCCGGCGCCGTCATCCTGATCTCGCATGACCGCCACCTGATAGAAGCAACCGCCGACCGGCTGTGGCTGGTCAAGGACGGCACCGTCATGAACTATGACGGCGACCTCGAGGACTATCGCACCACCATCGTCGCCGCCTCGCGCGGCGGCAAGGGCGGCAAGAAGAGCCCGGAAGACAAGGCCAACAAGGCCGAGCAGCGCAAGGCCAACGCCGACAAGCGCGCCGCTAACGCGCCGTTGAAGAAAAAGATCAACGATGTCGAGGCGTTGACGCAAAAGTTACAGAAGCAGATTCAGGCCCTCGACAAAGAACTCGAAGACCAGGAAATCTACGACAAGTTCCCGGACAAGGCTGCGGCCAAGGTCAAGGAACGGGCCGATATCATGGCCAAGATCACCAAGAGCGAAGAGCAGTGGATGATCTTGTCGGACGAGTATGAAGCAGCCATGGCTGGCTGAGGATTTGCGTTCCGTTGGCCGCGCGCCTGTTGGCGGCGGCCACTCAGAAGGGCCGGACTGGCCCCTCTCCGCGCCCTCCATCAATGGCGCGCGTTGTGCACGATCTGCCCCGTTATCGAGGGCCCGCGCTCGGCCTATGGTGCCAATCGGCAACAGCGGCGAAGATGCACGAAAACAACCAGCGATGAGCCCCACCGGCGCAAATCCTGTCAACTTCTCGTTAACCATAATCGGAAAATATCGTCTCAATATTCCTCCCGCGATTGAGCGATTCCCATGTCATTACATCCCCTTATTGCCGGCCTCCTGGCCAGCCTGATGCTCGCCGGTTGCGCGACGAAACCGACGACGGTGGCGTCGCTGAAGACGGCTTATGCCGCCGGTGAGCCAGCAAAGGTACCGTTGAAAGCGAACGACCCGGTTTCCATGGAGCCGGCAGCCTGGGGCGGATACTGGCATCACCTGGCTGGGCGCACGCTGACTGTCTCGTCGCTCCACGACCTCAAGCTGGCCGACAAGGAAGTCGTTCTCAGCTTCGACGATGGTCCAATGCCGGGCAAGACCGAGAAGATCCTCGCAACGCTCGACCAGTTTGGCGTCAAGGGCGCCTTCATGATGGTGGGCGAAATGGCAGCAGCCCATCCCGCCATCGCCCGCAAGGTTCGGGAAGACGGTAACACCATCGGCAGCCACACCTATCGTCATGCCGATCTTGCCGGCATGAGTTTCGACAAGGCAATGGCCGAGGTGGTCAAAGGCGAGAATGCCGTTTCGAAGGCTGTCGGCACCGACGTCAATTTCTTCCGCTTTCCCTATCTAGCCGACACCCGAAGCCTGCGCTCCGCCATCGCCGAGCGCGACATGATCGTCATGGATGTCGACGTCGACAGCAAGGACTACTTCAGCGTCAAGCCGAACGCCGTGTTGCAGCGAACGATGGACGAACTGCATCGTCGCGGCCGTGGCATCATCCTCATGCACGACATCCACCAGCGCACCGCCTTGATGCTGCCGAGCCTGCTGACCCGGCTCGAGAAGGAGGGCTACAAGGTCGTTACGGTTCGCTTCGGGCACAGCTCAGCCCCGAGCAATGCCATCGCCATGGCCGACCTCAAAATGTCTCGCTAGACCGTCTCCAGGAGGAAAGCCGGCCTTGCTCGCGGCCGGCTTTCTGATACAAACGGTTCAAAATAATCATACTTTTGAGTGAAACACCGGAACGCGAGCAAACCCATGTCCTCCAATCCTTCGGCCCCCATCCAGCTCGGCATCGTCGGCGTCGGCAAGATCGTCCGCGATCAGCATCTGCCGTCAATCGCAGCCAATAGCGACTACAGCCTGATCGCAACCGCGAGCCGCAATGGCACCGTCGATGGCGTGCAGAGTTTTACGGCGATCGAAGACATGATCGCCGCAGTGCCCGACATGAATGCCGTGTCGCTGTGCATGCCGCCACAGTATCGCTATGAGGCCGCCTACAAGGCGTTGTCGGCCGGCAAGCATGTGTTCCTCGAAAAGCCGCCCGGCGCGACGCTGAGCGAGGTCCATGATCTCGAAGCACTGGCCAAGTCCAAGGGCGTGTCGCTGTTTGCCAGCTGGCACTCGCGCTACGCACCGGGCGTCGAGGCGGCCAAGGCGTTTCTCGCATCGACCAAGATCAACAGCATGCATGTCATCTGGAAGGAAGACGTGCGCCACTGGCATCCGAACCAGGACTGGATCTGGCAGGCGGGCGGGCTCGGCGTGTTCGACCCGGGCATCAACGCCCTGTCGATCGTCACCCACATCCTGCCGCGCGCCATCTTCCTGACAAGCGCAACGCTGGAATTCCCGGAAAACCGCGACGCTCCCATCGCCGCCGACCTGCACTTCAAGGACGCGACCGATGTCCCGGTCCACGCCGAACTCGACTGGCGCCAGACCGGCAAGCAAAGCTGGGACATCATCGTCGAGACTGACGCTGGCACGATGCGGCTGGCCGATGGCGGGGCCAAGCTGTTCGTCGATGAAGAATTGAAGCTCGCAGAGCCGGAGGCGGAATATCCGTCGCTTTACCGGCGCTTTGCCGAAATCGTCAAAGCCGGCACTTCCGACGTCGACCTCGCGCCGCTCCGCCATGTGGCGGATGCGTTCATGCTCGGCAAGCGCAAGTTCGTCGAAGCGTTCCACGATTAATTGCTGGCTGATCCCCATTCGGGGGCCTCGCGTGCATCATCGATGACTGGGATTTAGCCGATGATCTTTGTATTCATCGGCTAAGTCCTTCATCCCCGCCACCGTCACGGCGCGTCTGCGCCGTGAGAATAGGTTTCTAAAAAGCCTTTTCGCGCTCAATGACTGGGGCGCGCTGGATCCCTGTAACGAGCACGGGGATGAGGAAGGATGAGACGGCTGTTCACCAGTTTGGGCCTATGGATCAGGCCTTTTTCTCCCAGCGGCCTTCCTGGGTCTGCTGCCAGTAGGTGAGCTTGTGCCCCTCACCCTTCAGCTTCTTCCACTGGGCCCGGGCACCTTCCAGCTGCGACTGATCGTATCCGTCGAACATGAAGACCACGCGGTCGTATGACTCTATCGCCGTGGCTTCGGCGCCGTCGACGAAGAAGCGCACCTTGGCGTCGTTGACGTTGTCGGCCGAAAGGGTCAGCAGCACAGGCTGGTGCTCCGGACTATCGCCCTCATCGGTGCCGTGCGGCAGGAAACTGTCCTCCCGGAAGGTCCACAGGTGACTGTCGAGCCTGTCGCGCATTGCCGCATCCCGGCCCTGCACCGCCACCCGCCAGCCGCGCTCGACACTCTTGTCGAGCAGCGGCGGCAGGGCGTCCTCGAGCTTCGATTCCGTCAGATGATAGAACAGCACCTCGGTCATCGATTGGCCCCGCTTCCGCCGGTCACGATTCGTAGTGCGCCCGGACGAGCTCATTGAGCAGGCGGACGCCGAAGCCGGAACCCCAGGACTGGTTGATCTCGTCGAGAGGCGAGCCAAGCGCGGTCGCGGCGATGTCCAGATGCGCCCAGGGCGTGTCCTTGACGAAGCGCTTGATGAACTGGGCGGCGGTGATCGAGCCTGCCTGGCGGCCGCCGCTGTTCTTCATGTCGGCAAACTTGCTGTCGATCAGCTTGTCGTAGTCCTTGCCGAGCGGCATCCGCCAAAGGCGCTCGTTGGTGGCAAGACCCGCCGCCGTCAGGCGCTCCGCCAGCGTGTCGTCGTTGGAAAACAGGCCCGCATGCTGACTGCCGAGGGCAACGACAATCGCTCCTGTGAGGGTTGCCAGATTGACCATGAATCGCGGCTTGAATCGATCGTTTGTGTACCAGATGGCGTCGCCCAGAACGAGTCGACCTTCGGCATCGGTGTTAATGATCTCGATCGTCTGCCCGGACATCGAGGTCACGATATCGCCGGGCCGCTGGGCGTTGCCATCGGGCATGTTCTCGACCAGGCCGAGCACACCGACCACATTGGCCTTGGCGCCACGGGCGGCCAGCGTGTGCATCAGGCCTATGACGGCAGCCGCACCGCCCATGTCGCCCTTCATGTCCTCCATCCCGGCCGACGGCTTGATGGAGATGCCGCCGGTATCAAAGACGACGCCCTTGCCGATGAAGGCGATCGGCGCCTCGCCAGGCTGGCCACCGTTCCACTGCATGATGGCGATGCGGGGCGGCCGCACAGACCCCTGGGCCACGCCGAGCAGCGCCCCCATGCCAAGTGTGCGCATGTCGCGTTCGGTGAGGATTTCCACGGATACGCCGAGCTTTGCGAGTTCCTGCGCCTTCGCGGCGAACTCCACCGGACCAAGCACGTTCGGCGGCTCGTTGACCAGATCGCGCGCCAGGTTGACGCCTGCAGCCACAGCCTCGGAATCGCCGAACAGAACGTCCGCTTCGGCAGCGCCTGAGGTTACGATCACCACTTTGACGGCTTTGTCGGCCTTGTCCTCGTCGTCGCCCTTCTTGGTTTTGTAGGTGTCGAAGCTATAGGCGCGCATCAACATGCCGAGCGCAAAATCGGCCGCATTTTTCGGACTGACTTCTGCACCGGGCGCATCCAGGAAGATCGCTGCCGTTTCCGCCTTTCTGATACGGGAAGCGGCAACGCCGCCGAGCTTCAGCCAGTCATGCGGCGTGGCTGCCCCAGCCTTGCCGGCGCCGACAACCAGGATGCGCTCGACCGGCGATCCCTCTGGCGCGACGATATCGAGCGTCTTCAGCAGCTTTGCGGAATAGCCGGCAATGCGCGCGGCCTTGCCGATGATGCCGGCTGGATCGACCTGTTCGACCCCAGCCGCGCGATCGCTGTCGGCAGCCATTAAGACGACGGCAAGCCCTGTCGTCGGTCGTGCCGAGGGGGCGAAGGAAATCTCGAAATTCACAGACATTTTAACTCCACGATGGGCCCGATGGCGGGCTTCTGACGGCGATCATTCAGGTTTTCGCGGTGGAATACAAGCTTTGGCAGAGCGATCCCGGACGCACCAATGCTCCGTCCGCAGCTATTCGATTCCCTTTCGGCAACCCGAGTATCCCGCTCCCTCACGAAAATCGCGCCGACCATGGCGCAAATGTGAAGCTTGTTCAGCGACGGATAATCCGCCTCGATCACAAACGACACACCTTCGAAATATTTCGCGAAATTAAGGAAATTTTCGCAATCGGCTTGTCGCAAAAAAATATCAAACAGCGTAGAGGAGGAGAACTCTGGGGCCTGCGGGTTTCATTGAAGCGTCGCATCAAGGGTCGGCATGAAACTACTCGAATCCTATATAACACGGCGTGTCGGCCTGATGTTCTTGGTGGCCCTGCTGCCGGTTCTCGCCATCATCTGGACCACCCAGGTGCTGCAGCGAATCAACCTGGTGACAGACAGCGGCCAGTCGATGGGATCGTTCGCGACGCTGGCGACGCTTATCCTGCCGACCATCATCCCGGTCGTCCTGCCCTTCGCCCTCGTCATCGGCATTACCCAGACGCTGACGGCGATGAATACGGACTCGGAACTGACTGTGATGGAAGCCGCCGGCGCAAACCGGATGGTCATCATTCGGCCGATCATGCTTCTTGCCGTTGCTGTCAGCATCTTCTCCTTCGCTGTCGACAACATGGTCGAGCCGAAGGCGCGCGTCGCGGCCCGTGACATGGTTGCTGCTGCCTATGCCGACCTGCTCTCGACCGTTATCGAAGAGAAGAATTTCCGGCGTATCGAGGACGGCCTCTATGTGGAAATTTCACAGCGCATGTCGGGCCGTATCCTGAAGGGCCTGTTCGTTGCCGATTCCCGAGATCCAGCTTTCGACCTCATCTATTATGCCAAGGAAGGTGCCGTCGATCCGAGCGGCAAGTCCCTGCTGATGCATGACGGCGAAGTGCACCGCAAGACCGTCGACGGCAACGTCTCCGTCATCAAATTCGATTCCTATGCCTTCGACCTTTCGGACCTCAGCCAGAGCCGCGGCCAGGCCAATCTTCGGTCCGGCGACAGAAGCCTGCCCTTCCTGCTGAGCCCCGATCCGAACGACGCCGATTACAAGGCAAAGCCGACCGGATATCGCGCCGAACTGCACCGCCGCCTGACGGACTGGATGTTGCCGGCGATTTTCGCACTGATCTCACTCGTCATTGCCGGCGACGCCCGGTCCCATAGAGAGGCCCGCCTGCATCCGATGGTTTCGGCGCTGACCATCTCCTTCGGGCTGCGCTGGGCAGACTTCTATGCGGCCAACCAGATCGAGGCGGCTCCTTATTTCATCGGCGTGCTCTACGGCATCAACATCGGGGCAATTCTGATCTGCACCTATCTGCTGTCGCGCACGAAGAAGCGCACCATGCCGATGAGCTTGCGCAACCGCGTCAGCGGATGGTGGCTCTGGGCTCAGGCGCGGCTGCCCTCTTCCGGCGGAAAATCGAGCGGAGGCAACGCATGATTTTCGGAACGCTCAACCGCTATTTCTTTCTGCGCTATGCAATAACCACGTTCTGGTTCTTCATCGGCGTAACCGCCATCGTCTTCCTCGCCGACTTCAGCGAAAATGCCGGTCGACTGTCCGGACTTCCCGGTTATAGCGTCGGCATCGGTCTGCTGATGACGGCCGTCCGTTTGCCGCTGATTCTGCAGCAGACGATGCCGTTCCTCGTGCTGTTCGTCGGCATGACGACCTTGATCGCCCTGAACCGCCGCTACGAGCTTGTCATTGCCAGAGCTGCCGGCATCTCCGTGTGGCAGTTCATGACACCTTTCGTGCTGGGTGCCTTCATTGTCGGGCTGCTGACGATGCTGGTGCTCAACCCGATCGCCGCAGCCGGACAGCGTCAGGCCGACGCGCTCGAAGCCGAGCTTCGCGGCGATCCGTCCTACCACAACAAGCTGTCTGTTCCGTGGCTGCGCCAGATCGCCCGCGACGATGACGTGATCATCGGGGCGAAATCGGTCGTCGACAACGGCATGACGCTGATGAACGCGATTTTCATCCACTTCAATCCACAGGGCGATGTCGTGCTTCGGCAGGACGCGACCTCTGCCAAGTTGGAAGATGGTTACTGGGTTCTTAACAACGTTGTAGAGCGTGCTCCGGGTGAAATTCCTGCTCACAAGAATTCGGTGCGCGTGCGTACCAATCTGAAGCAGGACTTCGTTTCGCAGCGGTTGGCTCAGCCTGAAACCATTGCTTTTTATGATCTTTCTAATCGAATTCAGATCGCCGAAAGCTTCGGCCTTTCAACCAAGGCATTGGAGACGCAGTTTAACTCACTGCTTTCACAGCCCTTCCTCATGGTGGCAATGACCCTCATCGCCGCAACCGTTTCGCTTAAATTCAGTCGTTTCAACCAGTCACGCTCCGTGATTCTGGGTGGAATACTCGCAGGCTTCGTGCTTTATGTCGTCAACGTGCTTGTAAAGGCATTCGGAAGCAGTGGCGTTGTGCCTCCCTTCGTGGCGACATGGATTCCCGTGATCGTCGCTTTGGCTCTCGGCGCAACGATCCTGCTTCATCAGGAGGATGGCTAGTGGCGGTCACTAACCGCAAACAGATCAGAAAGCTCTCGGCTGCCATCTTGGCAGTGCTGGGTGCCTACGTCGCGAGCGCACCTGCCGTATTCGGCCAGGACGCCTCGCCAATGAAAACTGCAAAGGTCAATGTTCCGGCCGACGCAAAGCTGGTGCTCTCCTCAAATGAATTGATTTACAACAAAGACAGCGAGATCGTCACCGCCAACGGCGCGGTGCAGATCAACTACGGCGGCTACAAGATGGTCTCGCAGCAGGTCGTCTATAACCAGAAGACCGGCCGGATGACGGCGATCGGCAATGTCGAGCTGATCACCCCCGACGGCAACCGCATGTACGGCGACAAGATGGACGTCACCGATAGTTTTTCGGATGGCTTCGTCGATTCGCTGCGCATCGAAATGCCGGACAACACCCGACTCGCGTCCGAAAAAGCAGAGCGCGTCGGCGGTACGCAGATGATCCTGACCAAGGGTATCTACACCGCCTGCCTCGCCTGCACGAAGCTCGGCAAGGCACCGCTGTGGCAGGTGAAGGCGCAGCGCGTCGTGCAGAACGGCGTTACCCACACGGTTCGCCTGACGCATGCCCGCTTCGAACTTTTCGGCCTCCCGATCGCCTACATCCCGTGGATTGAAGTCCCGGACAACACGGTCAAGCGCAAGTCGGGCTTCCTGTTCCCAAGCTTCAGCGTTGAGCAGCATCTCGGCTTCGGCGCAAAGGTTCCGTATTACTACGTTATCTCGCCGAGCATGGACGCCACGGTTACTGGCACGGAATACACGACCCAGGGCTTCATGCTCGAGGCTGAATTCCGTCAGCGGCTGGAAAACGGTACCTACACGATCCGCGCCGCAGGTATCGACCAGAACAAGCCCGAGGAATTCACCGCCAATACGAGCGATGCCGAAGCAAAGGGCCGCGGTCTGGTTGCGTCGAAGGGCGACTTCCAGATCAATCCTCGCTGGAGTTTCGGTTGGGACGTCATGGCCCAGACGGACAACAACTTTGCCAGGACCTACGGACTTAAGGGCCTGGACGAAAGCACCCACACCAATCAGATTTACCTGACAGGTCTCGGCAAGCGCAATTACTTCGATATGCGCGGCTTCTACTACGACGTTCAGGATGCCAACGACAACAGCGACAGCGAGAAGCAACAGGCCATCGCTGCGCCCGTCATCGATTATCATTACGTCGATCCGAAGCCGGTCTACGGCGGCGAACTCTCCGCAACGATGAACTTCACCAACATCGCGCGCCGGGAAAACGCGGTTCGCGCGGTGACCCTTGACGATCTTACGACCAATCGCTTTCAGGGACTAAAAGGGGATACAAGCCGCTTAACAACGGAACTGCAGTGGCAGCGTACGTTCGCCACTCAGGGCGGCCTGCTCCTGACTCCGCTGATGGCAGCGCGTGGCGATGCCTATGGGCTTGGAATGGACTCGCCTTCCGCCAGCTACAG
Source organism: Rhizobium sp. HT1-10 (assembly GCF_049472505.1). Classification (NCBI taxonomy): domain Bacteria; kingdom Pseudomonadati; phylum Pseudomonadota; class Alphaproteobacteria; order Hyphomicrobiales; family Rhizobiaceae; genus Rhizobium; species Rhizobium sp. HT1-10. The sequence goes on along the minus strand of NZ_JBCEBQ010000001.1, from coordinate 716,333 downwards.
CGGCAATTACGACGACAGCGCCACTGCCGCCCAGGGCATGCTGACAGCCGGCATCGAGGCCAAATATCCAATCATGGTCTCGACGGCGAACAGCACCCACGTGTTCGAGCCGATCGCGCAGCTCTATGCCCGCCCCAACGAAAGCCTGGCCGGTCGCTTGCCGAACGAGGACGCGCAAAGCTTCGTGTTCGACGCCAGCAACCTCTTCAGCCGCGACAAGTTCTCGGGCTTCGACCGGATCGAAGGCGGCACACGCGCCAATGTCGGCATTCGCTATACCGGCAGCTTCGACAGCGGTTACAAGCTGACAAGCATCGTCGGGCAGTCCTACCAGTTGGTCGGACAGAACTCGTTCGACACGTCGGACTTGGTCAATGCCGGTGCCGAATCGGGCCTCGAGGACAGCGTCTCCGACTATGTCGCCATGGCCTCTCTGTCGACGCCACAGGGTCTCTCGCTGACGGGTTCCTATCGCCTCGATCACAAGGACATGACCTTCAAGCGCGGCGATTCGACACTTGGCTATGCCAATGCGGATTTCCAGACCTCGGTGACCTACACCCACATCACCGCACAGCCGACCTATGGGTTCACGTCCGACCAGGATGAAATCCAGACCCGCGCCCAGATCAATTTCAAAGACTACTGGGCGGTGTTCGGGACGGTCAGCTACGACCTGAACAAGGACAATGTGACGCGTCGCGGCATCGGCCTGTCTTACTCGGACGAATGCACGATCTTCAGCCTGTCTTATCTTTCGAAAAGCGACAACTCGGACCTTACCGCCAGTGATTGGTCGATCGGTGCCAAGATCACCTTCCGGACGCTCGGCGACATCAATGTCGGCAGCGCCTCGGACACGACATTCTAGGCAGAAGACCTCCGGTGACCGGACTTCGCATCCGGTCACCGACACCTCCCCCAAACAACTCTCCAATTGCCGCGAAAAGCGCGTCATTGTTTCGCCGCAAGGATTGTGCAATTCGTCTGCCTTGCTGTAGATGGTCGATACAAATGTTGGCATCTGGCTACAGCGTCCCTGACGCGATCGCCAAGCCAGGACCTTGAGAGGGATAGTTGATGTTTGCTGGACAAAACCCGGTGCGCGCCATTTTGACGGGTGCTGTCGCCTTGGCCATGGTTACATCCCTTCCCCTAATGGCCGAGGCTGCCCGACCGCAGCGCGGCGCACCTCAGGGCGTGGCGTCCGGTACCAGTGAAGTCAAGATCCTCGTCAACAACGAGGTTATCACCAGCGGCGATATCGCCAAGCGCACGAACTTCATGCGCCTGCAGCATCAGACCGGCGACCTTCCCAAGCTCGCTCGCGAGCAGCTGGTGACCGAGCTTCTGAAGCGCCAGGAAATCCAGCGCGTCCGCATGTCGGTTTCGACCTCTGACGTGGACGCGTCCTATGCGCGGTTTGCCGCCAGCAACAAGATGTCTGTCGCCCAGCTGAACGAGGTCCTGACCAAGACCGGCGTCACCGCCCAGCACTTCAAGGGCTACATCGCCATCCAGATGAGTTGGCCGCGGGTACTCAACGCCCGCTTCGGTTCCGGCAACAAGCTGTCTCAGGATGAGCTAATCACCCGGATGACGCAGAACCAGGACAAGACGACCACCACGGAATACTTCCTGAAGCAGGTAATCTTCGTTGTACCCGCTTCCAAGAAGGCGGCGATTGGTGGCAAGCGCAAGGCTGAGGCCGAGGCCTCGCGAGCAAAGTTCCCGGGCTGCGATCAGGCAAAGGTTTTTGCCGCGACAATGCATGACGTTTCCGTCCGCGATCTCGGGCGCGTTCTGGCGCCGGAATTGCCTGCTCAGTGGAAGCCGCTGCTCGAAGCTACCACGGGCAGCACCACTTCCGCACTGGTGACGGATCGCGGAGTGGAATATCTGGCGATCTGCTCGAAGCGCCAGGTGAGCGACGATATCGCAGCAGCGGCCGTCTTCCGCCAGGAGGACCTCGGAAAGAACGCCGAAGGCGAGATGACTGGTAACGAGAAGAAATACGTGGATGAACTGCGCTCCAAGGCGCAGATCGTCTATCGCTGATTTCGGTCGATGGCGCCGCTCCCGACCCGACCTCTTGCCCTGACGCAGGGCGACCCCGCCGGCATTGCACTGGACATCACCCTCGATGCCTGGACGAGGCGCAAGGAGCTCTCCCTGCCGCCGTTTCTGTTCATCGGCGACCCTGAAGCCCTTGCCGTGCGCGCGCACCTGCTCGAACTCACCGTACCCCTGCAGATTGCTACTGCGGCCACTGCCTGCGCGGTCTTTGCCGATGCTTTGCCGGTGCTCGCCGTTCCGGCCGGCGTCGATGTGGCCGCAGGCATTCCGCATGTGGCCACGGCACGGGGCACCATCGCTGCGATCGAGCTCGCGGTGAAGCTTACGGTGGATGGCGAGACCAGCGCTGTCGTGACCAACCCAATTGCCAAGTCCGTGCTCTACGAAGCGGGATTTGGCTTCCCAGGCCATACCGAATTCCTGGCCGATCTCGCCGGCAAGGCGACCGGCAAGACCGTGATGCCGGTGATGATGCTGGCGGGCCCGAAGTTGCGGGCCATTCCGGTGACCATCCACATTCCGCTGAAGGACGTCCCGTCGTCGCTGACCGCAGAGCTAATCATCGAGACCTGCCGTATTGCTGCAGCCGATCTGAGGCGACGCTTCGGGATTGCCCATCCGCGCCTTGCGGTCGCCGGTCTCAATCCGCATGCGGGTGAAGATGGCGCACTTGGCAAGGAAGATCAGGAGATCATCCATCCTGCCATCGAGGTCCTGCGCGCCGAGGGAATTGACGCCTTTGGGCCGTTGCCGGCAGACACCATGTTCCACGACGAGGCACGGCGTCGCTACGATGTTGCCATCTGCATGTATCACGACCAGGCGCTCATCCCCGCCAAGGCGCTCGGCTTCGACGATTCGGTCAACGTGACGCTCGGCCTGCCTTTCGTGCGCACCTCCCCTGACCACGGCACAGCCTTCGGGATCGCCGGCAAGGGCATCGCCAACGCCCATAGTCTGGTCGCCGCATTGCGGCTTGCCGACGATCTTGCACGGGTCGCCGGAGAGACTGCCTGATGGCGGCCCTGGACGGGCTTCCGCCGCTCCGCGATGTGATCGAGCGGTTCGGGCTCGATGCGCGCAAGGCGCTCGGGCAGAATTTCATTCTCGATCTGAACCTGACGCAGCGCGTGGCCCGAACGGCCGGCAACCTCGAAAGCGTCACCGTCATCGAGGTCGGGCCAGGTCCGGGTGGATTGACACGGGCCATCCTGGCACTGGGCGCCAAGAAGGTGATCGCCATCGAGCGCGACCCCCGCTGCCTGCCAGCGCTGGCGGAAATCGCCGCACATTATCCAGGGCGTTTGGAAGTCATCGAGGGTGATGCGCTGAAGATCGATTTCGCCTCGCTGGCGAGCGACGGCCCGGTCCGCGTGATCGCCAACCTTCCCTACAATGTCGGGACCCAATTGCTGGTCAACTGGCTTCTGCCGGCGGCCTGGCCGCCTTTCTGGCAGTCACTGACGCTGATGTTCCAGAAGGAAGTCGGCCAGCGGATTATCGCGGCCGAAGGGGATAATCATTACGGGCGCCTGGGTGTGCTCTGTGGTTGGCGTACGGAGACCTACGCGGCCTTCGACATCTCGCCGCAGGCTTTCACGCCACCGCCGAAGGTCACCTCCTCCGTCATCCACCTGAGCCCGCGCGAAAATCCGATCCCGTGTTCGGTCGCCAAGCTGGAGCGGGTGACGGAAGCGGCGTTCGGGCAACGCCGCAAGATGCTGCGCCAGAGCGTCAAGTCTTTGGGCGGAGAGGCGCTCCTTGCCCGCGCCGAGATCGACCCGACGCGTCGGGCCGAAACGCTGTCGGTCGAGGAATTCTGCCGCTTGGCAAACTGCCTTTAAAGCTTCGGTACTTCTTCCAGCAATCCGCGGATGAAATCGAACATGCCGTGACGCCGGTCGCGACGCAGGCGTTCGGCCTTGACGATCGACTGCACCGAATCGAAAGCGGTGTTGAGATCCTCGTTGATCAGCACATAGTCGTATTCCCGCCAGTGCTCGATCTCGGCACGCGAGTTGGCAAGCCGCGTGGCGATGACCTCTTCGGAATCCTCGGCACGACGATGCAGCCGCGACTGCAGCTCCGTCATCGTCGGCGGCAGGATGAACACCGAGACCACGTCCGCGGACATCTTGTCCTGCAATTGCTGGGCGCCCTGCCAGTCGATATCGAACAGCATATCTCGGCCCTCAGCCATCGCCGTCTCGACAGGCTCGCGCGGCGTGCCGTAGAAATTGCCGTGTACCTCAGCCCATTCGAGCAGAGCGTCGGAATCACGCATCCGCTCGAACTCGCGCTGCGAGACGAAATGGTAATGCACGTCGGCGATCTCGCTCGGGCGGCGTTGTCTTGTGGTCACGCTGACGGAGAGGCTGAGCTGCTTGTCGTCGGCCAGCAGCGTGCGGGCGATGGTCGACTTACCGGCACCCGAAGGCGAGGAGATGACCAGCATCAGCCCCCGACGGGCGATCGGCAGCAGGGGCGATTTCGCCGTATTCATCGTTCACTCCAAATTCTGAACTTGTTCGCGAAACTGGTCGATCACCACTTTCAGCTCGATACCGGCCGACGTCACAGCTGCCGCATTCGATTTGGAACAGATGGTATTCGATTCGCGGTTAAATTCCTGTGCAAGAAAGTCCAGCTTGCGGCCGATCGGTCCGCCCTTCGCCATCAGTTCGCGGGCCGCCGCCACATGCGCCTTCAACCTGTCGATTTCCTCGCGCAGATCAACCCGTGTGGCGATCAGTGCCGCTTCGGCATGCAGCCGGTCCCGGTCGAGCCCCGGGGCTGCGTCCATCAGTGCGGCAACCTGCGCCGAAAGCTTTGTAGCGATTTCTGCCGGCGACCGGGATGGGTCCTGCTCGATGACATTTGTCAAGTCCTCGATGGTCGAAACCTGGCCGAGAAGTATGCGAGACAGCGCCTGCCCCTCATGCTCGCGCATCGCCTTCAGATCAAAGATCGCCCCTTCCAGCCCGGCCATGACATCTGCGTCGCGGCTCGCTACTGCGTCCTCGCCCTCAGGCGTTTCTCGGAATTCGACGATGCCACGGATGGCCATGAGGGTATCGAGTTTGAGGGGCGCGGGATCGATGATCCCGGCAAGCTGGTCGCGCATCGCAAGCACGGTCGCGAGCGCGCTCTGATTGACCACTGCCTCGAAGCGGTTCTCGTCGGCGGACAGTGACAGGCTTGCCTGCAGGTTGCCCCTCGAGAACTGTATGGAAATCAGCCGACGCACATCGACTTCGAGCCGCTCCATGCCCGGCGGCAGGCGCAGACGGAGGTCGAGCCCCTTGCCGTTGACCGACCGGAGTTCCCACGCCCAACGATAGCGCCCGCTGGTGCCTTCGCGCCGGGCAAATCCGGTCATGGACTGCAATGCCATGCGCGCCTCCGTTATCGGTTTCAGTTACTTTTTCTTGGCTGGCGTCGGAACGCCGCTTTCTTCGGGCTGTCCGTCGACCGCGATATCGTTGCTGCTTTCGCCCTTGTCGGCAAGGGTCTTGCGCCAGCGCTTGACGTTGGCGTTATGCTCTTCCAGCGTGGCGGCAAAGACATGACCGCCGCTGCCGTCGGCAACGAAGTACAGGTCCTGCGACTTCCAGGGATTTGCCGTGGCTTCCAGCGCGTCGCGGCCGGGATTGGCAATCGGCGTCGGCGGCAGGCCCTTGATGATGTAGGTGTTGTAGGGCGTCTCTTTCTTCAAATCCGACTGGAAGATCGGCCGGTCGCTGGGCTTTCCGTCGCCGCCGAACAGACCGTAAATCACGGTAGGATCAGACTGCAGCCGCATGTTCTTGGCGAGCCTGTTGAAAAATACCGAAGCCACATGGGCGCGCTCGTCGGCAAGGCCGGTTTCCTTCTCGACGATGGAAGCGAGCACGACGAAGTCGTGTTTGTTGGCCAGCGACAGGTTCGGATCGCGCTTTTCCCAGATCTGATCGACGAGCTTGACCTGCGCGGCGGCCATCTGATCGACGATTTCGGCGCGCTTGGTGCCGCGCGAGAACTTGTAGGTGTCCGGGCGAAGGGCGCCCTCGGCCGGCAGTGCGGACGGCAACTCACCCTCAAGAATGGGGTCGGCCTGGAGCTTGTTGAACATCTGGCGAACCGTCAGGCCTTCAGGCATGCTGACCGAATAGAGGATCGACTTGCCCGACTTCATCAATTCCATGATGTCGTTCATCGATGCGCCGGCCTTGATCTCGTATTCGCCGGCCTTCAGCGTTTCGCCATCGTGCAGATGCGTGCCTGTCAGGTAGCGGAAAACGCGCGCATCGCTGATGATGTTGCTGTTCTCGAGACGGGTGGCGATCTCGCTGAGCCCTGCCCCGCCGCGCACGATGAAGTTGGTGTTGGTCGTCAGCGGACCGGGCGCGTTGTAGGTGGAGATGACGTAGTAGAAGCCAAGAATACCCAACCCGAACACGAAGACGACCAGGGTCATCAGGAAGTTCAGGAAGATGACCATCTGGCTGCGTGCCTTGCGCGAGCGCTTAGGCGGCTCTGGGACGCGTTCCGGACGCAGCGCCTCGTTGGCGGACTTCGGAATGATCGGTCCCTTCTGCCCCGGCTGGCCTTCGCGGCCGGTCGGCATATCCCCATGCTGGTTCGTGTCGTTCACCGGCAGTCCCTTCTTCATGTCTTCGCCCGCTCTTGGCCAAGCAATGCGGCAAAAACAGGATCGGGATCCCCGCGCGGCGCGGCCGCGCGCAAGACCAGCCGATTACCTGCGTCTATGCCTCATAGCGGCGCAGGACGAGCGACGCGTTGGTTCCGCCGAATCCGAATGAATTCGAGAGAGCAATGTTGACGTCACGCTTGCGCGCGGTGTGCGGAACGAGATCGATCGCCGTTTCGCGCTCCGGGTTGTCGAGGTTGAGCGTCGGCGGCACTATGTTGTCGCGGATGGCCAGAGCCGAGAAGATTGCCTCGATCGCACCGGCCGCACCCAGCAGATGACCGGTCGCCGATTTCGTCGACGACATCGAAATCCGGGACGCCGAATCGCCGACCAGGCGCTCGACGGCGCCAAGCTCGATCGTGTCGGCCATCGTCGAGGTGCCGTGGGCATTGATATAATCGACATCGGCAGCCGTGACGCCCGCCCGCTTCAGCGCCGAGGTCATGCAACGGAATGCGCCCTCGCCGTTCTCGGATGGCGCGGTGATATGATAGGCGTCGCCGGAAAGGCCGTAACCGACCACTTCGGCATAAATCTTGGCGCCACGCGCCTTGGCGTGCTCCAGTTCTTCCAGAACGACGATGCCGGCGCCCTCGCCCATGACGAAACCATCGCGGTCGTTGTCATAGGGGCGCGAAGCCTTCTGCGGATCGTCGTTGTGCTGGGTCGACAGTGCCTTGCAGGCCGCGAAGCCGGCCATGGCGATCCGACAGACCGGTGCTTCGGCGCCCCCGGCGACCATCACGTCGGCGTCGCCGAAAGCAATGAAACGCGCCGCATCGCCGATGGCGTGCGCGCCGGTCGAACAGGCCGTGACGACGGCATGGTTGGGGCCGCGCAGCTTGTGGCGGATGGAGACCTGGCCGGACACCAGATTGATCAAACGGCCGGGAATGAAGAAGGGCGAGATACGCCGCGGACCCTTGTCGCGCAACGTGTAGCCGGCCTCGACAATGCCTTCGAGTCCGCCGATCCCGGACCCGATCATCACGCCGGTGGCGATCTGGTCTTCGTCGGTCTTCGGATGCCAGCCGGCGTCGTTCAGCGCCATTTCGGCGGCAGCCATGCCGTAGACGATGAAGGGATCGACCTTGCGCTGTTCCTTCGGCTCCATCCAGTCGTCGGCATTGAAGGTGCCGTCGCTGCCGTCGCCGACGGAAACCCGGCAGGCGATCTTGGCCGGCAGATCGGAAACTTCGAATTCTGTGATCAGGCGGGCGCCGTTATGACCGGCGAGCAGGCGTGTCCATGACACCTCCGTGCCGCTTCCCAAAGGAGATACCATGCCGGTACCCGTGATAACGACACGTCTCATCGCCCTCAGCCCCTGTCTTCTCGCAAGCCATGCAAATCTAGGTCAAATGTCCGGTCGGCCGGACGAAAAAGGGCGGACTCCAGGAGCCCGCCCTCTGATGACATCAAGCGATTACGCCTGAGCCTTTTCGATGAACTTCACAGCGTCGCCAACCGTGAGAATGGAGTCGGCAGCGTCGTCCGGGATTTCAACGCCGAATTCTTCTTCGAATGCCATGACCAGTTCGACGGTGTCGAGCGAGTCCGCACCCAGGTCGTCGATGAAGCTGGCGCCTTCAACAACCTTGTCGGCGTCGACGCCAAGATGATCAATAACAATTTTCTTCACGCGTTCTGCGATATCGCTCATGTCGGTTTCCTCGACCTTATTTCCTGATCAGAATGCCGTCTGGCATTCCTACCCTGTTTTCAACCTGCAGCGCCCCAATTCGAGCGCCGTTGGCAAACCCGTTCAACCCGGCTTTCAGATACTACAAAGCCGCAGTGTAACGGCATGTAGAATCTGCATATTCGGGACGACTGTTCACAGTCATCGCCCGATTAACACGCTTTATGTCTGTCGCAAAGCCTGAAAATCAACGCCTGGGGCCGACCTATCAAGCTGTTGGGGACAAATCATGACCCCAACAGCGATTTCTATTTCAGATCATCGCCATGCCGCCGTTGACGTGCAGCGTCTGCCCCGTCACGTAGCCGGCTTCGCTGGATGCGAGATAGGCGACAGCGGCGGCGATCTCGCTGCCCGTCCCCATGCGCTTCATGGGGATGGCACCCATGATACCATCCTTCTGCTTGTCGTTCAGCTTGCCGGTCATCGCGCTTTCGATGAAGCCGGGTGCGACGCAGTTGACGGTGACGTTGCGCGTGGCGATTTCCTGGGCAAGCGACTTCGTCATGCCGATCATGCCGGCCTTGGAGGCGCAGTAGTTGGCCTGGCCAGGATTGCCTGTCACGGCGACGATCGAGGTAATGTTGATGATGCGGCCATAGCGGCGGCGCATCATGGCATGGGTCAGCTCACGAGTGAGACGGAAGGTCGAGGTCAGGTTAACCTCGATGACATTGTCCCAGTCCTCGTCGCTCATGCGAACGAACAGGCCATCCTTGGTGATGCCGGCATTGTTGACGAGAATGTCGACGCCTTCGAGCTCTGCCTCGGCCTTTGTCGCCAGCGCCTTTACTTCGGCGCGGTCGGAAAGGTTGGCCGGAAAGATCTTGACGCGATCGCCAAGTTCGGCGGCCAGCGCCTCGAGCTTTTCGACGCGCGTGCCATGCAGGCCGACGATAGCGCCCTGGGCATGCAGCATCCGGGCGATTTCCTCGCCGATGCCTCCGGTGGCGCCTGTGATCAGTGCCTTGCGGCCGGTCAGGTCAAACATGTGAGTTTCCTCAATCCTGGTGTTGCGTGGGGTCAGCCGACGAGGCTGGCAAGCGCGGCATCGATATCGGCGGGGCTATTGACGGACACGCCGGTCACGGTCTTGTCGATACGCTTGGCGAGCCCGGTCAGCACTTTGCCGGATCCGATTTCATAAAGAGTGGTCACGCCGTTTGCGGCAAACCATTGGACGGTTTCGCGCCAGCGGACCTGGCCGGTGACCTGTTCGACGAGAAGTGCCGCAATCTCGGCTGCAACAGTGATCGGGGCGGCGCGGACATTGGCGATCAGCGGCACGGCGGGCGCGGCCATGGAGACCCCGGCAAGCGCTTCGCGCATGGCGTCTGCGGCCGGCGCCATCAGGCTGGAATGGAAAGGTGCCGAGACCGGCAGCAGGATCGCCCGCTTGGCGCCCTTGTCGGTTGCAAGCGCCGCAGCCTTTTCGATGGCATCTTTTTCGCCCGATATGACGATCTGGCCACCGCCATTGTCATTGGCGATCTGGCAGGCGCCGAACGCCGAGGCTTCGTCGCAGACAGCCACGACATCGTCATGCTCGAGGCCGATGATCGCCGCCATGGCGCCGGTGCCGACGGGCACGGCTGCCTGCATGGCGTTGCCGCGAATACGCAGCAGCCGGGCGGTGTCGGCAAGCGTGAACGTGCCGGCGGCGCAGAGCGCCGAATATTCGCCGAGCGAATGGCCGGCGACATAGCCGACCTTGCTCTTCAGATCGAGGCCCCGGGCTTCGAGCACCCGGAAGGCCGCCATCGACACCGCCATCAGCGCCGGCTGGGCGTTTGCCGTCAGCGTCAGCTTGTCCTCGGGGCCGTTGAAAATGGTCTCGGAAAGAGCTTCGCCGAGCGCGTCATCGACTTCGGCGAAGACTGCGCGGGCTTCGGGAAACTGATCGGCCAGATCCTTGCCCATGCCGACGGCCTGGCTTCCCTGACCGGGGAATGTGAAAGCAACAGTCATTGTATGGCGTCCTTGTTTGGCTTCCCAATCGGCATTCTTTTACCCGGAGTCAAGAGCGCAGACCGCGCAGTGCCGGGGTTTCGCGTGGATCGAAGCCACAGAATTCTGCTTGCACTTACGAGATTCGGTCCTAAATTCCCGCCGTCCTCCCGGACGTATATTTCCGCCAGATCCAAGGTTTCCCCATGAAATATCAGAATTTAGGCCGAACAGGCATTTCGATTTCGCAGATCTGCCTTGGCACCATGACCTGGGGCACGCAGAACAGCGAAGCCGAGGCGCACGAGCAGATGGATTTCGCCATCGAAAAGGGCATCAATTTCTTCGACACCGCCGAACTTTACCCCGTCACGCCGCTATCGGCAGAAACGCAAGGTCGGACCGAAGAGCATATCGGCACCTGGTTCGAGAAGACCGGCAAGCGTGACAAGATCGTACTCGCCACCAAGGTGGCCGGCAAGGGTCGCGACTACCTGCGCGGCGGCCAGGGGACCGATGCCGCCAATATCCGCCTGGCGCTCGACGCAAGCCTGAAGCGGTTGAAGACAGACTATATCGACCTTTACCAAGTCCACTGGCCAAACCGTGGCCATTTCCACTTCCGGCAGGCCTGGAACTACAACCCCTTCACGCAGGACCGCGAGGCTGCCGTCGCCAATATCACGGACATCCTCGAGACGCTCGGCGAATGCGTCAAGGAAGGCAAGATCCGCGCCATCGGGCTCTCCAACGAGACCACCTGGGGCACGCAGAAATACCTGACGCTTGCCGAACAGAAGGGGCTTCCCCGCGTCGCCACCCTGCAGAACGAGTACAATCTTCTCTACCGGCATTTCGACCTCGATCTGGCCGAGCTGTCGCACTATGAGGATGTCGGCCTGCTCGCCTATTCGCCGCTCGCCGCCGGCCTGCTCACCGGCAAGTATGTCGATGGTGCCAAGCCGGAGGGCTCGCGCGGCGCCATCAACGGCGATCTCGGTGGTCGCCTGCAGCCGCTGCAGGAGCCGGCCGTCAAGGCCTATCTCGAGATTGCCCGCAAGCACGGCCTCGATCCATCCGCGATGGCCATCGCCTTCTGCCTGACCCGTCCGTTCATGGCGGCCGCGATCATCGGCGCGACCACGATGGAGCAGCTGAAGATCAACATCGGCGCGGCTGACCTGGTGCTGTCGCCCGAAGTGCTGAACGAGATCGACAAGGTTCATCGCCAGTATCCGATGCCGATCTGAGGATTGATAGCAGGCGGGCCTGCTTCCTCTTCTCCCCCACGGGGAGAAGATGCCCGCCAGGGCAGATGAGGGGGACGCGCGGCATATCGTGCACCGCGTGGGGAGCGCCCTCATCCGACCCCTTCGGGGCCACCTTCTCCCCGGCGGGGAGAAGGAGACGCAGCCACTTCACCACATTCCTTTGGCTCCCTCCCTTGCCTTTCGCCAAGAATCCCGTATAAGCCGCCCTGTTCGCAAACCCGGTCATCTGGCTGGTGGCTGAACGGAGGGCCGGTTTCCTTTGGGAGATCGTCGGAACGGAAGCGTTCCAGCCTCCCGTGTCTCCGCTCTCGACCGTCTCGGATTAACGCTTTCTTGCTTGGGCTCGCCCTTACAGGAGCAGTCGTTGAGGCTTAGCCGCCGATACCGGGTTTCACAAACGCAAGAAAGGCAAAGCTCATCATGGCTCTTTACGAACATGTATTCCTTGCCCGACAGGACGTTTCCGCGCAGCAGGTTGATGCCCTCGTAGAACAGTACAAGGGTGTCATCGAAGCAAACGGTGGCAAAGTCGGGCGAATCGAGAACTGGGGCCTCAAGTCCCTCACCTATCGCATCAACAAGAACCGCAAGGCTCACTACGCCCTGATGGACATCGATGCTCCTCCTGCCGCCGTGCAGGAAATGGAACGTCAGATGCGCATCTCGGAAGACGTCCTGCGCTACATGACGATTGCCGTCGAAAAGCACGAGGAAGGCCCGTCTGCCATGATGCAGAAGCGCGACCGTGACGATCGTCCGCGTCGTGATGGCGACCGCCCGGACCGTGGTGGCTTCGGCGACCGTGGCCCGCGCCCGGATCGTGGTGATCGCGAAGACCGTCCGCGCCGTCCGCGCGAAGACCGCGTTTAAGGAGATCTGAATATGTCTGAAGCTTCCTCCTCTTCGCAGGTCCGTCGTCCGTTCCATCGTCGTCGCAAGACCTGCCCCTTCTCCGGTGCCAACGCACCCCGGATCGACTACAAGGACGTCCGTCTTCTGCAGCGCTACATTTCCGAGCGCGGCAAGATCGTTCCTTCGCGTATCACGGCCGTTTCCCAGAAGAAGCAGCGCGAACTGGCCCAGGCCATCAAGCGCGCCCGTTTCCTCGGCCTGCTGCCTTACGTCGTCGCTTAATCGCGACTGACCGATCAAGACCTCTAGGGAAGGCAGTCATGCCTTCCCTTCTTCCTTCCACGGTGGGCGTGGATCGAAACCAATTGAAACCCATGTTGGGGCTGCGCTTCCGAGACTTCTCTCAAAAGCGAACCTCTAACTGCTTGAACAAGCAGGACAGCGACTTGAAGACCTTGAACTCACGATTGATGCTGACCGGCATTCTTGCCGGCATTACCGCGACCTTGCTTGTGCTCGGAGCGAATGCACAGCCGTCTTTCAGTGCTGTCCTCTATGCCGCCTCGGCACTTCCCATTTTGATCGCCGGCCTCGGCTGGGGCAACATGGCTGCGATCATTTCGATCGTCACAGCCTTCGTGCTCGGTGCGGTCGCCATCTCCCCCTCCTTCGCCTTCGTCATGACGCTGGTAACGCTGGTGCCGGCCGGCTGGATCAGCCATCTGGCCAATCTTGCACGCCCCGCCAACGAACTCGGAGGACCCGACAACCTGCTCGCCTGGTATCCGCTGTCCGACATGCTGGTGCAGCTGTGTGGCCTGGTGACGGTCGGCGTCATCGTCGTCGGGGTGATGATCGGCTACGGGCCTGATCTCACCGACAAGATGGTCGACGCGCTGATGACGGCGCTGGCAGCCCAAGAGCCTTCGTTCCAGCCGGACCCGGATGCCACCGCCCAGACCAAATCGCTGATCGTGCTGATGCTGCCGGCATTGCAGGCCGGCATCTGGGTGATCATGCTTTTCACCGCCTATTACATCGCGACCCGGATCGTCACCGCCTCCGGCCGCAACTTCCGGCCGCGCGAGGATGTGCCTTCGGCGCTTCGCATGAACCGCAATGCGATCTTCATCTTCCTCGCCGGCCTGATTGCCTGTTTCACTGGCGGCATCCCGGCGATGGTCGGCGCGACTGTTCTTGGAGCCTTCGGCGCGGGCTTCGTGCTCGCCGGGTTCGCAGCCCTGCACTACAAGACCCGCGGCAAGGACTGGCGCCTGCCGGCCCTCGTCCTCTGCTACCTGGCATCCAGCATGGTGCTGCCAGCCCTGTTCATCCTCGTTCTCGGCCTGTCCGATACCCGCAAGGCAATCGCGCTGACCCCGAGCAAGGGTGCGAAATCCCCCGATAATACCGATCCAAAAACCTGAAATTGAAAGGACACCACGATGCAAGTCATTCTTCTCGAACGCGTTCCCAAGCTCGGCCAGATGGGCGAGACCGTAAAGGTCCGTGACGGCTTCGCCCGTAACTACCTGCTGCCGCTCGGCAAGGCGCTGCGCGCCAACGCTGCCAACAAGACCCGTTTCGAAGCTGAGCGCGCAACGCTCGAAGCCCGTAACCTGGAGCGCAAGAGCGAAGCCCAGAAGGTTGCCGACGTTCTCGAAGGCAAGTCCTTCAACGTCGTCCGCTCGGCTGGCGAAACCGGCCAGCTGTACGGCTCGGTCGCTGCCCGCGACGTCGTCGACATCCTCGCTGCCGAAGGCTTCAACATCGGCCGCAGCCAGGTTGAGCTGAACACCCCCATCAAGACCATCGGCCTGCACAGCGTCACGCTCGCCCTGCACGGCGAAGTCGAAATCGCCATCGAGCTGAACGTTGCCCGTTCGGCCGAAGAAGCCGAACGCCAGAAGCAGGGCGAAACCCTCACTTCGGCCGACGCCATCTACGGCATCGACGAAGACGCGCTGCGTCCGGAAGACTTCTTCGATCCGGATGCCGACGGCAACCGCGACGACGAATAGTCAGCACTCTCGCTTCACGGCGACGAAAAGGCCCGGATCGAAAGATCCGGGCCTTTTCGTTTGGAGCATGCAGAGGCTTTAGTTGGCCGGTACCTGTGGCTGTGAGTTCTTGTCGATCGACACGACCACCGAGAGGCCGGGGGCCAACCTTTCGGCTTCCGGTTGGCCGGGGTCGATAGCCACCCGCACGCCGACGCGCTGCGCGACCTTGGTGAAATTGCCGGTAGCGTTGTCCGGCTTGATGACGGCGAATTCGGAGCCTGCGGCCGGGGAGAAGCTCTGGACATGGCCGTTCAGCCGGCGATGTCCCAGGGCGTCGACGGAGATCGTCACGGGCTGTCCGACCTGCATGCCGTCGAGCTGGGTTTCCTTGAAATTGGCGATGATCCAGACGTCGTCGGGCACCAGCGCCAGCAACTGCGTTCCGGCGGTCACATATTGCCCGAGCCGGACGCCGATCTCCCCGAGACGGCCGGGCCTCGGCGCAATGATGGTGGCATTCTGCAGGTCGATGTCCGCCAGCCGCAGGGCCGCCTCCGCGCCCGCGACGCCGGCCTCGAGCGAGGCGCGATTGACGATGATCGTCGTCAGGTTCTGCCGCGCCACCTCGACGGCGGCCTTTGCCTGGTCGACGGCGGCCTTGGCCTGGTCGAGCGTCGCCTGTGCGTTCTCGGCATCGCTGGTGGTGGAGATGCCCTTCTGCACAAGTGATTCGATCCGCTCCCAGGCCAGCTGGGCGCGTGTCAGGCCGGCCTGGACGCTGTCGACTGCCGCCTGGCTCGAGGTGATCTGGGCGCGGGCGACAAGTTCCTGCTGGCGGGAATTGGCCTGCGCCGCCTTCTGGCCGTCGAGGGTGGCCCGTGCCTGCGCGAGTTTCTGGGAGTAAATGCGGTCGTCGATCGTAGCCAGCACCTCGCCCTGCTTGACGCGCTCATAGTCCTTGACGCGGACGTCGGTCACGTAGCCGCTGACCTGCGGGCTGATGATCGTGACATAGCCTTTGACATAGGCATCGTCCGTCGTCTCCACCGAGGTCCTGAACGGTGGCAGATGCCAGGCGTAGAGCACCAGCATGATGCCGCCGATGCCGGCAAGGACGGCAACGACTTCGATCGGAGATCGCACGAGTCTGGACATAGAAAGCTTTCCTCAGCTTGCGGGTGCGTTGGTCGGGTCGGCCGTTCTGGCTTGGACGACGACGACCAGTCGATGCAGGATCAATACGACGAAGGCCAGCAAGGCGATCACCCCGACCACGAAGAAGGCATCGCCGAAGGCGAGGCTATAGGCTTCCCGCGTCACCTGGGTGCCGAGCAGTGCCAATCCTTCGCTGTTCAGCAGTTGCGGATCGCCGATGACCTTGCCGTAGGACGCCGAAAGCTGGGCGGCGCGTTGGGCAACGATCGGATCGGTCAGCAAGACATGTTCAACGAGCACGCTCGAATGGAATTTCTCGCGGATGGTGATCAGCGTGCCGTAGAACGCGGTCCCGATCAGCGAGCCGATGCTCTGGGTGAAAAGGAAGATGACGAAGAAGGTCACCAGGTAAAAGGGTCCCTTGGCGAAGGCGGCACGAAAGCCCGGAGACAGCGCCGGCGGCAGGAAAAGCGCTATGCCGGCCGCCATTAGCGCCTGGCTCAGATACATCTGCTCCGGTCGGGTGAGACTGGTGACCTGGCTATCCATGAAGGCGGCCACGATCATCAACGGCAGGGCGACCATCTGGATCTGCCAGCCATAGCCGATATTCATCAGCGCCGCGCAAGTCAGGCCGCCGACCAGGGAAAACACCAGGATGATCAGGTAGAGCATCTGCAACTGATCGTAGAGCAGACCGATATTCTGATAATAGATCAGCAATATCGACGTCTGCTCGGCGCTGATCATGCGAAACACCAGGAGGACGATGGTCATCCGGACGTTCGGCCAGGTCAAAAGCCAGCGGATATCGATGAGCGGCGTTGCGCGGTTGAGGTCAATCAGCGTCGCTGCCAGCAGCGTTGCGATACAGACAACGAGAACTACCCCCAACCACGGGACTTCGAACCACCAGTAGGGGCGCCCGACGGAGAGAACGACGGCGAGACAGCCGAAGCCGATGGCCACCAACAGATAGACGACGATGTCGCCGAAATTGATCACCTTGACCCGCGGCGGCGCCGTCAGCGGCAGCAGGTAGATGATTGGCATGACCAGTAGCGCGAGGCCCATCTCCAGCGTATAGAGACCGCGCCATTCGCCGAAATCGAGCAATGAGGGCGAGACCAGGCGGGTGATGGGCGCGGCAAGCGTGGTGTTCATCATCGCGAGGCTCAGCCCGACCGTGAGCTTCTTTGCCGGCGGAAAAGCTTCCAGCATGTAGAGAAAGCCGAGCGTCGACAGCGGTGCAGCCGCAATGCCGCTGAGGAAGCGCACGATGATCGCTGACTGCAGGTCCGAGACGAAAAGATTAAGCACCGAGGCGAGCACGAAGCCGAAAATGCTGATCTCGGCAAAATTGCGGATGCCGTACTGCATGCGGATCTTGACCAGCCCGATCGCCAGGCTGACGTTCGGCGCCATGTAGGCAGCAGAGAGCCAGGCGGATTCGGTGGTGGTGGCGGCAATGGTCCCCTGGATCTGGGTGAGGTTGGCAAGGGCAAGGTTCATCCCCAGGCCCTGCGTCAGAAAGAACATCACCGACGACAGGATATAGGCAAGCCCTTTCCAGGCCGGCATCGGGGGTGCCGTGGCGGCGGCTGGAGCAGGTGCCGGACCTTTCGGACCGGCACCGACCGCATCACTGCTGCCGGCGACGCTCACGCAACCTCGTCTTTGCCGATGTAGGGGAGATTGGCCGCCATCTTGCGAATAACCTTCAGTGCCGTAGCCCGATCTGCGTCGGAGATGCCTTCAAGAATCTCGGCGCGGACGCGAGAGGCCAGCGCATCGATCTCGCCCGCAATCACCTTGCCGGCATCCGTCGTGTGGATCCTCTTGGCGCGGCGGTCCGTTTCGGCGGGGCGCCGCTCGATGAATTTTTGGCCTTCCATCGCGTCGAGAATGCGAACCAGCGTCGGGGTCTCGAGCTCCAGCAATTCGGCAAGTTCGCGCTGGTTGATCCCGTCTTTCTCCGCCAAGGCAAAGAACACGCGGGCCCTCGCCAGCGTCATCCCACGCTTGCGCACGAGCGCATCAAAGCCAGACCGTAACTTTCGGTTGAAAGCGGAGAGCTCATCGAAGAATTCACGGCTTGTCGCTTTGTCGGGCATGATCCACGCTTCTCTTGTTTTTGCACTTCTCAGATTACCGGCTTCTATAGTCTTTTCAAGCAAGGCTTGCCCCCATTCGGCTGCTTGCGAGTGTTAAACACGTTAAACTTTGCAGCGTTAAGCGTGAGTCGTCGATCTGCGTCTTGACGATCGTCAACATGTGAGTTTTTCGTTTTTTTGACCCTGTGGACAACGGGCATAGCCGGCGCGAATCGCCCCTGCCCCGATCATTATCGTTTGATCACCCTTGACGGCCGGGATCACAAGGGCGAACACCGCGCTAGATAGAGACGAGGGATCGAGATGGATGTCATGAACGACGCAGCGCGCAAAACTGGCGCGACTTCTCCCACCGAGCAGCATTATCGCGAAGCCCCGAACAACATCGAGGCGGAGCAGGCATTGCTCGGCGCCATCCTCGTCAATAACGACGCCTACTACCGCGTCTCGGACTTTTTGAAGCCGGCCCATCTTTACGAGCCGCTGCATCGCCGCATCTTCGAGGTTGCCGGCGACATCATCCGCATGGGCAAGATTGCCAATCCGGTGACGATCAAGACCTTCCTGAAGGCCGACGAAAAGGTCGGCGACATGACCGTCGCGCAGTATCTGGCGCGCCTTGCCGCCGAAGCCGTGTCGATCATCAATGCCGAGGATTACGGTCGCGCCATCTACGACCTGGCGCTCCGCCGCGCGCTGATCACCATCGGCGAGGATGTCGTCAACATCGCCTATGACGCGCCGCTGGACATGCCGCCGCAGAGCCAGATCGAGGACACCGAGCGGCGCCTGTTCGAGCTTGCCGAAAACGGCCGCTACGACGGCGGCTTCCAGGCCTTCAACGACGCCGTGGCGATGGCCATCGACATGGCGGCTGTGGCCAAGGAGCGCGACGGTGGACTTTCCGGCATCTCGACCGGCATCCACTCGCTCGACAGCAAGATGGGTGGCCTGCAGCGCTCGGACTTGATCGTGCTCGCCGGACGCCCGGGCATGGGCAAGACGTCGCTTGCCACCAACATCGCCTACAACATCGCTGCCGCCTATGAGGGCGAGGTGCAGGCCGATGGCTCGATGAAGGCCAAGAATGGCGGCGTCGTCGGCTTCTACTCGCTGGAAATGTCGTCGGAACAGCTCGCCACGCGTATCATCTCCGAGCAGACGGAAGTCTCGTCGTCTAAGATCCGCCGCGGCGACATCAACGATGCCGATTTCGAAAAGCTCGTCGCCTGCTCGATGATGATGCAGAAAGTGCCGCTTTTCATCGACCAGACCGGCGGTATCTCGATCGCCCAGCTTGCCGCCCGCGCCCGCCGCCTGAAGCGGCAGCGCGGCCTCGACGTGCTTGTGATCGACTATATCCAGCTGATGACCGGGTCTGGCAAATCCGGCGAGAACCGCGTGCAGGAAGTCACGCAGATCACCACGGGCCTGAAGGCGCTCGGCAAGGAGCTGAACGTGCCGATCATCGCCCTGTCGCAGCTGTCGCGTCAGGTGGAAAACCGCGACGACAAGCGGCCGCAGCTTTCTGACTTGCGTGAATCGGGCTCGATCGAGCAGGACGCCGACGTCGTGCTGTTCGTGTTCCGCGAGGAATACTACGTCAAGAACCAGGAGCCGCGCGATCCGGCCGACCCGAAATACAACGAATGGGAACAGCTGTTCGACAAGGTCAAGGGCACTGCCGACGTGATCATCTCCAAGCAGCGCCACGGACCGACCGGCACGGTCAAGCTCGCCTTCCAGGCCGAATTCACCCGTTTTGCCGACCTCGCCGATGGCTCGTTCACGCCCTACGAAGAGCATTGAGCGGCCTGCTCCTTCACACGGCAGCATTCTGTCTTCATTTCAACTGGAATCATCCCTATCATGGCCGGAGACACCCCTCTCCGGCCACGTTCATTTGAGGTTTCATGACCGACCTTTTCGAAGACTTCGCTGACGACCAAGACGCCTTTGATGCCGCCGGCCTGCGGCTGACCGTCGATCTCGGGGCGCTGGTTGCCAACTGGCAGGACATGGCGCGCCGTTCGGGGCGAGCCCGTACGGCTGCCGTCGTCAAGGCGGATGCCTATGGCCTCGGCATCGAGGAGGTTGGGGAAACGCTGTATATCGCCGGTGCCCGCGACTTCTTCGTCGCCACGGCCGAGGAAGGCGTGACACTCCGGCTTTATGCGCCTGATGCACGGATCTTCGTGCTTGCCGGCATCTGGCCCGGCATGCAGCGCTTGTTCTTCGAAAACGACCTGGTGCCGATCATCTCCTCCGAGGAACAACTGGCCTTCTGGATGTCGGTACTCTCCGAATACGGCGAATACCCCTGCGCTTTGCAGGTAGACACCGGCTTCAATCGGCTTGGGCTGACAGTGCCGGAGGCATTGGCGCTGGCCGACGACGTGTCGCGGCCGGCCAGTTTCTCGCCGGTCCTGGTTGTCAGCCATCTCGCCTGCGGCGACGATCCGGCGTCGCCGATGAACCGGCAACAACTCGATTCATTTCGGCAGGTTAGCGCCGCCTTCGAAGGGATCGAATCAAGCCTTTCGGCTTCTGCCGGCATCTTTCTCGGACCGGAATATCATTTCGACCTGACCCGCCCGGGCATTGCGCTCTACGGTGGCGAGGCCGTGCCCGGCGTTGCCAATCCGATGCGGCCCGTCGCCACCGCCGAGGCCCGCGTCCTGCAGGTGCGCAACGTCAAGGCTGGCGAAGCTGTCAGCTACGGCCGCGCCATGCAATTGACCCGCGACAGCCGCTTGGCCGTCGTCTCCGCCGGCTATGCCGACGGCTACATGCGCAGCCAGTCGAGCGGCGGCGTGCCGCTGCGCCGCACGGGAATCGAGGCCGGCCACGGCTTCATCGCCGGCCACCGCGTGCCCGTCGCTGGCCGTATCACCATGGACCTGACGATCTTCGACGTCACCGACCTGCCTGAGGGTCTTGTTCGGGCCGGCGACTACGTCGAATTGTTCGGCAGCAACATCCTCGTCGACGACGCTGCGCGTGCCGCCGGCACGATCGGCTACGAGATGCTGACCAGCATGGGGCTCAGGCACCAGCGGCGGTATTTAGTCGAGGAATGAGGGACTTTCCTCTATCGTTTCGCTGTGATAAACGTGAACAAAAGGAGATCGGGATGACGGATATCCATCTCAGCGAGCAGGACCGCGCGTTTATCGAAGATCAGGTGCAAACCGGCATTTATGAGAGCGCCGACGCCGTCGTCGCCGCTGGGTTAAGGCTGCTGGGGAGCAAAGATGGCAAAGTGTTGGAGCTGCGGCGCCTTCTGCAGGAGGGCCTCGACGACGTCGAAGCGGGACGCGTGTACGAATACAGGACGGCCGAAGACCTGCTGATGGACATCCAGCAGATGGCCGCTTCCCACCCGCCGAAGATGGGGTCCGATCATTAAGCAACGGCGGCTCATCTGGTCCGGCACAGCGCGGGCCGATCTCATCGAGCAATATCGCCATATCGCCGAAAGCAATCCCCTTGTCGCAGACCGCTTCATCCTCACTCTCGAGCGGAAGGTTCGTTCGCTCGCCAGACTTGGTCTGACCGGCGTCAGTCGTGACACTCTGAAACCCGGCATGCGAAGCTTTGCCTATCGCCAGCGAGTCATCTACTTCGTCGTCAGAGATCAGGAGCTTTTTGTCATCCGCATCCTGCACGGCCATCAAGACACCTCGCATGAAGACTTTACCGAAAGCAGCTCCTAATGGCCAAGGCCAGAACTCAATTCATCTGTCAGAACTGCGGCACGATCCATAATCGCTGGGCGGGCAAGTGCGAATCCTGCGGCGCCTGGAATACCATCGTCGAGGAAGACCCGATGGGCGGCATCGGCTCGGGGCCCGGCCGCGTGCCGAAGAAGGGCAGAGCCGTGACGCTGGTGGCGCTGTCCGGCGAGATCGAGGAAGCACCGCGGATTTACACCGGCATTTCCGAACTCGACCGGGCAACGGGCGGCGGCTTCGTGCGCGGGTCGGCGGTTCTGGTGGGCGGCGATCCCGGTATCGGCAAATCGACCCTGCTGATGCAGGCCGCCGCCGCGCTAGCGCGCCGTGGCCACAAGATCGTCTACGTATCGGGCGAAGAGGCTGTGGCCCAGATCAGGCTGCGGGCGCAGCGGCTCAAGGCGGCAGATACCGACGTCATGTTGGCAGCAGAGACCAACGTCGAGGATATTCTGGCGACGATCGCCGAAGGCAAGCGCCCGGACCTCGTGATCATCGATTCCATCCAGACGCTGTGGAGCGAGCTCGCCGATTCGGCACCGGGCACGGTGACCCAGGTCAGAACGGGTGTGCAGGCGATGATCCGCTTTGCCAAGCAGACGGGTGCGACCATGGTGCTGGTCGGCCACGTCACGAAGGACGGGCAGATCGCCGGTCCTCGCGTCGTCGAGCATATGGTCGATGCGGTGCTTTATTTCGAGGGCGACCGCGGCCATCACTACCGCATCCTGCGCACGGTCAAGAACCGCTTCGGCCCGACCGACGAGATCGGCGTCTTCGAAATGTCGGACATCGGCTTGCGTGAAGTCGCAAACCCGTCCGAACTGTTTCTCGGCGAGCGGAATTCCAAATCACCGGGCGCTGCCGTCTTTGCCGGCATGGAAGGCACGAGGCCGATCCTCGTTGAGGTCCAGGCGCTGGTGGCACCGACGTCGCTCGGTACGGCGCGGCGGGCGGTGGTTGGCTGGGACTCGTCGCGGCTGTCGATGATCCTTGCGGTGCTGGAAGCCCATTGCGGCGTGCGGCTCGGCAGCCACGACGTCTACCTCAACATTGCCGGTGGTTATCGGATTTCGGAGCCAGCAGCCGATCTCGCCGTTGCCTCTGCACTGGTTTCATCCCTTGCCGGTATTGCCCTTCCCGCCGATTGCGTCTATTTCGGCGAAGTCAGCCTGTCTGGGGCCGTCAGGCCCGTCGGTCATACCGCACAGCGCCTGAAGGAAGCCGAGAAGCTGGGCTTTGCGCAAGCGCTGCTGCCCTCCGGCTCGGCCGAGCTGCCCAAGGGTAGTGGCGGACGCTGGAACGAGATCGAAAGCCTGACCGACATGGTCGTCAGGGTGGCTGGTTCGAAGGGCGCGCTGCGGCAGACGGAAGACGAAGACTGAGCTCTTGTCGCCCCGGGCGACGAAGCGAGACGCATTCAGGCAGACGGTAGCCATGGCGCCCATGGCAGGTCTTGGAGTGGATTATAAATGCCCATTACGATTTTCGACGGTATTGTTATCGGCGTCGTGCTGTTTTCCGCCGTTCTCGCCATGGTGCGTGGTTTTTCGCGGGAAGTGCTGTCCATCGTCAGCTGGGGTGGCTCGGCTGTGGCGGCCTACTACCTTTATCCGAAGCTGGTTCCTTACGCCAAGCACTATACGGACGATGACCGTATCGCCATCGTCGGCTCGGCCGCCGTGGTCTTCCTCGTGGCGCTCATCATCATCTCCTTCATTACGATGAAGATCGCCGATTTCATCATCGACAGCCGCATCGGCGCGCTCGACCGCACGCTCGGCTTCCTGTTCGGCGCCGCTCGTGGCGTGCTCTTGTTGGTGGTAGCCGTCGCTTTCTGGAACTGGCTGGTCGACGAGGCCCATCGCCCGGCCTGGGTGAACAACGCCAAATCCAAGCCTTTCCTCGATTCGCTGGTCGTCAAGTTGGAAGCCGCGCTGCCGGAGAAATTCGCGCAGATGATCCGCACCAACGTCATCGACAAGATCCAGCCTGAACGGCAGCAGCTGAACGACGACAGCACGGCGCCCAGCGACGCCGCTCCGTCCGACGACACGCCGGCCGCGCCCGCTTCGCCGACCACGACGCCCGCCGCTCCGGCGACGAACAATTGACACTGAGTTTACAGCCTTGACCCGCCCGGCTGGCATCGCCATCTGAACGGAACCCGACACCATTATCCGGCCCGGCATTTCGCCCGGCCGGATTTTCAGTTATTTTGGATCCCAGCCCCCGCGCTGCCCGAACCCCGTGAGAGCAAAGGCCTTCAGCCATGACCCTGTCACCCTCATCTGCACTCGATAACGACATCGACGGCGACACGCTGCACGAAGAATGCGGCGTGTTCGGCATTCTCGGCCACGCGGACGCTGCGACGCTGACGGCGCTCGGCCTGCACGCCCTGCAGCACCGGGGCCAGGAAGCGGCCGGCATGGTCGTCTTCGACGGCCAGCGCTTTCATTCGGAGCGCCGCATGGGGCTGGTCGGCGACCACTACACCGATCCGGCAACGCTCGCCCGCCTCCCCGGCGACCGCGCCATCGGTCATGTGCGCTACTCGACCACGGGCGAGACAATCCTGCGCAACGTCCAGCCGCTGTTTGCAGAACTTGAGGTCGGCGGCATCGCCATTGCCCATAACGGCAATTTCACCAACGGCCTGACGATGCGGCGCATGCTGATCGCCGACGGCGCCATCTGCCAGTCGACCTCGGACACCGAAGTCGTGCTGCACCTTATCGCCCGTTCCAAGCACCCCTCCTCCTCCGACCGCTTCATCGATGCGATCCGTCAGATGGAAGGCGGATATTCGATGCTGGCGATGACGCGCACCAAGCTCATTGCCGCCCGCGACCCGATCGGCATCCGGCCGCTGGTCATGGGCGAGCTCGACGGCAAGCCGATCTTCTGTTCCGAGACCTGCGCACTCGACATCATCGGCGCGAAATACATCCGCGACGTCGAAAACGGCGAAGTCATCATCTGCGAGATCCAGTCGGACGGCTCGATCACCATCGATTCGCGCAAGGCCGAACAGCCGGAAGCGGAACGGCTTTGCCTGTTCGAATATGTCTACTTCGCCCGGCCGGATTCGGTCGTCGGCGGCCGTAACGTCTATGTCGCTCGCCGCAACATGGGCATCAATCTTGCCAAGGAAGCGCCTGTCGAGGCGGACCTCGTGGTTCCGGTGCCTGATGGCGGCACGCCGGCTGCGATCGGCTATGCCCAGGCAAGCGGCATCCCCTTCGAACTCGGCATCATCCGCAACCACTATGTCGGCCGGACCTTCATCGAACCGACCCAGTCCATCCGCGCCTTCGGCGTCAAGCTGAAGCATTCGGCCAACCGTGCCATCCTCGAAGGCAAGCGCGTCGTGCTTGTCGACGATTCCATCGTGCGCGGCACGACGTCGGTGAAGATCGTCCAGATGATCCGCGAAGCCGGCGCCAGCGAGGTGCATATCCGCGTCGCGAGCCCGATGATCTACTTCCCGGATTTCTACGGCATCGACACGCCCGACGCCGACAAGCTGCTGGCCAACCAGTATGAAAACCTGGAAGCCATGTGCGCCTTCATCGGGGCCGACAGTCTTGCCTTCCTGTCGATCGACGGCCTTTACCGCGCCGTTGGCGGTGCACCGCGCAATCCGGATGCGCCGCAGTTCACCGACCACTATTTCACCGGCGACTATCCGACCCGGCTGCTCGACCGGGAAAGCACCAACAATGTCCGCAAGCTCTCTGTGCTCGCCGGCAACGGCTGAGGGCCGCGTTTGATGCTTTGACCGATTTGCCGTTATGGGGCATATACTTGCCCATAACATCGCAAACGGAATTCGGCATCATGAGCGTCAACCTGCAGGACAAGATCGCCCTGGTCACCGGTGCCTCGCGCGGCATCGGCTACTTCACTGCGCTGGAGCTGGCCAAGGCCGGTGCCCATGTCATCGCCTGCGCGCGCACCGTCGGCGGGCTTGAAGAACTGGACGATGCCATCACCGCTGCCGGCGGACGGGCGACGCTTGTTCCCTTCGACCTTGCCGACATGGATGCCATCGACAGGCTCGGTGGCTCGATCTTCGAGCGCTGGGGCAAGCTCGACATCCTCGTCGCCAATGCCGGCGTGCTCGGCACGATTTCTCCGATCGGCCATGTCGAGGCTAAGGTCTTCGAGAAGGTCATGACGATCAATGTTACGGCCACCTGGCGGCTCATCCGCTCCGTCGAGCCGCTGCTGATGCGCTCCGACGCCGGCCGAGCGGTGATCCTCTCCTCTTCCACCGCCCACAAATGCCGGCCCTTCTGGGGCCCCTACTCTGCATCCAAGGCTGCCGTCGAAGCGCTGGCACGGACCTGGGCCGGAGAAACACAGGGCACGCCGCTGCGCATCACCAGCCTCGACCCCGGAGCCACCCGCACGGCCATGCGGGCACTGGCGATGCCGGGCGAAGATCCGGAAACCGTGCAGCATCCCCGCGCTGTCGCCGACGTCATCATGGGACTGGTCGGGCCCGAGGTGACGGAGACGGGCAAGCTGTTCGTGGTGCGCGAGAACAAGCTGGTGGACTATAGACTGCCGGAATAGATAGTATTATTCGAATTCATGTATACTATAGATCCTGTCATTTAATTGACTGGGAGATTTATTATGGATTCGGATAAATCATCAAAAATACCAAACACCTATATTGATGTAGACACGCTTAAGGCATCGAAGATACCGTTTTTCATATCTCTAATTTCCATATTGGGAATATGCTTCTTCGCTGCCTTTGAAAATATGACCGGCAATCATTTTTTTGGCGCGGTCAATGCCGGGGATTTACCAATTTACAGGCTTTTGGTACCAAACATAATTTACATTATACTCACGCTATGCGCCCTTATTTTTGCTTATATTGGCTACAGATTAACGGTGGCCTCAGGCGCTACAGCTGCTCCTGTGATTCCGCCTCAAGATTATGAGCTCTTATCGCCGCTGATTTCCGAAGGTAAGACGGAATCCATCGATCAATATGTAAGATTGAGTAGCTTGACGAAGTTCACGGGAACCTTCACCCAGCTTGGGCTGACCGGCCTTCCCCTCGCGACAATTTTTCTGACCCTGTTTTTTTCGGTGCTGACGATAATCGGCGGTTCTAGCTTCTTGGACCTCACAAAACTCACGCTCGGCGCTTTTATTGGATCATTTGTCCAGCGTCAGGTCGAACGAGGCTCCAACAGCAGTTCTAAAGACCGTAGTTTGCTAGGTGAAGCAAAGGTGCCCAGAGAAAGGATTTAGTAGGCAAGGGCGAAGATCCGGAAACCGTGCAGCATCCCCGAGATGTCGCTGATGTCATCATGGGACTGGTCGGGCCCGGTGACGGAGACGGGCAAGCTGTTCGTGGTGCGCGAGAACAAGCTGGTGGACTATAGGCTGCCGGAATAGATCTCTGGGATTCGGCGTCTGGCCCGACTCTCGACAGAAACGGTTCCGTCCGACATTGTCGATCGTGAGCGGCGCGCGGCTTGACAGCACGCCTGCCGCCGGGAGCGCCTATGATTTCACTGTTATTCTGGGTGGCCATCACCGGACAAAGCGCCGCCTATCCAGCCGACGTCGCAGCTTTTCTCGATCGAAGGACGCAATGCACCCATTGGGCCGGTGAAGATCCCTACGACAAGGACAGGGAGGCCGAGATCATCGCAGCCATGACAAAGCTGAGATGCGAAGCTGTCGAAGGCGCTGAACGAAAACTTCGCTTGCGATACCGCGACGTGAAGACGGTGATCGATGCACTTGACTTTGAGTAGACCCGATCGATCTACCGACTTAACGCGCAAGTTGAATTGTCACAGCGCTTCACGCGGGGCCAGGCCCTGCGGTCCAAAGGAACGCAATGCTGAACCGCCGCCTTCTGATCTGGTTCGTCTGTGCCGGACTATCGCTCAGTCCCTACATCGCCTTGGCTGACAACACCGGCTTTCCCGAAGGTGCAGAGCAGGCGACGACGCTTCAGGCAAGCGAACTGATGATGAAGGCGCCCCCACTCTTCAAAGCAGGACGGAAAGAAGAGGCCGTGTTCTGGTACTACGCCGGACAGCTCCGCGCGCGCGCCGTCATGAAAGCCTATCCCGACCAGGATCCATCGGGCGGCCCGGCGTTGTTCGGCGCCCTCTTCGAAACGATAGGTCCCGAGATCAACGGCTGGGCCTTTGGCGACATTCCCCAGTTGCAGCGAACAATTGCGTCCGTCCTTGAGTGGGACAGGCTGCATCCTGATTCTTCGATACCAGCGGCGGCGAAGGAAGCTACGCGATCCGGACTGGAGAAGCTCAGCCTCCAGATCGGTCAAAACGCCGACCAGATCCGCCGAGAACGCGCGGCAAATGGACTTCCAAACCGGTGAGCGCCCAGAGACAGCGCTAGGGGCGTCAGTAAAATGCACGACCGCATCCGCGATGCGTGCCCTCCTCTTGACCGAAATCTGATCCCGCGCCATAAAGCCAGCCATGAAAACGACGATCTGCATCATCTGCCGGAAAATTATTCGCTAGCGCACCGCTGGCCTGGCCGTTTTCGTCTCCCCATTGCGCAAAGATGAGAAACGCCCGGTCCGCCGGCCGCGACGATTTTTCGATCGTGCATCTGGGAGAGTGGACATGGGCGGGACGCCTGAGCTGAAATTTTACAATACGATGACGCGCGAGAAGAGCGTGTTTGTGCCGATCGATGCGAACAATGTCCGCTTCTACGTCTGCGGCGTGACCGTCTACGATTTCGCCCATATCGGCAATGCTCGCCCGGCCATCGTCTTTGACGTGATGTTCCGGCTGCTCAGGCATGTCTATGGCCCTGACCACGTGACCTACGTGCGCAATATCACTGACGTCGACGACAAGATCAATGCGAGGGCGCTGCGCGAGTATCCCGGCATGGATCTCAATGCCGCCATCCGACTGGTGACCGAAAAGACCGACAAGCAATATCAAAAGGACGTGGCCGCACTCGGCTGCCTCGAGCCGACTGTGCAGCCACGCGCCACCGACAACATCAGCCAGATGATCGAGATCATCGAGGCGTTGGTGACGAAGGGCCATGCCTATGCGGCGGCGGGTGAAGTCCTGTTCGACACGAAGTCGATGGCCGATTATGGCCAGCTGTCGAAGCGCCCGCTCGACGAGCAGCAGGCCGGTGCCCGCATCGCCGTCGATGTCCACAAGAAGAATTCAGGCGATTTCGTGCTGTGGAAGCTGTCCGATGCCGACGAGCCGGGCTGGGAAAGCCCATGGGGCCGTGGGCGACCGGGCTGGCATATCGAATGCTCGGCGATGAGCAGCCGCTATCTCGGCGATGTCTTCGACATCCACGGCGGCGGCCTCGACCTGATCTTTCCGCACCACGAAAACGAGATCGCCCAGTCGCGCTGCGCCCATGGCACATCTGTCATGGCCAATGTCTGGATGCACAACGGCTTCCTGCAGGTCGAAGGCCGCAAGATGTCGAAATCCGACGGCAACTTCGTCACCATCGCCGAGCTGCTGGAAACCGACAAGCTCGGCGGTCGGACATGGCCGGGCGAAGTCTTGCGGCTGGCGATGCTGATGACGCATTACCGCGAGCCGATCGATTTTTCGGTGAAGCGGCTGGAGGAAGCGGAGCGGCTGATCGCCAAGTGGCCGGTGGCAGGCCCCTCTGACGCGGCACCGGATGCCTCCGTGGTCGATGCGCTGGCCGACGATCTGAACACCGTTGCCGCCGTCCAGGCATTGCATGCGCTTGCCCAGGCCGCCAATGCCGATCCGGCGGTGCTGCCGGTGTTTGCCGCAAGCGCTGCGCTGCTCGGTGTGCTGCCCGAGAAAAAGGACGTCGGCGCCGATCTGACGGCGGCGATCGATGCGCTGGTGCAGATGCGGCTCGAACTGCTGAAAGCAAAGAATTTTGCCGAAGCGGACCGGGTGCGCGACGAGTTGTCTGCCAAGGGCGTGCAATTGAAGGACGGCAAGGACGCTGCGACAGGCGAGCGGGTAACGAGTTGGGAGATCAAGCGGTGACACCTGCTGCTGCCGTGGCATACCCCCCTCTGTCACCTTCGGTGACATCTCCCCCACAAGGGGGGAGATTGGGTGGGTGCGGCAGCGTCCATGCGGATACGGTAACCTCTCTTGATCTCAGGCAAGTATTGCCAGAAACTCCAGTGGTAGTGACGGGGCAAGACCGTGCCGCCAGCCAATCTCCCCCCTTGTGGGGGAGATGTCACGCAGTGACAGAGGGGGGTAACGTGCCGCATACGCCCATCCCGCCGAAAATGCGCGCCAATGCCCGCCAGATGCGCAAAGCCCTCACCGACGCAGAACTGAAACTCTGGAACGAGCTGCGCGCCCATCGCCTGATGGGTCTCAGTTTCCGCCGCCAGATGCCGATCGCCACCTACATCGTGGATTTCGCCTGCCCGAGCCATCGGCTGATCGTGGAAGTCGATGGTTCCCAGCACGGCGCCTCGGAGGCCGTCTCCTACGACCAGCAGCGAACGATCCGCCTGCAGCAAGACGGTTGGACAGTTCTGCGCTTCTGGAACGACGACATCCTCAAGGACATAGACGCCGTCTGCCTTCATATCGTTCTCACCAGCGGAGAGACATGATGACCCATCTTAGCCTTTCCGGCGGCTGCCAATGCGGTGCCATCCGGTTCCGCGCCGAGGGTGAACTGACGTCCTCGGTCTGTTATTGCCGCATGTGCCAGAAGGCGTTCGGCGCCTATTATGCGCCGCTTGTCTCGGTGCGGAAGACCGAATTTCAGTGGACGCGCGGCGCACGAAAGATCTACCAGTCCAGCAATGTCGTGGCGCGCGGCTTCTGCGGCGATTGCGGCACGCCGCTGACTTACGAAGCGCCTGACGGCATGGCCATTGCGGCCGGAGCCTTCGACGATCCGGGGGCGATACCACCGAACGTCCAGTTCGGCACCGAGGGCAAGATCGGCTTTGTCGACACCATCCATGCCTTGCCGGCGCGCACGACCGACGAGGATCTCGACGACGAGCCGTTCCTCGATGGTCTCGTCTCCTACCAGCATCCCGATCACGATACGGCCCAATGGCCGGCGGAGGCGAAGAATGGCTGAGACGGCAAGAAGCGGTGGTTGCCAATGCGGAGCGGTGCGGTTTCGGGCGGAAAAGCTCGGGCGTCCCTCGATCTGTCACTGCCGCATGTGCCAGAAGCAGTTCGGCAACTTTTTCGGGGCTTTCGTCACGGCAGACCAGGCGCACCTGACCTGGACGCGCGGTCAGCCCAGCCTGTTTCGATCCTCGGCAAAAGTGAAACGTGGGTTCTGCGGCAAATGCGGCACGCCGCTCGCCTATCTCCATCCAGGTGGCGTCGAGTTGGCGATTGGCGCCTTCGACCAGCCGGAACTGCTTGAGCCGCAAGTTCAGGTGAACGTCGACAAGCGGCTTCCATGGATCGATCACCTGTTCGAGAAGCCCGCCCACAGCAGCCCGGAGATGGAGGCCTTCTTTGCGTCCGTCGAGAGCTATCAACACCCTGACCACGATACGGCGGAATGGCCGCCGAAGGACGCATGAGCATGACAACAGACCTGCGCAGCCTCTATCCCGAAATCGAACCCTATGCCTCCGGCCATCTCGATGTCGGCGATGGCCACGTCATCTATTGGGAGCGCGTGGGCACACCGGGCGCCAAGCCGGCCGTGTTCCTGCACGGCGGTCCCGGCGGCACGATCTCGCCCACGCATCGCCGGCTGTTCGACCCTGACCTCTACGACGTGACGCTGTTCGACCAGCGCGGCTGCGGCAAGTCCACGCCGGCGGCCGATCTGAACGCCAATACCACCTGGCACCTTGTCGATGACATCGAACGCCTGCGCACGATGGCAGGCGCGGAGAAATGGCTGGTGTTCGGCGGCTCCTGGGGCTCGACCCTGGCGCTTGCCTATGCGGAAAAATTTCCCGAGCGCGTGAGCGAGCTGGTAGTGCGCGGCATCTACACGCTGACCAAGGCCGAGCTCGACTGGTATTATCAGTTCGGCGTCTCGGAAATGTTTCCCGACAAGTGGGAGCGGTTCATCGCGCCGATCCCGGCGGAGGAGCGCCACGAGATGATGTTCGCCTATCATCGACGCCTCACGCACGAGGACAAGAACGTTCGCCTTTCCGCAGCCAAGGCCTGGGCGATCTGGGAGGGCGAGACCATCACCCTGCTGCCGCAGCCCTCGACCAGCACAGCTTTCGAAGCCGACGATTTTGCCTACGCCTTCGCGCGGATCGAGAACCATTTCTTCGTCAATGCCGGCTGGCTCGACGAAGGCCAGCTGATCCGCGACGCCGGCCGACTCAAGGATATTCCCGGCGTCATCGTCCATGGCCGCTATGACATGCCCTGCCCTGCCAAATACGCCTGGGCGCTGCACAAGGCCTGGCCAACGGCAGAGTTCCACCTGATCGAGGGCGCCGGACATGCCTATTCCGAGCCCGGCATTCTCGACCAGCTGATCCGCGCAACGGATCGGTTTGCAGGCAAGGCGTAACTCGTTCCAGTCAGCCCAAAGTTGCTTCGTGGCCCAAAGCTGCTTCGTGATAGAGAGATCTCGCAGCCAAGGGGCCGACCACAGATTGATCTCCCCCCTCGTGGGGGAGATGTCGGCCCGGCCGACAGAGGGGGGCAACCCTCCGCACGCAGCACGATTCCCGGGAGGGTCCCCATGACACGCGAAAAAATCTACCTGTTCGACACCACGCTACGCGACGGCCAGCAGACGCCCGGCGTCGATTTTTCCGTCGAGGACAAGATCGCCATCGCGACCCTGCTCGACGATTTCGGTCTCGACTATATCGAGGGTGGCTATCCCGGCGCCAACCCGACCGACACGGCCTTCTTTGGCCAGAAGCGCACGAAAAACGCGTCCTTCGTCGCCTTCGGCATGACCAAGCGGTCCGGCGTCTCGGCCTCAAACGATCCGGGGCTTGCGGGGCTGCTGCAGGCGAGCGGCGATGCCATCTGTTTCGTCGCCAAGAGCTGGGACTATCATGTCGAGGTGGCGCTCGGCATTTCCAACGAGGAAAACCTCGACTGTATCAGCGAAAGCGTCAAAGCGGCCGTTGCCGCCGGCAAGGAGGCGCTGGTCGATTGCGAGCATTTCTTCGACGGCTACAAGGCCAACCCCGGCTATGCGCTCGCCTGCGCCCGGGCGGCCTATCAGGCCGGCGCGCGCTGGGTCGTGCTCTGCGACACCAACGGCGGCACGCAGCCGTCTGAAATCCGCGCCATCGTTGAGGCCGTGATCGCCGAAGGCGTGCCCGGCACAGCGCTCGGCATCCACGCCCACAACGACACCGGCCAGGCCATCGCCAACTCGCTGATCGCCGTCGAGGCCGGCGTGCGGCAGATCCAGGGAACGCTCAACGGCCTCGGCGAGCGCTGTGGCAATGCCGATCTGGTGGCGCTCATTCCGACGCTGGCGCTGAAGGCTGCCTATAACAGCCGCTTCGAGACCGCCATCGACAGCGAGAGGCTGATCGGGTTGACCGGCCTCTCGCATGCCTTCGACGAACTGCTCAATCGCTCGCCGAACTACCAGGCACCTTATGTGGGCGGCTCTGCCTTTGCGACGAAAGCCGGCATCCATGCCTCGGCGCTGCTGAAGGACCCGCGCACCTACGAGCATGTGCCGCCGGAAAGCGTCGGCAATTTCCGCAAGGTGATGGTGTCCGATCAAGGCGGAAAGGCCAACTTCATCAACGCGCTGAAGCGGCGCGGTATCGCCGTTGCCAAGGACGATCCGAAGCTCGATCGGCTGATCTCGATCGTCAAGGAGCGTGAGGCCTCCGGCTATGCCTATGAGGGCGCCGATGCCAGCTTCGAGTTGCTGGCGCGCCGCACGCTCGGCACTATCCCCGAATTCTTCTCGATCGACGGTTTCCGGGTGATGGTCGAGCGGCGTTTCGATTCGCATGGGCGGGTGAAGACCGTGTCGGAGGCCGTGGTACGGCTGATCGTCGACGGCAAGACCATCATGTCGGTGGCCGAGGGCGACGGTCCGGTCAACGCGCTCGATCTGGCGCTACGGCGCGACTTCGGCAAGTATCAGGCCGACATCGAGGATCTCGTCTTGGCTGACTTCAAGGTGCGTATCCTCAATGGCGGCACCGAGGCGATCACCCGCGTGCTGATCGAATCAAACGACAGCGACGGCGTGCGCTGGTGGACGGTCGGCGTTTCTGAAAACATCATCGATGCGTCCTTCGAGGCGCTGATGGATTCGGTGGTCTACAAGCTGATGAAGAACCGGCAGATGGCGGGCAAGATCGCCGCAGAGTGAGAGCCACGAATAGGTGGGTCAAGGAAATGAATTGGTGCGTGCGCACCACTTCGGCTATGGGGCCATAACAAGAAAATATGGAAACACCCCATGTCCGCCGATGCGACTGTTCCTCTGCGCAAGAACGAAGATAGCCCGCGCGGCTTCGCCTTCGCGCTGACCGCCTACCTGTTCTGGGGCGTCCTGCCGCTTTACATGAAGGCGCTGGCGCATATCCCTGCCGCCGAGGTCATCGCCCATCGCGTCGTCTGGTCGGTTCCGGTCGCCGGCGCGGTGTTGCTGTTCCTTGGACGGACGGGTGACCTCAAGGCGGCGCTGCGGAGCCCCCGCACCATCGCGCTTGCCTCGATGACGGCAATGCTCGTGACGATCAACTGGGGCACCTATGTCTGGGCGATCGGCAACGGCCATTCGCTCGATGCCGCGCTCGGCTATTTCATCAATCCGCTGTTCAGCATCGCGCTCGGCGCGCTGCTTCTCAAGGAGAAGATGACGATGCCGCAGGTGGTGGCCATCCTGCTGGCCGCCATCGCGGTGATCATCCTCGCCGTCGATGCGGGGCGGCCGCCCTGGGTCGCCTTGCTGCTGACCTTCTCCTGGGGGCTCTATGCGTTTTTCAGGAAGACGCTGCCGGTCGGGCCGAACCAGGGCTTTTTCCTGGAGGTACTGCTGCTCAGCCTGCCGGCGCTGGCCTATATCGTCTATCTCGAGAGCCGCCGCGAAGGTCATCTCCATGCCACCGGCCTTGGCGACACCGCCCTGCTCGTCGGATGCGGTCTCGTCACGGCCCTGCCGCTGATGATCTACGCCAACGGCGCCAAGCTGCTGCGGCTGTCGACGATCGGCATCCTGCAGTACATCGTGCCGACGATGGTCTTCCTGCTCGCCGTCTTCGTCTTTCACGAGCCGCTCGGGATTGCCCGCATGATCGCCTTCCCGCTGATCTGGGCGGGACTGCTGCTCTACACATGGTCGATGCTGAGAGAGAGCCGCGGGCGCTAAGGCCCGCGGGGTGGTCACATCTTGGAAATGACGCTTTCCTGGCCGCTGCGGTCGGCACCCGCATCGGCGGAGTGGGCCAGGATCGCCGGGATGATGTCGGCGATGGCGTCGATCACCATCGGCTGGACGCGGTGGGCGGTGTGGACGAAGCCCTCGCCCGTCATGTGGCGGATCAGTTCCATCATCGGATCCCAGAAGCCGTTGATGTTGGCAAAGACCATCGGCTTCTCGTGCTGGCCGAGCTGCGCCCAGGTCATGATCTCGACGATCTCCTCCAGCGTGCCGATGCCGCCCGGCAGCGCGACGAAGGCGTCGGCCCGCTCGAACATGCGGTGTTTGCGCGTATGCATGTCCGGGGTTATGATCAACTCGTCGAGCTGGCCCAGCGAATGGCGTGTCGCCTCCATGTCGACGAGGAATTCCGGGATGATCCCGGTCACCTGCCCGCCGTTGGAGAGCACGCCGGATGCAACGGCGCCCATGATGCCCTTCGTGCCGCCGCCGTAGACGAGTCGCAGGCCGCTTTCGGCGATGGCTTTGCCAAGCGCACGGCCGGCTTCCATGTGGGCGGGATCGCGTCCAGGGCGGGAGCCGCAATAGACGCAGACGGATTGAATTGGCAAAGATTCTCTATTCATAGAGCCAAACAACAATGGGGCAGATGCCCAGTCAAGAAATTTAAACGGAAAACTTGTAGCTCAGTCCTCTGAGATAACTGAGCAAGCTTGTAAAAGCAGCGGAAATCGTTAGCAATTTTATCATGCGCGACGAAGACGCCGCCTGGAGATGATGGATGATGAAGAACCGCGCCGGCTTGCTGGCACTGTTGGTGTTGGTAATTGCGACCATTCTGATGGTCTTCTTCGTGCTGCCGCTGATCGGCACCGCTAAAAAGCCGATCGGCGACGCGATCAACAAGGCCAGTTCGCAGGTCGGAAACATCATCGCCGACAGCACGCCGAAGCCAGTCGATCCGGCGCCCAAGCCGGCGGAGGCACCAGCGCCTGCCCCCGCCACCCAGGTCGCGACACCTGCGCCGAACGCCGCCGACATCGCCGCCAGGCTTGGCAGCCTGAAGGACGTCGCGACGACGGCTCTGGCCGAACTCAAGGCCCTGTTTGCCGACGGCAAGGGACCGACGGGCGATGTCTTCGAAGCCGCCAAGTCGAAGACGACAGGCGCTCTGCAGACGATCGTCGATTTCGCCAAGCCAGAAAATGCGGAACCGGCGACATCGGCGCTGATCGATACCGCCCATCAGGGCGCCGGCAAGGCTCTGACGATCATCAAGGCGCTGCCCGAAAATATCGCTGATGCCGTTGCCGCCATCGATCGCGCTCGCGCCGTGCTGCTTGGCAGCCCGACGCCGCTTCCGCCAGCCCCGGTCGCAGCCGTCAAGCCGACATTCGACGTGCTCCGCGTCGAGCCGGACGGCTCTGCCGTCATTGCCGGCCGTGCGGAGCCTGGCTCGAAACTGTCGATCCTCGACGGCGACAAGGTCATCAACACGACCGACGTCGGCGCGGGAGGCGATTTCGCCGTGGTTCTCGATAATCCCCTGCCGGCAGGCGACCATCAGATCGTCCTCAAGGCGACCAGCAAGGATGGTACATCCGTCGTGTCGGAGGAGACCGCTACCGTATCCGTCCCGAAGGACGGTTCGACCCAGTTGCTCGCCATGGTCACCAAGCCCGGCGAAGCCAGCCGGATCATGACGGCGCCTGAAGCCAAGCAGTCGCGCATCGCGACGCCAGCCCTCCCGACGGCCCCGACTTCTGGAAGTGCTGCATCCGGTGCAGACGCGCCTGCAACGACGACGCCGTCGCCATCGACGACAAATGAAACTGCGGTGGCGCCTTCCACCGGCAAGACAGTCCCCGCAGCGCCGACAACGGATCAGGCCGGCATTGTCGTCAGCGCTGTCGAGATCGAGAATGACCATGTCTTCGTTGCCGGGGCTACCCGTGCCAACCTGAAGGTCCGGGCCTATGCCGACGACAAGCAGATCGGCGAAGGCAAGGCGAGCGGCGATGGGCACTTCGTCGTCGACGGCCCGATGCCTCTGTCGGTCGGAGATCACACCATCCGGGTCGATGGGCTCGATGCCAGCGGCAAGGTCATCCTGCGCACGGCGGTCAACTTCAACCGACCGGACGGCAACCAGGTGACGGTTGCGGCCCAGTCGCCCTCCGCCCGGTCGAATGC
The DNA here is from genome assembly GCF_049472505.1 of Rhizobium sp. HT1-10. Lineage (NCBI taxonomy): Bacteria > Pseudomonadati > Pseudomonadota > Alphaproteobacteria > Hyphomicrobiales > Rhizobiaceae > Rhizobium > Rhizobium sp. HT1-10. Next base: position 679,261 of record NZ_JBCEBQ010000001.1, on the reverse strand, counting down.
CGCAAGCGACGCCGAAAAAAGCGCGCCGGCGGTGCCCGACGAGAGCCAGCTTGGCACGCTCCGCAACGACACCGGCCGCGCCTTTGCGCTGTTGAAAAGCCTGTTCGAAGGCGGCAAGCAGCCGAGCGCCGAAGAGCTCGCCGCAGCCCGTTCGGGCACGGAGTTCGCGCTGAAGGCACTGAGCGGCTTCCGTCCCTCCATCGACGCCAGCGCCGCCCTGAAGCAGGCGGCGGTGTCGGCCTCGGAAGGGGCTGCCAAGGCGCTGGCTTTCCTCGAGCCGCTGCCCCGCGACCCGATAGCCATCGGCGCGGCGCTTGGCCGCCTCGATGAACTGATCTTGCCGCTGCTGAAGCCCGACGCTGGCCCTATGCAAGCACCGGCCTCCGCCTCGACGGATGCTTCCGGGGTCGCGACATATGAGCAGACGCCGCTCGCGGTCAACAAGAGTGCGGTTATTATCCGCCAGGGCGATACGCTCTGGCAGATCTCGCGCCGCACCTACGGGCTCGGGGTCCGCTACACGACGATCTATCTTGCCAACGAAGACAAGATCCACAATCCGGATCGGATCCTCCCCGGCCAGGTCTTCGGCCTGCCGAAGGATGCCCTGCCGAATTCGGAGGAACTTCACCGCAAGCGCATGTCGGGCCAGCATCTCTAAGCACTCGGGCAAGACCTATTGCGCGCAATCTGGACCGGGTGGAAATTCCGCCCGGTCTTTTGCGTTTGAGCGAACAAGAAACTTTTCGAACCAATGTAAAATAGTATATGCGTGCCGCACTCGCCCAGGCCGGCTTCAATCGCATTCATGCCTGTACGGCTGGTTTTATCGCACACCGTGATCGGCCGGACCTGCCGGCTTCCCAGATCCGCGGTGCCGCTGGAGAGATGCATGGCAGACGGCAAGAAAACCATTTCGGCGGATGACAGCAATCCGTTCCGGACCATCCTCAACCTGTGGCCCTACATGTGGCCGGCAGGCCGGACGGATCTTAAGATGCGCGTCGTCTGGGCCTCGGTCTACCTGCTGATCTCGAAGTTCTTTCTGTTGCTCGTCCCCTACTTCTTCAAATGGGCAATCGATGCGCTGAACGGCAAGATGGACATGAGCGGCGTGCTGCCGAGCTTCATGATGGGCGCCATCGCGCTCGTCATCGCCTACAACGTCACCCGCCTCATCCAGCTGGCGCTCAACCAATTGCGCGACGCGCTGTTTGCCAGCGTCGGCCAATATGCCGTCCGCCAGCTTGCCTTTCGGACCTTCGTGCATATGCACCAGCTGTCGCTGCGCTTCCACCTGGAGCGCAAGACGGGCGGGCTTTCGCGCGTCATCGAGCGCGGCACCAAGGGCATCGAGACCATCGTCCGCTTCACGATCCTCAACACCGTTCCGACCTTTGTCGAGTTCCTGCTGACGGCGGCGATCTTCTGGTGGGGCTACGGTTTTTCCTACCTCGCCATCACCGCCGTCACCGTCGCCGTCTACATCTGGTTCACCGTCCGAGCGAGCGACTGGCGCATCTCGATCCGCCGGACGATGAACGAGAGCGATACCGACGCCAACACGAAAGCCATCGACTCTCTCCTCAACTTCGAAACCGTCAAATATTTCGGCAACGAGGAGATGGAGGCGAAGCGCTTCGACAAGTCGATGGCGCGCTACGAAAAGGCTGCCACCGATGTCTGGACCTCGCTCGGATGGCTGAACTTCGGCCAGGGCGTGATTTTCGGCCTCGGCACCACCGTCATGCTGATCTTCTCGGCTTACGCCGTACTTAACCACACGCAGACGGTCGGCGACTTCGTCTTCGTCAACTCGATGCTGCTGCAGCTCGCCGTGCCGCTGAATTTTATCGGCTTCGTCTACCGCGAAATCCGCCAGGGCCTGACCGACATCGAGGAGATGTTCGATCTGCTCGAGGTGGAAGCCGAGGTGACGGACGCGCCAGATGCCAAGGAACTGGTGATCGGTCAGGGCGCCATCGCCTTCAACGACGTCCATTTTGCCTATGACGCGGCGCGGCCGATCCTCAAGGGGATCTCGTTCGAGGTGCCGGCCGGGAAAACGGTTGCCGTCGTCGGCCCATCGGGCGCCGGCAAGTCGACCCTGTCGCGGCTGCTCTACCGATTCTACGACGTCCAGGGCGGCACGATCACCATCGATGGCCAGGATGTGCGCAGCGTCACCCAGAAAAGCCTGCGCAAGGCCATCGGCATGGTGCCGCAGGACACGGTGCTGTTCAACGACACCATCGCCTACAATATCCGCTATGGACGGCCCGAGGCCGACGAGGCGGCGGTTCTTGCCGCTGCCGAGGTGGCGCAGATCGGCCATTTCATCGACATGCTGCCCGAAGGCTTTGAGACCAAGGTCGGCGAACGCGGGCTCAAGCTTTCGGGCGGCGAGAAACAGCGCGTAGCGATTGCCCGCACCATCCTCAAGGCGCCACCGGTGCTGATCCTCGACGAGGCGACCTCGGCCCTCGACACGACCACCGAACAGGAAATCCAGGCTGCGCTCGACGTGGTTTCCAAGAACCGCACGACGCTGGTCATCGCCCACCGGCTGTCGACCGTCATTGGCGCAGACGAGATAATCGTACTGAAGAGTGGCGAAATCGCCGAGCGCGGCACCCATGCTGGCCTGCTGGAGCAGAACGGCCTCTACGCCTCGATGTGGAACCGCCAACGCGAAGCGACGCAGGCCGAAGAACATCTGAAGCAGGTTCGCGAAAGCGACGACCTCGGTGTCGTCGTCCGCCTGTCGCCGGCGACCTGATAGCACGGGACTGTCAACGGTCCCGTCGAGGCGGCGAGACCGGCGGCATTGCTTGCCGGCCTTTTTGCCTGTAGTCAGCGTGCTGGGCTAACAACGGAAGGCCGGACATCGATGAGCTTATACAACACCATCCGCAACACCATCGTTCCTATCCACAAGGAAGGCTACGTCTTCATTGCCGCTTTCTTCGTGGCATCGCTGGTCCTCGGCTGGTTCTTCAAGCCATTGTTCTGGATCGGCCTGATCCTGACGCTGTGGTGCGCCTATTTCTTCCGCGATCCGGAGCGCATGACGCCGCAGGACGAGGATCTTGTGATCTCGCCGGCCGACGGCAAGGTGTCGAGCGTGGTCATGATCACGCCGCCGGCCGAGCTGAACCTCGGCTTCGAGCCGATGCTGCGCATCTCGATCTTCATGAACGTCTTCAACTGCCACGTGAACCGCGCGCCGATGCGCGGGCGTATCAGCAATATCGCCTATCGCAAGGGCAACTTCCTGAACGCCGAGCTCGACAAGGCCAGCGACGAGAACGAGCGCAACGGCATGGTCATCGATACCGTGCGCGGCCAGATCGGCGTCGTGCAGATCGCTGGCTTCGTCGCCCGCCGCATCCTCTGCTTCGCGCAGCCGAACGAACCGATCGAAGCCGGCGAGCGTATTGGCCTCATCCGCTTCGGTTCGCGTCTCGACGTGTTCCTGCCGGCAGGGTTTTCGCCGCGCGTAACGCTTGGCCAGACCGCCATCGCCGGCGAGACTGTCATTGCCGAATTCGGGTCCTTGAAAGGCCCGACTACCAGCCGGCGCGACTAAATGCGGCCAGGAGATCGCGACATGAAGACGCCATTTCCGCCGTCTGAACCCCAGGATCAGAATGAAGAAGCGCGCGGTCCGCGCCTGCGGGAAATCCCTCTGCGGCTGATGGTGCCCAACCTCATCACCGTGCTGGCGATCTGCGCCGGCCTTACGGGGGTGCGACTTGCCTTCGAGGAGCGCTATGAGCTGGCCGTGGCGATGGTGCTGGTGGCCGCCTTCCTCGACGGCGTCGACGGGCGCGTTGCCCGGATGATGCGGGCGACATCCAAGTTCGGCGCGCAGATGGATTCGCTGGCCGATATCGTCAATTTCGGCGTGGCTCCGGCGCTTGTGCTTTATGTCTACGTGCTCAACGAAGCCCGTTCGCTTGGCTGGATCGCCGCGCTGATCTACGCGATTGCTGCCGGCCTCCGGCTGGCACGGTTCAACGTCATGGCCGAGAGCGACAACAAGGCGCCTTGGCAATCCGAATATTTTGTCGGTGTTCCAGCGCCAGCAGGCGCAATGCTGGTGCTTGCGCCGGTCTATATCGGTTTCCTGGGGCTGATGCCCGACAAGGCATTCGGCTATGCCGCCTCGGCCTATACGGTCGTGATCGGCTTCCTCCTGGTCAGCCGCCTGCCCGTATGGTCCGGCAAGGCAAGCGGCGCCGGTATCCGCCGCGACCTCGTGCTGCCGATCATGCTCGGCGTCGTGGTCTATGTAGCGCTGCTGATGAGCTATACCTGGCAGGTGATGGTGGTGACCGTTGCGGGCTATCTGCTCTCCTTGCCGTTCGGCGCTCGATCCTGGCAGCGCAAATACGGGACCTACACGATCAACGGGCCAGCTGACCCGAGCGTCGACGACACCAACGATGATATCGGTCGCCATATCTAGGCGTTTCGCAGCCAATCAACTTCAAAAATCCATCCGCTTTGAGCACTGAGTAACCGCGCCCTCGCGCCCTTTCTCCAAATCCACGAATCAGGCCTCGCGTCAGCCTCGCGGATTACGCTGTGCGTTCACAATTGCTGATCGGGACCGCCTCTTATTCGTCACGATTGGCCGTGAGAGAAGAAGCATCGAAACACCTGGGGAAGGAGATATCATGAGCACGAGCAATACGAATACGACGACGGCGGCAAAGACCGATCTGGCGTCCCTCTATCGTCCCATCGGCCTGAAGGCTGTGACCGCCGCCCATCTGATGCTGAAGGGCAAGGCGACACCGTCAAAGAAGCTCGCCTAAACGCCGGCATGGAGCTTTAAGAGCAGGCTTAGGGCAAGCAGGCTCATGACCACACCGATGATCACGTCCAGGACCCGCCAGGCGGCGGGTTTGGCAAAGACCGGCTGCAGCAACCGCGCGCCGTAGCCAAGTCCGAAGAACCAGACGAAAGAGGCCACCGCAGCGCCTGCCCCATAGGCCAGCCGCGCGGGGCCATGATAAGCCGCCGACAGGCTGCCCAGCAGCAGCACCGTGTCCAGGTAGACATGCGGATTGAGGAAGGTGAAGGCAAGGCAGGTGGCAACAGCCGCTTTCAGGCTCAACCCGTTTCCGCCTGCGGCCTGCATTGCCTGCGGCCGCCACGCCCTTCTAAAGGCCAGCACAGCGTAGCTTGCCAGGAACAATGCGCCGCCGAGAGTAACGGCGACGATCAATGTCGGCGACTGCGACACCAGCGTCCCCAGCCCGGCGACCCCGGCGGCGATCAGCAGCGCATCCGACAGGGCGCAGAACAGGCACAGCACGAAAACATGCGAGCGCAGAAGTCCCTGTCGCAGGATGAAGGCATTCTGGGCGCCAATGGCGATGATCAGTGATGCGCCAAGAAGGGCACCGGACAGAGCGGCGGAGAGAAGAGACATCGGTCATTCCCTGGGGGACGAGACTAAGGCGATCAGAACAGGCGGAACTGATCTTCGCCCGGATCGTGCTTCCGCACGGGCTTCAGCGGCGGCTGGACGGCTGCCGGCGCCTGCAGATCGGCGCCCATGTTGCTGACCTTGTTGACCAGATCGGAAACGGCAATGATCTCGAACATGTCGTCATCGGCCGGCACCATCAGATCCGCAATCTCCCGCGGCTCCTGCGTCTTGCAGTCGAGCCAGCGGCTGAAGTCCTCCGGCTTGATGACGACGGGCATACGGTCGTGAATAGGCCCGATGGTTCCATTCGCCCGTGTGGTGAGGATGGCGCCGGTGTCGACCTCGGAACCGTCGGCCGACGACCAGGTCTCCATGAGCCCGGCAAAGGCGACAATTCCGCCCTTACGGGGCCTGATCCAGTAGGCCTGCGACTTCTCGCCGCTCTCCTTGGGTGGTCTGTGCCACTCGTAGAAACCGGAGGCAGGCACCAGGACCCGCCGATGCCGCATGGCCGCCCGGAATGAGGCTTTGTCGATCGCCGTTTCGGCACGGGCGTTGAGGAGAAGAGGAAAATCCTTGGGATCCTTCACCCAGCCCGGCGTCAGCCCCCATCGGACCAGGGTTGCACGGCGGTCGGGCAGATTGCTGCCTAGCTCCTGGCACTCACCGGCGACGACGACAAGGATGGGCTGGGTCGGGGCGATGTTGAAGCGCGCTGGAAAGCTCTCGAGCTCGACAAGCCCAAGGAATTCCCGCACCGCCTCGGGTGGCGCCGTCAATGCATAGCGTCCGCACATGGCATCTGTCTTGCACCCAAGGGGGCGAGCGTCAAGGCATCCTTGGAACATGTTGCCTGGCTCGGGATCTAAAGCATTGGGAAATGCTTCAGCCGCGCGGAGCAAAGAGGATGAGCGAGGCGCCGGCAAGGCAGACAATTCCGCCGGACAGATCCCAGCGATCGGGCGTGCGGGCCTCGATCAGCCAGAGCCACAACAGCGAGGCGAGGATGTAGATGCCGCCATAGGCGGCATAGGTCCGCCCTGCGGCCTCGCTCGGCACCAGGGCCAGCAGCCAGGCGAAGAGCGCAAGCGACAGCATGCCGGGGCCCAGCCACCAGATGGACTTGCCCAACCGCATCCATGCCCAGAAAGCAAAGCATCCCGCAATTTCAGCAAGTGCCGCAGCCGCGTAGAGTCCGTAGGTGATCATCCGCAACCGCCGCTTGCCGTCATTCCACAGGCCGTTATATTGCATGGCTGCAGCGGGATCGTCAAAGCTGTAAGAAAGCTGATCGCCAGGCGCTGATTGCCGACGGCCGCTGAAAATAAAGAATTGCCCCATGACCCTATCGCCGCGCGCCGCCTCCTCCGCCATCCTGCAGCGCGACGGAAGGTTCCTGCTGGTTTTACGGCGCAATCCGCCGTCCAAGGACATGTATGCTTTTCCCGGCGGCCGGGCGGAGGCGGGTGAGACGCCTGCCGAGACCGCCTTGCGCGAGTTCGAAGAAGAGACTGGTATTGCCGCCCGCAATCCACGGCCGTTCACCACCTACGACCTTCGCCACTCCGGCAAGGACGGCAGTGCCGACAGCCATTTCTTCCTGTCCGTGTTTCTCGTGGATGCCGATCCCGATGCCGTGGCCGTGGCGGCCGACGATGCGATGGCGATCGGGTGGTATACGCTGGATGAGATCACCAGGCTTCCTGTCCCGCCGAGCGTGCTCGAATGCGTCGAACGCCTGTCAACGCCTGATAAAGGTTAGAGAAGGACTGCGCCGCCTTGCGCTGCACGGCTACAAGCTGTCAACTGGCGGCATGATTCCCCATCGCGCCTCTACGCTATTTCTATTTTTGCCGCTGCTGACCTTGCCTGTCTGGGCAGCGTCGCCCAAGGCGGATGTGGAGCCGCCCGCACCGCCGGTCGATGCTGGCACACCCGCGCCTTATGACGATAAACTGCTGCGTCTCGGTGAAGTGGTCGGCTCGGTGAGCTATTTGCGGCATCTTTGCGCGCCCGATGACCCGCAGGATTGGCGCGAAGCCATGCAAAAACTGGTGGACACGGAAACCAAGGATGAGCCGAAGCGGAAGGAGCGTCTGACCGCCGCTTACAACCGCGGCTACAGATCTTTCGCTGCGGTCTATACGAACTGCACGCCACAAGCTATGACCGCGGAACAGCAGTACCGTAACGAAGGTGCAACACTCGCTTCCGAAATAACCGCACGCTTCGGAAATTGACGCTTTATTAACCTCTTTCCATAGCGACCCGTGTCGTTTTAGGAAAAGGCTGTTAAAGTTGTTAACCGGGCAGTAAGTACACCGGGCGTCTCGAGGAAAAGAAAATGATGGAACCAAGCCTCAACGACATCGACGACATGATCGTCCATGAGAAGATGCAGGCGGCTCTGGAATATCAGAATGAAGCCTGGGCCGACGGCGTTGCCGACGGCATCGAGCCGGAGATCATCGCCGGCGCCGCCATCGCGCATGCCCTGCGCGAGACCATTCGACTTCAGGGAGAACAGGGCGCAGAAGCCTTGCTCGAATCGCTTCGGGAACGCATGCTGTCGGGTGAGTTTTCACCGATTCGCTCCCTGCAATAGCCCCAAGAGATCCTTTATGCCAAGTGCCAAGAGCCATGGTCTGCGACGGTCGATCGCTTCAATAGCGACTGCGTCGGCCTTGGCAGCGGTTTGCCTTTGGTCGACGTCGACCTCTGCCTTTTCGTTGCTGAACGAGGTTCAGAAGCCGGCACCGGTCGCGCCGAAGGACAGGCCCGTGCTGCAGGCATTGGAAGCGCCGAGCAAGGCCATTCCGATGCCCGATCCTTTGGTGAACCAGTCCGCACCCAGCACGGGCGACAGCACCTCTGGCAACGGCAACGCCGCTTCCAAAGGCGTCGAGTTCCTGTTCGACATCAACAAGGCCCCGGATGCCGTGCGCAAGCTGCGCGAGGCTATCGTCGAGGCCGCGGCCTCAGGCGATCCCGAGCGTCTCCGACCGCTGATGAATGTCGGTGGCGGCTTGAACCAGACCCAGGTGACAGCCGACGATCCCGGCGAAGACCCGATCAAGTCCCTCCACGATCTGTCCGGCGATCCGGATGGTATCGAGGTGATGTCGATCCTGCTCGACCTTCTGTCGACCGGCTTTGCCCATGTCGGCCAGGGCACGCCCAACGAGATGTATGTCTGGCCTTATTTTGCCGAGAAGGACATCAAGACGCTGACGGCGCCGGAGAAGGTGGATCTGATGCGCATCGTCACTGCGGGCGACTACGCCGACATGCTCGAGTTCGGCGGCTATAATTTCTATCGCGTCGGCATCACGCCTGATGGCAAATGGAAATTCTTCTCCGCCAGCGAGTAGCTAGCGGACCGATGGCTTGCGATCACTTCGCATCGTGATTATTTTCACATCTCCGGCACGGTGTCGAAAAGGCCTGGACGCCTTTGGCAGGACATCATGCTCGCCATCAAAGCACATTGGCGGATCGTGGCGTGCTTGACGCCGCCATCTGCTTGTTGCCAACGCCACGGGGTTAGTCATGCCATCCGTTTTTCTTCACGACCGCTCGCTGTTGCGCATCACCGGGCCGGATGCCGAGCCCTTTCTGCAGAACCTGGTGACCACGGATCTCGGCGGACTTGCCGCCGATGAGGCCCGTCCAGGCGCATTGCTGACACCACAGGGCAAGATCCTGTTCGACTTCATGATCTGGCGCGATGGCGTCGGCTTCGTCCTGGAAACGGAGGCCAGCCAGACAGAGGCGCTGGTGAAGCGGCTGACGATGTATCGCTTGCGCGCCGCCGTCGAGATCGCTCCTACCGACGTCGAAGGCGTGACTGTTTCCTGGAACGATGGGGCGGGCGACGGATATCTCGATAGCCGGTTCGCCAAGGCGGGGGTCCCGTTGCGCCGCATCCCGGGAGCGCATGGCAACGACCCCGCGGCGCTTTATCACGAAGCGCGGATCGCGGCGGGCGTACCGCTCTCCGGCAAGGACTTTGCCCTTCAGGACGCCTTTCCTCACGATGTGCTGATGGATCAGAACGGCGGCCTCTCCTTCCGCAAAGGCTGCTACGTCGGCCAGGAAGTTGTCTCTCGCATGCAGCATCGCGGGACCGCGCGCAGGCGCCTGGTGCTGGTATTGGCCGAGATCGACTTGCCCGCGACTGGGACACCCATCCTTGCCGGCGGCAAGCCAATCGGCGCTCTCGGCTCGGTCGCCGGCAAGCATGGCCTCGCCATCGTCCGCATCGACCGGGCTGGCGCAGCGATGGCCGAGGCTTTGCCCATCCTGGCGGATGAGACGGCCCTGGTGCTGGCGCTGCCTGCCTGGTCCGGCCTCTCCTTCCCAGCGACCGCCGACGAGGCTACGGCGTGACATCGTCCAAGCCACCCCGCGCGTGGCAGCGCATGCTGTCGGGGCGACGGCTCGACCTTCTCGATCCCTCGCCGCTCGACGTCGAGATCGTGGATATCGCCCATGGCTTGGCGCGCGTCGCTCGGTGGAACGGCCAGACGTCGGGAAACCATGCCTTTTCCGTGGCCCAACACTGCCTCGTGGTCGAGGACATCCTACGGCGAACGGTCGAAAGCACGGCAGACGAGTTGCTTGCAGCACTGCTGCACGACGCCCCGGAATATGTCATCGGTGACATGATCTCACCTTTCAAGTCCGTCGTTGGCGGCGGCTACAAGGCGGTGGAGAAGCGGCTGGAGGCGGCCATCCATCTGCGATTCGGATTGCCGGCGCATCCCGGCAAGACCCTCAAGGACAATATCAAGAAGGCCGATACGATCGCTGCCTATTTCGAAGCGACGCTGCTGGCCGGTTTCACGCCGACGGAGGCCCGGAAGTTCTTTGGCCAACCGCGCGAGATCGTCCAGGAAATGTTGCCGATTGACCCCCTGCCCGCCGTCGAGGCGCAGACACTCTTCCTCGCCCGGTTCGAAGCTCTGGAAGAGCTTCGAAGCAAAGCCCCGGTCGTCAGCCGATGAATGCGATCGTCGTCTCTCCGCTCGAGCGAATCGCCGAGATGGCGGTCCGCCATGGTGCTCGCGAAATGATCAGTCTGATGGCCGAGGGGCATGATTTTCATCGACCCGCCGTCATTGCCGCCGATCGCCATCTGTTGCTCGGCATGAACGACATCACCTTTGCCGGTACCGACCGGCTGGTGGCGCCGCAGGAAATGCATGTTGAGCAAATCATCGCCTTTGCCCGCATGTGGGACCGGAAGGCGCCATTATTGATCCATTGCTGGATGGGCGTCTCGCGTTCGCCGGCCGCAGCCTTGATCGCGGCGCTGGCGGTCGATCCCGATGTCGATGACGTTTCCCTGGTGGCACGGCTGAGGCTGGCTTCCCCTCAGGCGACGCCGAATGCGCGGCTTGTGGCCTTTGGCGACTCCTTGCTCGGGCGGAAGGGCCGTCTGGTCGCGGCGGTCAAAGTGGCAGGGCGCGGCGCCAACAGCGATGGCAACAGGCCTTTCGTGCTGCCGCTCGCATCGACCGGTTGACCGCACAGACCTTCGCACCATCTATCGCAGCGATATTTGCATAAAGGGTTGGGTCGATCAGCATGGAAAATCAGGCAACAAGCTTCATTGTCGCAACACGCACGGCGCTCACGCAGGCGAGCGCTCTTGCGGTCCAGTACTCGTTCTCGATCCTGGGCGCCTTTGTCTTGCTGATCTGCGGATGGGTGCTGGCGGGCTTCGTCAGCAGGTGGGCCTTTGCCGGCATTTCAAGGGTCCACGGCATCGATGAGACGCTGGCGCGCTTTTTCACCAATGTCCTCTACTACGGCCTGCTGATTCTGGTCTTCATCACCGTTCTAGGCCAGTTCGGCGTCCAGACCGCATCGATCATCGCTGCGCTTGGCGCTGCCGGCCTCGCTATAGGGCTGGCCTTGCAGGGCACGCTGCAGAATATCGCCGCCGGCATCATGCTGCTTATCCTTCGCCCGTTCCGTGTCGGCGAATACATCGAGACAGGCGCCGTTACCGGCACGGTCAAGGAGATCGGTTTGTTCGCGACGGAACTGCGGACGGCGGACGGTCTCTATCGGCTGGCACCGAACTCCACCTTGTGGAACACGCCGATCACCAACTTCAGCCGCGAGCCCAGCCGCAAACATCAGATAACCTTGGGTGTGAGTGCTAAAAGCGAGGTGGACGACGTGTTGTCGACGCTCCTCGAGATCGCGAAATCCAACCCCGACGTCGAAAAACAACCGGCGCCGATCGCCTATGTCAACAGCCTTGGCGGCACCATCAGCGTGACGCTCGAATATTGGCCAAGGACAAAGGGCTGGAGTGCCACAACACGGGAGATGCTGCGCAAGACGAAGGCGTCGCTTGACGCCAAGGGTGTCGAGATTTCGTGAATCTCTCGCCGGCGTCAGTAAGACGCCGGCACAAAATGCCGTTAAGCAGCAACACTCATCTGCTGCTCCGAAGGCAGGTCGTGGGCAGCGCCCTCCTCGGTATACTCAACCATCGAAGCCATCATCTCGGCCAGAAACGATTCGAGCGGGTCTTGATGCGGCGTGTCAGTGGTTGCGCGAAGCGATCGCGTGGTAGCCATTGGGTCAAAAACGCTGAAGCCTCGCGGGAAGCGGCGTTCGTTCCGCATAAATACATCTCCTTATAGTTCGCGTTAAAATGTCTAAACCGGCCCACCCGCAACGCGCGTGGAAACGGCGGCGGCATGCCGAACCGCATGACCGAGCAATCTGGAAAATCAGGGGGAGGGAGACCAAGCGCTCATCGCTTGGCAAAATTCGAGCCTGGGACGGCTCATCTCGACGCTTGGCCGCTTTCACAAATGCGCAGCGCGGCTGAGGTGTGGAACTTCAGAAGACCTTCAGACACAAGCGCAGGAAGGGCTGCGCTAGATGAACACCTTCATCGCAGAACCGGCTCCTAGGCCGCCATGTCATCGAAGGCATATTGGCCGTAGGTGCCGCGATAGAGATCCATCGAGGCTTTTGTTTCGGCATCCGCATCGGTGCTGGTAGATGTGCCGGATTGATTTGTCGCAAGCCGGACGTCCGCTCTGCTATCGACAGGAAGCTGCATCAACTTCGCCATCAAGCTGACGAGCGCGCCGTTGTTAACGGCGTTCGACGATTGCTTCTCGGCGCTTTGAGCCATGAGGCCTGGACGTTGGTCGACCGCCAATTCCTGACGGCTGAGCAATCCGTCGCCGTTCGCATCCAAGCGAAGCAGCGTTCCACGATATGGATAGGAACTATTGGCAGCGGAGACATGGGACATAGGGACCTCCTAAGGAAGGTGCCGCCTCATGCGACGTCGGTTAGACGCTAGACATTGTCTTGATGAGAAAGGGATAAACCGATTTGCCGTTTGCGTCAAAGCGAAAAGTTAATGGTCATTAACTATAATGAAGGGCGCTTAACCATTCCATCACGCGCTCACGGGCAATCGTTCACGCCTGGCGATAGTCAAAATCGCCAACATAGGCACCGGATGCCACAGAATAGAGGCTGTATATATACGAAAATTCTAAATTTATTGGAAATTTGCGCGCGCGAAAGATAAGGCAAGAAATTGTTAACAGGGAACAGCCACTCTAGCATTCAGGATTCGTTACTTGATAATACCGCCTTAGCTTTTTCGAATATATTTCATGACGCGCATTGAGAGATTCTTATGATCTATAATTCCGCAGATCCAAAGTCTTCGCGTTATTCGCAGGTAACGATCTCCGCGGTCCTTTTCTGCGCCACCCCGCCGGAACGGTGACGAATGCCACAGTCGGAAGCGGTTTTCATACATCATTGTGCTGAAGTAATCGGAGCGGATGGGTCCCTCGATCCTCGCAATCTGTGCAAAGTTGCTCTGAAGGTCTATCGTCGGCACAGCGAAGAAATAGACAGAGCCGATGATGCTCTGCTTGCCGCACGCACCCGCTACGTCGCGCTCATGGAAGAGATGGAGGCACTTTCGGCCGACCTCACTTCGAAAAACCATGTCGTCGAAGCCGTGTTGGACAACCTTCCGCTTGGCTTCAGTATCTTCGACAAGAATCAGCAGCTGACGATCTGCAATGATCGTTTCCGTGACCTTTTTAACCTCGACCCCGCTGACGTCCTGACGGGTACGTCGATTTCCAAACTTGTGGAAATGATCCCCGGTCGAGAGCGGATAGTTCAACCAACGAGAAGGTCCGACGCTCGTCTACCAGTCACCCTGGATCGCACCAAGATCCGCCGCCGCGAATGGCTGATGGATGACGGACGCCATATCGAGAGCACGGTGACGATATTACCGGACGGTGGCAGCGTCTCAATTCATGAAGACGTAACCGAAGAGCGGCGTGCTGCCCGGCATCTCGCCTACATCGCCCATCACGATCCTCTGACGGGATTGAGCAACCGGGTCCGTTTCCGGGAGGAATTGGATAGAGCGCTTGACGGTTCCGGCGTCACCAAGCAATTCGCGCTGATACATCTCGATCTCGACAACTTCAAGTCCATCAATAACACGCTCGGCCTCCAGGCCGGCGATCAGGTTTTGCAGCAAGTTGCATCGCGGTTACGCGGCACTCTCGGGCAAAGGGGCATGTTGGCGCGGCTGGGATCGGATGAGTTCGCCATACTGCATCGCGGTTGGCAAGAGCCACGCGCCATCAGGATGCTCGTCGACGAGATAAGTCGCGACATGGAGCCCCCATTTTTGCTCGGTGGATGCGGCGTCGAATTGAGCGTCTCGGCCGGCATCGCAGTCTACCCCGAGGATGGCAGCGAGGCGGGCGTGCTGCTGAAGAACGCCAGCGTTGCGCTGTCCCAGGCTAAGGCCGAGGGGAGACCACGCCACAGGTTCTTTGCGGCGGAGATGGAGGCAGGCATTCGGCAACGGCATGCGCTCGAAGACGCGCTCCGGCACGCCGTCAAGAACGAGGAATTCGAACTTCACTACCAGCCTCTCTATGATGTGGCGCTGGATCGGATCGTCGGCTTCGAGGCTCTGCTCCGGTGGAACCATCCCGTGAAGGGAAGGATGTCGCCGCTTGAGTTCATCCCGCTGGCGGAAGAGATCGGCTTGATCACCGATATCGGCCGCTGGGTGCTGGCGCAGGCCTGCAAGGACGCAGCGTCCTGGCCGAGCACGATCAAGGTTGCCGTCAACGTTTCCGCCATCCAGTTTCGAACCGGTGATTTTCCAAGCGACGTTATGGCTGCGGTGGCGGCTGCGGGCCTGTCTCCGTCGCGGCTGGAGATCGAGATCACCGAAAGCGTTTTGATGCAGCATCTGGAGGAGACTGTGCCGGCGTTGCACGCCCTGAGGAACCGTGGCATCCGCATCGCCATGGATGACTTCGGCACCGGCTATTCCTCGCTCAGCTACCTGCGCAGTTTCCCGTTCCAGAAAATCAAGATCGACCGCTCCTTCGTCAACGACATCATCGACAGCCGTGAGGCGCATGCGATCCTGCGGGCAATGATCCTGCTCGGCAAGACGCTGGGGATGCGTGTGACTGCCGAGGGGGTCGAAACGGAGGAACAGTTCGAGATGCTTCGTCAGGAAGGCTGCGACGAAATCCAGGGTTATTTCATCAGCCCGCCGAAGCCGGTCACCGAGGTCGCGCGCCTGCTGTCATCGCCCGTTCCGCAATCGGCTATCCCCAAACGCGCCTGATTGCTAAAAGGAGATTCGGCACCTCCGGTGCCTTTTTCCTTGGATCGATTGGAGAGCCCATGCGTGAATCCCTGCTGGCGGAGGCCTTCGCACCCTACAGCGATCTGGCTGCCTCCCTGGTCTCCCATGCGACCGACACCGACGACGGCTCGCACGACATCGCCCATATTCTGCGGGTTTTCAGGAATGCAATGCGCATCCAGGCCAAGGACGGAGGCGATGGGCGCATCCTGACGGCAGCGGTGCTGCTGCACGATTGCGTAGCGGTCGAAAAGAATTCACCGCTCCGTCACCAGGCTTCGGCGCTTGCTGCCACCAAGGCCTCGGGCGTCCTCGAAGGCCTCGGCTGGAGCGCTGCAGACATTGCCGCCGTCGCCCATGCCATCACCACGCATAGTTTTTCCGCCAACCAGCCACCGCAGACGCTCGAGGCGAAGATCCTGCAGGATGCGGACCGTCTCGACGCGATCGGCATGGTCGGCGCGGCGCGCTGCTTCTACATCGCCGGTCGGCTCGGCTCCGGCCTCTACGATCCGCTCGATCCCCTGGCCGACCATCGTCCTCTTGACGACAAGCGCTTTGCGATTGACCACTTCGAGACAAAGCTATTCAAGTTGGCCGACCGGTTCCAAACGACGACCGGCATCGCCATGGCCAAGGCGCGACACGAACGGCTGCAAGCGGTCCTCGACATGTTCATCGCCGAAATCTGAGAGGCACTATGCACGTCCGCGAACTCACCCTTTATCCGCTGAAAAGCGCGCGCGGGGTTTCCCTGCAAAGCTCCGAAATCGATTCTTTCGGCCTTGTCGGAGACAGGCGCGCGATGATCGTCGATCCCAATGGGCAGGCGATCACCCAGCGCGAGATGCCGCTCCTTGCCCGGCTGGATGTCGAGATGAGCCAGGGGACGTTTCACCTTGGCATGGATGACAAGCCTGCCATTTCGGTCCGGCCGAACGCTGCCGGCGCGCGCCTCGACGTCGACATCTGGAAGACCATCGTCAACGCCGCCGTCGCTGAAGACGAAAGCAACCACGCGCTGTCGGAGTGGCTTGGCCGGGAGATCAAGATCGTGATCTTCGACGAACATTCGCAGCGTACAGCCGAGGAAGACTGGGCTGGCGACGCTACGCCCGTCAGCTTCAGCGACGGCTTCCAGATCCTGGTAACGACAACCGGATCCCTGTCGGCACTCAATGCCGACCTTGCGGCCCATGGCGAGGCACAAGTCGGCATGGATCGCTTTCGACCGAACATCGTCATCGACTGCGACGAGCCCTGGCAGGAGGATCGATGGGCGGCAATCTCTATCGGCGGCATCCGGTTCGACCTGGT
Organism: Rhizobium sp. HT1-10; assembly: GCF_049472505.1. Lineage (NCBI taxonomy): Bacteria > Pseudomonadati > Pseudomonadota > Alphaproteobacteria > Hyphomicrobiales > Rhizobiaceae > Rhizobium > Rhizobium sp. HT1-10. The sequence goes on along the minus strand of NZ_JBCEBQ010000001.1, from coordinate 662,807 downwards.
CAAACCTTGCGCCCGCTGCATCATGACCACGCAGGATCAAAAGACCGGGTCACGCGACGGTGCCAACCCGATGCCGGCGATGGGTCGCCTGCGGATGTCTGCAGACAGGCGGGTGCCGGGGCCGCTGTTCGGCTGGAACGCCGTGCCGCGCGGAAGTGGCAGCATTGCCATCGGGGATGCCGTCGAATGCATGGAAGAGCGGCGAGAGGGCTGGGCGTTCAAACAGCGTTGAGAGGTTGACGGCTCAGGTCGATAGGATCTGTGGCTGGTGGGCCTCTGCAGGGAGCGCCACGCCCTCGAGCGCTTTCAGAGCGGCCTGAACAAAGCCATGGCGCGTGGCGCCGATATCGATGCCGCGCGGCTCATAGACGTGCCGGTGCAGAAAGAAGCCGCTCAAACGAAAGGCAGCGGCAAGCCCTTCCGCATCGGCGGCCCGACCATTGCCGACGGCCAGAAAAGCCGGCAACGTCAGCATCTTGTCGGCCCAGGGCGCGCCCGCTGCGCGCGATACCGCCCTGCCCGACTTCGGCGATACATAGACCAAGTCCTCGCGCACACCAGTCGCCGCGCATTCGGCGAGATCGAGACCGAAGCCGAGATCGTTCAGCACGGCCAGTTCGAATCGGACGAACAACTCGCCGGCATCAATCGGCTCATGCAGGTTGTCGAGGATGACGTCGAGCGCATTGTAGAGATGCGGATGGGGATCGCGTTCCGGCAGCAGGCGCAGCAAGGACGCCATGGCCTGCACGCCATAGACGGCGGTTGCCGTTTCCATCAATCGCGCCGCCCTCAACCGCACGGGCTCGACGCGGAACTCGCCGAGATGTTCATCAAGACGCGCGCGCCAGGTGACTTCGACATGGTTTCCGGGCTGCAATACCGGCTGCATCGTGCGCGACCGCCCTGCCCTCACCAGGCCGAGACAGCGCCCGCGATCATGCGTCATCACCTCGGCAATGACACTCGTCTCGCCAAGCCGCTTCACTCCCAAAATAATGGCTTGGTCCTGCCACTGCATCCGGCACGTTCGTCCCTATGAGAACATGATATTAAAGGATGGTAGCCTGGCTGTCACGGCAGATCGCCTAGACCTTCTCGGGAAACATCTTCGCCAGAAACTGCAGCATGGCACGTTCGTCGAAGGGCTTCACCAGCAGCGGCGCATCCTGCAGATCGTCCGGGAATTCCTGCGTATCGGAATAGCCGCTGACGAAACCGAAGGGGATGTTACGCTCGACCAGCAGACGCGCGAAATTGAAGCTCATCGCCTCGCCTAGATTGACGTCGAGAAGCGCCAGATCATATTGACCCCTGTCGATCGCAGCCAGTGCCTCGTTGAGGTTGGCAGCAAGCTCGATCTTCTCGGAACCGATCTCGCGAAGAATTTCCTCCGCTTCCATCGCAATGATGAGATTGTCTTCCAGAATAAGGACGCGCTGTGGAATCATGGGCATCTTGCTTGCCAGAAGGACCGGCGGCAACCGCAGTCTGCCAGTAAGTTTATCATTTTTCTCTCCGGCGTCCCGCGCCGCAATGTCGTTTGAGGGCATGGATATGCCCCTTACTGTAGTCGCTTCGGGATACATTACCATAGCTTCGCAACTTCCCGTAATTTAACGACATGCAATCACTAGGCTTTTTTCAAAAGGTGGGCATTTAAAAAAGACATGCGATTTCATCTGGATGTCAAATGAATGGGCGCTTGCCCTCGCTTATTCCATTCCATTCAGCAAGATTGGCCAATCCCTGACCATCCAGCACATCGCAGCCGCGCTCCTGCCAGCGAATCAGTTTCCGCTCCGAAAGCTTCTTTAGGGTCTTGTTGGTATGGACGATCGAAAGGCCAAGCGTGTCGGCGATATGCTGCTGCGTCACGGGAATAACCGTCCGCGCGTCGAACAGCTCGATCGATCGTGCCCGCTGGTGAAGATAGGCGAGGAGATAGGCCGCGCGCTCCAGCGCCGAACGCCTGCCGATGCTCAGCAGATGCTCGTCGAGTATCCGCTCCTCCTGCGCCGCGATCCAGGTCAGATCGAAAGCGAGCGAGGCGTGCCGGTTATAGAGCGTCATCAGCTTGTCGCGCTCAAACACGCAGAGCGTCACCGGCGACAGCGCCTCGACCGAATGCTGCATCTCGCCCATGATGGTCCCCTGCAGACCAAGGAGATCGCCGGGCATCACATAGTTCAGGATTTGCCGCCGGCCATCCTCGAGGACCTTGTAGCGGAAGGCCCAGCCGGACAGGACGGTGAACAGGTGGGCACTGTGGGAGCCCTCGACGAGGATCGTCGCCCCTGCGTCGACTGCCAACTCTCCCCGCTTGAACTGCGAGACGAAATTCAGCTCTTCGCTATCGAACTCGCGAAAATGCGGTTTATCGCGGAGCGGACACAGCTCGCAAGGCGTTCTCGTTTCGTGAGTATTGGCAGTCTTGCTCATCGTTACCCTGCAGCTTGCAGCCAGGTCGTCAGGCGCCGATGTCAGGACGCCTAGACTTTCATCCCGGCTGGAAAAGTCACTTCGGAAAATCCAGTCCCATTTCGCGGAAGCGCGCAGGATCGTCGCCCCAGTTTTCCCGCACCTTGACGAACAGGAAGAGATGGACGGTCTGCTCGAGGATCTCGCCCAGTTCCTTGCGGGAAGCGCTGGAGATTGCCTTGATCGTCTCGCCGCCCTTGCCGAGCGCGATCTTCTTCTGGCTGTCTCGCTCGACGTAGATGACCTGCTCGATGCGAACCGATCCGTCCTTGCGCTCTTCCCATTTCTCCGTCTCCACATGCGAGGAATAGGGAAGCTCCTGGTGCAGGCGGAGGAACAGCTTTTCGCGGGTGATTTCGGCGGCCAGCTGGCGGATTGGCAGATCGGAGATCTGGTCTTCGGGATAGTACCAGGGACCTTCCGGCAAGGTTTTCGCCAGATAGTCCATCACGTGGTCACAGCCATGGCCCTTTTCGGCCGAGATCATGAAGGTCTCGGTGAAGGCAATCTTTTCGTTGGCGGTCTTGGCCAGGGCCAGCAGGTCTTCGTGGCGGACCTGGTCGATCTTGTTCAGCACGAGAATCTTCGGCTGGTAGACGTCCTTCAGACCCTCGAGGATGGCTTCGCCATCGCCGCGCAGGCCGCGTTCGCTGTCGATCAGCAGCATGATCAAATCGGCATCCTTGGCACCGCCCCAGGCTGATGTCACCATGGCGCGATCCAGCCGGCGGCGCGGCTTGAAGATGCCGGGCGTGTCCATGAAGACGATCTGCGTGCGGTCGTGGATGGCGATGCCGCGCACGATGGCGCGCGTCGTCTGAACCTTGTGGCTGACGATCGATACCTTCGCCCCGACGAAGCGGTTGACGAGGGTCGACTTGCCGGCGTTGGTCGGACCGATCAGGGCGACAAAGCCCGAGCGGGTCGGGCGTTCATCGGCTACGGGTGCGCCGTCAACGGCGCCTGTGTCTTCACTATCGGTCATGTTTTCCGTCATTTTCCGGCAGACGAACTCTGCCATACGCCTTCGCGCTCCAGCATCTTGGTCGCGGCCACCTGCTCGGCGGACCGCTTGGAGCGATCAGTTCCAGTCTCAGGCTTCGTCCCTGCCACTTCCACCGTCACCGTGAAGCGGGGATCATGATCCGGTCCGCTGCGGTCTTCAACCCGGTAAACCGGTGTCACGGCAAACTTGGCGTGGGCCCATTCCTGCAATTCCGTCTTGGCGTCCCGTCTGGAGCCATCGGCGCGAACGGCACGTCCTTGCCAATAGCGCAAAATGAACTTGCGCGCCACCTCCAGGCCACCTTCCAGATAGAGGGCGGCGATCAGGCTCTCGACGACGTCGGCGCGGACGTTGAGCATCCGCTTGCCGGTCAGCTTCTTGACGTCGGCACCGGTGCGAATGAAGAGATGGAGTTCGAGCTCGTCGGCGACCTCGGCACAGGTCTCGGCGCTGACCAGCTGGTTGAGGCGGACGGAGAGCTCGCCCTCGTCCGCCTTGCCGAATGTGCTGAACAATAGTTCCGCTATGCACAGCCCCAGGACCCGATCACCGAGGAACTCAAGCCGCTCGTAGTTGCCGCCCTTTTCAGACCGCGCGCTAGCATGGGTGAGCGCGCGATCCAGCCGTTCCTTCTCGGCGAATTCGTGGCCGATCGCAGCCTCAAGTCTGGCACGCTCGGCCGACGAAAGCGCCTGGACTTTGCTCATTGAACGACCTTGAAGATGCGGTTCCAGCGCATGTTGCTCGGCCACTTCCAGATCTCGCGGAACGACGTGTCGTTGCCGAGCGAGAAGAAGATGACGCTGGCGCGGCCGACGAGATTCTCGGCCGGCACGTAGCCGACGTCGAAGCGGCTATCCAGCGAGTTGTCGCGGTTGTCGCCCATCATGAAATAATGGCCTGGCGGAACGACGAATTCCTGCGTGTTGTCGCCACGGGAGTTCGGCGACTGGTCGAGGGTGTCGAAAGTCTTGCCGTTGTCGAAGGTCTCGCGGTAGACCGGGACGTCTTCGCCCGGATCGAGCTTGTAGTCCGAGGTGAAGCTGCCGTCGGGCGCGCGCGGCACGGCCTGTCCATTGATATAGAGGAGATCGTCCTTGACCTGGATATGATCGCCCGGCAAGCCGACCAAGCGCTTGATGTAGTCGACATCGGGATTGGGCGGGAAGCGGAAGACGACCACGTCGCCACGCTTCGGCTCGCTCGCAAAAATACGGCCGCTGAAGAGGTTCGGCGAGAACGGCAGCGAATACTTCGAATAGCCGTAGGCGAACTTATTGACGAAGATGTAGTCGCCAACCAGCAACGTGGGCATCATCGAACCCGACGGGATGGTGAAAGGCTGGAAAAGAACGGTCCGGATGACCATGGCCAGGACCAATGCCTGAACGATGACCTTGACGTTTTCCCAAAGGGCATTCGGCTGCTTTACGGCTTTCTCGGACACGAAGTCTTATTCCTTTTTTGCACCCCACCGGCGCAATTGACTGTCAGGCACTCTCTAGCCGCTTCCCATCACGGCGGCAATGCCACCTGCATGAAAAGCAACGGCGGCAAGGCTTCACGATGGCAGCGGCACCGCTTCCAGGATCACAAAGGCTTGAGCAAGGGGGAAATCGTCTGTGATGGTCAGGTGGATGACCGCCTGATGACCATCCGGCACCATCGTTGCCAGGCGCGCGGCAGCGCCGCCGGTCAACTGCATGGTGGGTTTGCCGCTCGGCAGATTGACGACGCCCATGTCGCGCCAGAACACGCCTTGGGCGAGCCCGGTCCCCAACGCCTTGGAGCAGGCCTCCTTGGCGGCAAAACGCTTGGCATAGGAGGCAGCTCTGTTCTTGCGAGCATCCGACTTCCGACGTTCGATCGGCGTGAAGCACCGCTCGGTGAAGCGGGTGCCAAATCGTTCGATGGATTTTTCGACGCGGCGGATGTCGATCAGGTCACTGCCAATACCGATGATCATGGATGATCTCCCAACAGACCGGTCGTCAGACGGTCGGTGCGTTCTGCGCCGCGAATGCCATGCGTTCACGCGCCCGTTCCATCAGCCTTGCCTTGCGACGACGCTGAAAGCCGCGCACGCCATAGAAGGTGATGCTGTAGACGATCAGCCCGGACAGGATTGCGGGAGGAATGGCGCCCAGAAGCATCGGCTCGAGCACGCCGCCCCAGAGTTGCCAGATGTCCAGATTGTGGAAGAGTGCCGGCAGGTCGATGGAGCCGCTCTGGTCACCGCTCTCGCGCCCGAGGATCAGATGCCCGATCTCCCAGGTGATCGCCCAGATAAATGGGTATGTGAAGGGATTGCCGGCCGCCAGACAGCCGAGGGTCGCAGCCAGGAGATTGCCGCCCACGAGGTAGGCAAGCACAAAGGCGATGACGATATGCACGCCGATCACAGGTGTCCATGACACGATAATGCCGGCCGTAAAGCCTGCGGCGATTGCATGCGGCGACGCTGTCAGGCGAACGATACGCCGCTGAAAATAGCGGATCGGTCTTGTGAAGCCCTTGCGGGGCCAGACCATGTCACGCAGTTTGTCGGCAAATTTTTGCGGTTTTCTTCGGCGAAATAACATTCGGCATATCTAGTGCAGTGATAGCCTTGATGACAAGAGCGACGCTACGCTTCTCATGCCGAATAGACCGATTGCATTCTCTACTCGCAAGCGGCGTTGCAATTGCACGCCGCCTTCCCCAATTCGATAGTCTAGACGCGATTAACGGTTGCGAAATGCACCGCGATCGACCTGACGCTGGCGATACTCAAGATCAAAACGGTCGTTAGAGCCGTTCAGGTATGCCATTTCGCGTTCTTCAACGCTAGGAACGCGGAGGGCACGAGCGAACTTCTTAAAAGGACCAAACATTGTCATTTCCTCATCTGGTTTGTTTCTTTCGATGAGGTGAATATAGGCTCTTCGGCCGTTAATGACCAACGCCCGATTACGAGTGCAGCCATGCAGTGAATGCATACATAGGCATTTACCTGCGACAAAATGACCAATAAACGATCAAAAAAGATGCAGACAATGCAATCGGCATCTTTTGTCGGGTTAATTATTCGTAAAGCCGCTTCACCGTGGCGATGCAATCGAGTTCCTTGACCTGTACCAGCATCTGGTTGAGCTGACGCAGGTCCCAGACCTCGACATCCAGCGCCATCTCCGTGAAATCGGCCGCAACGCGGACGGTGTTGAGCACGCGGATATTCACATCGATATCGGCGACGGTCTGCGAGATCTTGGCCAGACTACCCGGCTCGTTGAGCGCATTGATCAGGATACGGGCTGTGAAGCGCGACTTGTTGGCCTCGTCGAGGTCCCAGCGCACATCGATCCAGCGCTCGGGCTGGTCGTCGAAGCGCTGCAGCACCGGCGACTGGATCGGATAGATCGTGATCCCCCGGCCCTGCTCGAGAATACCGACAATGCGGTCGCCGGGAACAGCGCCGGTCGGGGCGAAATGAACCGCGACATCGGCAGCAAGACCCCGAATCGGAAGGGTCTCCAGATCGTCGACAGCAGCATTGGCAAGGTCCGGCTTGCTGAGGCCCGGGATCTTGAAGATCATGCCGGCGCCGCTGCGGACATTGAACCAGCCCTCGTCCCCTGCCGGCTTGACCGTCACGCGCTCGTCCTGGTGATCCGGATAGACGGCACGCAGCACATCCAGCGATGACATTTCACCACGCCCGACGGCGGCAATCGCGTCCTCGACGTCCTTCTGGCCCAGCCGGTGCAGCGCAGGCTTCAGCGCATCGCGGGTGAAGATCTTGCCGGCGCGCTCGAAGGTACGCTCGAGAATGCGGTGGCCGAGCCCGGCATATTGCTTGCGGATCGCCATGCGGGTCGCCCGGCGGATGGCAGCCCGTGCCTTGCCGGTAACGACGATCTCTTCCCAGGCGGCCGGCGGCACCTGGACGCCGGAGCGAATGATCTCGACTTCGTCGCCATTGGCAAGGCGGGTGACCAGCGGCATGATCCGGCCGTTGATCTTGGCGCCGACCGTGGTGTCGCCGATGTTGGTGTGCACGGCGTAGGCGAAATCGATGGGCGTGGCGCCGCGCGGCAGGGCGATGAGCTTTCCCTTCGGGGTGAAGCAGAACACCTGGTCCTGGAACAATTCGAGCTTGGTGTGCTCGAGGAACTCCTCGGGGCTGTCCCCTTCGGCCAGCGCCTCGATGGTGCGGCGGAGCCAGGAATAGGCATTGCTTTCCCGCGACAGAAGCTCGCCTTCGGCGGTGTTCTGGTCCTTGTAGAGCGAATGGGCGGCAATACCGTATTCGGCAATCTCATTCATACGGCGCGTGCGGATCTGCAATTCGATGCGCTGGCTGGACGGACCGACGATGGTTGTGTGCAGTGAGCGGTAGTCGTTCTGCTTCGGGGTCGAGATGTAATCCTTGAAGCGCCCCGGCACGACGCGCCAGCGGGTATGGACGATGCCGAGCGCGCGGTAGCAAGCCTGGATGTCATCGACGATGATGCGAAAGCCGTAGACATCCGACAGCTGCTCGAAAGACAGCGACTTCGACTGCATCTTGCGAAACACCGAGTAAGGCTTCTTCTGCCGGCCCTTGGCATAGGCGTTGGCGAGACCGTTGGCGACCAAGAGGTCGCGCAGTTCGGTCTCGATCTTTTTGACCAGCCCTTCGTTGCGCTGCGACAGCTCCTCGAGGCGTTTTGTGACAGTGTCGTGTGCCTCGGGGTTGATATGCCGGAACGAAAGCTCTTCCAGCTCTTCGCGCATGTCCTGCATACCCATGCGGCCGGCCAGCGGCGCATAGATATCCATCGTCTCTTCGGAGATGCGGGCCCGCTTTTCGGCCGGCATATGCTCGAGCGTGCGCATATTGTGCAGGCGATCGGCGAGCTTGACCAGAAGGACGCGCACATCGTCGGAGATGGCGAGCAGCAGTTTGCGGAGGTTTTCGGCCTGCTTGGCCTTTTTGGTGACGAGATCGAGTTTCTTGATCTTCGTCAGGCCTTCGACCAGCCGGCCGATGTCTTCGCCGAACAATTCGTCGATTTCGGCACGCGTCGCCGTCGTGTCCTCGATCGTGTCATGCAACAGCGCGACGGCAATCGTGGATTCGTCGAGATGCATGTCCGTCAGGATGGCGGCCACTTCGAGCGGATGCGAAATATAGGGGTCGCCGCTGGCACGCTTCTGCTGCCCATGCTTTTGCATCGCATAGACATAGGCTTTATTCAGCAAAGCTTCGTTGGCATCGGGCTTGTATTTCTGAACGCGCTCAACAAGCTCGTATTGCCGCATCATCCAACGCTACTCCGGTAAAAAGAAAAGCGCGCCAATCGGATGACTGGCGCACGGGCATTTCACCATCATATAGCTCCAACGCGGAGCATCAAGATTGACGATCAGTAATCGTCGCTCTTTTCCGGCGGCACAAGGCCTTCGATACCGGCCAGCAACTCTTCTTCCGACATCTGGTCGAATGTCACGGCTTCCGGCTTATCGTCGTCCTCGTCACCCGACGCCGCATTGGCAGCAACCAGGGTTGCAGGATCGGGTTCGGGCTCATCGACTTCAACATGCTTCTGCAGCGAGTGGATGAGGTCTTCCTTGAGGTCGTCGGGAGACAGCGTCTCGTCGGCGATTTCGCGCAGCGCAACGACGGGGTTCTTGTCATTGTCGCGGTCGATGGTGATTGCAGCCCCTTGCGAGACGAGCCGGGCGCGATGGCTGGCGAGCAAAACGAGCTCGAACCGGTTCTCTACCTTATCAATGCAATCTTCTACGGTGACACGGGCCATTGCCTGTCCTTTACGGTCGTGATGTCGTCGACATGTATGGAATTAAGATGCCCGATACAATCAAACGCTGGCAAATTCAAGTTTTTCCTCATCCTACGCCTCAGAACACCGTTAAGACGCCCTCCAACGCCCTAAGAATTTTTCAGTTCCACCGCAGGTTGCTTGGAATAAAGAAAATCGTGCCCTACATCTCGCTTATATGAACAATTCTTCAAGTAAGCTGTTTGTGCCATTGATTTCAACCTAAGGCACTGTAGTGATTGCCTTTTAGCGTTTTTCGTTTTGCAGCAATGGATTAGCGAGCCATGTTTGACCCACGCGAGAAAATTGCACTCTTCATTGACGGCGCGAATCTTTACGCCGCTTCCAAGAGCCTCGGATTCGATATCGACTACCGCAAGCTACTGAAAGCATTTCAGAAACGCGGCTATCTGCTGCGCGCCTATTACTACACCGCGCTGATCGAGGATCAGGAGTATTCATCGATCCGTCCGCTGATCGATTGGCTCGATTACAACGGCTACAAGGTCGTGACCAAGCCTGCCAAGGAATTTACCGATTCCATGGGCCGCCGAAAGATCAAGGGGAACATGGATATCGAGCTGGCCATCGACGCGATGGAACAGTCGGAGACCGTGGATCACATGGTTATCTTCTCCGGCGACGGCGACTTCACAACACTGGTCGAAGCTCTTCAACGTCGCGGCAGAAAAGTGTCCGTCATTTCGACGATGGCAACGCAGCCGCCGATGATCGCCGACGACCTGCGCCGGCAGGCGGACCACTTCATCGATCTGGTGTCGCTGAAAGCAGAGATCGGCAGGGACCCGTCCGAACGCATGGTGCGGCCGACCGAGACGGCAACTGCGGGCGAAACCGAAGAATAGCAGGAGCCGCTTGGGCGGACGCTGCCGTAGCTATTCGCCGATGGCCTCGAACCGGATCGGCTGTGCGCCGTTCCATAGAACGCGGCGTCCCATTTCCGCCAGTTGCTCGGCACCTTCGACCACGGTCAGGAAGTGATTGCCGGCAAGGCTGCCCATCTTGCTCGCGAATGACGAACTGCCATAGGCAAACAGCAGCTCGGTCTCGCTATGGCCGCCCGGGTAGAGCAGAATATCCCCGCGCGAGGGATGACATGTGTGGTTCTCGAAGCCAACGCCGAACTGGAAATCGCCAAGCGGCACCCAGACCGCCTCGCCGCTCCAGCGCGAATGGATCGTCTGGTTCTCGAACGGCAACAGCGCCTCGAACGCGCGGCAGGTCTCCGGCGCCTTCTCAAACTCCAGACGGGCGACGAAGACGAGGTCCCCGACCGTAATCCTGAGCTTTCGCATCAGCCGTTGTCCTTCAGGATACGGGTCTTCTGACGATTCCAGTCGCGCTCCTTCTCCGTCTGGCGCTTGTCGTGCAACTTCTTGCCCTTTGCCAGTGCCAGCTCGAGCTTGGCTCTGCCCTGATCGTTGAAATAGATCTTCAACGGAATGAGGGTCATGCCTTCGCGATTGATCCCGACCCGGAGCCTGTTGATCTCGCGCGCGGTCAGCAGCAGCTTGCGGCGGCGACGCGGTTCGTGATTGAAGCGATTGGCCTGTAGATATTCCGGCAGATAGGAATTGATCAGCCAGATCTCGCCGCCTTCGTCCGAGGCGTAGGAATCGGCAATGTTGGCCTTGCCATCGCGCAACGCCTTGACCTCGGTCCCCATCAGCATGATGCCTGCCTCATAGGTATCGAGGATCTCGTAGTTGTAGCGGGCCTTGCGGTTGTCCGCGACCACCTTCTTGACGACGCGTTGGCTGCCTTTGGGTGCCATGATCTGTTATTCCGTCCCTCGTGACAGCGGCATCATTTATGGCACGTAGAAAGCACGCGCCGCTGCATTGTTAAGGGCCCTAGATAGGGGAGTATGACCGGAATGTGAAGACGCGACTGCACACAGACAGGCCTTCGCGTCCTCGATGGGTCAGTTCAGCAGTCCGGCGTGGCGCATCGCGGCGTCGATCGCTGCTTCCGTCGCCGGCTCAAGCGTCGGCAGAAGCGGCGAGCGGACGTTGCGGCTCATCCGCTCGAGCCGCGACAGGCCGTACTTGGCGCCGCAGAGACCCGGCTCCATGAAGATGGCCTTGTGCAACGGCATCAGCCGATCCTGTATTGCCAGGGCAGAGGTGTAATCGCCAGCAAGGGTCGCCTTTTGCAGGGCGGCGCAAAGACGCGGCGCAACATTCGCGGTCACCGAGATGCAGCCGATGCCGCCATGGGCATTGAAGCCAAGCGCCGTCGCGTCTTCGCCAGAGAGCTGCTGGAATTCCGGCCCGCAGGTGATGCGCTGCTCGGAAACCCGCTCGATCTTGCCCGTCGCATCCTTGACGCCGACGATATTTCCATAGGCCTTGGCCAGCGCGCCCATAGTCTCAGGGCTCATGTCGACAACCGAGCGGCCAGGAATGTTGTAGATGTATATCGGCAGCTTGATGGCTTCGGCAATCGCCGAAAAATGCGCGTAAAGGCCCTTCTGGGTCGGCTTGTTGTAGTAGGGCGTGACGACCAGCACCGCGGCGGCGCCAACCTTTTCGGCGTGCTGGGCAAGCTCGATCGCTTCACGCGTGTTGTTGGAGCCGGCGCCAGCCATGACCGGGACCCGCTTGCCGGCGACTTCGATACAGAGTTCGACGACGCGCTTGTGCTCGGCATGCGAGAGGGTTGGCGATTCGCCTGTTGTGCCGACCGGCACGAGCCCGCTGCTGCCCTCGATGATCTGCCATTCGACGTGGGATGTAAAGGAAGCTTCGTCGACAGCGCCCGTATCAGTGAAGGGCGTAACGAGAGCGGGAATGGATCCCCTGAACATGCAAGTCTCCTCAAGGCCTTGCACTTCACGCTTCGGCCGTATTCCATGGTTATATGTGCTGGCACCATAAAGCGGGCATTTGACGGCGACAAGCGCGGTTTATGGCTTCTTTGCAAATTCCAAAATCATATTTGATTGACAAATGCCGCCTAAAGTAAGGTTTCGTTAAGCAGCGTCTCGGCAAGTGTATGGGGACATGAATTCTCGCGTGGATAACCGGATGAAGAAAACTGTCCTGGTCCTCTCAATTGCCGGCATCATAGCCGCCTGGGGCAGCTTTGCGTCTGAACTGCCGCTGATTGGCGCGCCGCTACCGAGCGGCCGACCGGCCGACGATCTCGCGATGGCGATGCCCAGCGATCCGGTGACAACGGGCGCGATCCCTCGCACTTCAAACCTTGCCCCCGCGAGCGCCGACCTCAAGGCTGGCCTCGATGCGCTGTCGAACAAAAAACCTCTGGAAGCTCTGGCGGTCCGCAACGGCATGGCACGCGGCACGCTTGACCGTCACATTCTGACCTGGGCGATCGTAACATCTGGCCAGACGGGAGTGCCGTCTGCCGAAATTGCCGCGGCCTCCCAGGAACTGGCGGGCTGGCCGGGGCTTGCCAACCTTCGCGGCTTCTCCGAGCGGGCCCTCTATCGGGAAGATCCGCCGGCGGCCCAGGTTCTAGCTGCCTTCGGTGAAACCGCACCCGAAACGCCGGAGGGCGCGTTCGTGCTGTCCAAGGCACTGGTCGCCGACGGCAAGCCGGCGCAGGCTGCAGCGTATGTCCGCAAGGTCTGGCGCAGCCAGATGCTGGACAAGACGCTGGAAGACAAGTTTCTCACCGCTTTCGGCGGTCTGCTCAGTCCTGGCGATCATAAAGCGCGCATGGATCTCCTGCTCTACCGAAGCAAGACGGCGGACGCCAAGCGCTTTGGCGAACTCGGCAAGGCACAGTCGCTCTACAACGCGTGGGCTGCGGTTAACAACCGCAGTGCCAATGCAGCGACCTTGCTTGCCACCCTATCGCCGCAGTGGAAGAACGATCCGGCCTATCTTTTCATGCGCGTGGAATATGAAAGACGTCAGGAAAACTACGACAAGGCTGCCGGGCTTCTGGCACTGATGCCGCGCGACCGAAGCGCGCTTGTCGATCCCGGCCAATGGTGGGACGAGCAGCGAATCATCAGCCGCGGCCTGGTCGATCAGGGCGACTATAAGGACGCCTATCGCATAGCCGCCGCCAATGTCGCCGTCAGCCCGGTGGATGTCGGCGAAGCGGAATTTCATGCCGGTTGGTACGCTCTTCGCGGGCTCAAGGATCCGGCGACGGCCGCCGTCCACTTCCGCAAGATCCTGCAGGTTTCAAACGGGCCGATTTCCGTGTCGCGCGCCTGGTACTGGCTCGGCCGTGCGGCGGATGCCGGCGGCCCCGGCAAGGCCAGCGAATTCTATGCAAAAGCGGCCGCTCTGCCGAGCACCTTCTATGGGCAAATTGCCGCCGAAAAGCTTGGACGACGCACGCTCGACGTGACCTATCCAAACCCGACGGCCGAGGACAAGCAGCGCTTCCAGTCGCGCGAAGCCGTGCTTGCCATCGCCAGACTGGAGGCGGCCGGCAATGGCTGGCGGGCGGAAAGCCTCTACCGTGCCCTGGCTTTGCAACTGCAGAGCCCCGGCGAGATCGCCATCCTCGCGGCGCGGGCAGAGAGAACCGGCAATCACCAGCTCTCGCTGCAGGTCGGCAAGATCGCCTATGGGCGCGGTATCGACGTGGCCGCCCTCGCCTTCCCGATTGGTGTCATTCCCGACAACGCCAATATCGCCGGTTCGGGCAAGGCACTCGCCTATGCCATCGCCCGCCAGGAGAGCGCGTTCAATCCCAGCGCCGTATCGTCCGCCAATGCGCGAGGGCTGCTGCAATTGCTACCGAAGACGGCCAAGGCAGTGGCCGGTCGCCATGGCCTCGTCTACTCCGCCGACCGACTGACCCAGGATGCCGGTTACAACGCCACGCTCGGTGCCCACTACCTCGGCGAACAGATCGACACCTTCGGCGGCTCCTACATCCTGACTTTCATTGCCTACAATGCCGGCCCGAAGAAGGTGCCCGAATGGATCAGCCGCTACGGCGATCCACGCGGCAAATCCATTGATGAGGTCGTCGACTGGATTGAACGCATTCCCTTCCCGGAAACACGCAATTACGTGCAGAGGGTGATGGAAAATTATCAGGTCTACAAGGCTCGTCTCGGACAGAAGACCGATATCGAGCAGGACCTCATTCACGGCCGCGGTTGAACCTGCGGATACCGAATCACCAGCGATCCGAATAACTGCCGCAAGCACTCTGAGCAACGGCATCGCTTGCTCCGCGTGACGCGCGGCTCGCATCCCTTGGATGCGGATGAGGTTAGCTTTCTCAAGATATTGATGTTGAACGCAAAATGGCCCGGCTGGGATACCGGGCCATCTCGTTGATCGGAGGTCAGATCAAAGTCGTCTTAGAATACGCGCTGGAAGCGGATGATACCGGACCAGGTGTCCTTGTTGACGCTGTCGTAGTTCACGTAGGTGACTTCCGGCTCGATGAGCAGGTTCTTCACCGGGTTGAACTTCAGGTTACCGGTCGCAGCAAAGGTCTTCTTGTCGTCATAAGCGAGCTGGAGGTTGGCCTTCAGCTTGTCGTTGATCTGCTGGCCAACGCCACCCCAGACAGCCCAGTCGCCCCAGCCGATACCAGCACCGCCGGCGCCAGCATACTTGTTGAGCTTGTTGCCGTCTGTGTTGTAGCCGCCCATCAAGAAGGCAGTGAAGCCGCCGAACTTGGCGTCGAGACGAGCCTTGACAGCGCCTTCTTCGACGATCGAGTCATAACCGCCAACAACGCGGAAGTTGAAAGCGCCGGCCTTGTAGCCGAGGCCGAGGACGCCGTCCGGAGCGTAATGATCCGAGCTGTTCTCGCCGTTGGCGCCAGCTGCCGCACCGTTGTTGCTGTCTTCGAGCGAAGCAACAGCCGTGAAGCCGGTGCCGGAGTCGTAGCTGTAGGTCAGCTGGTTCAGTTCGTCGGTGCCGTTGATGCCGTATTCAATGATGTCGTCGTTGATGACGTCGCCGGCGTAGCCCATCCATGCGGAGTAAACCGAGTCAGCCTTACCAATCAGGAAGCCGCCGAGGCTGATGTTGGCCCAGAGGAGCTTGTTGGTGTTGGTGCCTTCAGCCGATTCGAAGCGGAAAACTGCGTTGGTCTTGAGGGCGCCGTATTCCGTGTCGCTTGCCGTGTCCATGGACAGTTCAGCGCGGGTCTTCCAGTAAGTGCCGCGAGCAGCAGCGTCCTGGCCAGCCTTGTAGGCATTGTACCAGCTGACGTCAGAACGAACGCGGCCACCGATCTTGAGGCAGGTTTCCGTGCCCGGGATGTAGAAATAGCCAGCGCCGTATGCATCGCAGATGCGAACATATTCCAGCGGTTCAGGTTCAGCTGCAACGATAGCGTCGGCGGCCTGTGCACCAGATACCACCGAGAAGGCAGCAGCCGATCCGAGAAGAAGGCTCTTAATGTTCATTTCGATAGCTCCAATCAAAAGAAGACTGGGCATGAGACGTCGCGCCGTGAAACGGCGGGCCCTACCCCATCCCCTGTAATGTGACCCCCCCTTGGGGAGAACCGAAGCGCTTCAGCTCCGGCTCTGAGCGGAACATACCGATTGAATATAACAATGAAATATCAATGTGTAACGGATGCCCTTTGTGACATCGGATTGGATTATTGCGTTGCACAAAGATCACGTCACAAAACCGTGATCTCGCTGTCATATTCCCACACGCCATAGCTGCGCCGCATGCCATCGACTTCTTGCCCGGCGCATGGCGTCCAAATGCAAAAAAAGCCCGGCTCGAAAGCCGGGCTTCTACCAACCGACCGAAGTCGGAATGGATTAGAACGTGCGCTGGAAGCGAAGGATACCAGAGAAGGTATCGTCGTCGACAGCAGCGTTGTCGTACTTGACGTAGGTGATTTCTGGCTGGATCTTGAAGCCCTTGGCAACGAAGACGTTGAGGTTCGTCGTAGCTTCGAACGTCTTGCTGTCAGCGTACGAAACCTGAGTGTTCCACTCGAGCTTGTCGTTGAACTTAACGGTCGTGCCACCCCAGACCTGCCAGTCGCCGGTCGACTGACCGCTAGCATCGCCGTTGGCGTAACGGTTGATCTTGTCGCCATCGGTGTTCCACTGGCCGAGCAAGAAGGCCGAGAACGTGCCGAAGTCCATGTCGAGGCGAGCCTTGACAGCACCTTCTTCGACAACCGAGTCGTAACCGCCGACGACCTTCAGGCCGAATGCGCCGGTCTTGTAGCCGAGGCCGGCTACGAAGTCAGGCGTGTAGTGGTCGGACTCATCACGACCCGTGTTCGGATCGATTGCGCCTGCGCCAGACTGGCTGTCTTCAACCGACAGAACGCCAGTGAAGCCATTGCCGCCGTCGTAAACGTAGGACAGCTGGTTCAGTTCGTAAGGTCCGTCGCCGATGATATCGTCGTTGATGACGTTACCAGCGTAGCCGATCCACTGATTGTACTGCGAGTCGGTCTTACCGATGATGAAGCCACCGAGGCTGATCGTAGCGAACAGAACCTTGGAGTCGTTGACACCTTCAGTCGAGTCGAAACGGTAAACCATGTTGGTCTTCAGCGGACCGTATTCGGTGTCCGTTGCAGTGTCGACGTTGAGTTCTGCACGGGTGTGCCACTCGGTGCCGCGCTTGAAGCGGTCGGCAACAGCGTAGGGGTTGTGCCACTGAGCTTCGGTACGAACCATGCCGCCGATCTTCAGGCAAGTTTCCGTGCCTGGGATGTAGAAGTAGCCAGCGCCGTATGCATCGCAGATGCGGACGTATTCAAGCGGCTCAGGCTCAGCAGCTACGATAGCGTCTGCAGCGTGAGCACCGGATACTGCTGCGAGGGCAGCAGCGGAGCCGAGAAGTAGGCTCTTGATGTTCATAGTTGACCTCCAGTTCAAAGTTTCAATTGGGTCTGGGATTTTTAACCCGTAGGCATTCCCTGCCCCATCCCCATGTTTCGAGAAGTGGACGATCACGCCCTCGCTTCCGTTGTTGAAAATACTCGACGGGCGCCGTCACGCAATCGACATCTTGCCGGAAGGGGGTATTGGGGCGACCCTTCCCCAATTCATGTTGCCGAAAGGACACAAACCCGCCACCCGACCGGCACTTTCTTTAGGGTTTATTAAGAAAAAGCCATATCTTGCCGGGACTTAGGTGGTGCAGCATGCCCTCACCCACCCATGCAAGTGCCGCGTTTAGCCCCGAATACAGGGAAAACTTCGCCGCATGTGCGGCAAAAACGGGGCTGACTGCACCATTCGCAGATGTGGCTTCAAAGGATTCGGGAGGCTTGCTTTCGCTTATCCGGCCGTCGAATCGGCATGACGACGCTTTCTTGTGGCTGATTCTGCGTTCGCCATCGGATGTTGAGTCGTCACCGGAGCGAAATCGATGACAAGGAATCGCCGGCGGCTGCACAGCGAGCAGGTGTTGCTGTTGCAATATGGTGGGGTGGACCGAATGCTCACGAGTGCAGGCCGGCCACCTGTGGCATTTCGGGACAGGTCGGAGAGACATGCCGGGTAAGCACGTATGAATTGCGCAGCCACTTGAGCCCATGTGGCGCTATCGCGAGGCCCGTCATGTTTCTAAGAGACGCTCATTGACCGTAATCCTTCAATGGACGGCCGTTGCGGTCAACCGCCAAGACGCTAGTCACGAACCCTATGGTCGCGAAGGTCGCTGCTAAGATGCGCAGCCGCCGATATCGTGCGGCCTTCAAGAAAGGGAGGTGCCGGCCAAGGATTGTTAGGGGGGTCACGCTTGGAGCGAAACGACAACTCCAAGGCCAGCATGCTTATTGTTGCACAGGCTAATTAATTATCAATTCACAAAATGTTTGCTGCGCCGCGATCAGCGAGGTTGTCTGTTTGAGACCAGCCTTTGGCGGGCTCTTGGAAAGTAATGGCTGCTGGCCTGTCGCCGCGTGCGCCCGAGGGACCATTTGTCTATCTGCTGGTTTCATACGCTCTAGGCAAAGCGCATGTTGGGTGACTGGAGAAACTCAGGAGATCGTAAGATAGGGCAAGGATGCGTCCTGCCTTATGCGAAGGAAGCGCACTCTAGTGCGTGAGTTGGTCAGAAGATTGATGACTTTGAAATTGATGGCGGAGAGGAAGGGATTCGAACCCTCGATACGCTTTTGACGTATACTCCCTTAGCAGGGGAGCGCCTTCGGCCACTCGGCCACCTCTCCGAGGCCGTGACTATTTGGCATGGGGCCTAAAGGCAAGGTTTTTTTTCCAATGCCGTCAGAAAAGTGTCGCGTAGCGGATCAGTACGGGGTTTGTCCTACTCCCTGTCCTCGCCCCGCGTCGTTTGCGCTCGCTGGTGCGGATGCCAGGTCAGTAGCCTCTCGGGGAATCCTGCGCCAGGTCGGGCTGTGAATCATAGCGGCGGCGCAGGCGCTGGAGCGCGGAGGAAAACTCGGTCACGTCGGCGCCGACCGCCACGAAGCTGGCACCGAGGTCCAGGTAGCGGCGGTTCAATATTTCGTTGAACGTCAGGATGCCGGCCGGTTTTCCCGCCTTTACGATGGTCGCAATTGCCGTCTCTATAGCAGCCTGGACTTCGTCCGCCTCGAGGTTTCCGGCGAATCCCATGTCGGCGGCAAGATCGGCCGGGCCGATGAAAATGCCGTCAACGCCTTCAACCGAGGCGATTCTCTCGAGATCGGCAAGAGCCGCACGGGTTTCGGCCTGGACCAGCAGGCAGATATCCTCACCGGCGTCGGCGACATAGCCGGGAATGGTATTGAAGCGAGACGCGCGGGCAATGCCGGCGCCCATGCCGCGGATACCTCCTGGCGGATAGCGCACCGCACGCACCAGTGCCTCGGCCTGTTCGGCCGAGTCGACCATCGGCACGAGCAGCGTGCGGGCGCCGATATCCAGGAACTGCTTGATCATCCAGCTTTCGCCGACCGGCAAGCGCACGACAGGCTCCGAAAGCGAGCCTTGCAGGGCCTGCAGTTGCGCGAGGATACTGCGCAGGTCGTTCGGTCCATGCTCACCGTCAATTACCAGCCAGTCGAAGCCGGCATGCCCGGCGACTTCCGCGGCATAGGCATCGGCCATCGCCAGCCAGAGGCCGATCTGCGGGCGACCTTCGCGGAGCGCAATCTTGAATCCGTTCGGCGGCAGGCTCATCATTTACACCAGCAAGGTCTTGAGATCGGCGCCGGCGTCGGCCAGCCGTTCGCGGTCCGGGGTGATGCCGGCGTCGATCAGCTTCTTAGCGGTGACATAGGCACGGGCATCGTTGATGGCATCGACGGCGATCAGCCTGCCAGCCTTGAAATACCAGACCGACGCTGAACCCTCACGGGTACCGTGGCGCAACACCGTCTCGTCATAGCCTCTGTTGAAGCCGGCGATCTGCAGCTTGACGTCGTATTGGTCGGACCAGAACCAGGGCTTCGGCACGTAGGGCTCGCTGCCGCCGGCGATGATGGCTGCGGCAGCCTCCGCCTGGTCGACGGCATTCTGTACCGATTCGAGGCGCACAAGCTCACCTTCCAAAGGCAGTGCGGCACAGTCGCCGACAGCATAGATGTTCGGATCAGAGGTGCGAACGTAATCGTCGACGACAATGCCGTTAGCGACCGCAAGACCCGCTTCTTTGGCGAGACGGTCGACCGGAGCGACACCGATCCCGACCACGACAAAATCAACTTCGACCGTGGAGCCATCCGAAAGCTCGGCTGCGACCACGCGGCCATCCTTGCCGACCAGGCGCTTCAGGCCGGTCTTCTCGCGGATCACCACGTCGTGGTCCTGATGGATCACGCGCATGATGTCAGCCGTTTCCTTGGCGGCGACCCGCTGGAGAATGCGATCGGCCATCTCGATCAGCGAGACTTCCAGGCCACGATGGCGGGCAACGGCAGCCGCTTCGAGGCCGATGTAACCGCCGCCTATTATAAGGACACGGCGGCCGGCCCGCATCTCGGCGGACAACAGGTCGGCGTCACGCTTGTCGCGGGCAACGTAGACGCCTTCGAGATCACCACCGATGGCGGGCGGCAGCCGACGCGGCATGGCGCCGGTGGCCAGCACCAGCGTTTCGTAGTCCAGCGCCGTGCCGTCCTGCATGACGACTTGTTTTTTGTCGCGGTGGATCTGTTCGGCCCAGGTCGAGAGGCGGACGTCGATATCGTTCTCCGCGTACCAGCCCTCGTGGCGGAACATCAGCCGATCGAAGCTCATCTCGCCCAGCAGGTACTTCTTCGTCAGCGGCGGGCGCTGGTAAGGCAGCGATTCCTCCGCGCCGACCAAAGTGATCGGCCGCGTATCCTTGAGCGCCCTCAGCTTGGCGGCAACCGCAAAACCGGCTTGCCCTGCCCCGACGATCACCAATCTTCCCGTCACACAATCTCTCCGGATCTTTTCAAAGCGTGCAGCTTCCGCGACACCGCATCTTCAGGCGAAGGCGTACCGCCTTGCCCGGAAAGCGTCAACCGCGCTTGCCTCCGCCGGCCATAGCCGCTCCCGCCATTCGACCAAACCGAATGGCCGCAACGGGCAGCCAGCGGCGCGCGGCGCATTTCGCTACAGGGATAAATTTGGAATATCTGGACCGCGTTTCAAGGTCACCAGACTGCCGGCTATATGGCAAGTATTCAAACCTCCCGACATTGGGCAAGGAATTCAGACGCTTAAAAAGCCGGTAGCGAAAGACGCACTGCGGGTTTATGGTGACAAATGGAATATCTGTTTCAAAATGAGCTGACGCTGGGGCATGCTGCATGAGTGAGGACGCCACAATAACCGCCCGCGTGCCACGCGACTTCGAGAGCCTGCGCAGCACGATCATCGAGCGCAAGGCAACCATGCCGAAGCGGCTGGCCCAAGTGGCCGTCTTTGCCCTCAACAATCCCGACGAGATCGCCTTCGGCACGACCGCCAGCATCGCCACGGCCTCGGATGTGCAGCCCTCGACGCTGGTCCGCCTCGCGCGCCATCTCGGCTATGAGGGCTTTTCCGACCTGCAGAGCATTTTCCGGGAACGGCTGCGCGACCGCACGCTGACCTACGAAGAACGGCTGATCTCGCTGGAGGAGACGCGCGTCGAGGACGAGAATGCCGCGATCCTCTCCGGCTTCATCTCGGCCGCCAACCAGTCGATCAACCGGCTGGCAGCGACCATCCAGACCGATGCCTTCGCCAGATCCGTCGAAATCCTGGCGAAAGCCGAGACCATTTATCTGATCGCCAAGCGTCGTTCCTATCCGTTGACGGCGCACATGACCTATGCGTTCTCGAAGCTGAACATCCGCCACCAGATCGTCGCGTCGCCCAACGGCGTCGATTCGGAACTCGTGCAGTTCGCCACGCCGCGCGATGCGGCCATTGCTGCCAGCTTTTCGCCCTATGCTGCCGAGAGCCTGGCGCAGAGCCAGTTGCTGGTCGATCGGGGCGTGCCGCTGATCGCCATCACCGATTCGGCCTTTTCGCCGCTTGCCGCCGGCGCCACCCACTGGTTCGAGGTGGCGGAAGCGGATTTTGCCGGGTTTCGATCTCTATCCGCCTCGATGGCGCTGATCATGGCCTTTCCGGTTGCCATCGCCGAGCAGCGCCGGAAATGGGCGATGGTTCGGTCGGCAAAACAGAAAATGGAATAAATATTCCGAATTGACAAAATTGCGGAACCGATGTTTCATTATCGGCGCAACGCCTCGGCAACGGGAGATGCCGGCGTAAATCTTGACGGAGGACTTCATGGTCAACTTGAACAACGGCGCCCAGCCGGAGCCGACGCTTGACGTCATTACCATCGGCCGTTCCTCTGTCGACCTCTATGGCCAGCAGATCGGCTCTCGGCTGGAAGACATTACCTCCTTTGCGAAATCGGTGGGCGGCTGCCCGGCCAACATCGCCATCGGCACGGCCAGGCTCGGGCTGAAATCGGGCCTCATCACCCGCGTCGGCGACGAGCAGATGGGCCGCTTCATCCGCGAGCAATCGGGGCGCGAAGGCGTGGCCACGGATGGTATCGTCACCGACAAGCAGAGGCTGACGGCCCTGGTGCTGCTGGCAGTCGAGGCCGAAGGCGTGTCGCCGATGATCTTCTACCGCTCTGACTGCGCCGACATGGCGCTGACGGAGGAGGATGTCGATGAGTCCTTCATTCTCTCCTCGCGCGCGGTGCTGGTGTCGGGCACGCATTTTTCACAGCCGAACACCGAAGCCGCCCAGCGCAAGGCGATCCGCATTGCCAAGGCCAACGGCCGCAAGGTCATCTTCGATATCGATTACCGTCCGAACCTCTGGGGCCTTGCCGGTCACGCCGAGGGTTTCGAGCGTTATGTCAAGTCCGACCGGGTGACTGCCAAGATGCAGCAGACCCTGCCAGACTGCGACCTGATCGTTGGCACCGAGGAAGAGATCCTCATTGCCTCCGGCGCCGACGACGTGCTCGGCGCGTTGAAGAGCATCCGGCAGCTGACGGCTGCCACGATCGTGCTCAAACGCGGTGCGATGGGGTGCATCGTCTATGACGGCGCAATTTGGGACGACCTGGAGGCCGGTGTCGTCGGCGACGGATTTCCGATCGAGGTCTTCAACGTTCTCGGTGCCGGCGATGCCTTCATGTCCGGTTTCCTGCGCGGCTGGTTGAAGGACGAGAGCCTGAAGACCTGCGCCACCTGGGCCAATGCCTGCGGCGCCTTCGCGGTCTCGCGTCTGCTCTGCTCGCCGGAATATCCGACCTGGGCGGAACTCGATAGCTTCCTGACCCAGGGTAGCGAGCAGCGCGCCCTGCGCAAGGACGAGGCTCTCAATCATATCCATTGGGCGACGACGCGGCGCGGCGAGATCCCGCTGCTGATGGCGCTCGCCATCGACCACCGTTCGCAGCTGGTCAGCGTCGCCGATGAACTCGGTGTCCCCTATGAGCGGATCAACGCCTTCAAGCGCCTGGCCGTCTCGGCGGCAGCAAGGGTGGCCGATGGACGCCGCGGCTACGGCATGCTGATCGACGAGCGCTTCGGCCGCGATGCTTTCTTCGATGCCGCCACCAAGAATTTTTCGTGGATCGGCCGGCCGGTGGAATTGCCGGGCTCGAAGCCGCTGCGCTTCGAGTTCAGCCAGGATATCGGCTCGCAGCTCGTCGAGTGGCCGATCGACCATTGCATCAAATGCCTTTGCTTCTATCATCCGGACGATCCGGCTGACCTGAAGACGGAGCAGCAGGAGAAACTTCGCACGCTATTCGAGGCGGCGCGCAAGATCGGCCGCGAATTGCTGGTGGAGATCATCGCCGGCAAGAACGGACCGCTCGACGACACGACGATCTCGACGGCAATGCAGGAACTCTACGATCTCGGCATCAAGCCGGACTGGTGGAAGCTGGAGCCGCAGGCTTCGACCGCCGCCTGGCGCAATATCGAGGCTGTGGTGACCGACAACGATCCGCTTTGCCGTGGTATCGTGCTTCTGGGACTGGAGGCGCCGGCCGAGGAGCTGCTGAAAGGCTTCGAGGCGACGCTGGCAGCGCCATCGGTGAAGGGCTTTGCTGTGGGAAGGACGATCTTTGCGGACGCCGCGCGCAGCTGGCTTGCCGGAGATATCGACGACGAGGCGGCGATTGCCGACATGGCCGGCCGTTTCCGGCATCTGACCGAGGCCTGGCTGAAGACACGCGGCCTGTAAGAAAAAAGAAAACTGGGAGGCGCCCGATGGGCAAGACGATCCGATTGACGATGGCGCAGGCCGTCGCACAGTTTCTCACCAAGCAAATGACGGTGATCGACGGCAAGAAGGTCCCCATCTTCGGCGGTGTCTGGGCGATCTTCGGCCATGGCAACGTGGCCGGCATGGGAGAAGCGCTCTACCAGATCCGCGAACAACTACCCGTCTACCGCGCCCACAACGAGCAGGGCATGGCGCATGCCGCCATCGCCTATGCCAAGACCAGCGTCCGCCAGCGCTTCATGGCCTGCACGACGTCGATCGGCCCCGGCGCGCTCAACATGGTGACGGCGGCTGGCGTCGCGCATGTCAACCGCATCCCGGTGCTGTTCCTGCCGGGCGACGTCTTCGCCAACCGCGCCCCGGACCCGGTGCTGCAGCAGATCGAGGATTTCGGCGACGGCACGGTGTCGGCCAACGACGCCTTCCGCCCGGTATCGCGCTATTTCGACCGAATCACCCGGCCGGAGCAGATCATTTCGGCGTTGAAGCGCGCCATGCAGGTGCTGACCGACCCGCTCGATTGCGGACCGGTGACGCTGTCGCTCTGCCAGGATGTCCAGGCGGAGGCTTTCGACTATCCGGAGAGCTTTTTCCAGGAACACGTCTGGACGCAGCGTCGCCCGCAGCCGGATGCCGATGAACTGGCCGATGCCATTGCGCTGATCCGCAAGGCGGAACGACCCATTATCATCGCCGGTGGCGGCGTGCTTTATTCCCGGGCAACGGCGGAGCTGGAGGCTTTCGCCGAAACGCACGGGATTCCCGTCGTTGTCACCCAGGCCGGCAAGTCGGCCATCGACGAGACCCATCCGCTCTCGCTCGGCTCAGTCGGCGTGACCGGCACCTCCGCCGCTAATGCGCTTGCCGAGGATGCGGACCTGATCCTTGCCGTCGGCACCCGCTGCCAGGATTTCACCACCGGCTCCTGGGCGCTATTTAAGAACGACAGGCTTTCCATCGTCGGCCTGAACATCGCCGCCTACGACGCTGCCAAGCATGAAGCCCATACGCTGGTCGCCGACGCACGCGAAGGGCTGAAGGCACTTTCGTCGGGGTTGTCGGGCTGGAAGGCGCCGGCTGCACTTGCCGAGAGAGCCGCGCACGAAAAGAAGACCTGGATGGAGGGTGCCGAAAGGGCGATGGCGACCACCAATGCGGTCCTGCCCTCCGACGCGCAGGTCATCGGCGCGGTCAGCCGGACGCTTGGCGGAGAGAACAGCATCGTCGTCTGCGCCGCCGGCGGTCTGCCCGGCGAGTTGCACAAGCTCTGGCCGGCGACGGTGCCCGGCAGCTACCATATGGAATACGGCTTCTCCTGCATGGGCTACGAGCTTGCCGGCGGCCTCGGCGCCAAGCTTGCGCGCCCGGACAAGAACGTCGTCGTCATGGTCGGCGACGGGTCCTACATGATGCTGAACTCGGAGATCGCGACCTCAGTCATGCTCGGCATGAAGCTGACCGTCATCCTGCTCGACAACCGCGGCTACGGCTGCATCAACCGCCTGCAGATGGCCACCGGTGGCGCCAACTTCAACAACCTCTTGAAGGACTCCTATCACGAGGTGATGCCGGAGATCGATTTCCGCGCGCATGCGGAGAGCATGGGCGCCGTTGCCGTCAAGGTCGGCTCCATCGCCGAACTCGAACAGGCAATCGAAGCGTCTCGTACGAACGACAGGACCTCCGTCATCGTCATCGACACCGACCCGCTGATCACCACGCAGGAAGGCGGTCACTGGTGGGAGGTGGCTGTTCCCGAAGTAAGCCCGCGCCGGCAGGTCAACGAGGCACACAGCAACTATATCGCCAAGCGCGCGGATCAGCGCATCGCCTGACGGTGTGCCACCGGTCCTTGCAGGAGGGCCGGCGCGCTGCGGGCCAAAAACATTGAGGAGAGTATGATGAAGGCCAAACTCGGCATGTCCCCCATCGCCTGGTGGAACGACGACCTCCCTGACCTCAGCGACGACGTTTCGCTGGAGGAGTGCCTGAGGCAGTCGGGCAGCGCTGGCTTTACCGGCATGGAAAAAGGGCGCCGCTTCCCGGACGACCCTGCCGTGATGCTGCCCATCCTCAAGGCCGCCGATGTGACCCTGTGCGGCGGCTGGTTCTCGGGCACCCTCGTCGATGAGGAGCTTTCGGCCAACAAGGACCGGATTGCGCCGATGATCGAGCTGTTCAAGGCCGTCGATGCGCCCTGCATCGTCTACGGCGAAGTCGGCCGCTCCATCCAGGGCGACCGGTCGAAGCCGCTGGCTACCAAGCCACGCCTGTCCGACGACGAGATGAAGGCCTATGCCGGCCGCGTCACGGAGTTCGGGGAATGGTGCGCCGAGCAGGGCATGCCGCTCTCCTACCACCACCACATGGCGGCCGTGGTCGAGACCGAGGCCGAGCTCGACGCCTTCATGCGCCATTCCGGCGAAGGCATCCCGCTTCTGCTCGACGCCGGCCATCTTGCCTTTGCCGGCGGCGACGTGCTGCGCGCCATCGACAATCACCATGGTCGCATCAACCATGTCCACGTCAAGGATATCCGCAAGGCGGTCGTGGACGGGCTCGACCGCAGCCGGCAGTCCTTTCTCGACGCGGTGGCGCTCGGGGCCTTCACCGTGCCGGGCGACGGCTCACTCGATTTCGGCGCCATCGTCCAGCGACTGGCGGACCATGGCTATGAAGGCTGGTTCGTCGTCGAGGCGGAACAGGATCCGCGCAAGGCACCGCCGCAGCGGATGGCCGAGATCGGCCATGCCGAACTGATGCGGGTGATGACCGCATCGGGCTATACGGTCGAGACGCAGGGCTTTCCGAAGGGCTGAAACGCCCGACCGCCGTTCGCCATTTTAAGGAGACCGCACTATGACCAAGTCCCCCCTGCATGTCAGCCCGAGCGGCGACACAGGCAAGGTCCACCACGTCACGCCTGAAAGCGCCGGCTGGACCTATGTCGGCTTCGACATGCACCGCCTGAAGACCGGCGAAACGGCCATGGGCGAAACAGAAGACCGCGAGGTCTGCCTCGTCTGGGTCAGCGGCAAAGGCCGGGCCAAGGCCGGCGACAAAGACTTCGGCCTGCTTGGCGATCGGATGAGCCCCTTCGACGGCGCGCCGCACGCGCTCTACGTTCCGGCCGGCTCAAGCTGGTCCGTGACGGCGGAGACCGATCTGGAACTCGCCGTCTGCTCGGCGCCCGGTGGCGGCAGCCACGAGGCTCGCGCCATTCCGCCCGGGACCCATCCAGCGCTAACGCGCGGCAAGGGCACCAACGTGCGCTACGTCAACAACATCATGCCGGAAGACGACGGCGCCGCCCATTCGCTGCTGGTGGTGGAGGTGATCACGCCCGGCGGCCATACCTCTTCCTATCCGCCGCACAAGCATGACCAGGACGATCTGCCGAACGAGAGCTTTCTCGAGGAGACCTATTATCACCGCCTCAACCCGCCGCAGGGCTTTGCCTTCCAGCGGGTATATACCGATGACCGTTCACTGGACGAAGTGATGGCTGTCGAGGACGGTGACGTGACGCTGGTGCCGAAGGGCTACCATCCCTGCGCCGCTTGCCACGGCTACGATCTCTATTACCTCAATGTGATGGCTGGGCCGAAGCGGGTGTGGAAGTTTTACAACGCTCCGGAACACGAGTGGCTGACGAAACTTTAGCAGATGGCTCCGTCACGGAGACGACGTGCCCCGTTTCTTCGCTATGTCACTGAAGAAATGTCGCTTTGGCAGGTGATGCCCGGCTTTTTAAGAATTACCTTCAGGCTTCATCAAGCAGTTCGTCCTATTCTGAGATTGTTCAACCAGCGGAGGTCAAAATGCACCTTCAGACGCACCTCATGACGAATTCGGACCAAGAGCCTGTACTTCCGGAATATGTCGTCGATAGACCGGGGAAGATCATCTTCGTCGGCCATCATCTCAGCACCAGCGCGCAGACACGCTGCATCATCCGCACAATGTCGCAATCGGGCGCGACGCTGGATGTCGGAACGGGCTACGATATTCCGACGCATTTCTTCCTTGAAATCATCGGCATCCATGACGAAATCGGCTGCACGCTGATCAAGCGCGAGGGAGCAGAGGTGACGGTCGGATTCAATATGCTGATCAATGCCGAATTTCTGCACCACGTGCTTCGATTGAATTTCGAGGCAAGCCACTAAAGCCAGAGATTGCCGCCAATAGAACGAAAGAAGCGCGGGGCCGCCGCCCCGCGCCTCCTCTCTCCCGTAAGACGATCAGGCTGCCAGATGGCGCTCGATTTGATCGACCGGGAAATTCGTCAAGTCCTTCGTAACCTCTGCGGTTATTGCAGCCTGGGTGTCCGCACTGAGATTTGGGCGAATCTGGCCCAAGGCCTTGGGCGGCGCAACGAGCACTATGCGTCGCGCATCCTTGTCGCGGACCAGCTCATCCAGCTTCAGCGCAACGCGCTTCAGGAATTCTGCCTCGGCCTGGTCATGCCAGCTGGTTTCCTCGACAGCCGATCCACTTGTGCCATTGGCCTGATGCCCGCGCCCCGGCTTATCCGAGCCAAGGTCACGATCGGCAATGTTCGGCTGTGTCAGCGTCTCCTGCACCTTGAGGTTCAAGTCCTGATTGTCGCCAGCATTTTGCATGATCAGCGCCTTGGCCCCGTCACATACGACGACCCAGGATTCCCAGGGAATCTTGATATCGGTCATTGCTCATCCTTACATTGGTTCGGCGCATGGGCGAGATCCAGGCGCCATCGACATCATAGAAACGCCGGGCCCGACAAAGAGTTCGAATATACTTCGAACCAGATAATCCGAACGACGTTGCTCCGCGTAGGATTGAACAAAAGGAGCCAAGCCATGATCAAGACCGCCCTCACCGCCTATGCGGGTTCTCTCGTAACCCTGCTGGTGCTGGACGGCATCTGGCTCGGCCTCGTTGCCCGGACCTTTTACCGCGATCAGCTCGGCGACCTCATGCTGCCGCAGCCAAACCTCGGTATTGCGGCCATCTTCTATCTTTTTTTCACCGTCGCCGTCGTCATGCTGGCGGTCATGCCGGCCGTGGGTGGCGGCACGCTGGGCCGGGCACTGGTCTATGGCGCGGTTCTCGGGCTGGCAGCCTACGGGACGTATGACATTACCAACCTTTCCACGCTCAAAAACTGGCCCATCATGGTCAGTGTCGTCGACATGGCGTGGGGCACGCTGGTGACCGCTGCAACGGCCGGCGGCGGTTACGCTGCTGCCCGATATTTCTCCTGAGCGGCACCTATAACCGCGACGATGCCGAAATCGCTAAAATACGAACCTTTAACTTGACGGAAGTGCAATTTCTGCCTGCCACGGTGGTGTCTCAAACCGAGATGATTTCGGGACTCTATGATCTGAGGGATGGCCATGCTTCGTTCGACGCATCTGGCAGGTGTAAAATCTGAAGTCTATGAGCGCAGGTTCGAGCGCTTCTTCGTTCAACGACCGGCGCGCCTCATCGCCGTCAAGCCTTGCCTCACCGGCGTTTCGATGCGCAGCGCCGAGATCATCGATATCTCACAGGGCGGCGCCAGCTTCCTGGTCGGCAGCACCGCCGGGCTGCCGCAGCACTATTATCTCAACATCCTTGGCCTCGCCTATCGTATCGGTTGCGCCGAGACGCACCGCCATGGCGATCGTATCGCGGTGCGCTTCATAAACTTCCTGACGCCGGAAACCCTACGCCTGGTCGTCCGCGCCGACTTCCTCATCGGCAACCGGGAAGCAATGGCGGCCCGCTCGATGCGTCGCTAAGGCAACCGTTCTCCTCCCTTGAATCCCTGCACCAAGCGGCTATTGTTCTGACGCATCCAATCATCGCTTGGGAAATCAAACGCATGCCTGCCTTTTCGCGCTTCACGCCGCTGACCAGCGCCCTTCCCTCGACTGTGCCCTTTGTCGGACCGGAAGCCCTGGAACGGCAACGGAACGCCCTTGTCAAAGCCCGGATCGGTGCGAATGAAAACGGTTTCGGGCCGTCTCCCTTGGTGATCGAGGCAATGCAAAGCCAGGCGCACGACATCTGGAAATACAACGACCCCGAAAACTTCGACCTTAAATCGGCGCTCGCAGCGCATCTCGGCATAGGAATCGCCAATATCGCCATTGGCGAGGGTGTCGATTCGCTGCTCGGGCTGATCGTCCGGATGATCGTCACGACAGGCACGCCGGTCGTCACTTCGCACGGCGGCTACCCGACCTTCAACTTTCACGTTGCCGGTTTTGGCGGACGACTCGTCACGGTTCCCTATGTCGGCGATCGCGAAGACCTCGACGGTCTCCTCGAGGCCGTGCAGCGGGAGAAGGCTCCGCTGGTCTATTTTGCCAATCCGGACAATCCTATGGGAAGTTGGTGGGACCGGGACAAGGTCACTGCCTTCGCCCGAGCCCTGCCTGAAGACTGCATGCTGGTGCTCGACGAAGCTTATTGCGAAACCGGCCCCGATTCCTGCTTGCCATCCGTCGAAAGCCTGATCGACATGCCGAACGTGCTGCGAACGCGAACCTTCTCAAAGGCCTACGGGCTTGCCGGCGCCCGCGTCGGCTACGCCATCGGCACGCCCGAGACGATCACGGCCTTCGACAAGCTGCGCAATCATTTCGGCATGAACCGGCTGGCGACCGTTGCCGCTCTGGCTGCCCTCAAGGATCAGGATTATCTCCAGCGCGTGGTTGCAAGGATCGAGGCTGCGCGCGAGCGGATCGGCATGATCGCCCGCGACAACGGTCTCGTCGCGCTGACTTCAGCGACAAATTTTGTCGCCATCGACTGCGGCAGAGATGGCCTCTATGCCCGTGCGATTGTCGACGGACTGCTCGACCATGGCGTTTTCATCCGCATGCCGGGCGTTGCCCCCCTGAACCGCTGCATCCGCGTCAGCGTCGGTCCGGATGCCGATCTCGATCTGTTCGAGCAAGCCTTGCCGCAGGTTCTGAAGAGGCTCGACTGAACTCACGCGAGAAGCCGCGCCGCCCTTGTCCCGGTCGGTCGCGGTTTCGCATTCGGCGTCGGCCTTCCGGCGTCGCCGCTCCCCCTCTTTGCGAGGTTGTCTTTATTGCAGGCGCTGAGAGAAACTACCGCTCAGTGAACAGTCATCCATTCGCGGGCGGAGCGAAGGGCTGCCGCCAGCTGCATCTTGGTGAGGGTGGCGGCGACATCGGCGCGCAGTTCTGCGGCCCGGTCGCAGCCCTTGATGGCCGCAATGTTTAGCCACTTGTGCGCGGCGATCAGGTCGATGTCGCAACCACGACCGGTCGCGTACATCAGACCCATTTCGCAGAAGATATCGGCGTTCTTGTCTCCACCCATGGTGGCCATTTCAGACGTCGTCATTTCAAAGCGTGCCATCGGTTCAACTCCTGTTTCAGCCTGTTCAGTGCAATCCCTGTTTTCCTTCAGACCTTGCCGTCTTGTGCGGCTTGGTGGTCTTCCGGGCGGCGGGTTTTCCCCGCTCGTTTGATGATTTGAGTATCGCAGACGGGCTTCAAAAAGCGCTTAAAATGCTTGCTTAATTTGATGCAAACAAAGTGCAAATGCTTGGTAAACTTGGGATTTCGTTAAACATCAGGGGCCTTGCAAATTAAGGACTTTGGCACGCATTTTACGAAAAATTAGGATCTCGAAATCAACCCTTTGTTGACTCTGAATCGAGCTGCAAAACGGTGCCTGCGACTTTCACCTTGTTTAGAATGGTCGCTTAAAGGGCGGTTTCGCGCCGTTGTGCCCTTCCCAAGCGTTTGGTGTCCTCGATCCGGCGCGCGTATCGGCAAGCTGAACGCCCGATGAACCGACGCATCAGCAGCCATTCAGCTGAACCATGGCAGAAAGGCGTCAGGATCAAGGGCGATCCATCGGGTAAAGGGGTAAATTGGCATGTTCATCATGGCGCGGCGCTTCACCATCATCACGCTGATCTCTGCGGTCTTTGCGATCAGCTTCTCGGCCGCCGTCCAGCACAGCAACTCGAGCGGCGCGCAATCGCATTTCGGCGCCAGCTTTACCTGCCTGCAGTCGACCAGCCCCTATTGCGCGACGGTCCAATAGGAACGAGGTACATTCCGCAGCAAACAAAATCCTGCGGAAATCCAGACAGAGCTTCATGTCGTCATTTGCTTGTTGAGGACATCATCCTATAATGGCTCATGAGCAACAAATTCTCTCCCCTCGATATTTCCTCGCCAGAACCTTTCGCGCCGCTGACCTTCGATGATCCGGTCAAGGCCGTCGACGCGCTGACTGCGCTCTACGAGCGAAACACGTCGTTTCTGATCGACAAATTCGCGGAGCTCGCCGAAGGCGCGCCAATCAACGCGCGCTTTCGCGCCTTTTATCCGCAGGTCAGCATCGAAACGACGAGCTTCGGCCATGTCGATTCGCGGTTGTCCTACGGTCACGTAACGGCGCCCGGCGTCTATACCACGACGATCACGCGGCCCGTCCTTTTCCGCCACTATCTGACCCAGCAGTTGGCGCTCTTGATGCGCAGCCACAATGTGCCGGTCGTCGTGTCGGAATCGACTACACCGATCCCGTTGCATTTCGCCTTCGGAGAAGGCGCCCACGTCGAGGCTTCTGCGGCGAGGTTTGCCGACATCCCGATGCGCGACCTGTTCGACACGCCGGATCTCAACACCACTGACGACGAGATCGCCAATGGCGAGTATATCCCGCCGCCCGGGCAGCCCTCGCCGCTGGCGCCCTTCACGGCGCAGCGCATCGATTATTCGCTGGCCCGCCTCGCGCATTACACCGCGACGGGGGCAGCCCATTTCCAGAACTTCGTTCTGTTCACCAACTATCAGTTCTACATCGACGAATTCTGCACCTGGGCGCGCGACCTGATGGCCAAGGGCGGCGAAGGCTACACGGCCTTTGTAGAGCCGGGCAATATCATCACCCATGCCGGATCGAGTTCGCCGGACACCGATATCGCATCGCCGCGGCTGCCGCAGATGCCAGCCTATCATCTGAAGAAAAAGGGCCATGCCGGGATCACCATGATCAACATCGGCGTCGGGCCCTCCAACGCCAAGACGATCACCGACCATGTCGCCGTCCTCAGGCCGCATGCCTGGCTGATGCTTGGACATTGCGCCGGCCTGCGCAACAGCCAGCAGCTCGGCGACTATGTGCTGGCCCATGCCTACATGCGTGAGGACCACGTGCTTGACGATGACCTGCCTGTCTGGGTGCCGATCCCGGCGCTGGCGGAAGTGCAGGTGGCGCTCGAGGCGGCGGTGGCTGAAATCACCGGCTACGAGGGCTTCGAGCTTAAGCGCATTATGCGCACCGGTACCGTCGGTACCATCGACAACCGCAACTGGGAACTGCGCGACCAGGCGGGGCCGGTCAAGCGGCTCTCGCAAGCCCGGGCGATCGCGCTCGACATGGAATCGGCAACCATCGCCGCCAATGGCTTTCGCTTCCGCGTTCCCTACGGCACCCTGCTCTGCGTTTCGGACAAGCCGCTGCACGGCGAGTTGAAGCTGCCCGGCATGGCGACCGCCTTCTATCGGACGCAGGTCAACCAGCATCTGCAGATCGGCATCCGCGCCATCCAGAAGTTGGCGGCGATGCCGCCGGAAGCGCTGCATTCGCGCAAGCTACGCAGCTTCTTCGAGACCGCTTTCCAGTGAGGGGCTGAGAGGCTTGCGAATGCGTTTGAGCCGTTTGGACTACTAAGCGGCCTTTCGGGCCCGCCCCTTGGGCACCAGAAGCCCAATTGCCGTGCCGATCAAGGCGGAGACGATGACGAGCAGGTGACCGTTGATGCTTGCCTGTGCGAGGATCGTCAAGGCGGCCTTGTCGGTCGGAGCGCCGAAGGCGAGCGCTCCGGCAGTGATACCAGCCGGATAGGTCCCGATCCCGCCCGGCGCATGCACCGGCAATACCGAGGACAGTTCACCGCCCAACGCTCCCCCGAAGCTCGCCGAAAGCGGCGCGACCTGCATCAGGCCAAGCGCCCAGGCGAGAACCGCCACCTTCACAAGCCAGTTGACGACGGTCATCAGCCAGGCGCGGGCAAAGGCTGATGCATCCTCTGGCAAACCGCGCTCGAGCTCCCGCACGATCGATTGCGCCCTTGCCGGCAATGCCTTCCCCGTGAGCCTAACGAGAGGCACGCGGACAGCGAAGGCGGCAACCGGCAGCAGCAGGAAGCAGAGCCATAGCAGCCAGGCGAATAGCCCGTGGCGCGAGCCCATTGCCAGTCCGACACCGGCTGCGGCGAGCAGGGCATGCAGATCAAGCAGGCGCATGACGAGCAGTGCCGCTGTGCTGCGAGCCAGGGGAATGCCGAATTCCGCGCGCATCAGCAGCGGAAAGCTGGTCTCGCCGGTGCGGAAGGGCATCATGACGTTCAGCAGATTGTGGACCTGCGTTACGCGAAATAAGGGGGCGTACCTGCCCTTTGTCTCACCCGGGAAGTAGTCATGGATGCGCCATGTGCGCAGGAAGTAGGTGCTGGTCAGCAAGGCCAACGCAATGAGAATCGGCAGCGGACCGACCTTGCCCCATTGCCCGAGGATGACGCTCCAGCCCCAGAACCACTCAATGAAGGCGGCATAGGCCAAGACAACCGCCAAGGTCAGCAGTGTCATGCGATTGCGAATAAACCAGGATAGTCGGGTGACAACCATTGGACACTTCATGTAGTTAGGCACCGACTTGGGATGTTGCTGGCGGTACGAGCATGGCTCGCGCGGCCAGCGACCATGACGGCTTTTAGGAGAAAGAAGCGTTGCAGACAACGGCAGAGTCAAATCGGCTTCACGCGAATGCAGCTCATCCAGTCGAACTCTCGCTGGTCGTGCCGGTCTTCAACGAGGAAGACAGTGTCGGCCCTCTGATCGAGCGCATCACCCAGTCCATGGCGGAATTCGCTGGATCGTGGGAATTGATCCTGATTGACGACGGCAGTACGGACGCGACGCTGGTCAATGCCCGAACCTATCTGCAGCAGGACGGACTGATCTTGCGGATCGTCGAACTTCAGCGAAATTTCGGCCAGACCGCCGCCATGCAGGCCGGCATTGACGCCGCCACCGGCCGGCTGATCGCCACCATGGACGGCGACCTGCAGAACGATCCCAAGGATATCCCGGCGATGGTCGCCGAACTGGAACGCCGTGACCTCGACCTTCTCGTCGGCTGGCGCAAAGACCGACAGGACGGACTGCTCCTGCGCAAGATCCCATCCTGGTGTGCCAATTACCTGATCGGCCGGACGACTGGCGTCAAATTGCATGATTACGGCTGCAGCCTGAAGATCTACCGCACCGCGATCATCAAACAGGTCAAGCTGATGGGCGAGATGCATCGCTTCATCCCTGCCTGGGTTGCAAGCGTCGTACCGAGCTCGCGGATCGGCGAGATGGCCGTCACCCACCACGCCCGCGCCCATGGCAAATCGAAATACGGCATCTCCCGCACCTTCCGAGTGATTCTCGACCTGCTGTCGGTGATGTTCTTCATGCGCTACAAGGCGCGGCCGGGACACTTCTTCGGATCGCTCGGCCTCGGCTTCGGCGCCCTGGCAATGCTCATCATGGCCTACCTCTTCGTCGACAAATTCATCATGGGCAACGATATCGGCACGCGACCGATGCTGATGGTCGGCGTGGTGCTGCTGCTTGCCTCCGTGCAGATGGTAACCACGGGCATCCTCGCCGAAATGATCGCTCGTAATTACTATCGCGACGACGATTCGCCGAACTACATCGTTCGCAAGATCTTCGATCGGGATTTGCCGGATGCATAGGCTGCTGATCCGCAAGCCCGATGCGGTCATCCTGCTGCTTGCCGGATATTTTTGCCTTGAGTTCATCGTCCGCATGCTGATGCCGCACGCCATGCGCTACGACGAGTCGCAGCAGGCGTTCTTTTCGCAATGGCTGACATCTGGCTACGATTCGCAGCCGCCGCTGTACAACTGGCTTCAGACCGCGTTCGTCTCGGTCTTCGGACTTTCCTTGGCGATCATCTCGATCGTCAAGAACCTCGTGCTGTTCGTGCTCTATGTCAGCTACTACAGGCTCGCGCGCCTGGTGCTGGCCGACAAGCTGTTTGCGGTCATCGCGACGCTGTCTCTGCTGACGATACCGCAGCTTTTCTGGGAGGCGCAGCGCGACCTCACCCATACCGTTGCCCAGATGGTGACGATCAACCTGTTCCTCTACGGTGTCATCAGGACGATCAAGACGCCTTCATGGTCAGGCTACTTGATCACTGGCCTGGCGCTCGGGCTCGGCATGCTGTCGAAATACAATTTCGCTTTGCTGGCTGCCGCCACTATCGTCGCGGTCTTGCTGCACCCGCAGGGTCGCGCCCGGCTTTTCGACAAGCGTTTTCTGGTCACCGTGCTCATCGCACTGATCATCTTCCTGCCGCATGGCCTCTGGCTGCTGCACAACTTCGATCTCGCCTCCGGCCGCACCCTCGGCATCATGGAGCAGGATGCGCCACAAAGCGAATGGGCCAAGCGGATCCGAGGGCCGCTGGAGTTCATCAAGCTCACGGTTGTCATCTGCCTGCCGACCCTGGTCGTCTATGGGCTGGTGTTCGGCAAAAGCCTGTTCGGCAACCTTCGACGCTCCAACGAATGGACGCGGTTCTTTGCTGCCATCTTCCTTGCCGTGGCAGTGCTCGTGCTGGTGCTGGTTCTCGGCATCGGCATGACGGCGATGCGTGACCGGTGGCTTTTGCCGTTCCTGTTCCTGCTGCCGATCTATCTTTGCTTGAAGATGGAAATCGCCGGCCTGCGGTCAGAGGATTTCGCCAAGCGCTTCATCTATATTCCGCTCGCCATGATGCTGCTGATCCCGACGGCGCTCCTGACCCGCGTCACCTTCCCCAGCCTGTTCGGCTCCTATGAAGCCTACAACATGCCCTACGCCGCGTTCGTCAGCCAGGTCGTCAGCAGCGAAGGCAAGCAGCCGGGCCTCGTGATGACCGACGATTGGCTGCCGGCGGGCAACCTGCGCCTGCAACTGCCCGACGTCCCTGTCATGTCGATGTTCTTCGCAAACCTTACCCTGCCCTACCAGTGGACAGCCGATCGGCCGGTGCTGCTGGTTTGGCTGCCGAAGAAGGGTCGCGACGCCATGCCCCTGACCCTGGTCAACTGGGTCACCACGTCGCTCGGGCCCGACTATGCCAATGCCGTCGCGCGCCAGGCCGATGTCGGCTACATCCACGGCAAAAGCGGTGACACGGCCCGCTTCGCCTATGCCTGGATCTATCCACGTTAGATCGCTGGCTGAGAGTCAGGCTTTCCAAACAGCATCCAGCGCCAGACGCGCGATCCGCACCATTGCGTCGACCTCTTCGCGTCTGATGATCAGGGCCGGCGACGCCAGCATCCTGTCGGCGGTGGCGCGCAGGACCAGGCCGTTGGCCAGGGCGTGGTTTCGGACGGCCGCTCCCACGGCATCCAGCTTTTCGAAGCGGCGGCGCGTCGTCTTGTCGGCGGCAAGCTGCAGGGCGCCCATCAGCCCGACACTGACTGCCTCGCCCACCATCGGGTGGTCGGCAAGGCTGCCCCAGGCCTCAGCGAAATAGGGGCCGATGTCTTCGCGCACCCGCTCGACCAGATGTTCGTCCTCGATGATTCTCAGGTTTTCAAGTGCCGCGGCGGCGCAGACGGGGTGGCCGGAATAGGTGAAGCCGTGGTTGAATTCGCCGACGTTGTTTATCAGGATCTCGGCAACGCGGTCGCCGACCAGCACGCCGCCGATCGGCAGATAGCCCGACGACAGGCCCTTGGCGATCGGCGCCAGGTCGGGCTGGAAACCGTAGTGCTGGAACCCGAACCAGGAGCCCAGACGTCCGAAGCCGCAGATGACCTCGTCGGATACCAAAAGGATGTTGCGGGCTTTGCAGATCCGATCAATCTCCGGCCAGTAGGTCGACGGTGGAATGATGACGCCGCCCGCACCCTGGATCGGCTCCGCCACGAAGGCCGCGACATTGTCCTCGCCGAGTTCGTCGATCTTTGCCTCGAGTTCGCGCGCCAACTTCAGGCCGAAGTCCTCGGGCGAGAGGTCGCCACCGTCCGCATACCAATAGGGCTGGCCGATATGGACGATTCCTGGAATCGGCAGATCGCCCTGCTCGTGCATGTACTTCATACCGCCGAGGCTGGCGCCCGCCACCGTCGAGCCGTGGTAGCCGTTCAGCCGGGCGATGACGATCTTCTTCGAGGGCTTGCCGACGGCGCTCCAGTAGACCCTGGCCATGCGGAACCAGGTGTCGTTCGCCTCGGAGCCGGAGTTGGTGAAGAAGATATGGTTGAAGCTCGGCCCGGCATGGGCACAGACCTTTTCGGCGAGCAGCGTCGCTGGCGTCGTCGTCGTGCCGAAGAAGGTGTTATAAAAGGGCAGCTCGTTCATCTGCCGTGACACCGCCTCGGCAATCTCCGGACGGCCGTAACCGATGTTGACGCACCATAGCCCGGCAAAGCCGTCGAGATATTTCCGACCCTGGCTGTCGAAGATGTGGACACCCTCGCCGCGCTGGATGATGCGAACGCCTTCGGCGTTCAGCTTGGCGGTGTCGGCGAAGGGATGCAGGTGATGGGCGGCATCGATGGCGGCGAGATTGGAGAGCGGTTTCGTCTCGGACATCGTCTGCAAATCCTTCGGAATTGAAAGGCCGGGCTTGATCAGCTACGACCATGGCCGGGCATTCGAGGATTTTCAAGAGCATGACCGCCGAGACAGCAAAAGACGACACGCCGGACCCAGCCGCTCGCATCGAGGTGCTGATCGTCGACATGAACGGTCGGCTGCGCGGCAAGCAAATTCCGCTTTCGGCTGAAAAGAAGGTCTGGGCCGGCGACGTGCGCTTGCCGCAGTCGACACAGACGCTCGACATCTGGGGTTACGACAATGACGAACTGAACGGCCTGTCGATGACGATAGGCGATCCCGACGGCAAGTGCGTCGCCGATCCGCGTACCTTAGCGCCGATGCCATGGGCGCCCCAAGGATCGCGCCAGGTGCTGGCCACAATGCACCGGCTCGACGGTCGCCCGAGCTTCATGGATCCGCGCGCGATCCTTGCCGCCGTCGTCGAGCGCTATCGGAGACTAGGGCTGACCCCCGTGGTCGCGACAGAGCTGGAATTCTACCTGATGGCCGCCGACTGGCAGGCGGCACGGGTGCCATCGCCACCGCCAGCGCTCACCTATCACGGCGAGCCGAACGGCTTTCAACTCTACGACATGGATGCCGTCGATCTTCTTGGAGATTATCTCGAGACCTTGCGCGCCTATGCGCGGGCGCAGGGGCTGCCGGCCGATGCGACGACTGCAGAGTTCGGGCCAGGGCAGTTCGAAGTTAACCTTTTGCACCGCGCGGATGCACTGGCCGCCGCCGACGACTGCATCGGACTGAAGCGGATAGCGGCCCAAGCGGCCCGCCAGCATGGCTTGAAGTCGACCTGTATGGCCAAGCCCTACACAGAGCATGCCGGTTCCGGGCTGCATGTCCATGTCAGCGTCCTCGACAGCCAAGGTCACAATATTTTCGATGCCGAGAGTGGCGAGCCGCTCAAGCTGAAATCGGTCTGCGCTGGATTGCTGCGGACGATGCAGGAAGCGCAGCTGGTATTCGCGCCCTTCGCCAACTCCTATCGCCGCTTCCAGCCCGACTCATTCGCACCCGTTGAGATAAATTGGGGTTTCGACCACCGCGGCACGGCGCTGCGCATTCCCGAGACGCGTGGGCCCGGCGCCCGTATCGAACACCGCGTCCCCGGCGCCGATGCCAATCCCTATCTGGCGATAGCCGCTATTCTCGGGGGCATGCTTTCGGGGCTTGGAGAACAGCTGGATCCGGGACGCGCAGTCACGCCCGGCGATACCACAACGCAGGCCCCGCGTCTGACCCATGATTTCCTGACGGCCGTCGAGCGCTTCCGCGTCTCGCCCTTCATCAAGGACATCTTCGGCGAAGATTATCAGGCTCTGTTTGCCGACACCAAGGAAAAGGAAGCCATCCACTTCCTGCGTACGGTGTCGGATTTCGACTACAAAACCTATCTGCCGCGCATCTGATCGACGGCGCTAGGCCAGGGAGGGTTCCGGGCTCTGCTCGACCGCGACACGTTTTGCCGTGCCCTTTTCGACCATCACCTTCAACTCCTTGGGATGCAGCCTCAGCACGACATCGCGCTCAAGCGGCAACAGCTCGCCGTCGATGACGCAATTCGCCTTGGGGTGCATCCTTGGATAATGCAGATGTAGTAACTCGGCATTCATCACCATGACATCCACATTGTCGCGGAACTTGCCCCGCAACATGTCGAAGGCCAAGCGGGCAACCCCCAGCGGCTTCATAGGCTTTGCCAGGTAGAAGCCGAGGTTGCCGGTGGTCAGGTCGTCGGCATAGAGGAGAGCGTTTTCACCGAACGGATTGTTGGAGACAGAGACAGCCGAAATGCGCCGGCGCTCCTTCTTGCCATCGAGCTCGAACTCGAGGTCGAACTCGGGCGGATTGAAGACAACGCCGAGGGCGGCGCGGGTGCTTGCGGACATCTTGCCTATCCGCGAGCGAAAGGTGAAGGAGTTGCGATAGCGCACCATCCGCGCATGCATGCCCGCTGAATACTGATGGATGAAAGGCCGGCCGTTGGCGCTTCCGATATCCACCGCGTCTACCTCGCCGACGGCAAGGACATCGAGCACCTGCCAGATGTCGAGCGGGAGGCGCAAGGAGCGGGCAAACAGGTTCATCGTGCCGGCGGGAACGACACCGAGTGCGATCTTGTTCTTCCAGGCGACCGCAGCCGCCGCTGAAATCGTACCGTCACCACCACCGGCGATGATGCCTTCGATGTCACTGCGCTGCGCCGCCTGTTCCATCGATGGCACGATTTCGCTGCCTGACACCACCCTACACTCTATGTCATGGCCCGCATCGCGAAAAACCTGCTCGGCATGGGCTTTGTAAGCATCCATGTCTGTCGTCCGGAACGTGCCGCCGTCTTGGTTGAAAAGGCCGATAAGCTTCATGGAGGACCCCGGTTTCCCCATTGCTACTGCCGGCTAACAGCGGCAACCCTAGCAAATGTGCTCTTTAGATGGACCGTATGCGAACAAAATCAAGCGATACGCGAGATAGTCTTAACCGACGCGCATTGCCGGCGCGTCAACGTATGCGCGACGTGCCTTGCTGCAGTGCGGAAAATGCACGAGACGGCATCTGAGCTATCTTACATAGTCGAAAGTGCGCTTGCCGCGCCCCTCAATTATCTCCCCGATTCGGCCTCAGCCAGAGGAAGCCAGGCATGTGCCCCGGGCTCCCTTCCACCAGTCTCAACGTCCGGAGCTGCCTTGACCGACCTCGTCATCGATTCCCATGAGCCGCAGTCCGTAGCAGATACGCCCTCGAGCACCGCAGTTGGCCTGGTGATGCTGGCGCTCGCAATGGGCGGCTTCGGCATCGGCACCGGTGAATTCGTCATCATGGGGCTTTTGCCGAACGTTGCCGACACCTTTCGCGTCACCACGCCCGAAGCTGGATATGTCATCAGCGCCTATGCGCTGGGCGTCGTTATCGGCGCGCCTGTCATCGCGGTGTTGTCGGCCAAGCTCGCGCGGCGGACGCTGCTCCTGTTGCTGATGACGGTGTTTGCCGCCGGCAACATCATGAGCGCCGTCGCGCCGACCTTCGCGAGCTTTACGCTGTTGCGTTTCCTCACGGGTCTGCCGCATGGCGCCTATTTCGGCGTCGCTGCGCTGGTTGCCGCCTCGATGGTACCGATCCACCGCCGGGCGCGGGCCGTCGGACGGGTCATGCTGGGCCTGACGATCGCGACGCTGGTAGGCACGCCGATCGCCACCCTCCTCGGACAGCTTCTCGACTGGCGCGCTGCCTTCATGATGGTCGGCGGGCTCGGCGCTCTGACGGTTCTGCTGATCGCGCTGTTCTTGCCGAAGGATCGGGTCGCCGACGGCGCCAGTATCATGCGGGAACTCGGGGCGCTGGTCCGTGTCCAGGTCTGGCTCACGCTTGGCATCGCAGCCGTCGGTTTCGGCGGCATGTTCTCGATCTTCACCTATATTGCCTCGACGACGACTGACGTTTCCGGGATGTCTGCAGGAATGATCCCGGTCGTCCTGGCTTTGTTCGGTATCGGCATGAATGTTGGAAACATCGTCGGGTCGCGGCTTGCCGATATTTCGCTGAAGGGCACGATCGGCGGGATGATGGCTTTCAACGTCGTCATCATGACGTTGTTCTCCCTGACCGCCACCAGTCCGGTAATGCTGTGTATCTGCACCTTCCTCATTGGCTGCGGCTTTGCCGCCTGTCCAGCCGTACAGACGAGGCTGATGGATGTGGCGGCCGATGCACAGACCCTTGCCGCCGCCTCCAATCATTCGGCGTTCAATGTCGCGAATGCGCTTGGCGCCTGGCTCGGTGGCATTGCCATCGCATGGGGCTATACGGCTGCGGCAACCGGCTATGTCGGCGCTATCCTGTCTGTCGGCGGCCTGGTGGTGTTCGGCTTCTCCGTCGCCCTGGAGCGCCGGGCTGGGAGTGCATCGCAAGTCGCTTGATCGGGCGAGGCAATAGCCGATCTGCACAGTCTGGCCTTGCCAAAGGATGATGGGCCACCAACTTTCGTGAACAAACACAGGAGTTTCCCATGCGCGCTGTCGCCTATCAGAAACCGCAGTCGATCTCGGAATTAAGCTCGTTGATCGACGTCGAGCTGCCGATGCCGGAGGCAAAGGATCGCGATCTGTTGGTCGAGGTCAAGGCTATCTCCGTCAATCCCGTCGACACCAAGGTGCGCGCCAGCGCAACGCCGGCAGCCGGCCAGTACAAGGTTCTCGGTTGGGATGCGGCCGGCATCGTCAAAGCCGTCGGACCTGCTGTCACGATGTTCAAGCCGGGCGACGAGGTCTACTACGCCGGCGCGCTCGAGCGCGACGGTTCGAATGCCGAATATCACTTGGTTGACGAGAGGATCGTTGCGCTTAAACCGAAAAATCTCGATTTTTCCGCAGCGGCGGCGCTGCCGCTGACGTCGATCACCGCCTACGAGGCCTTGTACGACCGCCTGCGCGTGCAGGACCCGGTCCCGGGCGCCGCGCCAGCAATCCTCATCATC
This sequence comes from Rhizobium sp. HT1-10, assembly GCF_049472505.1. Classification (NCBI taxonomy): domain Bacteria; kingdom Pseudomonadati; phylum Pseudomonadota; class Alphaproteobacteria; order Hyphomicrobiales; family Rhizobiaceae; genus Rhizobium; species Rhizobium sp. HT1-10. The sequence continues at coordinate 619,747 of NZ_JBCEBQ010000001.1, read as the reverse complement.
GGAGGCGCCGGCGGCGTCGGATCGATCGCCATTCAACTGGCTCGCACGCTGACGGATTTGACCGTCATCGCCACCGCATCACGCCCGGAAACAAGCGACTGGATCAAGGATCTGGGCGCCCATCATGTCGTCGATCATTCGAAGCCGCTGGCCGCGCAGATTGATGCACTCGGCACCGGCGCGCCGTCGTTCGTATTCTCGACCACCAACACCGGCGACCATCTCGCCGAAATCGCCACGCTCATTGCGCCGCAGGGACGGTTCGCGCTGATCGACGACCCTAAAACGCTCGACATCATGCCGTTCAAACGCAAATCGGTGTCCGTCCATTGGGAGTTCATGTTCACGCGCTCGATGTTCAAGACCGCCGACATGATCGAGCAGCACAAGCTGCTGACAGAGGTCGCGGGTTTGATCGATGCAGGCAAGCTGCGCACGACGCTGTCCGAGGTGCTCGGCACGATCAGCGCTGACAACCTCAAGAAGGCGCACAGGATGCTCGAAAGCGGCAGGACAAAGGGCAAGATCGTTCTCGCCGGGTTCTGATCTCCTGTCGACTGTCGATATGCAGGCCGGGCAGACAAGGCCCGGCCGCGACTGCTCAATTGCTGCGCGCAGGCCCGAAAAAGAACTTGAGCCTAAAGCGCCGCCGGTCATTCTATAGCCTGCTGGGGAACCACACCAACTCCCTACGGGACTTGACTTTTTAGCTGTTTTGGCAGATTTCTCGCGACGTGGAGAGCGGTCTGCCTCCACTTCGATCAACCGGAGTCATCTTACGATGCCTAGCGACAGTAGCAGTCGATTGCCTTTGCCGTCAGCGGCGTTCGTGCACTAACCGACTCCTGTCGGCTCGCCACGATCCGCCGCTGCGGCGGATCGACGGAAAGGCGAGCCAATGAACCTCAACAGCTTACCCATTCGGGCTGGCCATGCCGCCCTTAACCTCATCAACGAAGGCCGTGGCATCACCACTGCGGAACGCGTCGAACGGCTGAATGCCGTTGGTGTCAAGGAGGCGGCGGCCATCCTGGCGTCTCTGTCGCTACAGAAGGCGGTGCACGTCCTCAACCAGCCGGAGCTGCACAGGGCGGCCGACATCCTGACGGTATTGCCGCCCGAACAGGCCGCGAAGTTGCTGAACGCGACAGCCAACGACCGGGTGGCCGACATCCTTCTCGAAATGGACGAGGATGTGCGCGGCGGGCTGGTCGCACGGCTCGACATGTCAACGCGGCAGGCGATCCAGACGCTGATGGGCTACCCGCCGCGCACGGCCGGCGCCATCATGACGACGGAATTCGTCAGCGTGCCCGACGATTGGACCGTCGGCCAGGCGCTGCAGCATGTCCGCCAGGTCGAGCGCTCGCGCGAGACGGTCTATGCCATCTATGTCCTCGACAGTAAGACGCATGCGCTTTCGCATGTCGTCACGCTGCGCCGGCTGATCAATGGCGAGGAGAATGCGTCGATCCTCACCGTCGCCCAGATGGGCGAGCCTGTGACGGCCCAGCCGTTGATGAAGCAGGAGGACGTCGCCCGGCTGATCCGCAAGCACAATCTGCTCGCGCTGCCGATCGTCAATGATGAGCAGCATATGCTCGGCATTGTCACCGTCGATGACGTGATTGACACGATGATTGCCGACACAACCGAAGACGCGCAGAAGTTCGGCGGCATGGAAGCACTCGGCAAGCCCTACATGCAGATCAGCTTTGCGGGCATGATCCGGAAACGGGCCGGCTGGCTTGCTGCCCTCTTCCTCGGTGAAATGTTGACGGCAAGCGCGATGCAGCACTTCGAGGGGGAGTTGGAAAAGGCTGTCGTACTGACGCTGTTCATTCCGCTGATCATGAGCTCTGGCGGCAACTCCGGCTCGCAGGCAACGTCGCTGATCATCCGGGCGCTGGCGCTCGGCGAACTGAAGCTGTCGGACTGGTGGCGAGTGTTGCTGCGCGAACTGCCGACCGGCGTCACCCTCGGTGCAATCCTCGGGCTCGTCGGCCTCGTACGGATCGTCGCCTGGCAGCAGATCGGGCTGTTCGACTACGGGCCACACTGGCAGCTGGTGGGGCTGACGGTATTCGCGGCGCTGATCGGGATCGTGACCTTCGGCTCGATCTGCGGCTCCATGCTGCCCTTCCTGCTGCAGAAGATCCGCCTCGATCCCGCCAGCGCCTCCGCACCCTTCGTCGCGACGCTCGTCGACGTCACCGGACTGGTGATCTATTTCAGCGTCGCGCTGGCGATCCTAAGCGGCACCCTGCTCTGACGGATACAGACGGGCGGCCCAGCCGCCCGTCTGTCTGCCTGAAATCCGTTCCTTTTTTAAACCCTAACGCGCATTTCCATTTACGAGGGTGCAACCGCATTGTAGAGTGGGAGTGGGTATATTGGGATCGGGGGATTTCCATGACGTCTTTCATTGCTGCCGCAACGAGTTCGACCTGGTTTGGCTATCTGGCCCGAACCATTCTCACTTTCATGTTCTGGGCGAGCGGGCTCTCCAAGCTCCTGGACTTCCAGGGTGGAGTGGCGGAGATGGCGCATTTCGGCCTTGAGCCAGCGGCGCTCTTCAACGTCGCCGTTCTCGTTACCCAACTTGTCGGCTCGGCGCTGATCATCGCCAACCGCTGGACCTGGCTCGGCGCCGGCGCGCTCGCGGTGTTCACGGCGCTGACCATTCCGATCGTCCATACGTTCTGGAAGATGGATGAGCCGTTCAGGACAATGGAATTCTACGTGGTGATGGAGCACATCAGCATCATCGGCGGCTTGATGGTCGTGGCCTGGAAATCGTGGACGCTACCTGCCATCGATCTCCAGGAGACATCACCGACGATGAGCCGTGTGACGGGCTGAAGCATTGCTTCAAGGGAAGCGCAGGATCATCGCCACACGACGGTCGCCACCAGTGCCGATCGAGATTTCGCGTGCCAGTATCCGCCGAAGTTGCGGTACGACATCGTCCTCGGCAATCTCAAAGAAACCGAGCTTGGCGTAGAAGGGCGCATTGAAGGGGACCAAGCGGTCGGTCGTCAGGGTCACGCCAAGCAGCCGGCTTGCCCGAGCGGTCTCGATTGCGGTTGCCATCAGCCGCCGGCCGACACCTCGACGCTGCCAGGCACGGGCGACGTCGACCTCCTCGACGTAGAGCATGCCGTCGCGCTCCGTGCCGGCCAGGAAGGCTATCGGCTCGTTGCTGCGATCAGCCGCGACGAACAACAACTCATCTTCAAGGGACTGCCGGAGAATATCCTGCGGCAGGGCATGAGCCTCGAGCCCATCTCCCCGTGCCTCGGCCAGCGCCCCGAAAGCATCCAGCTCGATTTCGGTCAGGCGCGGCAGTTCCTGCGACCGGGCCAGCCGGATGATGAACCCCTCGGCCGGCTCCAATGTCATGCCGTCGCTCCTCACATATTCGGGTAGACGGGACCCTCGCCGCCCTGCGGCGGCACCCAGTTGATGTTCTGGTTCGGATCCTTGATGTCGCAAGTCTTGCAGTGCACGCAGTTCTGGGCGTTGATGACGTAGGTTTCCTTGCCGTCCTTCTCCACCCATTCATAGACGCCGGCGGGACAGTAGCGTGTTGAAGGGCCGGCATAGATGTCGTGCTCGGACGACTTCTGCAGCGCCATGTCCTTGACCTGCAGGTGGACCGGCTCGTTCTCCTCGTGGTTGGTGTTCGACAGGAATACCGACGACAGGCGGTCGAAGGTCAGGACACCGTCCGGGCGCGGATAATCGATCTTCTTGTGTTGTGCGGCCGGCTCCAGCGAGGCGGCATCGGTCTTGCCGTGGCCGACCGTCCCGAAGAAAGAGAAGCCGAACAGCGAATTGGTCCACATGTCGAGGCCGCCGAGCGCGACGCCGAGCACGGTGCCGAACTTCGACCAGAGCGGCTTGACGTTGCGCACCCGCTTGAGGTCCTTGCCGATGTCGCCGGCGCGCCATTCGCTTTCGATCTCGACCACTTCGTCATTGGCGCGACCGGCCGCGATTGCCGCAGCGATATTGTCGGCAGCCAGCATGCCGGACAGCACGGCGTTATGGCTGCCCTTGATGCGCGGCACGTTGACGAAGCCAGCGGAGCAGCCGATCAGCGCGCCGCCCGGAAAAGTCAGCTTCGGCACCGACTGATAGCCGCCTTCGGTAATGGCACGTGCGCCGTAGGATAGCCGCTTGCCACCCTCGAACGTGCTGCGGATCGCCGGATGCGTCTTGAAGCGCTGGAATTCCTCGAAGGGGTAGAGATAGGGATTCTTGTAATTCAGGTGAACGACGAAGCCGACGGCAACGGTATTGTCTTCCAGATGGTACAGGAAAGAACCGCCCCCAGTCTTCATGTCGAGCGGCCAGCCGAAGGAATGCTGCACGAGCCCCTGCTTGTGGTTCTCGGGCTTGACCTGCCAGAGTTCCTTGATGCCGATGCCGTATTTCTGGGGCTGGCGGTCTTTCGAAAGGTCAAATTTGGCGATCAGCTGCTTGGCGAGCGAGCCGCGCACGCCCTCGCCGATCAATACGTATTTGCCGAGCAGTTCCATGCCGCGCGTGAAGTTCGGGCCGGGCTCTCCGCTCTTCTCAATGCCCATGTCGCCGGTCGCCACGCCAATGACGGCACCCGACTGGTTATAAAGCACTTCCGTTGCGGCAAATCCCGGATAGATCTCGACGCCCAGCGCCTCGGCCTTTTCCGCCAGCCATCGACAGACGAGCCCGAGCGAGACGATATAGTTGCCGTGATTGCTCATCAGCGGCGGCATCAGAAAATTTGGCAGGCGGAGCGCGCTGGAGGCGCCAAGCAGCATGAAATGATCGTCGGTGACTTCGGTCTTGAAAGGGTGTCCCTCTTCCTCGCGCCAGCCCGGCAGCAGGCGGTCGATGCCGATGGGATCGACGACGGCACCCGACAGAATATGCGCGCCGACTTCGGCACCCTTCTCAAGCACCACGACCGTGAGGTCCGGGTTGACCTGTTTCAGGCGAATGGCAGCAGACAGGCCCGCCGGGCCCGCCCCGACGATCACAACGTCGAATTCCATGCTTTCGCGTTCCGGCAGTTCCAATGCGTCGGTCATTCGGTCGTCTCCGCTTGGCCGTGCGACGGCCCTGTCCCCGTTTTGTCTTCTCTCTTGTCAAAAGCAGATAGGATTGTCGAGCCGGGATGCGACGCCCACTCCTTCAATTTGCACAATCGACGTTGGGGTTGCGCAAAGCCTCTTGGTCTGAGGCCGAAGGAGAATTGTGCATTTCGCTTCAGTGCCGGCGACTGCCGCTCTATATCGGTGCGCATGACTTAAAAAGAAGGAGTAGCACCATGGATCTCGGCATCAAAGGAAAGCGCGCGCTTATCCTCGCATCGTCGAAGGGGCTTGGCCACGGCATCGCCGTGGCTTTGGCGCGCGAGGGCGCAGACGTGCTGATCTGCGGGCGCAGCGTCGAGCGGCTGGCCGCTAACTGCGCGGCAATCAACGCGGAGGGCAAGGGAAAGGCTGACTGGATGCAGGCGGACCTCAGCCATTCCGACTTCGTGAAGACGGTGACTGAGGGCGTCCAGGCAAAACTCGGCGGCGTTGATATCCTTGTCAACAACAGTGGCGGTCCAACACCGGGCACGACGGAGGACATGACGGCGGACAATCTGGAGAGTTATTTCCTGTCGATGGTGGCGCGGATCATCACGCTGACCAATGCTCTCCTGCCGCACATGAAGGCCCAGGGCTGGGGCCGTATTCTGACGGTCGCATCGTCTGGTGTCATCGAACCGCTGGCAAACCTCGCGCTTTCCAACACGCTTCGCCCGGCCCTTGCCGGCTGGAGCAAGACGCTTGCCACCGAGATTGCCGCCCATGGCGTGACCGCAAACATGCTTTTGCCGGGCAGCATCGCGACCGACCGACTGGATGATCTGGATGGTGCGGCGGCCAAGAGGACCGGACGACCCATGGAGGAAATCCGCGCCGAGAAGCAGGCGCGCATCCCGATGGGCCGCTACGGCCGGGTGGAGGAATTTGCCGCGACAGCAGCATTTCTCTGCAGCGAGCCTGCAAGCTACATTACCGGGGCAATGATCCGCTGCGATGGCGGTGCCGCCCGTTCTCTGTAATTGAACACGAGAGCCGGCCGAGCTCGCCTGGTAAAGCGGGTTCGGACCGGAGGAGTTCGCTGCAGCCGGTCAACCGAGGGGTGTTTTGCCGCTATCGGACGTGATGGTCCAGCTGCCAATTAACAGGAGAGGAACGACGCGGTGTTGGCGCAGTGACGGGATGAATCGGTCAAAGCTTTCCAAGTGTTAATTTTTCACCGGAAATAATTGTGGTAAGTTGGCATAGAGCGGTTGCAGACCATTTCCAACTTACACTTGGCGGACGACAGCGGTAACAGAAACGTGATGTATTCCGCCGTCTCCGGTCATTCGTCTGTTGGCTTCATGCAGCAATAGCAAGCCGCTTACTTGCGAAACATCCTGGCCGGTATCAAAATATGAAGAAAATTGCGTTGACCCTCTGTCTTGTCGCCGTCGCGGGCGCGGCGCTTTGGACTTACCGGGAGCGCATCCCAATTCTCTCCGACTTGGTCGACAAAGCATCGGCGGCGCCAAAGGATGCCACGACTGCCCAGACCGGAGGCCATAAGAAGGTGGGCACCGTGGTCGTTAAGACCGTTGCCGCAGTCAATACCACCCTGCCGATGGACGTCACCGCCACAGGCTGGGTCGTTCCCGTGGACTCGACGACGATCGCCGCTCAAGAAGCTGGCGTGATTACTCAGATCGTCGCGGAAGACGGCGCCACGGTGAAGGCCGGCGATCTGATCGCCAGGCTTGATCCGCGCACTGCCCAGGCGGCTGTTGACAAGGACAAGGCTACGGTTGCCAAGGACCAGGCGACATTGGCGCAGACGCAAACCGCCCTTGCACGGGCCCAGAGCCTGCTAAGCAGCAAGGCCGGCACCCAGGCATCCGCAGATGAAGCGCAGGAGGCGCGCGACGCTGCCGTTGCGACCGCCGATGGCGACAAAGCGCAGCTTGCGGCGGACCAGGTCCAGCTCGAACACACCGACATCCGCGCACCCTATGACGGCCGCCTCGGCGACGTATCGCTGAGCGTCGGCGCCTATGTCAGTGCTGGCACTGCGGTGGTGACGATCGCCAAATACAATCCCGCCTTCATCAAGTTCAACATGCAGGAAACCAATCTGCGCCAGTTGCAGGAGGCGCTTGCGGCCGGTCCCGTGCCGGTCACCACCGTCCCGCATTCAGATAAAGGCAAGGTTCGCCAAGGGCAGGTCAGCTTCTTCGACAACACCGTCGATTCCACCTCTGGAACCGTCATGGTCAAGGCCAAGTTCGACAATGCCAATGGCGCCCTCTGGCCAGGACGGTCGGAAAACGTCGCCGTTCATTTCGCCGACCAGGAACCGCTGATCGTCGTGCCGACCGTTGCCGTCAGCCCCGGCCCGGACGGTTTCATTGCCTTCGTCGTCAAGGACGGCAAGGTTCATGTGACGCCTGTGACCGTCGCACGTGCAAACGGCGACCGTACCGCCGTTGCCAAGGGGTTATCGGCTGGCGACCATGTCGTCATCGAGGGGCAGTCGCAGATCACCGACGGTCAGGCGATCAAGGAAGAATTCAATGACGGCGGCACACAGAAGGTCGCCTCCACCGACGCCGGCAAGACCGAAGCCTTTGCAGTTGGGGCGCAGCCATGATCCCGAATTTCTGTATCCAGCGTCCGGTCGCGACCACCCTGCTAGCGATCGGCGTCGTGCTTGCCGGTCTTGCCGGTTACCAGCTCATCCCGGTCGCGGCCCTGCCGCAGGTCGACTTTCCGACCATCAACGTTTCCGCGCAGCTGACCGGCGCTTCGCCGCAGACCATGGCAACGTCGGTGGCCACCCCGCTGATCAAGCAGTTCGAAACCATCCCCGGCATCAGCGAGATCAGTTCGACCAACTCGCTCGGCAACACTAGCATCGTGCTGCAGTTCGATCTCAACCGTAGCATCGATGCGGCTGCGGCCGATGTACAGGCCGCGATCTCAACAGCCACGCGGCAATTGCCGAACAACCTCACCACTCCGCCGAGCTATCGCAAGACCAATCCGGCCGACGCCCCGGTCATGCTGATTGCCGTGCAGAGCGACACGCTGCCGCGCAGCAAGCTGGACGACATCGCCGAGAACATCATCTCGCCGTCTCTGTCGACTTTGCCGGGCGTGGCAGAAGTCAACGTCAACGGAGCGCAGACCTATGCCGTGCGCATCGACGTCAATCCGGACAAGTTGATCGACCGCGGGATCGGCATCGATACCGTCAACGCCGCCGTGGTGAATGCCAACAGCCAGGTCCCCGTCGGCACGCTGCAGAACCAGTCGCAGAGCATGACCATCAATGCCGACACGCAGCGCGTCAACGCCGATCAGTTCCGCTCGCTGGTCATCGCCCATCCCAACGGCGCCCCGATCCATCTCGGCGACGTCGCGGACGTCAAGGACAGCGTCGAGAACCAGAACATCGGCAGCTGGTACGACGGCAACCGCGCCATCATCCTGTCGATCCAGCGCCAGCCCGATGCCAATACCGTTGATGTGGTGGATGCGATCAACAAGACGCTGCCGAAGCTGCATGCCGAAATGCCGGCATCGGTGAAGACGGTCGTCATGAACGATTCGGCAGCGCCGATCCGCGAGGCGATCGCCGACGTCAAATTCACCCTGGCACTGACCATTGGCCTCGTCGTTCTCGTCATCTACCTGTTCACGGGCCATGTGATGGCCACCATCATTCCGGGGCTGGCGGTGCCGCTGTCGCTGATCGCCACCTTCGGGATGATGTATGTGCTCGGCTACAGCGTCGACAATATATCGCTGCTGGGATTGACGATCGCGGTCGGGCTCGTTGTCGACGACGCCATCGTCATGCTTGAGAATATCCTCCGGCACATGGAGAACGGCATGCCGGTGCGCCAGGCCGCCATCCAGGGCTCGGCCGAGGTCAGCTACACCATCATCTCGATGTCGATCTCGTTGATCGCCGTCTTCATCCCGATCCTGCTGATGGGTGGGGTCGTAGGCCGGATCTTCAATGAGTTCGGCATGGTCGTGGCCATCGCCATCGTCGCTTCGGCGATCGTTTCCTTGACCGTTACGCCGATGCTGGGTTCCCGCTTGTCGAGCGCCCATAGCCATCCGCCGTTGCCGGTACGCCTGTTCAACCGTGGCTTCAACTGGACGGAGCGCCAGTACGACAAGGGTGTCGCCTGGTGCCTGCGCAACCGGGCGATCGTGCTCGGAAGCTTCCTCGCTTCCGTCGGCCTTTCCATATTCCTGTTCATGACGCTACCGGCGAGCTTCTTTCCGACCGAAGACATCGGCCGGCTGCAGATCTCGACTCGGACCCGCCAGGATATCTCCTATACGGCCATGCGCGATCTGCAGGCCCAGGCGGCGGCGCTGATCCAGAAGAACCCAGCCGTCGATCATGTGATGTCGATCGTCGGCGCCAGCGCGCGCCAGACGCTGAACAACGGCACCATGTATGCCCAGCTCAAGGACAAGAAGGATCGTCCGCCGCTCGACCAGACATTGCGGGAGATGCGCGCCGCCGTTGCCACGATCCCTGGCATCCAGGTGTTCATCAATCCGCAGCAGAGCCTGCGCTTCGGCGGCCGGCAGACCGCCAGCCAATATCAGTTGGTGGTTCAGGCCCTTAGTTCCAGTCTCACCAACACCTGGGCCAACAAGCTGTTGACCGAGATGAAGAAGGACCCGCGCTTCACCGACGTGACGACCGACGCACAAAACAACGCGTTGCAGGCAAATGTCGTCATCGACACCGAGAAGGCGGCGGCCTACGGCATCAACAACAACCTGCTGCGCACCACTCTGCAGGAGGCGTTCAGCGACTATTCCGCCGCCCAGATCCAGTCGACCGGCGACAGCTACGACGTGATCATCGAATATGATGCCAACCAGCCCTGGGACGACCAGAAGCTGGCGCGCATCCGCGTCACCTCGTCGACGGGCGCGCAGGTGCCGCTGTCGAGTTTCGCCCATATCGAGCGCACGACCGGGCCTGTGACGATCAACCAGACGGGCCAGCTCGTATCGACGACGGTGTCGTTCAACCTGCCCGCCGGAGAGTCGCTTGGCGACGCAACGGCCGCCATCGACGCGATCAAAAAACAGATCGACATGCCGGCCGACGTCTTCACTTCCTACGGCGGTACAGCGCAGATCTTCCAGCAGTCGCAGGGCAGCACGCCGTACCTGATCCTTGCTGCGGTGCTAACCATCTATGTCGTGCTCGGCGTGCTCTATGAGAGCTTCATCCACCCGCTGACAATCCTGTCCGGCCTTCCGGCGGCCGCTCTCGGCGCGTTGCTGGCGCTGAAGATCTTCGGCTTCGATCTATCGATCATCGCCCTGATCGGGCTGCTGATGCTGATCGGCATCGTCAAGAAGAACGCCATCATGATGATCGACGTGGCGCTGGAGACATTGAGATCGTCCGACAAGGCCTCGCCGGCCGAAGCCATCCACGAGGCCTGCGTGCGACGCTTCCGGCCGATCATGATGACGACCTTCTGCGCGTTGCTCGGCGCCCTGCCGATCGCGCTTGGTGGCGGCGCAAGCTCTGAATTGCGCCAGCCGCTCGGCGTGGCGGTCGTCGGCGGCCTCGTCGTCTCGCAGATCCTGACGCTGTTCATCACGCCCGTCATCTTCCTCGAGATGAACCGGCTCGACAACTTCGTCCGACGCCTAGGGCGAAGGAAAGACGAACCGGTGGAAGAACATCAGCCGACTGCAATCGCGGCTGAATAGGAGCCGGCAGGCGGCCGTCGATTTCGCGGCCGCCGGCATCTTGCACAGCAAGGCTGCCTATGCGATGACGCGCCCTCCTTTGACCAGAGGGCGTTTCGCGTTGATGCGGGACAGTGCCCCCATCCAGACAATTTGACAGACAGGAGTGCGAGCATGGCTCAGGCGCTGGGTTTTGACTTCGGCACGACGAACAGCGTGATGGCGCTGGCCGATGGAGCGGCGACACGTTCCGTCTCCTTCAACAGTGCGACCGGTTCGGCAGACAGCATGCGCACCGCCCTGTCGTTCATGAAGGATCGGCACCTCGGCGCCTCTGCCCTGAAAGTCGAGGCTGGGCACGCGGCCATCCAGCAATTCATCGACAATCCCGGCGATTGCCGCTTCCTGCAATCGATCAAGACCTTTGCGGCCAGCGCGCTGTTCCAGGGCACCCTCGTGCATGCCAAGCGGCACTCGTTCGAGGACCTGATGGAGGTCTTCATCCGCCGCCTGAAGGCCTATGCCGGCGATCATTGGCCGGCCGATGTCGGCCGCATCGTGACGGGCCGCCCCGTGCACTTCGCCGGCGCCAACCCGGATCCGGCGCTGGCGACCGCGCGCTACAACGAGGCGCTGACGCGGCTTGGCTTTCCCGAGATTCACTACGTCTATGAGCCCGTCGCGGCTGCGTTCTATTTCGCGCAGAACCTGAAGAGCGACGCGACCGTGCTGGTCGCCGACTTCGGCGGCGGCACCACCGACTATTCGCTCATCCGGTTCGAAACACAGGGCGGCCGCCTGACGGCAACGCCGATCGGCCATTCCGGCGTCGGCGTCGCCGGCGATCACTTCGACTTCCGCATCATCGACAACGTCGTGGCACCGCAGATCGGCAAGGGCAGCTACTTCAAGAGCTTCGACAAACTGCTCGAAGTGCCCTCCTCCTACTACGCCAATTTCGGTCGCTGGAACCAGCTGTCGATCTTCAAGACGTCGCGCGAGTTTCCGGAGCTGCAGAAGCTGGTGCGCACCGCGCTGGAGCCGGAAAAACTTGAAACCTTCATCGAGCTGATCGAGCATGACGAAGGCTATCCGCTCTACCAGGCGGTCTCCGCCACCAAGATGGCGCTGTCGTCCTCCGAGGAAGCCGAGTTCAACTTCCAGCCGCTCGGCGCTGCCGGCCGCACGACCATCCGGCGCGCAGATTTCGACGGCTGGATCGCGCCTGAACTGGCGCGGATCGAAGGTGCGCTCGACGAGGTGCTTGAAAAAACCAACACCGCGGCTGGTAGCATCGACAAGGTGTTCCTGACCGGCGGCACCTCTTTCGTGCCGGCAGTGCGACGGCTGTTCACCGAGCGTTTCGACGCCAGCCGCATCGAGACCGGCGGCGAGCTGCTGTCGATCGCGCACGGCCTGGCGCTGATCGGTGAGCGCGACGATATCGCGCAATGGACAGCCTGAGCCGGGGATGGATGCGCCCTTGGCCCTTCCCTTGGTCCGCCCGCTTCGGTAGTGTCGGACCATGATCTCCGTTCAAGACCTTTCCCCGGCCGAGCTCGCCGCGCTTCTGCATTTCCATGCGGATGCGGGCGTCGGCTGGTTGCTGGAGGAGGAGCCGGTCGACCGTTTCGCCGAGTTCGAGGCGATGAAGGCGGCGCGCCAGGCGGGTCGGCCGCCGCAGCCGTCGGTGTCGTCGCCGGCAAGTCAGGCAGCAAGCCAGGTCGAGCGTCGGTCGGCAGCGTCGGCCGCACCACCGCCGCTTGCCGCGCGTTCGCCGGCCATCCCAGACGAACAGGCTATCGACCAGGCGCGCTTTGCCGCCGAAAGCGCCCGCTCGCTGCCGGAACTGAAGGCGGCGCTTGAAGCCTTCAATGGCTGCAATCTGAAAAACAGTGCCCGCTCCACGCTGTTTGCCAGCGGCAACCCGGAGAGCGGCATCATGGTCGTCGGTCCGATGCCGGGCGCAGACGACGACCGCGAGGGTGCCGTCTTCGCCGGTCGGTCCGGCCAGTTGCTGGACCGCATGCTGGCGGCGATCGGGCTTGGGCGGGACGACATCCTGCTCACCAACGTCATTCCGTGGCGCCCGCCCGGCAATCGCGCTCCATCCATTCCGGAGGTGGATATCTGCCGGCCCTTCATCGACCGGCAAATCGCGCTCGCAGAGCCGAAAATCCTGCTTCTGCTCGGCAATTTCACCGCCCGGTTCTTTTTTGGCGGCAATGAGACGATCCATGCTCTTCGCGGCCAATGGCGGGAAATCGGCGTTGGATCCGGCGCGGTTCCGGCCATTGCGACGCTTCATCCGCAGGACCTCCTGACCGCGCCGATCAATAAGCGCTTGGCGTGGCAGGATCTTTTGGCTTTTCGGCGACGTATTGACGCAGGCGCGTAATCGGCTATTTTTTCGGCAATAATATCGAATTATGAAATTACCCATGCATTTTTAGCATATCTGCACAGGCGGTTGTGCGCGTTGTGGAATCAGGTGTGCACTGCAATATTGTGGTCGCGTCTTGGGAGGAACCGCCACTAGGAACCAGGGCCATGACCACTCGATCGCGTCCGATACATTGCGGGTTTGAAACCCTTCGACAGGCCCGAGAAGACCTGCGCTCGCCCTGCGGCTATCGCCGTCTAGAGGCAACGAACGAACAGATCAGCGGACGCGGCACTGGCTCCTCCTCCAGGCTTGTCCGCCCGACCACGATGTTTGCCGAATTCCGGGCATACTGAGGTTGCGCGAAACGCATAGCTAGCAAGCTACTGAGTGGTCAGATTCCACCCGAGTGTGATCATAGCGAAAGTGGTTGAACATCATCTGCGCCTTACCATTCAAATTGGTATGGGTGTGTTCTACGCCGCCTCATGTCGCGATTGATTGCGCCCCCGTCGTGGGATAGATGAAAAATGGCCACCGCCATCTCCCCTCGCAGCAATCGGAATCACCTTATGCTGGCCAGCCTGATCTCGATCGCCAGCCTGATGCTGTCGACCCTCCTGATGATGGTCGGGCTGGGACTGATGAACTATGTGGTGCCGATCCGCTCGGTCGCCGAGGGCTGGTCAACCTTCACGATTTCCTTCATCGCCACCGGCTATACGCTCGGCTTCACGATCTCCTGCATCATCACACCGATGTTCGTGAAACGGGTGGGCCATGTGCGCGTGTTCGGCGCACTGATCTCGCTGCTGGGCGTTGGCATCCTGTTATGCGCGCTGCTGGTCGACTGGCGCGCCTGGGTGGCGTTTCGTTTCATCAGCGGCTTTGCCATCGCCGGCAGCTACCTGATCATCGAGAGCTGGCTGAACGAGCGCGTCACCAACGCCAATCGCGCCACCATTTTCTCGGTCTATATGATCACCTGCCTTGTCGGCTCGATCGGCGGACAATATCTGGTGCCGCTTGCCGACCCGAAGTCGACCGCCCTGTTCATTCTCTGCGGCATCATCTTCGCGCTGGCCATGCTGCCGACCGCGCTATCGACGGCCCAGTCTCCGACGCCGATTGCCCAGGCGAAATTCGACCTGCCGAAACTCTACAGGCTGTCGCCGGTGGCCTTTGTCGGCTCGCTGCTGTCTGGTGCCTTGTCGGGGACCTGGAACAGCCTTGGCGGCGTCTATACGCAGATCGTCGGCATGAACACGGCACAGGGTGCCACGCTTCTCGCCTGTGTGCTGGCCGGCGGCGCCATCTCGCAGATGCCGATCGGTCGCGTCTCCGACCTGGTGGACCGCCGCCTGGTGATGATCGTCTGCGGGATCATCGGTGTCGTCGCCTGCGCCGTGATGAGCCTGTTCGACGTCCATTCGATCATCGCGCTCTACGTTGCGGCGTTTTTCGTCGGCACCGTGCTTTACCCGATCTATGCGATCAACGTGGCCCATGCCAACGATCGCGCAGCGCCCGACGAGTATGTAACCATCTCGAGCGGCATCATGATTCTCTATGGTCTCGGCACGGTGTTCGGTCCGCTGGCTGCCGGCGCGATGATGCAGCTCGGCGGCACATCGGGGCTTCTCTGGTTCCTGGCGCTCGTTTTCGCCTTCTATGCCGGCTATGCCGGCTGGCGGACGGCGCGGCGCAAAGTCGGCGAAGGTCGCCTCGAGAAGACGGACTTCAAGGCCATGCCGATCCCCGTGCGCGGCACCGAGACTTCGGTGCGCACCGCTTCACCGGACGACCGCACGCCATAGCGCGCAGACAACAACAGTAAAATACAGATAATTTAACGACAATCCCACATTGTGTTCGCAGTATTTTGTAGCTTTAACTTTGGTTCAGATTTTAATGTAATCATATTGAATAAAATCGTTGTTCCAAGACGTTTCCTCCCAACTGGGTTGGCTGCCGTCGTAACGCCTGTCTAGGAAGTCTCATGCGCACTGATATCGGCCAGATCGTTCATTTGGCAGACTACCGCCCCACCGATTTCGTGCTGGAGCGTGTCGACCTGACCTTCGAACTCGATCCGACCGCCACAAAGGTCGAGGCGCGGCTGATCTTCCATCGGCGTGAAGGTGTCGATATCTCCGCACCGCTTGTTCTCGACGGTGACGAGCTCAGCCTTTCCGGCCTGCTGCTCGATCAGGAAGAAATGCCGGCCAGCCAGTATACCGTTACCGACGACAGCCTGACGGTGCGCGACCTGCCGGCCGAAACCCCGTTCGAGCTGGCCATCACCACCATCATCAACCCGGAAGCCAATACGCAACTGATGGGGCTTTACCGCACCGGCGGCGTTTATTGCACCCAGTGCGAGGCCGAGGGCTTCCGCCGCATCACCTATTTTCCAGATCGCCCGGACGTGCTGGCGCCCTACACGGTGAACATCATCGGCGACAAGGCGGCCAATCCTCTGCTGCTGTCGAACGGCAATTTCCTGGGTGGCGCCGGCTACGGCGAAGGTCGGCACTTTGCGGCGTGGTTCGATCCGCATCCGAAACCGAGCTATCTCTTCGCGCTGGTCGCCGGCGATTTGGGCGTCGTCGAAGATACGTTCGTCACCATGTCCGAGCGCGAAGTCGCGTTGAAGATCTATGTCGAGCACGGCAAGGAAGCCCGCGCCGCCTACGCCATGGACGCCTTGAAGCGTTCGATGAAATGGGACGAGGAGGTGTTCGGCCGTGAGTACGACCTCGACATCTTCATGATCGTCGCGGTATCCGACTTTAACATGGGCGCCATGGAGAACAAGGGCCTCAACGTCTTCAACGACAAGTACGTGCTTGCCGATCCGGAAACGGCGACGGATGCCGACTATGCCAACATCGAGGCGATCATCGCCCATGAGTATTTCCATAACTGGACCGGAAATCGCATCACCTGCCGGGACTGGTTCCAGCTTTGCCTGAAGGAAGGCCTGACGGTTTTTCGCGACCACGAATTCTCGGCCGACCAGCGCTCGCGCCCGGTCAAGCGCATCGCCGAAGTACGCCATCTGAAATCCGAGCAGTTCCCGGAGGACAGCGGCCCGCTTGCGCATCCCGTTCGCCCGACGAAATATCGTGAGATCAACAACTTCTACACCACGACAGTCTACGAGAAGGGCAGCGAAGTCACCCGGATGATCGCCACCGTGCTCGGCCGCGAACTGTTCAAGAGGGGCATGGACCTCTACTTCGAACGTCACGATGGCGATGCGGCGACGGTCGAGGATTTCGTCGCCTGCTTTGCCGAAGTCAGCGGCCGCGACCTCACACAGTTCTCGCTCTGGTATCACCAGGCCGGCACGCCGCTCGTCACTGCTTCCTGCGCTTTCGATGCCGGCGCCCGGACCTTCACCTTGTCACTTGAGCAGATGGTGCCGGCAACGCCCGGGCAATCCATCAAGGAGCCGATGCACATTCCGCTGCGGCTAAGCCTGATCTCGGAAGACGGACAGCCGATGACACCTGGCAGCGTCGCGGGTGGAGAATTCACCAAGGACGTGCTGCATCTGGTCGAACGGTCGCAGACCGTCGTCTTCCACGATATCCCGTCTCGGCCGGTGCTGTCGCTGAACCGCAGCTTCTCCGCACCGATCAACCTGCATTTCGACCAGAGTGCCGCCGACCTTGCTCTCATTGCCCGTTTCGAGGCAGATCACTTTGCCCGTTGGCAGGCGCTGACGGATCTGGCGCTGCCGATCCTGCTGCAGGCCGCGCGCGACACGCGCAACCAGGCACCGGTCGTTTGCGATGCCGCGCTGATCGAGGCGCTGCTGGCGGCTGCCGCCGATGAAAGCCTTGAGCCCGCCTTTCGCGCCCAGGTGCTGAACCTGCCGAGCGAATCCGACATGGCCCGCGAACTCGGCACCGACAACGATCCGGACGCTATCCATGCCGGCCGCCAGGCGATCATCATGCAGATCGCCGACGCCGGCAAGGCTGTGTTCGCCGCACTCTACGAAGGCATTGGCACACCCGGACCGTTCAGCCCCGATGCCGCCAGCGCCGGGCGCCGCGCGCTGCGAAATGCCGCGCTTGGCTTCCTGTCACTCTCCGACAAGGCGCCGGCCCGCGCCAAGGCCGCCTTCGACGCCGCAAACAACATGACCGATCTCAGTCAGGCTCTGACGATCCTCGCCCATCGTTTCCCGGAATCGGCCGAGGCCACGGAAGCGCTGACGACCTTCAAGGCGCGCTTTGCCGATAACGCGCTCGTCGTGGACAAGTGGCTTGCCATCCAGGCGGCCGTTCCCGGTGCGGCGACGCTGCAGCGGGTGCAGGCGCTGATGCAGGACCCGTTGTTCGTCCAGGGCAATCCGAACCGCGTCCGTGCGCTGGTCGGAACCTTCGCCTTCGGCAATCCGACAGGCTTCAACCGCCCCGATGGCGCCGGCTACCGTTTCCTTGCCGAGCAGATCCTGAAGATCGATCCTCGCAACCCGCAGCTCGCAGCTCGCATCCTGACCTCGATGCGGTCATGGCGCTCGCTGGAACCCGTGCGCGCCGATCATGCCCGGGCGGCACTGATGCAGATCGAGCGAGCGGGCGAACTTTCGACCGACGTTCGCGACATCGTTGAGCGCACGTTGAAGGAGTGATTTGCGCCGACGCAAAGGTGATTTGCAGCGCTATCGCGTCGGATGGCCCGGGTTTCTCCGACCGGAAGCCGATAAGGCTTCTAAAAATGCTGCAATAGCAAATAGTTAAGAAAGATTTACCAGGCCCTCTGGACAAGCCGAATCACGAATGATTCATTGGCGCAGGTTCGGGCGAGCGGCGCCGCGAATCATACGAGGTTCAGGGCGCAATATGGTGGACGTGCGGCGGGCAACTGCGGCCGAAGGGCGGCTGCGTGTCAATTTCGACGATTTGAAATCTTGGCAGGATGGTCTCGTTGACCGCGCCGGAGCCAGCGTCAGCAATGTATCGCGGGAATTTTCCAAGATCGAGAACATCCTCAAGCGCGCGATCCCGGTCTTGATCCTGGCCTTTCTGTCCGTCGTTGCGGCCTCGCACATCGTCGCGATGGTCATGGAGCACGGCCGGATGGAAACGGCAGCTCGTCACTCGACCGCGCTTTCCGCCTCCATAGCCGCCGCTGCCTTCGCCAACGACACAGCCTTCTTCGAGACCGGAAACCGCGCCGCCGCCGAATCGCGCCTTGGCATGTTTCTTCCGCCTGATCGGCTCGACGGCGGCGACTTCGTCCTGATGGTTCAGCCCAGCGGCCGCGTCTTTGCCTCCTCGGCCGACGGCATCCACTATATCGGGCTGACGGTTGCCGATTTCTTTCCGGAGGTCTCGACGATTCGCCGATTCGCCGATGGCAAGGGCGTGATCGAAACCAAGATCGGCGGCCTACCCTACTATGCTGCGATCGCGCTGATCGGCGACAAGGGCGGCTTCGTTGTTTCGGCCGTGTCGCTCGAGCAGATCGGCCGGTTGTGGCGCGACGAACTGACGCTCAACGTGACGCTCTTTGCCGGCATATCGTCAATCCTGCTGGTCATCCTCTACGCCTATTACATGCAGGTACGCCGGGCCCGCGACGCGGACGAGACCTTCCTCGAGTCAAACCTGCGGGTTGAGACGGCGCTGTCGCGCGGACGCTGTGGCCTCTGGGATTTCGATTTCGCCAACCGGGAATTCTTCTGGTCGAAGTCGATGTACGACATGCTCGGCTTGCCTCCGTCGGAAAAGAGCCTCTCCTTCGGCGATGCCGCCCGCCTGATGCATCCGAACGAGAACAGCCTTTATGAACTGGCCCGCGCCGTTGCGCGCGGCAAGGCCGGCCAGATCGACCAGATCATGCGAATACGCCATGCCAGCGGCCATTATGTCTGGATGCGGGTCCGCGCCCAGGTCATCCGCAACAACTCCGGCCAGGTGCACATGATCGGCATCGCCATGGACGTGACCGAGCAGCACCGCCTGGCACAGCGCTACGCCGAGGCAGACCAGCGGCTGGCGGATGCCATCGAATGCACGTCGGAAGCCTTCGTGCTCTGGGACAAGAACGACCGGCTGGTGATGTGCAACGCCCACTATCAGCAGGCCTATGGGCTGCCGGATACCGTTCTGATGCCCGGCACGGAACGCTCCGTCGTCGCCGCCGCCGCAGCCCGCCCGGTGATCGAGCGCCGCATCGCCGATGCCGACCGCTCGGGCTATTCGCAGACGACGGAAGTGCAGCTCGCAGACGAGCGCTGGCTGCAGATCAACGAGCGCCGCACCCGCGATGGCGGCACCGTCTCCGTCGGCACCGATATCACGCTGCTGAAGCGCCACCAGGAGCGCCTGCGCGAATCGGAACGGCGCAACAACGCGACGATCGATGACCTCTCCGCATCGCGGCAAATCCTCGAGCGGCAGAAGTCAGAACTGTCTATCGCGAATACCAATTATCTCGCCGAGAAAGACCGCGCCGAGGCCGCCAACAAGGCGAAATCGGAATTCCTTGCCAATATGTCGCATGAGCTGCGCACGCCGCTCAACGCCATTCTCGGTTTCTCGGAAATCCTCCAGAACCACATGTTCGGCCCGCTCGGCTCGGAGAAATACGACGAATACGCCCGCGACATCCATGACAGCGGCAAGCATCTGCTCAACGTCATCAACGACATCCTCGACATGTCGAAGATCGAGGCCGGACACGTCAAGCTGTCCTGCGAGACGATCGACCTGGTGCCGCTGATCGAGGAATGCCTGCGCTTCACCTCGGTGCCGGCCGCTTCGAAGAACATTACCGTCGATCCGCGCTTTGCCGCCGGCCGGACGCTGACCGCCGACCGACGCGCCATGAAGCAGATCCTGCTCAACCTCCTATCCAATGCCGTCAAGTTCACCAACGAGGGCGGTCGCATCGCCGTGCGGATGCGCGATGTCGGCCATGGCGTCATGCTGACGATTGCTGATACCGGCATCGGCATTCCGAAGGCGGCGCTCGGAAAGATCGGCCAGCCCTTCGAACAGGTGCAAAGCCAATACGCCAAGAGCAAGGGCGGCTCCGGCCTTGGCCTTGCCATTTCCCGATCGCTCGTTCAGCTGCAGAAGGGCAGCATGAACATCCGCTCGCGAGAGGGCGTCGGCACGGTGATTTCGGTTTACATTCCCGACCAGCCGGCGGCGGCGGCGGAGGCCTCAGCGGCGGAGGACCGCCTGAAATATG
The DNA here is from genome assembly GCF_049472505.1 of Rhizobium sp. HT1-10. Lineage (NCBI taxonomy): Bacteria > Pseudomonadati > Pseudomonadota > Alphaproteobacteria > Hyphomicrobiales > Rhizobiaceae > Rhizobium > Rhizobium sp. HT1-10. The sequence goes on along the minus strand of NZ_JBCEBQ010000001.1, from coordinate 599,341 downwards.
CGGCGCGTAGCGCCGCCTAGACGGGAAAGTTCGGCCTCGAGCGCGTTGATGTCGGGGCAATCGCCGGCGCGCGCCACCAGCTCAGTCAAACCTGCCGGTGCGAGGCTCGGATCGAACACGCCGCCGATGCAGAGGCGGATCAGCTGGGATAGTTCCGTATAGAGCGCCAGCGCCTGCCGGCATTGGGCCAGTTCCTCCTCGGACATCACGCCCGGCCCGAACCGGAGCAAGGCATCTTCGGTCGTAAAGCCGGCATTCGCTTCCGTTTCATCCCGCACCGGCGACACCAGCCGCAGGTACTGGCTGAGAAACTCGACGTCGATCTGCCCGCCCGGCGCATGCTTGATATCCCAGACGCCGGCAGGAGGCTTTTCCGCATCGACCAGGGCCCGCATATCGGCGACGTCCTTGGCGATCTTGCGTGGTTCGCGCGGTGCGGCCAGGATGTCGTCAATGATCCGCCCGGCATCGGTCGACAATCCGTGGTCGCCGCAGATCAACCGCGCGCGCGTGAGCGCCATATGCTCCCAGGTCCAGGCTTCCTCTCGCTGGTACTTTTCAAAGGCATTGATGCGCGTGGCGACCGGCCCCTTGTTGCCGGACGGGCGCAGCCGCATGTCGACCTGATAGAGAATACCCTCTGCGGTCGGCGCCGAGAGCGCGGCGATCAAGCGCTGGGTCATGCGGGTAAAATAGCGGTTTGCGTCGAGTGGCTTGGCGCCGTCGGATTCCCCAGCCGCATCGTTGTAGTCATAGAGCAGGATGATATCGACGTCGGAACCGGCGGTGAGCTCATAGCTGCCGAGCTTGCCCATGCCGACCACGGCGACCCGGCCGCCGGGAAACTCTCCGTGGGCGACGCGTATCTCCTCGCGCACCGCCTCCAGTGCCGCTTCGATGACGAGGTCGGCAAGATGGGTGAAAGCGCGGCCGGCCATGGCGCCGTTTATGGCGCCCGTCAGCAAACGGATGCCGATCAGGAAGCGTTGCTCGGCGGCAAAGATGCGCAGCCGGTCGAGGATATCCTCATAGTGGCGGGCAGGCTGCAGGAAGCTTGCGAGACGGGAAGAAAGGTAGGGCCGCGTCGGGAGTTCCGCCATGATGCCGGGGTCGAGCATGCCATCGAAGACATGCGGGCGGGCCGCGATGATGTCGGCAAGCCGGGGGGCGGCCGACATGATGGTGACGAGGAGATCAAGCAGCACGGGATTGTTGCCGAGCAGCGAAAACAGCTGGATGCCGGCCGGCAGCCCGGCCAGAAACTGGTCGAACCGCAACAGCGCCTCGTCGGCACGCGTGCTCTCGCCGAAGGCGCGCAGCAATTGCGGCATCAGCTCGGTCAGCCGTTCCCGGGCTTCCACCGATTGCGTCGCGCGATAGCGTCCGTAATGCCAGGTGCGAATGATGCGGGAGATGTCGGCCGGACGCTCGAACCCCAGTCGTTCGAGGGTCCGCAAGGTCTCGGGATCGTCGGCCTGGCCGGTGAAGACCAGATTGCCGGCCTCCCCAGACAGCCGCGTCTCGTGCTCGAACAACTGCGCATAGCGCCGCTCGACTGTCTGCAGTACGTCGACCAGATGTTCGGAAAAACTCGAGAGATCCGGATAGCCCATCATCAGGGCGATGCGCTTCAGCTCGGCATCCGTTTCCGGCAACAGATGCGTCTGCTCGTCGCGCACCATCTGGATTCGATGCTCGACATCCCGGAGAAACCAGTAGCCGGCGGTCAGCTCGTCGCGCGTTTCAGCATCGATCCAGCCGGCCTTGGTCAGCTCGGCGAGCGTCTGCTCGGTGGCGCGGCCGCGCAGGGCCGGCATGCGGCCGCCGGCAATCAGCTGCTGCGTCTGGGCGAAGAACTCGATCTCGCGAATGCCGCCGCGCCCGAGCTTGACGTTGTGGCCCTTGACCGCGATGTTGCCGTGACCCTTGTGCACATGGATCTGCCGCTTGATCGAATGGATGTCGGCGATGGCAGCGAAATCCAGATATTTGCGGAAGACGAAGGGAACGAGGTCGCGGATGAAGCCGGCACCCGCCTCTCGGTCGCCGGCCACCGGGCGGGCCTTGATGAAGGCGGCGCGCTCCCAGTTCTGGCCTCTGCCCTCGTAATAGATCATGGCCGCCTCGACCGGCATGGCAAGCGATGTCGCCCCCGGATCGGGCCGCAGGCGCAGGTCGGTCCGGAACACATAGCCGTCCGCCGTGCGCTCCTGCAGGATGCGCACGAGGCGCCGCATCAATCGCGGGAAAATCTCGATGGCATCGTCTGGATCGGGAACGATCCCCGCCATCTCGTCGAAGAAGATCACCAGGTCGACATCGGAGGAATAGTTGAGCTCTTCGGCGCCGAGCTTGCCCATTCCGAGGACAATCAGGCCTGAAGCCTCGCTGGGATTGGCAAGGCTCTTCAGCGCCAGCTTTCCAGCCTCGTGAGCCGAGAGCAGCAGGTAGTCGATCGCGGCCGAAATGGAGGCTTCCGCCAATCCGCTGAGGAGCCGCGCCGAGGTGCGCGCGTCGAACAGCCGGCTGAGGTCGGCAAGCGCGATGAGGAAGGCCGCCTTGCGCTTGATACGCCGCAGACGGGCCATGAGCTCGGATTCAGGAGGAGCCACGCCATCGGCGGGAAGCCAGGCCCGTCGCGCATCCTGCACCAGCTGCTCGATCTGCGGCAGCAGCGGTGCCGTGATGGCGGAGGCCAGCAGCGGTGGATCGAGCTCCGCCGTATCGCGGAGATAAGGCGAGAGGCTGAAGACAGCCAGGATGAACGCACGCAGGGGCGTCTCGCCATCGACCAGCGCGGCGACGGCCGGTTCCGTCTTGCCGATGGATTTCAGGCTGGAGAGAGCTGACTTGGCTTCGGCCTGGTTGAGCGGTCGCAACAGTGTGGGGGAAACGGCATCCAGTCGATCGTTCGGTGGGGTCACGCATGCACTCCGGCCTGTTTCAAGCGGTCGTCGTCGAACGCCCGCCCGGTATGGGCGAGGCTCAACGCCGTCAATCTAGGCCGAACCGCCGTCTGCGCCAAGAGCGGAAGGCAGCTAGGCTCCCTTGGTCCTCGCTCGCGCGATGTGGCTGAATTCAGACGCGCTCGAGCGGGCGGTGCGGCAAGGGCGGCAGTTCTGCTTCGATCCTGTCGCCAGGCTGAACCCAGCCGCCTGCCAGCACCACGGTCATGATCCCAGCCTTGCGGACGATGGCGCCATCGTCCCCCGGGTAAACCAGCTCCTTCAGCAAGCCGGTCCGAAACCTCTCGATCTGGGCGCAGGGATTGCGCAGGCCGGTCACCTTGAGGCGTATGTCCGGACCGATAGTCAGGATCGTGTCGGTCGGAAGGTCGAGAAGGGCCAGGCCCTCGGTCAGAATGTTTTCGCCGAGATCACCGGCTTTCAGCTCAAAGCCCTTGTCGGCCAGTTCATCGAAGAGTTCGCGCTGGATGAGATGGACTTGGCGGAGATTGGGCTGACTCGGGTCGACTGCGACCCGGGAGCGGTGCTTGACCGTGACGCCGGCATGGGCATCGCCGGCGACGCCCAAATTCTCGATGATTTGGATGCGGTCGACCACCGTCTTCGAGAAATCATGCGTCTGGTGACGGGCGACGGAAACGACGGAAGCCATGGGCGATGAGGTCCTGATACAAGCTGCGCGGACCAGTATTATAGGCCTGTGAACGGATTGTGACGCCCCGTCGCGATCCGGCGGATAGACGCGACGATACCCCTTCCTACGTCCTTCTATGACTTGCCAGCGGGCGAAAAGATCATCGTTGCAGTGAGGCCGCGGGCTTCGCTGCTCTCGGGGTCGGTGTCGGAGAGTTGCAGGCGACCGCCATGCAGCTCCATCACGGCCTCTACCAGCGACAATCCAAGCCCGGTGCCCGGCTTGGATCGGCTTTCGTCCAGCCGGAAGAAGCGCTTGACGACCTCTTCGCGCTTGTCAGCTGGCACCCCCGCCCCGTGGTCGGCGAGGCATAGGGTCACGCCCTCGGGGGTGCGGCTGAGCTTAAGGATGACATCCGGCTTCCCCGAACCGCCGGCGGCATATTTGATGGCGTTGTCAATCAGGTTGAAAAGCGCTTGGCCAATTAGCTCGCGGTTACCCTGGATCTCCACGCCCGGCTCGATCTCGGCTGTCAGCACCAGCCCGGCATCCTCCGCCACCGGCTCGTACAGCTCGGCCGTATCGGCGACGATGGCCGACAGGTTTATGGTGGTCATTTCGGCAGCAGCCGCGCCGGCCTCGACCCGCGAGATCATCAAAAGGGCGTTGAAGGTCCGGATCAGCTGGTCGGATTCGGCAATAATGCCTTCAAGGGCACCGCGGCGACGCTCCTCGTTGTCGATATCGAGCGCATCGACAGCCTTGTTGCGCAGCCGGGTGAGCGGCGTCTTCAGGTCATGGGCGATGTTGTCGGAGACCTGGCGCAGGCCCTCGTTCAGCTTCTCGATGCGCTCGAGCATGGTGTTCAACGAGTCCGACATGCGGTCGAACTCGTCGCCGGAACCGCCGACCGGCAGCCGCTGCGACAGGTCGCCGGCCATGATCTTGCGGCTGGCGTCGGTCATCCGGTCGATGCGCCGGAGCGCATTGCGGCCGATGCCGAACCAGATCACCAGGGCGCCGACGCCCATGATGGCGAGTGCCAGCATCAGCGCCTGGCGGACGAGCAGCCGGAACCTCTCCGGCTCGCCGAGATCGCGGCCGATCAGGATGCGCAGGCCATTGTCAAGCGTGAAGATGTTGGCAATGGCCAAGTGCTGACGCTCTGCGCCGGTGTCGGCATAGCGCTCGTAGATGAACGGGATCTCGGTCCAGCCCTGGTCGTCGAAGGTCCCCGGCTGCACCGAGGCGACGTTGCCGGCAAGGATCTGGCCGGTCGGACTGGCGATAACATAGAGGTTCGCTCCCGGCTGGCGGGCGCGCCGTTCCATCGTGCGCAGCAGGAGGTTCAGGCCGCCGGCCTCGTATGCATGCTTGACCTGGCTGACTTCCTGGCTGACCGCATCGCGGATCTGGCCTGTCAGCAGCCGCTCCGACATCGATGTGACGTAGAATACCAGCGTTGCCGCGCAAAGCGCGAAGAGCAGGATGTAGAGGGCGGACAGGCGGACGGCGGTGGACTTGAAGAGGACGCGGAAGCGGCTCATCCGTCGTCCTTGATCATGTAACCGGCGCCGCGAATGGTCTTCAGCAGCGGATTGTTGAAGTCGCGTTCGATCTTGCCACGCAGCCGGGAAACATGCACGTCGATGACGTTGGTCTGGGGATCGAAATGATAGTCCCAGACGTTTTCGAGCAGCATTGTGCGGGTCACCACCTGGCCGGCATTCTTCATCAGATATTCGAGCAGGCGGAATTCCCGCGGCTGAAGGACGATTTCCTTGCCGGCGCGGCGCACTTCGTGGGACAGGCGGTCGAGCTCGAGATCGCCGACGCGGTAGAGCACGTCCTGATCCGGCGTCCCCTTGCGGCGGCCGAGCACCTCGACGCGGGCCAGAAGCTCGCTGAAGGCGTAGGGCTTCGGCAGATAGTCGTCGCCGCCGGCGCGCAGCCCGGTAACCCGGTCGTCGACCTGGCCGAGCGCGGAGAGGATCAGCACCGGCGTGTGGATCGCCTTCCGACGCAGTTCGGCGATGACGGACAGGCCGTCGCGGCGCGGCAGCATGCGGTCGATGACCATGACGTCGTAGGTGTTTTCCGAGCCCATGAAGAGGCCGCTCTCGCCGTCGCTGGCGTGATCGGCCACGATGCCCACTTCGCGGAACGCCTTGGTCAGATAAGCGGCGGCCTCGAGGTCGTCTTCGATGATCAGAATCTTCATGTGCGTGACATTAGCCGCCGGCGGCGTTGCTGCACAGCCGGAATCGGTGCTGTCGGACTTTGGCTGGCTACCGGTGGTCATGTTCTCACCCATACTTGGTTTGAAACGAAGGAGCCGTGCAGGCGGCGGCTTGCACGGCTCCCTCCCCGTTTCTGGTTCGACGATCAGCCCTGGTTGCTGAGCGGCAGCGCCACGAAGCGGCTGCCGTTGTCGGACTGGATCTGGAAGAGCGCCCGTGTGCGACCGTCCTTCTTCGCCTGGGTCAGGACCTTGGCGATATCCTGGGCGTTGGCGACGTCCTGGTTGTTGACGGAGGTGATCTTCTCACCTTCCTTCACGCCCTTGTCGGCCGCATCCGAGTCCGGATCGACGCCGGTGATGGCGACACCCTTGCCGTCATCGGACGGACCGACGGTCAAGCCCAGATCAGTCAGGGCCTTCTCGGAGGCCGGCTGCTGCGGCTCGGCCTGCGGCTGGTTGTTGCCATCGGCGGAGGCCTTCTGTTCGGCCGGCAGGGTCCCGAGATCGACGGTCACAGACTGCGACTTGCCATTGCGCCAGATCGCCACTTCGACCTTCTTGCCCGGTGCCATCGCACCGATGCGGCGGGCGAGGTCGCGCGGGTCCTTGATCGGCTCGCCATTGACGGCGGTGACGACGTCGCCGTTCTTGATGCCGGCCTTCTGGCCGGGAGACCCTTCCTGCGGGGAGACGACGAGCGCGCCGGCCGCCTCGGAGAGACCGAGCGATTCGGCGATGTCCTTGCTGACGGGCTGGATCTGCACGCCGAGCCAGCCGCGGGAGACGGAACCGGTCTTGATCAGGTCGGCCACCACATCCTTGGCGGTCGTCGAGGGGATGGCGAAGGCGATGCCGACGCTGCCGCCCGACGGCGAGAAGATCGCGGTGTTAATGCCGACGACTTCGCCGCTGAGGTTGAAGGTCGGGCCACCGGAGTTGCCCTTGTTGACGGCTGCGTCGACCTGGAGATAGTCGTCATAGGGGCCGGAACCGATATCGCGGCCACGGGCGGAAATGATGCCGGCGGTGACGGTGCCGCCGAGACCGAAGGGATTGCCAACGGCAACGACCCAGTCGCCGACGCGAACCTTCTCGTCATCGGCCCATTTGACGTAGGTGAACTTGCGCTTGTCATTGACCTTGAGAACGGCGAGGTCGGTGCGCGGGTCCTTGCCGATCAGCTTGGCGTCGAGCTCGGTGCCGTCGTTGAGAACGACCACGAAGGCCGCGCCATCGGAGACGACGTGGTTGTTGGTGACGAGGTAGCCGTCTTCGGAGATGAAGAAGCCGGAGCCCTGGGCGACAGGGCGCAGGCGGCCCTTGTCGGCATTCGGCTTCTGCTGCTCACCCTGCATGCCCTTGCCATTCGGCTGCTGGCCGAACTGCTTGAAGAACTTCTTCAGCGGGTGATCGTCCGGCAGGTCGTCGAAACCGCGACCGAGGCCAAAGCTATCGTCTTCTTCGGCGGAAGCAGGATTGACGCGGGACTCGACACGCACCGAGACGACGGCGGGAGACACAGCGTCGACGACATTGGCAAAGCTTGGGACCTGCGGCGCCTGGACGACCACGGCATCGGCATAGGAATTGGAAATGACGGCGGGGACGCCGGTTGCCAGGGCGGCAACAGCGATGCCGGCGACAGCGGAAGCCTTCAAGGCGGTGCTGCGCGTCAGGCGGCCTTTGATGGTCTCGAACATGGGCGTTACCTTTTCTCTCGTCTATACTTGCGCCGTGGGGTCAGCGGCGATCCGGTGATGAGAAGGATATAGGATTTGCCACGTTACGGAGAACTGTCCAGCCGATGAAATCTTGGTAATGTTGTAAAATGTTTCCGGCAGGGTAAAGAACAAGGCGATATTTTGCCCACCTCCCCGACGCGAAACACCCTATTCGCTGAGCAGCCGATCAAGCCTAGCCTGTTCGTCCTCGGTCAGCCGCGTGCCCGTCGGTTTACCGCGGCGACGGACAGCGTAGACGCCCATGGCGATACCGCCAGCCAGAAGAAGAGCGATTGGCGCGCCCCAGAGGATATAGGTCTTCTCGCCCAGTCTCGGCTTCAGCAGCACGAACTCGCCGTAGCGGGAGACAAGGTAGTCGAGGACCTGGCTGTCGCTGTCTCCATCGGTCAGGCGCTTGCGCACCAGAAGGCGCAGGTCCTTTGCCAGATCGGCATTGGAATCGTCGATCGACTGGTTCTGGCAGACCATGCAGCGCAGTTCGGCGGAAATTGCCCTCGCACGCGTTTCGAGCGCCGGATCGGGCAGCACCTCGTCGGGGTTGACGGCAAAGGCCGGCAGGGGGGCGAGCATGATGGCAATGAGCATCGCGATCGCCGCGACAGCCCCCCTCTGTCCTTTCGGGACATCTCCCCCACAAGGGGGGAGATCGGCCGAGACTTCAGAGCCAAAAAGGGAAAACAACGATCTCCCCCCTTGTGGGGGAGATGTCGGCGTAGCCGACAGAGGGGGGTATGCCCGCCGCACCCTCATTCGGCCGGCTCCATGGACGCCCGCACCGGCTTGGCCCGCCGGCTGGGGGCGCCGACGCGCAGGCGCCGGTCGCTGAGCGAAATCATGCCGCCGAGCGCCATGAGGATCGCGCCGCCCCAGATGCAGACGATCATAGGCTTCCACCAGATGCGCACGACGATGCTGCCGTCCTTGCCGGCATCGCCGAGCGAGACATAGAGCTGGCTGAAGCCGAAGGTTAGGATGCCGGCCTCGGTGGTGGCGCTCTTGCGGGCGGTGAAGATGCGTTTGGCCGAGGAGACGGTGGCGACGGAAACACCGCCGCGACTGACGGTGAAGGTGCCGCGGTCCTCGGTGAAGTTCGGACCGAGGCCGGGCTTCATGCCGTCAAAATGCAGGCTGTAGCCGCCGAGCTCCGTCGAGGCACCGGGTTTCATGTCGAGGATATTTTCGGTCTGGAAAGTGCTGACGGCGACAATGCCGAGGACTGTCACGCCAAGACCGGCATGGGCGAGCGCCGAACCGAAGGCGGAGCGCGGCAGGCCGGAGAAGCGCCGCCAGGCGAGATCGGCCGAGACCTTGCCGATGCCGGCGCGAAACCAAAGATCGGCGACCGCGCCAAAAATCAGGAACAGCCCGGCGGCAAGGCCGAGGACGGCCATCACCGGACCGCCATGCTGCAGGTAGAAGAGCACCAGGGCGGCCACGAAGGCGAGCCCGGCGGCGACATAGAGCCGCTGCAGGGCGCCGAGGAGATCGCCGCGTTTCCAGGCAAGCATCGGGCCGAACGGCACGGCCACCAGCAGGGGGATCATCAGCAGGCCGAAGGTCATGTTGAAAAACGGCGGGCCGACGGAGATCTTGTCGTCGGTCAGGGTTTCGAGTGCGAGCGGATAGAGCGTGCCGATCAGCACCGTCCCGCAGGCAACGGTGAGGATCAGGTTGTTGAGAACAAGCGCGCCCTCGCGCGAGATCGGCGCGAACAACCCGCCTGCCGTCAGGCGCGGTGCCCGCAAGGCAAACAGCGACAGCGCGCCGCCGATGAAGATCAGCAGGATGCAGAGGATGAAGACGCCGCGCGTCGGGTCGCTGGCAAAGGCATGCACGGAGGTGAGCACGCCGGAGCGGACGAGGAACGTTCCGAGCAGCGACAGCGAGAAGGTGAGGATCGCGAGCAGCACCGTCCAGATCTTCAGCGCGTCACGCTTTTCCATGACCAAGGCCGAATGGAGAAGCGCGGTGCCGGCGAGCCAAGGCATGAAGGAGGCGTTCTCGACCGGATCCCAGAACCACCAGCCGCCCCAGCCGAGCTCGTAATAGGCCCAGTAGGAGCCCATGGCGATGCCGGCGGTGAGACAGATCCAGGCAGCCAGCGTCCAGGGACGCACCCAGCGCGCCCAGGCGGCGTCGATGCGGCCCTCGATCAGGGCGGCCACGGCAAAGGAGAAGCACACGGAAAATCCGACATAGCCGAGGTAGAGCAGCGGCGGATGGATGGCGAGACCGATGTCCTGCAGCACCGGATTGAGATCCTTGCCTTCCGCTGGCGCCGGATAGAGGCGGGTGAAGGGATTGGAGGTGAGCAGAATGAAGAACAGGAAGGCCACCGAGATCCAGGCCTGCACGGCAAGAACGTTGGCGCGCAGCGTGTCCGGCAGGTTGCGGCCGAACAGGGCGACGAGCGCGCTGAACAGCGACAGGATCAGCAGCCAGAGCATCATCGATCCCTCGTGATTGCCCCAGACGCCGGAGACCTTGAAGACGGTCGGCATCATCGAATGGGAATTCTCCCAGACGTTGGCGACCGAGAAGTCAGACACGACATGGGCATAGGTCAGCGTGCCGAAGGAGAAAGCCACCAGGAGGAAAAGCGCCAGCGAGCCGGGCCGTGCCACATCCATCATCGCCTGATCGAGCCTGCGGGCGCCGAGCATCGGCAGGACGGCGACGATGATGGCTGTCGCCAGCGCCAAGACCAGCGCGTAGTGCCCGAGCTCAATGATCATTTGCTGGCCTCCTCGCCCTTCCAGACACCATCCTTCTTCAGGCGGTCGGCGACCTGCTTCGGCATGTAGCGCTCATCATGCTTGGCGAGCACTGTATCGGCAACGAAAACATCGTCTCCCGGCTCGAAACGCCCTTCCGTCACGACGCCCTGCCCTTCGCGAAAGAGGTCGGGAAGAATGCCGGTGTAGCGGACCTTGATGGCGTCTGCGCCATCGGTGACGGCAAACTGCACCGTCGTCCCTGCGCCGCGCACCACCGATCCCTCGCCGACGAGGCCGCCGAGCCGGATCAGCGTGCCGGGGCCGACGGGCTTCTTGGCAAGATCGCCCGGCATGTAGAAATAGGCGACGGACTGGCTGAAGGCGAACATGACGAGGAGCACGGCGGCGATGATGAAGCTCATGCCGCCGCCGATGACAGCCAGGCGTTTCTGCTTGCGGGTCATGGCTGTATGCTCTCCAAGGGAAGGCCGAGTTGCCTTGCGAGCGCCACCAGCTGTTGTCCCTGGTCGCCGCTTGCCGGAAAGGCGGCAAGCCCCCGCTTCACGGCGTCGATGGCCCTGTCCCTATCATTCAGCACCGTATAGGAACGGATCAGCCGCATCCAACCTTCGAAATTGGCCGGGTCCTGCTTCAGCTTGGCATCGAGCGTGTCGACCATGCCGCGGATCACCTTCTGGCGGTCTTCGGCATTCATGTCATCGGCGGCGGCGACCTCGCTGGCATCGGGTCCACCGGGCGCCTTCGGATTTTCACTGGCGGGCGCTGCCGGCGCGCCGCCGTTCTTGGCGATGTGCTCGCGGACCAGCGGCAGCCATGGCGCGGTCGCCGGTGACTCGCTGGCAAGGGCTGCAAAAGCCTTCCTTGCCTCCTCCGCCTTGCCTTCCTGCTCGAAAGCAAGCGCCAGATAGAATTTGGGGGTCGGATTGTCCGGCTGCAATCGTAGCGACGTCTGCAGCGCCTCGCGCGCCTCGGCGGTCACCACGCCGCCCGATTCCAGCAGCAGCGCTTCGGCAAGGCTGCCCAGCCGCTCCGGCGTCGGTCCCAACAAGCGGATGGCGTTGCGGTAGGCGACTTCGGCATCGTCAAGGCGACCAGTCTTGGCATAGATCGGGGCCAGCACGTCCCAGCCTTTTCCGTCATCCGGATTCTCGGCCAGATGGCGCTCGGCCTTGACGACGAGGATGGCCATGTCGTTGCCCGGATTGGCAAGCCTTGCCGCGAGCGGCTGCGAGGGCAGACCGGGCTCGCCGGTCCGCAAGTAGAGACAGAGCCCCAAGGCGGGCAAGAGGAGGATGATGAAGGCCTGGGCCCATAACGAGCTCCTGCGTCCGACCGACGTGCTCATCGGTGTGTCGGGTAACGCCGAAACCGCCAGCAGCCGCCGGCCGATTTCCGCCCTGGCGTAGTCCGCCTGCTCCGCAGTGATCAAGCCGCCTGCAAGATCGCGATCGAGTTCGGATAGCTGATCGCGATAGACCGCCGCCTCACCGGCGCGATCGAGCGCCACCGCCGGCGCGCCGCGCAGCAACGGGATGAGAAGGACAGCGCCGACACTCGCCGTCAACACGGCGACGATGATCCAGAACAACATCGTATCGCAATACTTTAACAGCCGTCGCATTCCAATCGTCAAAGCGTCGATGACGCACATTTGAGGCGATTGGTCGCGTTGCCTGTCGGTGTCCCCATAGGTCGCGAGGCACTGCTCGATGCCGACAGCCGGACGCTTTCGTTTCCGGAATGGGTCGACCGCCTATTCCAGCGGCGTCCAGGTGCCGTCGTCGTTACGGCAGGCGGAGCCGCGCGCGACCGTCGCCTTGCCATCGACGGTGACGGTGTGCGTGTACTGGCGGCAGTTCTGCGAGCCGACCTGGTAGGGAGCGGCGGCCACGACCTGGCCGCTGATGTTGCGGCCGCTCCAGACGACCGGCTGGCCACCGGGAGCAGCCTCGAGGGCGCGGTATTCCGCCTCGAGCGCTCTTTGCTTGTCGCTGTCGCTGATCGTCAGCCCTGTGTGGCTGACGATCCCGCCGTCCAGCGCCGTGATGAAGGTTGCCGAGGAGTTGCTCTTGATCGGAGACAATCGCCCAAGGGCGCCCTTGCCGGCGGTGGTGCTGCAGCTGGACAGCGAAACCGCCACCAGCAGGACGGCAACGATCGAAGGGGAAATGCCAAGCTTCATGCAATCGAACCAGAATCAATTGCCCGTGGACGCGACAGAAACGCTGCAGTCCATGGCGGGCATCCCCATGGCGCGTATGATCTTTCTGGCATCATGCCAGCACTCACGCAACATCCTTTACGATGCCCGGTAGAATTAACGTGGCCTGCAGTCCGCCGGCGTTACCGCGCGACAGGGTCAGCACCCCCTGATACTCGGCGGTGATCTCGCTGACGATCGACAGGCCGAGCCCCGTGCCCGGCTTGCTTTCGTCCAGGCGCCGACCGCGCTTCATCGCCTCGCGGATCTGGTCCGGCTCAAGGCCCGGGCCATCATCCTCGACGACAAGCTCGACCCAGTGGCGCCTCATGGGATCCAGCCCCTTCACCTCAGGCGCGGCTTCTGCGGCCCGCACGATGACCTTGTGCCTGGCGAACCTTGCGGCATTTTCCAACAGGTTGCCGACGGTCTCCTCGAGATCCTGCTGTTCCATGGCAAGGGCAAGACCTGTCGTGATCGTCAGCTCGAACTCGATCGCGTCGTTCAGCCTCCGCATGACGCGAACCAACCGTTCGAGCGCCGGTTCGGCGTCGGTGCGTGCGAGGACCGTATCGCGCTGGGCGGCAATGCGGGCGCGGTTAAGATAAGACTGCACCTGGCCCTGCATGGCCTCGGCCTGCCCCTTGACCAGATCGCCGTGGGATTGATCGAGCACCCGCGACTCGTTCAAAAGCACGGCAATCGGCGTCTTCAGCGAGTGCGCGAGATTGCCGACCTGCATGCGAGCCCGCTCGACAATACGGCGATTGCTTTCGATCAGCGCATTGACCTCGTTGGCCAGCGGCAAGATTTCGCGCGGGAAATCGCCCTGCAGCCGTTCGCTCTCGCCAGCCCTGATGCGCTCGAGGGCGCCGCGCGCCTGGTCGAGCGGCCTGAGGCCATAGAGAATGGCCAGCGCGTTGACGATCAGGCTGCCTATGCCGAAGACGATAAGCGATAGATAGAGACTGTGGGAGAAAGAGCCGACATCAGCCTCGATGACATCGATATTGCCGGTGACGCGGAACCGGGCCGAGCGACCGTCGCCTTCGAAGACGATTTCCGTTTCTGCCACCTGGACCCGGTTGCCGACGCTGTCGGTGACGATGTAGTAGCGTTGGTAGTTTTTGTCGAAGGGCGCTTCCAGCACCGACAACACCGGAAGATTGACGGAGCCGAGGGAGGGAGAGACCAGCGGCGGCGAGGTGAAGGTCCCGAGCGGCTCGACAATCCAGTACCAGCCCGTCTTTGGCTGGACATAGCGCAGGTCGCCCAGCTGCGGCGTTCCAGCAAGCGCCCCCTCTTCGCCAATACTGACGGAATTAATGAGGTTGCTCAGTTGTGCCCGCAGCAGGTCCTGGAAACCGCGCTCAGCGCTCTTGCGGTACAGCGTCGAGATGACCAGGCCGATGACCACCAGCGCGACTGCCGACCACAGCGTGGTCAGCAACAGGACGCGGGCGGTGAGCGACTTAATTGGCATTGGTGGTCGGCGCTTGAATGCGGTAGCCCAACCCCCGAACCGTTTCGATGAGGTCGACGCCCATCTTCTTGCGCAGGCGTCCGACAAAGACTTCGATCGTATTGGAATCGCGATCGAAATCCTGGTCGTACATATGCTCGACCAGTTCGGTGCGCGAGACGACCTCGCCCTTGTGATGCATGAGGTAGGCCAGCAGGCGATATTCATGCGACGTCAGCTTCAGCGGCTTACCGTCGACGCTCGCCTTGGAACTCTTGGTGTCCAGCCGGACCGGGCCGCAGGTGATTTCGGAGGAGGAATGGCCGGCAGCGCGGCGGATCAGCGCACGGATGCGGGCGAGCACCTCTTCGACATGGAACGGCTTGGCGACGTAATCGTCGGCACCGGCATCGATGCCGGCAACCTTGTCGCTCCAGCGATCACGCGCGGTCAGCAGCAGCACCGGCATTCCCTTGCCGGCCGATCGCCATTTCTCGAGCACGGTTATGCCATCCACTTCCGGCAGGCCGATATCGAGGATGATGGCATCGTAGGGCTCGGTATCGCCCAGGAAATGCCCTTCCTCGCCATCGAAGGCGACATCGACAACATAGCCGGCCTCCTTCAACGCATCGGCCAGCTGCCGGTTCAGGGTGACGTCGTCTTCAACTACGAGAATGCGCATGTTTTTGCCCGATTGCTGCCGTTTTGCGATGCATCATGTGCATCTCCTACATCGGAACCTTTACAGTCACCTTACGCGGGCGCTCCCCATTGCCCTGGACGAGCACCGTGATGACGCAGGCGTCGCCGGAAGGCTGCACCGACAGAAGCTGCCCTCCGGTCTTTTCCACAACCTGGGCCGCAGCATCGCTGCAGTCGGACTTTGCCCGAGCGACCAGCGTCGGCGTCGTCACCGGCAATGCAGCCGATCCCGCCATCATGGCGAGGATCGCTGCTACGCTCAAGGATGATGCCATGCTCATTAACTTCCATGGAGACAAGAACTTGTGGCGATAGTTACCCAAAGCCGTCTGAATGGCAAATGAATGGGTAGTGATATCCTTTGCCAACAGGTTGCAGCGGAAATCTCGTTCACTAAATTGTGCTTACCTCAGCTGGATTTGATCTGCCGGTTCGCCGTGAGGCGTCCGTAGACCGCAACCAGTCCGCCCACCGCGCCGGCGATGGAAACGGCGGAATCGACGATCGTCGCCTGGCTTGCCGCGTCGAGCTGCAGGCCCTTCATCTGCAGCCCGGAGGCTGCGACGGCGAGCAGCGCGCCCCAGATCGTCTTCGAATAGTACCAATGCTTTGCGTCTTCCATGATAAACTCCTCTGGTTGCAAACTAGACCGCGATGACGGCAGACGACGGGATGCCCGTCGGCACCCGCTGCCCCATCTGCGAAATGACGATTGTGAAGTGGGATTGGCGTGTGCCGAAATCCGAAATCTCGTCGGCAGCGGCATAGGTGAAACTGGGGATGCCGACAGCCACCCGCCGCTTCAGCACGCCGCCCTGCATGAGATCGATACGATAGGCCTCGGTGGGTTCATCGAGCGGGATATCCGCCGCCATCCAGCTATCGGCATCGATTCTTCCGCGCCTAATCCAGGTGAAGGTCGTCGAGCCATCAAGGTTGCGGCGGCCGTTGAGACGCACCGGCGACAGGGGCGTTTGCGCCCTGACACCCCCGGCAAACACGAAGGGGCCGGCCCTGTCGCTCGATCCGGCCGCCTCGGCGATCCAGTTGAGCCGCAGGCCCGTTTCCTCACTGGTTATGCCGAGCGAGGCGACTGCGTCGTCGAGCATGACGAAGGCAGCCCCGGTGGCGGCGCCTGCTTGCATCGCGTCTTCGGTGCCGGCAAGGCCGCGCAACAGGCCGGAAAGGCGCCACCGACCGGCGGCGACTTCCTCGGCCTGCAAGAACGCGCCGATTTCCCATATGCCTGCCGCGCTGCCGATAGCAAAACGGTTGGCGCCGTTCAGCACCGACACCTTCAGCGCCGATTCGAGTTCGCCATTGGCGAGGTCGACGTCCACGGCCTGCGACCAGTCGAACCGACCGCTGACGGCGCCGGCAAGCGATGTCGCCAAAGTGCCGATGCGGGCTGGCCGGTCGAGGAGAACGCGCCTGGCATAGGCCTCGGTCGACGGCGAAGAAGAAAGCTGCGTGGTCCGCCAGGGTCGAGCAAAAGCCGCGCCACGGGCGAAATCTGCTGCCGCGCCGCTTTCGAACTGCGGCAGATCCATCAGGGCGATCATGGGTGCGAAGATGGCCGAAGCCGTTCCGGCCACAGACTTAGGCGGCGTGACGGCAACAGGTGAACCGCCGATCAGCGGTGCGAATTCGCGCGCCTCGATTTTGCGCGCTGCCCCATCCTCGATGCGGGTCACCAGAAAGCACCCTTCTGGGCCTCCGGGCAGAGATATCACGTCGCCCGGCTGCACCTGGATTGCGGTCGGCGGCAGCGACAGGCTGAGCGCGCGGCGCGAGATGCGGTTGTCGCGCAGGAGCGCCTCGGCCGCCTGCAGCACGGCTTCCTCCGGTAAAACGGCGCCGAGGTCACTGCGCAACAGGCGATGGGAGGCGGACGGCGCGCGGCGCGAGCGGACGCTTGCCTGCTCGTAGTCCGCCAGCGGGTCGTAGAAGGTGATGATAGCCTCTGCGGCGAAATCGCTGTCATGGCCTCGGGTCTCCTGCCATAGCGGCTGATCCTCGCTGTCGACGACGGCGTCGATGGCGATGGCTGGCAGGCTCGCGGCCGCGCGTGAGCGAAAGCGCAGCACAGCGCCATCCTCGACGACATCGATCTGGAAGACTTCGAGCAACGGCGCCAGCAGGTCGCGAGCGGAGGCGAGGCTACCCTGCGCATAGCCCACGAGGTCACCGCTCACCTCAGACACGTCGAAGTCGTTGAAATTCTGATCCTTGAGAATGGCGGCGATGATGTCGGCAAGCGTGCCGGCGCCGAGCCGACCGTTCAGCCAGTGGCCGGTCCGCCAGTTGTCGCCGTCACTCCATAGACCGGTATCGGCGGGAAAGGCCGGATAAGGCCGCGCGTCCCAGGTCCAGACAAAGACGCGCGCAGGCTCGACGCACGCAGACCCGGCCCAATGCTCGTGATGGGCCTCGAGGAAGCGCCGCTGGACGCTGTCGGCGCGCAGGCGGTTGGAGAAATACGGCTCTGCCGACTCCACCGACTTCGGATCGAGAAAGACGTTGGGCTGATTGGCACCCTTGTCGATCGCCGGGCAGCCGAGCTCGGTCAGCCAGATCGGCTTTGCCCGGGGTATCCAGGCAGTCGGCGCGGTCTGCTCGACGCCGCCGATCCGGTTGCGATGCACGTTCGCCCACCAGCTTTCGATATCCTTGTAGCGGAAGATCCATGGCTTGCCGCTGAGCCCATCGCTGATCGGCAGCCTCCGTCGCGCCGTCCGGTCGGCCTCGCTGGCATAGTACCAGTCGAAGCCCTCGCCGCTGGTGATCGCCGCAGTCAGCCCGGCAAGGTCGTCGGCAACCCGGAAGCCATCCGGATTTCCCGACGAGAGATCTTCGTCCCGCCAGTCGGACAGCGGCATGTAGTTGTCTATCCCGACAGCATCGATGGCGGGAGAAGCCCAGAGCGGGTCAAGATGAAAGTAGACGTCTCCGCTGCCGTCCGCCGGATGGTAGCCGAAATACTCGCTCCAATCGGCGCCGTAGGTGAGCCTGGTCGCCGGCCCGACGATCGCACGAACGTCCGTGGCAAGGGTGGCGAGCGCCTGGACAAAGGGAAAGGTGCCGCCGGCATCGCGCAGTTGCGTCAACCCGCGCATTTCAGAGCCAAGGATGAGGCCGTCGACGCCGCCTGCGGCGACCGCCAGGCGGGCATAATGCAGAACCATCCGCCGGTAGCCGCGATCCACACCATGATAGGTGACCGAAGTGCCGTCGACGGTGAAATCCGTTGCCCTCGCCGTGCCGCAAAATGCGCTGATCTGCGCGGCCGCCGCAGCTGTTCGGTCCGCCGTCCCCGGTCGGCCGATAGCGGGAAAGGCGGTAACCCGGCCGCGCCAGGGGTAGGCTGCCTGCTCTGATGCGCCCTCCGGATCCGGCAATCCGTTGCCCAGCGGAACGTCCATCATCAGGAACGGATAGAGGACGACCTTCAGCCCCCGCGCCTTGAGATCGGTCACCGCCTGCAGCACGCTGAGATCGCTCGGGGTTCCGCCATAGGCGGGGCTGCCATTGTTGGCGCTGATCAGGTGCGCATTCGCACGGGCGATACCCGATACCGACCATGAACTGCTTTCGCTGCTACGCGTCAGCGTCTCCACGCCCGGAACGACCTGACAGCTTCCGGCGCGCAGGTCCGTGCCGAACCAGGCAACGAC
Source organism: Rhizobium sp. HT1-10 (assembly GCF_049472505.1). NCBI lineage: Bacteria > Pseudomonadati > Pseudomonadota > Alphaproteobacteria > Hyphomicrobiales > Rhizobiaceae > Rhizobium > Rhizobium sp. HT1-10. The sequence continues at coordinate 580,978 of NZ_JBCEBQ010000001.1, read as the reverse complement.
GAGCGCCACGCTCTCGAGATTGGGACAGAGCGACACCAGCTCGTCGATCGAGGCGTGCCAGTCGGTCGACGCCGTCAAGACGTTGCGGTTGATAGCCCGTGCGCTGCCGGCGCTGGTTTTTTCGGTAACCCTGACGGTATTGTATCCATGCTCCGTGGAGCCCGGTATGATAGTCACGGCGCGGATCTGGCTCTCCAGCTTGCCGATCGGCCGCACCACTTCGAACTGCAGCAGGGGAATGCGATTGCCGAAGTTATCGAGCGGCAGCCGGTCGAAGACGACATAAGCGAGGCCCCGATAGGCGGGCACCTCTCCTGCGCGCTGTTTGGCCGCGACGAGCGGATCCGGCAACTGGTCCTCGGTGCCCCTGTAGACCCGCATCTCGATCTCCGTCAGGTCTAGCTCCTTGCCATCCGCCCAGACCCGGCGGATGCAGGCGATCTCTCCCTCGCAGAGGCCAACCGCGAAATTCGCAAAGTAGCGAAAGGTTTCGACGCGCGGGCCTGTCGCCTTGCCGCCCGAGCGCTCGGACGAGACTGCTTCCTCGAACCGCGTCGCCCAGATCAACGTACCACCCAGCCTGGCGGTGCCGTAGAGGCGGGTGATGGCCGTACCCTCGTCGGCGCCCGGAATGCGGGCGGTCGACAGCCGCGCGCCGGAGATCGTTCGCCCGCCATTGATCAGCGCCTTGTCGACGACGCTGCCAGCTAGGGCCCCCGCCGCCCGGCCGATCATCGCGCCAACCGGTCCGAAGACGCCACCCAGCGCCGCCCCCGCTGCCTGAAAGAGGATGGTTGCCATGAATATCTCGCTGATGATTGGAGCACAGGCAATCATCGCCGGGCGACGCCAGGCTTGATGCTCATCTTAAAATTGCATTACAAGAGGTGTTCGATAGCAGAAGCAGCACGCGCCGCGCCAGCCGGCGCATCGGCGAGGATAGGCCCCGCCGACCTTGGCAAGGGCCTTGCTCTCGAACATGGAGGTGAGGTTATGTGGTGGTTTCCACTTAGCGTCACGCTGACTGTGAGGAAGACCCGGACGAGCTGGCTATTGACCGTCCGGGTCGAAATGGCAGTCTAGCAAATGGTGAGCGAGGTTCCAGCCTCGCTCACTACTCCAAAATACTAAAGGTTGTCGGCTTTTGCAAGCAAGCTATAGCCGCTCGCATCAACCCGGATTCATCAACATCACAAGCTACCACATCCTTGCGTTGCAAATTATCTCAAAATTTGCATCATTGCGACGTCGAGTGCAGAAGCAGCGAGCGCCGCGCCAGCCGGCGTGTCGGCGAGGATTGGCCACGCCGACCTTGGCAAGGGACCTTGCTCTCGAACATGGAGGTGAGGTTATGTGGTGGTTTCCACTTAGCATCACCCTAACCGTGAGGAAGACCCGGACGAGCTGGTTATTGACCGTCCGGGTCCAAATCACAGGATAAGCAAAAGGTGAGCGAGGTTACAGCCTCGTTCACCACTCCAAAATACTAAAGGTTGTCGCGCCTTGCAAGTGGGGCGGCGTTATCGGCCATGACATGGAAAGGCGAATGCACCCGCAACGCGGCGTCGCCAGGAGGCGACGAGCGGAGAGCGGAGGACGGCGGCGTGTTCATAGGCGTGGATGAAGTGCCCGCCGTGATCGAGAATGGCCGCGTGCTTGGCCGCATATTCCGGCCGCCAGCGAAACAGGATGAGGTCTCCTGGCGCTGCATGCTCAAGACCATGGCTCGGTCCGAAGTGGCGCAGTGCCGCCTTCATCAACCGGTCGTCGCCGCTGCGCTCGGCCCAGTCCCGCGCGTAGGCCGGTGGCAGTTCGGGGTCCTGGCCGTATAGCTCGCGCCAGACACCGCTGATGAGGCCCAGGCAATCACAGCCCACTGCCTTGGTCGAGCCCTGGTGCCTGTAGGGCGTGCCGATCCAGCTGGCGGCGATCTCGAGCACTCGCCCGGTATTGCAGTCGGTCATGAATAGAGCGGGCTCCCGTCGTGCAAACTTGTCCCGTTTGCATAGGCATAGGCAAAATCGGCGCCCGGCATGTGCGGGAATCCGCGAAAATTGAAAGCATTGGCGAACTTGGTTCGACAGCTCGAAAAGGCCTTGTCGCATCCCGCCGTCAGCGCGACGCGGGCTCCGACTGCCGGCACGATATCCAGCGGTAGCCACAGAATGAGCTGCGCGGTCGTCCCCGTGACGGAGTGGCTTTCGATATCGACCGCAAGTCCCGCTCCTGGCCCATCGAGAAAGGTGAGCCTGCCGCGCGAGAAATAGCCGTCGGCAAAACCGCTGATACCGGCAACGACGATCCGCGTTGCATCCCTGAACGACACGACGGTTGCCTCGGCGCGATAGGGCGGCCGGGTCAGGTCGATGCCGCACCTGCCATCCCCGAGCACGGCGTCGCAGCGGCGGTTGTAGATGCGGCCTTGCGGCTCCGACAGGCGAGCGGCAAAACTGCGCAACTCGGCCTGGAACTGACCGGTCTGCCGCGTGACCTCACCGATCTCCTGCACCTTGAGCAGGAGATGCTGCTCCCGGGCTGCCCAGTTGACCAAGTAGACCTCCACCCGTGCACCGTCATAGAGACCGGCCGCAAGGTCGACCTCCGAAATTGCATCATTGGAAAGGCCGCCGGCCACTTCGCTCGAGGGTGCAGAGAGCCCGCCCTCCTCCTCTCTTTCGCTGGCGGAAAAGCCGCTGGCCGCAAGGAAGCGGGTGTCCAAGAGGTTCAGATCGTGGTCATGGTCGGTGAAGCCGAGCGCGAGGCCGTCGCGGCGGATGACGCGCCAGCAATGGCAAAGGGTGGTGGCGTCGCCGGCAAGATGGGCTGCGAGCCCAGCATCGATCGCTCTCATGGCAAAATCTCCACCAGGGGAATGGAGGGTATGCGGCCGGCCTGGAAAGCCGACAGGATGACGTCGATGCGATCGGTATCGAAGCGCACCGGAACGTCGAAGGCAAAACCGGCCGTGACAGCGGCACCGGACGACGGAACGGCGTGTGCCGCAAAGAGGATGATGCCGGTCGCCGGATCACAGCTGAAATCGCCCGTTGGCACGACCGCCCCATGCACCGCAACCGTTACCGATCCGGCGACAGGCTTGGCGATGGCGCGCACAGACTGGCCGGCGGCGTCGGCATAAGTTTTGGCGAGGGCGAAACGGGGCGTTGTCCCGTCGCCTGTGCCGATCCGTTGGTCGAGCGCCGTCACCGGCACACCCGGAGGCGCTGATGCGTGATCGACGGGGTCGCGAAACCGGAAGCCATAGAGCTGGCCGTTGCGGGCCTCGAAAAAGGCCAGCACCTCGTAGAGATCATCGACCGAGCGGATACCGGAGCCGGCGTCGTAGCTTCGGCGCGCATCGCGCCAACGGCTGTTGCGGCATTCACGACCGTTCGACAGGTTGACGATATCGGTGCGCCGCACCGGCCCACCGCTGGTGCCGAGCGACAGGCGCAGCGGAAAGCGGATATCATGGAAAGCAGTTGTCATCAGTGTCCTCAAAGATTGCGCTGGCCGCGCAACGCGGTGCGGGCCAGCATGGCGGAAATCTGCCCCTGGCTCTTCTGAAAGCCCGGCACATCGGGCGTGGTGATGTTGAAGACGACCGAGGAACCGCCGCCGCCCGAGGTCGCGACCCCGAGCGAACCATCCGGGCCGCGCTTCAGCGGCAGGATCGCCTCGGAACCCGCCTCGCCCATCAGGCCGAGATCGCCGCCCATCGGGAAATAGGTCGGCTGCGCAACGACGCCGCCATCGGCAAAGGCCGTCACCCGGCCGGGAACGCCGCCCTTGGCGAAGCCTAACAGCTTGCCGATGCCGCTGGTCAGGCTGTCGGCAGCGCCGCCGAGCGCCGTTTCCAGCGGTTTCAGGCCGGCCGACAGGGCGATGCCGGTCAGCCGGTTGGCGAGCCCCTGCAGGACGGAATCGAGCCCCTTGCCGCCCGTGGTCGCCGCCGTCAGGGCGCTCCCGAGCGCCGATCCGAAGGAACGGGAGCGGCTGTCGAGATCGTCAAGCGTCTGCTTGAGCGCAAGCGCCTCGGCATTGGTGTCAGCAAGATCATTGGCATCGGTCATGGAAGGTCCTCGGTTGCGGTTCTTCGAGCGCGTCAGTCCGGAAAGCGCGCCATCATGGCTGCAAGCCCGGTGCGGTCGAGCGTCGATGGGCGGGGTGAAAGGCCGCCGGCCATGGCGTGAAATTCGATGGGGGTCATGGCCCAGAAGCTGTCGGGGGGAAGCCGCAGCAGGCAAAGACCGACATGCAGGGCGCGGCGCCACGGAAAGGCCGTCGGCCTGCCCTCGTCCGCTCCCTCGGTCGTCTGGCATGCTGCGGCTAGCGAGGGTCCGAGCTCACCTCCAGCGGTTCACCGAGAAAGGTCGCCGCCAGCAGGTCGCCGACGATGGTCGCCGTGGCCGCTATGCCGCCGGCGATACCGGCGCCAGCCACGTCTTCGTCCGAGTAGACATTGCCGCCGCCGCGAAGGCCGGCGCCGATGATCCGGATGAGGTCGGCGGCCTTCAGCCCGCCGGCCGAAAAGCGTGCGGCAAGGCCGGCCAGATCGTCGGCGGCAAAGGCCGTTTCCAGCTCGGCCAGCGCACCCAGCGTCAGGCAGAGGATGCGGCGCTCGCCGTCGATCTCCGCCTCGATCTCGCCGCGACGGCGATTGGCGCGGCACCCGTTGACGGGGCGGTTCATCACAGCGCTCCGAAGGTGATGACACCTGCCGATTCCAGCGCGATGTCGAATGTCACTTCGCCGTTATGCTCGCCGCCATAGTCGAGCGCCGTCACCTGAAAGGCACCGCTCACCGTGCCGAAATCCGGGATGACGACCTGGTAGGACAGGATCGAGCCATTGAAGAAGGCGGAGCGGATCAGCGCGTCGGAGGCGAGGTCCTTGAACAGGCCCGAGCCGGACAGGGCCGCCCGCTGGACGCCTGCGCCCCCCAGCAGCTCGCGCCATCGCCCGGCGCTCTCGGCATCGGTTATGTCGACCGTCTCGGCGTTGAACGACAGCTTCTTGCTGCGAAGCCCTGCCACTGTTTCATAGGCCCCGCCATTGGCGATCTTCAGCAGCAGGTCCTTGCCCTTCTGCGCCACCATCGGAATTTCCTTTCATGGGAGACGGCGCCTGACGGGCGCCTGTGGTTGGATGGAATTGGGGTTGATGCGCGACTGGATAAGCTGGCCCGGCACGACGTGAAAGGACGGACTGGATGTCATTCAGATGTCACTTTGACCTGGCGGTGGAAGCTGTTACGGACATCGACACAGCGAACACGAAGCGCCTCATCGATGCCGAAACCTTTCTCACTGCGCTCGGCGCAGACGGTTGCCGTCCTCAGCGTCACGCAGCTCGTCGGGTGGGGTACGAGCTTCGACATGCTCGGCGTCATGGGGCGCGTCATCGCGCCGGATCTCGGCCTGTCCAACGAAGTCGCTTTTTCCGGGCTGACGATCATGATGGTGGTCGGCGGCCTCGCCAGCCCGGTGACGGGTCGGGCGCTGGCACGGCTCGGCGCGGCGAAGGTTTTGGCGGCCTCTTCGCTTGCCTTTGCCCTCGGCCTCCTGATGCTTGCCGCCTCGCAGGGGATCATCCTCTATGCCATCGCCTGGCTGGTGATGGGAATTGCCGGCGCCATGGGCCTCTCGGCCCCTGCCTACGCCGCCGTCGTCGAACGCGAGGGTCTCAACGGCAAGCGCATCATCACCATCATGATGCTGTTTACCGGCCTGTCGGCGACCATCTTCTGGCCGTTGCTGACGCTGCTCACGGCCCATTTCGGCTGGCGTGCGACCTTTGTCATCTGTGCGGCCGGGCATCTCTTCGTCTGCCTGCCGCTTTATCTGCTTGCCCTGCCAAGGCCGATCGTTGCCGAGCAAGGCGATGCCGGACATCGGACGCCCCCCGTGCCACTGTCTGCTAAGGGCAAGCGCAGGGCATTCGTGCTGATCGCTGCGGCAACGACGATCTCGACCTTCGTGACCTTTGGCCTGGCGCCGTCGCTGCTCGAAATCTTCCGGCAGTACGGCGCTTCGCCGGCGCTGGCATTGCAGCTCGGCTCGGCGCGCGGCATCATCGGCATTTCCGCGCGGCTGGTCGACATGCTGCTTGGTCGGCGCGGAAATCCGCTGCTGAGCGCCATCATCGGCATCGGCCTGATGCTCTCAGGCTTTCTGCTGCTGCTCGTCGCCGGCGCATCGACCACGCAGCTGGTGATCTTCACGCTGCTGTTTGGCTTCGGCTCGGGGGTGATGGCAGTGGCAAGGGCACTGCTGCCGCTGGCGCTGTTTTCTCGCAGCGAATACGGCCTCCATTCGGCGCGGCTTTCGCTGCCGCAGAACCTCGCCAATGCCGTCGCGCCCGTTGTCTTTACCGCAATCCTCGATCGTGCCGGCGCGCCCACGGCGCTGGCTGTCTGCGTGGTGCTGTCGCTGTCGTCGCTGCTCCTGGTTCTCGCACTCGGCCTGCTGGTGCGCCGCGCGACGGCCGCAGGCGCGTTGCTCGCAAAAGCCTGAGAACCGACGGAGCCGCGCCTACAGCTATTCCGTCACGGCCCGAAAACGCATTTCGGCAGAGAATAGCCGCGTCTTCGCCTCGCGCCGGGTTTTGGTGTCGAGATGCTGCAGATTGACCAGCGATACGGTTTCAAGCGGCAGCCTTGCATCCTGCAACAGGCTGCCGACGACGGACGCGATCTGCTGCACCTGCTTCTGACCCGATGCGTCGGACCAGACCTGCAGGGTCAAGACATGCTGCTCGCCCGGTTCTGTCGCCGTCGAGTAATCGGTGGTGACAAGCTCGGAGACGATGACACAAGGCAGATGCCGTCCGGTGACCAGCCGATCGCGAATTCCGTCGACGCCGACAAGCGCCGTCAGGCTTTCGTCTTCGGTTAGCGTAGCGTGGACGGCGCGCAGCAATTCGTTGGCGGCGGCGCTCATTTCGCGCAATCCCGGCAGTTATCGATGCCCGCTGGGCGCCGACCCTGTCGGACAGGCGGTGCCACCAGTTTTGCCATCCAAGCCGCGAGGTCCGGCAGCGTGTAGGTCGATTGCGCGGTCATGCCGTCTTCTCCTCGCAGTAGCAGATCAGATAGCGGCGGCTGTCGTCCGGGTCCCGCGTGCCGCCGATGCAGAAGATGCGGTTGCCCTTGCGAAGGCGCATGCCGGCTGCAACATCGGTGCGATAGCGCAGCCAGATCCGGTGGGTACGCCGGAAAGTGGTGCCCGAGGCTTCCTCTTCGACGACCTCACCGATGGGCTCGATCAGCGCCCAGGCGGATGCCGTCTCGACAAAGACCATGGTGACACCGCCCTGACCGTCGGGCGTCTCGGCCGGCGCCTCGAGATTGAGCCGGGCGGTCATCTGGCCCGGATCGAAGAATGTCGAGCGCATCACAGGCCTCGGATCAGGAAGGGTGCCACCAGCCGGTCGTAGCCGGGCGGGATCAGCGCCGGCTGGTCCTCGATGCCGACGACGCCGCGGCAGGAAAACATCTGCGCCACATGGGTCAGCATCGCCCGTTTCAGCGTGTCCGGCACGGTGTTGGCGGTGTCGCCGAAGCCCGAGAGGAAGTCGATTTCGATGCCGTTGACGGCGCGCCCGGGTGAAAGCCTCCGCGGCAGCATCAGCCGCGCCGGCCGTGCAGCTCCGTCCAGCACATGGCCTTCAAGGCTGGCGTCCGAGGGCGCCCCTTCCCCGTCATAGACGGTAAGGCTTTCAATGACTTGAACCGGACCCCTGGCAATCGGAATCACGCCGTCTTCAGAGATTGAATCAAGATAAAGGCGCCAGCGCTGGGTGATCAGGCTGATGCCGGTCGTGCGTTCCAGGTGGTCGCGGGCAACGATGATCAGCTGGGTGACGAGCTCGTTTTCATCATCCGTATCGAGCCGCAGATGCGCCTTCGCCTCGGCAAGCGTCAGGGCCTCCGAGGCGGACGGAGTGATCAGGGCATAGGTCATGGGGGCTCTTTCATTGGAGATCGTATGGGCGGCGCCCCCTCACCCCGCCCTCTCCCCAAGGGGAGAGGGAGAAGAGATCGAGGCGGTGCCGCTTTCCCCTTCTCCCCCTCGGGGAGAAGGTGGCCGAAGGCCGGATGAGGAGGTTGGGCCGCCGGGTGAAACAGGGTGCGGTGGACACTTTCCAGACGCGGCCCTGCGCCAACGCTTTCCAGCGCGGAGTCTGCGTCTGCCCCCTCACCCTGCCCGCTCCCCAAGGGGAGAGGGAGATGGAGCAAGAGGCGGCGCCGCTTTCCGCTTCTCCCCTTCGGGAGAAGGAGCCGGAGGCCGGATGAGGGGCTTCAGCTGACCGCGAACTTGATCAATTTGATCGCCTCGAAATTCTGCACGCCGCCGCCGACGCGCTTGGTGGTGTAGAACAGCACGTAGGGCTTGGCCGAATAGGGATCGCGCAAGACGCGGATGCCGGTGCGGTCGACGACGAGATAGCCGGCGCGGAAATCGCCGAAGGCGATGGCCACAGCATCCGCTGCGATGTCGGGCATGTCTTCCGCCTCGGCGATCGGAAAGCCCATCAGCGAGGCCGGCTGGCCGGCACCCGATGGCGCACGCCAGAGGTAGTTGCCGTCGGCATCCTTGAACTTGCGGATCGCGGCCTGGCTTCGACGGTTCATGACGAAGGTGCCGTTCTGGCGATGGCCGGCCTTCAGCGCGTAGATCACGTCGATCAGCACATCAGAGGGTCCGGCGGAGCGAAAGCCACCGGCGGCGCCTGTCGCGATATAGCCGAGATTGCCCCAGCTCCAGCCGGCATCGGCGACAGTCGTGTAGGAGAGAAAGCCCTTCGGCTTGTTGACGCCGTCGCCCGATACGAAGGCGGTGCCTTCCTGTTCGGCAAAGACGATATCGACCTCGCCGGAAATCCAGCTCTCGATGTCGACGGCAGCATCGTCGAGCAGCGCCTGGGTGGCAGCCGGCATGGCGTAGAGTTCCATGGTCGGGAAGCTGAGTTCTGCCAGCTGCGGCGCTGTCGTCTGCGGCCGCGCCGCTGTCTCGGACACCCAGCCGGACGCGAGCCCCTGCGTGGTGAACGGCTTCTTCAGGACAGAACCCGAGACCTGGCGGACGGTCGCCAGCGCGCGGATCGGCGAGACGACCGACAGGCGACGGCCGATCTCGGTGTCGGTCTGGTCAGGGACCAGATAGCCGCCGTCGCTGTTGGAGCCGGCCGACAGGGCCTTGGCCTCGATCTCGCGCAGGCCCGCCTCTTCCCCGCGGCGAATGTAGGTCTCGAAGGCGGCCTTGTGTTCGGCGGCATCGGCCGAGCCGGCAAGGCTGCGGCCGAGCGGTGGCCGGGCCTTCTTCAGCACCAGCTGGTCGAGCACCTTCTTGTTGTCGTCCATCGCCTTGTTGATGCGGTCGACCTTTTCGCGCGTCACCACATCGGCGGTGAGCTTTCCCTCGATCTCGCCGAGACGCCGGTCGTTGACGTCCTTGAAGGCCTCGAAGGCCTCCATGAACTCCTCGAAGGCAGCCCCCACGGTATCAGGCACGGTTTTGACTTCCAGGCTACCGCCGCGCGGTGCCGTCGCTGTCTGCTCGCTCATGAAATCATCCTTGTTTGAAGGTTTCGGTCATCAATTGCCGCGCCGCCCGCCTGATATGGCGGACGAGCTCGGTCTCCCTGTCGCGGAACCACCGCGCATTCTTGACATTCTGAACGCGGGCCGAGGGCAGCATCGGAAAGGTGACCACAGAGATCTCCCAGAGGTCTGCCTCGAGGATGCGTCGCACCCCCGATTTCGCGTCGGTCCTGGCGCGCACGGTGCGGAAGCCGATCGACAGACCGTCGAGTGCGGCGTTCTTTAGCAGCTGGTGCACCTCGCGGGCACGGGCGACGCCCTCGGCGAGGATGCCTTCCACATAGAGGCCGCGCTCGTCCTCGCGGATGGTTTTCCAGGTGCCTATCGGTTCGGAGGGATCGTGCTGGAACAGCATCCGCACGCCTGCGGGACCGCGGCTCGCCAGCGAGCGGGTGAAGGCGCCGCGCTCGATGCGATCCTTGCCGAGGTCGACCTCGCCGAAGACGCTGGCATAGCCGGAAAAGCTGCCGTCGCGATTGAGGCCTCTCAATTCGAGACTGGCGAATTTGCAGCTGTCGATGCCCATGGGGGATCGCTCAGACGCGCGGAATGCGGTCATGGTCATGGCTCCGGATGAGGAAGGAAGGTGTGGCGTCAGGCGCCGGGTTTTTCACTGTAGCGGTCGGCCAGGCGCGACAGGATGCCGAGCGCCCACCAGGCGCAAAGGCTGGCGGCGGCTGAACCGGCCAGCATGATCTCGGCGTCCGAGAGCAGGTCGGATAGAGCCAGCCGATCGGCTGCCCAGAGACCGGTCGGGCCGCCGAAGATCACGCCGCAGGCAAGGCCCGTGAAAAAGCGTCCGGCTGCCTCGCGGCGGGTTTTCGGCAGCAGATAGACCAGCGACACCGCTGCTCCTGCGGAAGCCCCGACCAACTTCGTCGCCAGCATCGAGGTATCGCTCGGAAGGTGCGCCATTGTTAATCTCCCTCTGTTAGGATGGATATCTCGGCTCAAGTCCGCAGCGGTGCGTTTGTGCTCAAAAGCGGCGCATGCGCGCTCGCAAGCGGGGCGCCGGTTTTGTTTCCTGAGTCTTTTGAATCGGATCGGGGCCGTCGTTCGCGCGGTGTGCGAAACAGTTCAGACTTTGGTTCAGCCCGTGGCGACGGCATGGCCGTCAGGGTCGGTCCCCGGTAGAGGTTATTTTAGGGGTCGTGGACGCCTATTCTGCGTCGGGAATATCCGGGCCGTCGGCCTTGTCGAGGTCCGGCGTCTGCTGGCGGCCGTGTCGGACGAGCAGGATGACGATCTCGGTTCGATGGATCTCATATTCGATGATATAGGGCGGCGTAACGAACCGCCTCACATCGCCTTGCGCCATGACCGGTGTGCCGACATTCGGATAGTCGGACAGCGTCTTTGCTGCCTGCCGGAACTGGCGGGAGACGCCGGCAGACGCTCTCTTGTTGACACCTGCGAGATACGCTTTTTCGGTGCGGATAAACCGAGCGGCACGCGCCGAGATCCGAACCTTGGTCATGCGGCATCATGCCTCCGAATCGGCTGTTGCTCGCTGTCGGCCTCAAGCTCAGCCAGCAAATCGTCCATGTCGATGACGTCGCCTGCCTCGACTTCGGCTTGCGCCGCCATGATCTGCAGGATGTCATTGCCCTCCTGCATCAGATAGTATTTCAGCGCCCGGACGATCACCCAGCTGCGGCTGCGCTCTGAGGCCTTGGCGATGGTCTCGATGTCCTTCAGGATGTCTTCTGGGATGCGCAGGGCGATCGGGTCGGAGAGAACGGACTTGGTCATCGGATGCTCCTTCAATTTGTTATACGCTGTATAACAAATTTTCGACCGCCCCTCAATATCCGACCGCCTGCCGCTTTTCGGCGTCGGTGAGGAAATCCGCCTGGCCGACCCGCGACCATAGCTCGCCACGCTCGGCGGCAAGGCCGGCGATCTTGTCGAGGTCCGGCTCCAGCCGCAGCCCCTCGCCATAGGCCGTGGCGAACCACAGCGACAGCGCCGCGGCGATACGGGTGAGCAGCGGCAGCACGGTCAGCCGGTAGAAGGCGCGGTTGGCCTCCTGGTAGTTGGCATAGGTGTTGTCGCCGGGAATGCCGAGCAGCATCGGCGGCACGCCGAAGGCAAGCGCGATGTCGCGGGCAGCCCCATTGCGGGCCTCGACGAAATCCATGTCCTTCGGCGACAGGCCCATCGATTTCCAGTCCAGGCCGCCCTCGAGCAGCATCGGCCGGCCGGCGCGGGTCGGCCCGGAATAGCCCTCGTCGAGCTCCTGTTTGAGCCGCTCGTACTGATCCGGCGACAGGTTGCCGCCCTCCTTCGGCTGGTAGACGAGCGCGCCCGAGGGCCGGGCCGAATTGTCGAGCAGCGCCTTGTTCCAGGTGGAGGAGGCATTGTGCAGATCGAGCGCCACCTGGGCGGCGGCGAGCGGAGGAAAGCCGAGATGATCGTCGAGCGGGTGGAACAGCTTCAGGTGCAGCAGTGTCAACCCGTCGCTCTCGGCCGAAAAACGGCGCACGAGCCCGCCGACGCGGTATTCATAGGCCTCCGGCCAGCCATCGCGGCCTTCGACGATGGCGATGCGATCCGGCCTTAGCAGATGCAGTTCGCGCAGTTCGTCGCCGACCGTGAGCGGCTCGACATAGGCATTGCCCGACAAAAGCAGATGCCCATGCAGCGCCTCGAAGAAATCGGGGCCCGCCATGCGGCTGTTCGGCCGGCGCATCAGCGACAGCAGCGGATGCGCACCGATCTCCCGGTCGCCCTCGTAGAGCAGCCAGGAAACGGAGCTTGCCGCCTCGGCAATCAGCCGCACCGAGCGATGGGCGACGGGGTTCTTCATGAACCCCTCGCGCGCCAGCGCCTGATAGGACCGCCCCGTCCAATGCGCCCGCCCCTCCGATGTCAGCTGCAGGAGGGAACCGGTGGCCTTGTGCTCGGGCACAGGCCTGCGGCCCGTCGCGGCGGAACGCCACGGCAGGGTGAATGGGAGTTTCATCCGGGAGTGTCCTTTTTAGGTTGCAGGTTTTTAGCGTGCGCAGGGCCCAGATTAGGGCACTAATCGGCGGCTCTAAGCCACTTCCGCCTTCAAGAGGTAGCCGTGTGGGATACAGCCCCGCCTCCCACTAGCGGCCTATGGCGACTACGCGCCCCATCCATCGACTAAGAACTCGTAAAACGACGGCCAATCGTCGCTAACTACCAAATTTACGAGTGGAACCGGCAGAGCCGCCCAAAGAGCGACCTGCTCAACTGTACGACTGCCTGCGTTCAAATGTGCCCTCGCCTCTTCCCTTGCGCGAAGAGGGAACAATATTGCTAGCGCCTGATATATCGCCAACTTATCTTTTGCCGCCATCAAATCAGCTATGCCGAAATCCTCTGTCGACAGCGGACCCAATACCTTATCGAGCAACGCTTCCAGCTCGTCTTCAGTATTGGTTTGCTCCGCCGCAGTATCGCAGACGTGGATCAGTTCCTTGCCACACACTAGACGTTGCCAGGCCATGTCTAGATGTTGAGAAAAAACGATAAGCGTCACGAACTCGGGCGCACTATAGACGCCAGAATGGGTCGTGTACTGATAAAACACGCCTTGCACAGTCGCGGGATCTACATCTTCCGGGTGAAATATAATGCTATCTTGAAATCCAGCCAACACTAGCTCACTCGCTAGCTCTTCTATCTCCACAGGCATATTGCCTTCCAGTTTCCCGGCGGCTGCAAGTAAATTCTTTAAGTACATCTACTGACTTGCCCAACAAAAAAGGCTCGGACTAATCCGAGCCTAATGATTCGAATACACATTTATATCCGCTTTAGTTGAACGCTTCAAGTTTGCACTTTTTCATACCAGTGCGGGGCGGCTCATTTTTTAAACCACCCACCATGGCGCTGCGCAACATATCTGCGGCAGCATCCGAAAGCTTAGCTGACGTAAGCCCCCGATTTGAGCCCGGAAAAAACTTTATGTTTACCAACTCTCGACCTTCTTCGAAAAGAAGAGAGTGGAGCTTACTTTTAGTCTGCTCTGTCATCTAGACACTCCTTCTGTTTCTTGCATTCGACCCTCCCGAGGCAGCCTGCAGAAATAACGACACATTCTGATGAATGTTCCACGTGTTAAAAACCGGTGCAAGCTAGTCAGCCGCACCGCTGACACAAATACCACTTCGAGGCGAAATGCAAATTACAATCCGCCTAGGTGGTATCTGGCATCATTCTTCGACCATATAATGTTGCATTGCGGCAACATCAAGCTTGGCGGACTGACATTCCTGTGATGCACTGTTCCAATAGAATCTATTACAGAAACATTAATCAGACATTAGCGTGAAACATGCTCTTGCCTATCCCAAATTTCATCCATAACAAATCACAACATTGTGCCACGAACAAGCCTGGCGACGCATATTTTGCGCTGACTGCAGGTACAACTTGCGACCTCCCCTTAGATCGCCTCCCGCACCGCCGTCCCGCTCTCATAATCCGCCGCAATCCGCATCTCGCGCAACGGCCGGACCCTCTCAATCGAGATCTGATAATTCGGATGCGCCTTATAGGCCGCCAGTGCGGCCTCGTCGTCGAACTCGCCGTAGACCACGAGGTCGACATCGGTGCCGAGCTGGTCGGTCTTGACGTTGGTGCCGATCTCCAGCAGCCGGGCGTGGGGGATTTCCGTCAGGATCGAGAGCCCCGCCCTGACCGCTTCCAGATTGGCCCGGTCGGCGACGTTGAAGAAGACGATATGACGGATCATGCGCGGCACTCCTCAGGCACTTTGTCTGCCGCAGCGGTTAGCATGCGGGCGCCGGGCGTTCAACGGCGGCAAGGTGCCATACGGCGGGCCTGCCTTAGGCGGCCAGGTCCAGCGCCATCTCAGCGGTGATCTTTTCCCAGGGAACGGAAATGGCGCCGTCCGCATCGCGGTCGACAAGGCCGGCCACCATCAGCGCATGCACGTCGCGATGGACGCCGCGATAATCGCGCTTCAGGAGTTGGGACAGATGGCGGATCGAGGTCGCGCCGTTGCCACGCAGTGTCCGCAGCAGCTGCCAGCGGCCGGCCGTCAGCACGGTGAGGAGATTTTCCATGCTTTCGAAAGCCAGGTTGCCTGTCGCTTCGCCAGCGCCACCCTTGTCGATTGCGCGCGCAGCGCTCGCGGTTTCGGCGAAGAACGTGTCGAGGTTCGAGATATGCAGCTTAACGTCCTTCACCCTCAACCTCCCGCCTTACATCCCGCTCGAAGTCGCGGATCAATTGCTCCAGGGTCGTAAAAATATAGTCTTCTTCCACTGTCCGGTAATGCCGATGATCGCCCTTACCGGCTTCGTTGTCATAGGCGACAATCCGCTCGCCGTGTTGGCCATAGAACAGCGAGTACTTCAGTCCGTGCGGACGCTCCTCATCCGAAGTGGGCAAGCGCCAGACGCGCACCTGCACGATGGCCCCAGATGCCAACCAGAATTTGTTATCGATCAAGAGCGTGGCGCGCGGCATCCTATGTCATAGATAGCATATGGAGCGAGCGCCATCAATGATTGTCATCCCCCGACAGACGAGAGTGACTCATCTCCCCAAAAAACGAAACGGCAGCCCAGCGGCTGCCGTCAGACTGCTGACAAGGCATATCTGACAACTCCGCAGGTGACTTGGGAATTGATCCGGTTGCGAAACTCCCCATCCTCGCCCTCGTGGCGGGGATCCAGTCAGCTCAAGTCCTTGAGCTGAAAGAGTCTTTTGACCCGACGGACGTCGGGTCGCTGGATCCCCGCCACAAGGGCGAGGATGAGGGAGAACAGGGTATCGCTCTCGTCAAACAGCTTCTTTAGGGTTTGTCAGCAGTCTGACGACAGCCCACAGGCTGCCGTCCTCGACACTAACCCTGCCGTCCCGACATTGACCCTGGCAGCCTCAATTCGTCGATGCGCCGTCCGAGGCGGTGAGGCCGACGGTGCGGCCGGGGAAGCCGGCGGCGTCGTAGTATCGGGTGTCGCCGACCATCTGCAGGTTGATGACGGTCTTCAGGCCGTTGGCCGATGGCTCCGACACCAGCATCTTGGTCGTGACCTCCGGCATCGTGCCGTCCTTCATCGCTTCGGTGATGACGCGGCCGACGAGCTTGCCCTTGTCTTCGGTCTTCAAGTCGAGGATGCGGGCGATGGTCTTGCCGACATCGGCGTTGCTGGTCGGTGCTGCGTCGACGAAGCCGGACTTGAAGTCCGGGCCGATCATCGCCTGGAAGTTCCAGGTGTCGGCGCGGCTGAACGAGCCGTGCATGCCCTGGCCCTGCTGCAGGCCGGTGTCGGACACCTCGGCAGCGCAGCGCTCCGGCTGGCCGCAGATGGTGGAGAAGGAGCGGAAGTTGACGGCAATCGCCGGCATCGGCGTGACAGCCGTGCCCTCGAGGGCGATATCGTCGAGGCTGAGAGTGCCCGGGAAGGCGCCCAGCGATTTCGCGACGAAGATGCCGCTGACATAGTCCTGCTTCAGGAGCGCGTCGACGACGTTTTTCGCCATCGCCTTGTCGCCGTCGGGCAGGTAGATCAGGTCGGAGCCGCCGTTGGCAGCAACCACGACCTTGGGGTGATCCTTGTCGCCGCCGATCAGGCCGTTGCCGCTCTTCGGATGCTGGCCGGCGTCGATCGCCTTGTAGTCCTGGTCGGGGTCGATCAGCGGCAGGCCCAGCGCCTTGGCAAGATCGAGCGACAGGAAACCGACCGGAAGCAGGCCTGCCGGCACGTCGGCATAGCTTGCCTTGGCGGCATCGCTCGTCTGGCTCTGCTTGGAGATGGTCGAGAAGCCGTGGTCGGCGGTGACGATGATGTCGGTCGTGTCGGCCAGCCCCTGCTCCTGGAGGGCGGCGCGCAGGCGGCCGAGGTCGTCGTCGGCGTTGCGGATGGCGGCAAGCGAGGTCGGGCCGTTGATGCCGGGCACCAGCTTGCCGAGGCTGTCGCCCTGGTTATGCTGGGTGCCATCGGGGTCGCGCGACCAGAACACCATGACGAAGGGCTTGTGCTTGTCGGCCAACTCCGGCAGCACGGCGCGGGTGGCGGCGGCGGCGAAATAGTCCTGCTGGATGGTGTTGGCCGACTTCGTGCCGGGCGTCTGGAAATCGCCGGCCTTGCCGTTCGGGCCAAGGGCGGGGGCTGCCAGCGGCAGGCCGGCCGCCTTCAGGCGCTCCTGGGTCTCGGCGGACAGCGGAATGCCCTTATCGCTGCCGGTCGCGTCGTCGATCAGCACGGTCTTTTCGCCGGTCCGCTCGGTGTGGTCGAAGATCAGCGCCGGGCCGAGCTTGCCGATCGAGGCGGTGCTGAAACCCTTGTCGCGGGCCAGCTGCAAAATGGTCGCCTCGTTAAGGTAGTTGCCGGAGAAATGCTCATCGACATCGCCGAGAACGGGATCGCTTTCCAGAAACGGCGTCAGGCTCTTGCCGGCGCCGGGAACCTGGAAGCCGGTATAGATGGTGTTGGAAAAATCGCCGGTGTCGCCGAGCATGTGGCCGGTCGCCAGCGCCGAGGCGTTGGCCGTCGTGAAGGTCGGAAACAGCGAATGGCTGTTGCGCAGATAGACGCCGTTGCGGGCGAGCGCTGCCATGTTCGGCGCCGTCGTGTCGTCGACCAGCGGGCTGCGCAGCCCGTCGGCCACGAACAGGATGACATTGTGCGGCTGGTCGGCAGCCTGCGCAGCGCCAAGCGTGCCGAGGCTGGCAACGCTTGCTGCCAGCAGGGCAGAGAGGAATTTCAATGTCATGGGTATCTCCGATGTCTTCACTGGCGCCGACGCTAGCCCTGCGGATTGACAGTTTCGTGACAGTTTTGGGGCTTGCAGCGCCGCAGCGCGGTCACATTGTGATGAGGCCGGCGCGTGCCAGCCTCGGCTACGTCCCATCGTGTTTTCAGAACGTCCATCCTGTGCAATAAATAGCTTGGACCCCGCGCTTTCAAATGTTCTATCGGGATGTCGCAACCGTGATCGACACCAGAGTGAAAACGCTCCGGGGCAATGTTCTCGGCGAATTGTTCGAAGGACCCGATGGCGCTGAGACCGGCGTCGTCGTGCTCAGTGGCTCCAGCGGTAGGCTGGACACTGAACGGGCCAAACTGTTCGCAAACGCAGGAACGAAGGCGCTTGCCCTGCAATGGTTCGGCGGCGTCGGGCAGGCTGCAGGCATCTGCGAGATCCCGCTGGAGACATTTTTTTCGGCGACGGACTACCTTTTATCGCTCGGCTGTCGCCGCGTTGTCTTTGTGGGAACTTCCAAGGGTGCCGAGGCGGCATTGCTGGTCGCGGGGCTCGACAGCCGCGTCAGCACTGTCGTTGCCATCAATGGTCCATCCGTTGTCTGGGGTAACATCGGCGCCGGCAAGGACGGGGTCGCCTGGCCCGAGCGATCATCATGGTCTCTGGCTGGTCGGCCGCTCGACTTCGTCCCTTTCGTTCCGGGATGGCAACCGGTACAGCGCGACGGATTGGTATCCTATTGCGAGCTCTTCACGCACTGCCTAGGCAATGCGTGTCGCAGCGAGGCTCAGATACCAATCGAGACGGCGGAAGCAGACATTCTGCTCATCGCCGGTGGAGACGATGCAGTTTGGCCAAGTGCACGTTTCGCCGAGGCGCTTGTCAAACGGCGGAAAGACTACCACAGGCCTGTCTCGCTCTTTTACGACAAAGGCGCCGGGCACCGCATCCTGTTTCCCGGCGAGAAAACGCCCCGATCTACATTGCATGCCCATGGCGGATCGGACGAAGCCGATGCGCGGCTCGGGCTCGCAGCTTGGCCGGACGTGCTCAAGCTTCTCCAGACGCCCGATCCCGAAAAATTCTCTACCGCTCTTACATCCTGCAACGGTCCGCCTAAATAGCGGCTCAAGAGGGCGGTGATGCGTTTGGTGCATGCCCTAAGACGAGGTCATTGCATGGGTGTGGTTGCTTCCTTTCTCTATCGCGACGGCGTGCGTGCCGAGAGCATTGCTCTGTCGGATGCCGCGCCACCAGCGGGCGAAAACGAGTTCATCTGGATCGGCCTGCACGACCCGACCGTCGACGAGATGCAGACGCTGCAGAACAAATTCGGCCTGCACCGCCTGGCCGTCGAGGATGCGCTCAACACCAGCCAGGTGCCGAAAGTCGATGTCTATGGCGAGCAGCTGTTCGTGCTGGTCAAGACCGCGCATCTCACCGGCGACGACATCGAGTATGGCGAAACGGCGATCTTTGTCGGCAAGCGGCACATCATCACCGTCCGGCACGGCTCCGACCGCGGCCACAGCAAGCTGCGCGGCCAGCTCGAGGAGGCGCCGCAGCTGCTGACGCACGGCACCGACTACGTGCTGCACGCCATCATCGATTTCATCGTCGACGGCTACCTGCCCGTCGTCCAGACGATCGAGGACCATGTGCTCGGCATGGAGAGCCGCATGCTCGATTCCTTTCTCGAGCGTCCGCAGATCACCCGCCTGTTCCAGCTGCGCCGCCAGGTCATCCTGTTCCAGCGCGTGCTCGGGCCGATGTCGGAACTCTGCGGCAAGCTGGTCCATCTCGACCTGCCCTGCCTCGACTATGAGGCCAAGCCCTATTTCCGCGACGTGCTCGACCATGTCCACCGGGTGGAGTCGATGGTCGCCGGGCTGCGCGACGTCATCACCTCGGTGTTCGAGGCCAGCAATCTGCTCGAGCAACAACGCCAGGGCGTCATCACCCGACAGCTGGCGGCCTGGGCGGCGATCCTTGCCGTGCCGACGGCGATTGCCGGCATCTACGGCATGAATTTCGAAAACATGCCCGAGCTGAAGACCGAGTATGGCTATTATGTCGTGCTCGGCGTCATCGTCGTGCTCTGTGGCGGGCTTTACATCCGCTTCAAGCAGACCCGCTGGATCTGACGGCACTGCTCCGCGCTATTGAATCGGAAGCATTCCGCACCCAACTGTAGATCATGTCCACACACGCAATACCGACGTTCGAACATCACATCACGATCTCCCCTCGGGATATCGACCACATGGGGCATGTCAACAACGCCGTGTACCTGCAGTGGGTGCAGGAAACCATCGTCAACTACTGGAAGCACATTGCGCCAACGGAAGCCCGGACCGAGCTCCTCTGGGTGGCGCTGAAGCACGAGATCACTTACCGGGCGCCCCTCTTCCTCGACGACAATGTCGAAGCGCTGGTCACGGCGACGGAAACCCGCGGTTCGCGGGCATCGTTCAAGACGATCTTCAAGCGCGGCAAGGATATCTCGGCCGAGGTCATCAGCTCCTGGTGCTGCATAGACGCCGCCACGCGCAAGCCGCGGCGCCTTGCCCACGACATCGTCCGAAAGTTTCTGCCGGATTGAGATCGGCTTCCTTCCCGACGCGTCTCGCCGATCAACCCACCGTATAGCTCAGCGCAGCGTAATAGGCCTTGCCGTAGCCGGCGATCGCATCGGCGCGATCGAGTCCGTTGACGATGCGGCGGGCGTTGACCCAGTCGCTCTTCGTCGTGTTGAAATAGTCACCGAGCTTGTGGCCGGTGAAGCTGCCGTTCAGCATGCCGTGGAAGATGATCTTGACGGCGACGCCCAGCTCCAGGGCTCGATCCGGGTCGCCGACGAGGTCGACATTGATCGCATCGCCGAGCGTCTTGTAATTGGCCTTGAAAGTGAGCTGCACCAGACCACGCCCGAACCAGTATTTTCCGTCCGGATCCCTGCGCCAGTACTGGGTCTTCACCCAGGTGAGCTTTCCCGCATCCCAGGCTGCCTCGAGCCTGGCCGCCGCCTGCTCGTCGCTGTTGGCCAAGGTTTCGCGGACCGCATGCATCGTAAACGCAGTTTCGTGATAGGCGGTCGCCAGGATATAGGCGAGCCATCGGTCGTCGCTCTTTGCATGGTTTTTCTCCCAGGCATCGAGAATGGCTTCGTGGCCCTCGAGCTGCGATGTGTTCAGCCCGTGCGGATAGAGCTTCTCGCGGACGTGGTCGAAGAAGAAATCGCGGTTTATCGTCATCGCATTCTCCACGGCCTCGCCTAACTCAGGCCAAACAGGTTGATCTACCGGCGCAAGGCGACGCCAGACTCACTTCTCCCAAAACTTCATGATTTTATGAACCCAACCTCAAGATGTTCATAGCCACACATCTATCTTTCGGTTGCAACAACTTTGGAAGCAGATCGGCCAAACATCGTTTATGGCGAAGGGACCAAGCGCGAGCAGCTGGCTCTTCCACATCTTCAATCGATTTAAAATAAATTCAATCGTTTAGTGACATTAACCCACTGATTTACAAATGCTTTGAGCTGTGGAACTTTGGTGTCACAAATTCGTTATCGGCCCAGTCAACGTCATAAGAGGTTCTCATGTCGAAGCCAGAGCAAACCGCCAAGCCCGTTCCGCAACATGTTTTCGACCGTCATGAAAGCGAATGGCGGCAGATTCAAGTGCGTGAGCCTGCCCCAAAGCCCGTCGCCATTCCTGCCCAGGCTTGAGCGGCCGGGACGGGCAAGCGCTACCGTGCTTCAACTTCAGATGCCGCGCACGCGCGGCTCTCCCACGCCTTCCAGCATCAGCGCCGTCAGCGCCCAGACCAGCGCATCCAGCCGGTCGGGCGACCGGCCTGACGACAGGCCGTCCGGCCCGAAATCATACATCTGATCCTCCAATGCCGTGAAGCGGCCGGCATGGCTGACGCGGCCCTGCTCATAGAGCGCGGCAACCGGTTCCGCCCGCAGGAACTTGCCGCGCGTCGCGCGCACCGTCGTCACCGGCAGGTTGACATCGACGCTGCGCAGCATGGCCGTCACCATATCCCCGCCCTGGTTGATCTCGGCGACGATCCGGTCCGCATCGAAGCGGCGATAGGCCTTGACGACCGCGCCCGCCCAGGTGGCTGGGCTTGCGCCTTCCACCGAGCAGTCGGCCAGCACAATAGCGCGTCCCGATGCCTCCAGTCCCGCCACGACGATGCCGCAGCAGGCATTCGGCCCGGCCGAGGCCGGAGGGTCGACGGCAACGACGATCCGTCGCAGCGGCCCGGTCAGTCTGACGACCAGGGCGGCGATGGCATCGCGCTTCCACAGTCCGTCTTCCCTATCCTCGATCAGCTCGCCGTCCAGCTCCTGCCGTCCCAGCCGCGTGCCGCCGTAGCGGGCGGCCAGCGCCGAGATGAAGCCTGGGGCGAGATTGCCGCTATTGGACGAGGTCGACAGCCGCGTCACCGCCGTGCCGTCATCCGCAAGCAGGGCTTTCAGAAGCGGCACCGGGCGGGGCGTGGTGGTGACCAGCTGGCGCGGGTGTGCGCCGAGGCGCAGGCCGAACTGCAGCATGTCGAAGGTTTCCTGGCCATGCTTCCATTTGGCCAGCTCATCGCACCAGGCAAAATGGAACTGCGGTCCGCGCAGGCTTTCGGGATCTTCCGAGGAGAATATCTGCGCCACCGCGCCGTTCGGCCAAACCAGCCGGCGGCGGGAGATCTCGAATTCCGGCCGCTTCAGGCGGGCGATCCGACAAATGCCGGAAACCCCATCGATCATCACCTCACGGGCATCGCCGAGCGTTTCGGCGATCAGCGCGATGCGCAACTGCGACCGCTCGCCGGCGCTGGCCAGCCCATGCACCCATTCGGCGCCGGCCCGCGTCTTGCCGGAGCCACGGCCACCAAGCAAAAGCCAGCTGCGCCAGGCACCGGGCGGCGGCTTCTGGTGATCGCGCCCGGCAATCTCCCAATCGCGAAGGGCGAAGGGATCGGACGCCAGCGCCTCGATGACAGCCTCGAGCCCGGCGGGTTCGGGAGACTGTGCTGGCTGCGCCTCGGTTTCGCTCGAAATTGCGGCCTCCCTCTGCCTGTGCGTCGGTGATGGAGTATCCTTCGCCGAAGGTCCGGCGCTTCCCGAATTTGCGGCGCTGGAAATCTCGACTGGCAAGGCCGTGGCGCCGGAACTGCCGTTCGTGCCAGCTGACGCCGGGCCCGGACGGAAGGCATATTTGACAACTTCCTCAGACGCTTCGTGCGCCTCGGGCGTCTCGGGCGCCTCGGCCACACCGCGAACGGCGGAAACAGCGCCGCGTCGGGTGAGCGACTGACGGGCGCGTTTCACCTTCGCTCGGCGGATCTCAGCAATATCCTTGTCCAGCCTTATCGTGGCCGACTGCAGCCTGACGAGGCGACGCCGGGTCTCATGCGGGTTGGCCGAGCGGAGGTCCGGTGGCAGGATAGCCTGCGAGCGGTGGACCAGCCGCTGCCAGACCCTCGGCAATCCGCGCGCGGTCGCGCTCTTCGACGATGGCACGGGCACGGTCCTCGGCACGCATTTCGATGATCGCCAGCAGCCGGCGCTTGTTTTCGACATATCCGGGCCCATCGGCATGGCGTTCCGCCTCCGCTTCACGGTCGCGCGCCAGCTGACGCTGCAGGGAATCGATCTTTTCCAGAGTGCGGACGATCAGCGACATGGCATCGACGGCGCTCTTCATGTCGGCGCGCGCCAGCTTGATCGCCGCCTCGTCGCCTCCCTCGCCCGGCTGTCCGGCAAGCTCGGCGGCGGAGCGCAGCGTGCGAAAATAGTCGAACTCGGCGCGCATTTCGCGCGTCATGTCGTTGAGCAGGATGCGCAGCGCCTCTTCCGGGTCGCCGGCCTTGGTCTCCAGTGCGAACACCGCCACCTGCCGCCGGCATTCCTCGCCGCTCCAGCCGACCCCATCGGGGTTTGCCGCGCTGCTGCCGTCATAGCCGGCCACGCCGGGCCATTCGCCGAACAAAGTCGGGTCAAAACCGTCGAATTCCTGCATGGCTTGTCTCACGGGTCGGCGCGCCAAGCCTCAAGCTTCGGCGGGCGGGACATGGATGGTGTCTGAAGGCGTGGGGCCCAATGAAGCCCGCAATGTCGCCCCAGCTGATCTCCCCCTTGTGGGGGAGATGCCCGACAGGGCAGAGGGGGGTGATGCGGCAGTCTCGGAAGTCGTGGCGGCCCCCCTCTGTCAGCTTTGCTGACATCTCCCCACAAGGGGGGAGATCAGGCTGGCGTCTCCCCTGCCCGCACCTCTCCGACTATACCTGAAGACTACCAAACCACCGTCACGCAGTCAAGGACTATTTTCCTATATCGGAAAAATTCGTACGAATACCTGCGAATAAAGGATTATTTCCCTAACTCAGCCAGCCTCTCCCGCTCGTCTTCATCCGCGTCGCCCTCCCCGTCCCGCGGCATGTCGCCGACGGTGAGCGGCCAGTCGACCACGTGATCCTCGTAGTCGTCGACCGGCACCTCCTCCTCGCTGACGGTGCGGCCCCGGGCCGAGATGCCGGCGGCGTGGACGGTCTCGGGGTCGCCCGAAACCAGCGGGTGCCACCAGTAGAGGTCGCGCTTCTCGTTGATCAGCCGGTAGCCGCAGGTCGGCGGAAGCCACTGGATTTCCGAGACATTTTCGAGCGTCAGCTGGACGCAGTCGGGCACGAAGTCCCAGCGGTTCGGATAGCTGGTGCAGCGACAGCTTTCGCTGTCCATCAGCTTGCAGCGGACATCGGTGAAATAGATATCACCCGAGTCCCACTCCTCGAGCTTGTTGAGACAACAGAGGCCGCAGCCGTCGCACAGACTTTCCCATTCCCGCGTCGTCATCTCGGCCAGCGTCTTGTGCTGCCAGAAAGGGATCTCATCCATGCCCATGCCGTTCCTGCGCGCCGGCGCCTCTTTAAGGTCGCTAGGCGCCGCCTTGTTTTGTGATTTGCCGGAAAGCAACCAATTGTTCAATCTGTGCCGGATATAGGTGAATATGGATTGCCGTGAAAGGCCAGGCCCGTCGCAATCGGCTGAGGTCTTGAAGAGTTGAACGGGAAATCGCCGATGCCGGAGCCGACAGAGACCGAGGGGCAGCCACTGAAGCGGCCGCGGCGCAAGCGCTATCTGCTGTTGCGGCTGGATTCGCTGATCGATTCCACCGTCTGGAACGCCGGCTTCCGCGCCGTCGAAATCTGGGAAGACATCACCATCTTCTTCCGCCGCTTTCGCATGACCGGCTGGAAACGGGTCTTCTTCGAACTCGCCGGCGAAGGCATGACGCTCGGCGTCGCCGCCTCGGTCGTCATGCTGACGCTCGCCATGCCGGCCTTCGAGTCGACGGTGGGCGACTGGCGCAATCGCGGCAATTTCGCCGTCACCTTCGAGGATCGCTACGGCAACGTCATCGGCCATCGCGGCATCATCCACGAGAATTCGGTGCCGGTCGACGAACTGCCGGACTATTTCGTCAAGGCGGTGCTGGCGACCGAGGACCGGCGCTTCTTCGACCATTTCGGCATCGACATCTTCGGCCTGTTTAGGGCGCTCACCGTCAACGCGCAGGCCGGCGGCGTCGTCCAGGGCGGCTCGACGCTGACCCAGCAGTTGGCAAAGAACCTGTTTCTCTCCAACGAACGGTCCATCGAGCGCAAGATCAAGGAGGCCTTCCTCGCCATCTGGCTCGAAGCGAACCTCTCGAAGAAGGAAATTCTCTCGCTCTATCTCGACCGCACCTATATGGGCGGCGGCACCTTTGGCGCGGCGGCGGCGGCGCAATATTATTTCGGCAAGAGCATTTCCGACGTCAATCTCGCCGAGGCCGCGATGCTCGCCGGCCTGTTCAAGGCGCCGACCAAATACGCCCCCAGCGTCAACCTGCCGGCGGCACGGGCGCGGGCCAACGACGTCCTGTCGAACCTCGTCCAATCCGGCTTCATGACCGAGGGCCAGGTGGTGGCCGCCCGCCGGAACCCTGCCTCCGTCGTCGACCGGGCGCAGGTGGTGTCGCCCGACTTCTTCCTCGACTGGGCCTTCGACGAGGTGCAGCGCCTGTCGCAGCGCTTTGCCGAGCGCTCGCTGATCGTGCGCACCACCATCGACATGAGCCTGCAGAAGACGGCGGAGGATTCCGTTTCGTCCAGCCTGCTGGAATATGGCGAGCGCTATAACGCCAAGCAGGGCGCCACTGTCATGATCGAGACCGGTGGCGCTGTCCGAGCCATGGTCGGCGGCCGCGACTACGGCGAAAGCCAGTTCAACCGCGCCACCAAGGCGCTGCGCCAGCCCGGCTCGTCGTTCAAGATCTACACCTATGCCGTTGCCATGGAGAGCGGCATGGCGCCGACGACGACGGTCGTCGATGCGCCGATCTCCTGGGGCAACTGGAGCCCGCACAATTACGAGAATCGCTACGAGGGCCGGGTGACGATGACGGAGGCGATCGCGAAATCGATCAACACCATTCCGGTGCGGCTCGCCAAGGAGCATTTCGGCATCCAGCCGATCCGCGAGATGGCCAAGCGCATGGGCGTCGAAAGCCCCGTGCGCAACGACAAGACCATCCCGATCGGCACCTCCGAAGTCACCGTCCTCGACCAGGCGACCGCCTATGCCGTCTTCCCCTCCGACGGGCTGCAGTCACGCCGCCACGGGATCAGCGAGATCCTCGGCTACAACGGCAAGATCCTCTATGATTTCAATCGCGACGAGCCGGCGCCCAAGCGCGTCCTGTCGGAACAGGCGAACAGCTCGATGACGCAGATGCTGACGCAGATCCCGGTCATCGGCACCGGCCGCAAGGCAGCGCTCGACCGCGGCATCGTCGTCGGCGGCAAGACCGGCACGACCCAGGCCTATCGCGACGCGTGGTTCATCGGCTTTTCCGGCAACTACACCTGCGCCGTCTGGTTCGGCAACGACGACTATACCTCGACCAACAACATGACCGGCGGCACGCTGCCGGCGATGACCTTCAAGAAGATCATGGACTACGCCCACCAGGGCATCGCCCTCAAACCCATCCCCGGCCTCGCCGACCCCTTCCCGGCCCAGAAGCCGATGACGGCGGCGGCCCGCAAGGCCGCCACGGAGGCCGCCGCCAGCGCCGAGCCCCCACCGGTCCGCCCCCGCTCGCTATCGGCAGAATCGACGAAAGTGCTGCGAGATATCGGAGAGCAATTGAGGGATGCGCCGCCGCTGAAGGGGCAGAGCGTGGCGAGTGTGGGGCTGTAGCCTGTTGCGCGAATTTTCTATTCGCCCATGCACCCTCCTCCCTCATTGCTGTGCTCGTCACAGCAATCCAGCCACCGCGCGTCTGCGCCGTGAGAAGACCTCGATCGCCAGCCACAGTCCCTTTCGCGCCCAAGGACTTGGGCGCACAGGATTCCTGTGACAAGCACTGGAATGAGGGAAGATAGGGCAAGCTCCTGTGCGAAAACTGCGTCTGCATAGCCAGCCGGCGCCGGGCTAGAGCTTGGCGGGCTCGTTCACCCGGCGCCGGTCTACTTCATTTAGCCCTCACCCCTTCTTGTAAAACGCCAGGCGCTTGATGCCGAACTTCATGTTGTTGAAGTTGGAGGGTTTGAGGGGGAAGAGGACGTTGGCGGCGTAGCTGCCGCTGATCGAGCCGACCGCGAGGTTGACGATGAACTCCGCCGGGTTGGGGTTGGTCCAGGTGTAGCCCTTGGTGTCCACCAGGGTGCCGTTGACATAGGTGTCGACCTTGCCGGCGCTGGTGCGCACGACCTTGGTCAGCCTGACATCGCCGACCAGCGGGCCGGTCAGCCGCTTGAGATAGCCTTTGCCGACATCTGCCGTGGCCGGCGCCCATTCGTCGTTGCTGAGCTGGAAGTCCTGGGTCGCGGTCCCCCCATGGGTGAAGGCCGAGAAGATGTCCGGCCCCTTGTAGAAATCGAACCAGCTCTCGATGTCGATCTCGTCGGTGCTCGACGGCGTGGGGGTGGTGTTCTTGCCGTAGAGCCAGGTGGCGCCCCACAGACCGTTCGGCTGGTTGGCAGGCAGGGCGTTCAGTTCGGGCAAGGTGTTGACCTGACGGCTGGCAACGGCCTGTGGGTAGTTGACGGTGGCGTCGAAGGCATAGTCGCCATTCTTGAGGTCGAAGGTGTCCTTGGCGATGATCTGCGCCGAGCGGATCGGCGGCACGAAGATCATCATCTGGCCGGCCGGGTTCTGGTAGGTCTCAGGCTGGCTGATGAAGACGAATTTCTTCTGCGTGGTCACCGTCTTGGTGGTCTTGTCGACGCTGACGGCGCGATAATCGTCGTTCCGCTGGAAGGCGTTGTCCTTGACGTAGCCGACGGCCATGCCCGACGGCATGGAAGCCGGAATGGTGTCGAACACCATGGTGGTGGCCGTGCCGGCGGCATTGTCTGCGGTCGGCTGGGCGAGCTTCAGGGCATAGAAAGGCGTGAGCACGGCCAGCGCATTGGTGACCGGATTGGCGGTGTTGGAGTTGAACAGGGCGAGAAGCTTGATCTTGCCGTCCGAGCCGACGGTATCGACACGGTAGATGCCGCGCGACTGCAGCACGATCATGTTGCCGACCTCGATCTTGGTGCCGGCGGGAAAGCCGAACTGGGCCGGATCGACCGGATTGTTGACGTCGATCGAACCGCTGATCTGGCCGAAGACATTGGTGAAGCCGCCGGAATAGGCGGCATCTCCACCGCCGAGCACGCCGGTGAGGTTGAGCCGGTCGGCGGCAAAGACGTGGGTCTGGGCACTGCCCTCGGTGTAGCGCTGAACTTCGGAGCCGATCGTCACTTTTGCCGCATTGTTCTGGAAATAGTTGAACTTGCCTTCGAGCTGCGTCTTGTTCTTGATCGCGGTTTCGCCCGTCCCGGCGGTGGCATTGGTGCCGAACACATAGGTTCCGAGCGAGGTCCAGCCGGCGATCGCGTCATCGGCCGGCGCGGCACGGGCAGGTGTCTGCCCGAGCATGATTGCGGTTGATAGGGCGAGAGCGGAGAGGAGCTTTTGCATGGCTTTTCCTTTGTGCCTGATCGACCGAGCCCGGAGGGCTCATTGTGCAATGCAGTAGGTGGAACAGGGAGGAGCCGGGAGTAGCCCGGTTTGTGAAGGGTCGTTAGTTGGCATTGACCCCTCATCGGGGCGTTCAACCGCGGCAGAAGAGCCGCTCCAATCTCGCATCCTGTGGTAGCTTTGGACGGGATGTTCCCGCCACGCGTTCGCGCGACGGGCGGCTCGGCGGCTGCTGGCAGCGGCCGGCGGGGCCCGGTGGGTCAGGGTTTTTGCAGGCGAAACCGGGTCAGCGTGATCCTGCCTCGCGTGCGAATCAGCGCGCCTTGCTCAACCGCGCGCTCCGCGCTTCCACGGCCAACGCCCAGCTCTCCGCTCGCGGCGTCCCCAAAAGTATCCGGCGATGCCACCTGCGTGCGGTCGCACGCCAACAGTTCGCCGCTCGGGATCGGGGACCGTCAAAGCCGCGCCGGCCATATCGCACTGTCGGATGTCGGCCCGCCCACCCTACCGCCCTTCCCCCTCCCGGCAGAATCAGGGATAAGCTTCGTCGTTTCGATGTCACAAGGACGCCGCCGTGTTTCGGGTTCCCCTTCTGGTCGCGCTGTCGCTGGTCATCGCCTTTGGCGGCGGCATCCTCTTCACCCGCTACGCGCTCGACGCCAGCGCCGGCTTCGGTGCGATCCGGCTCGGCGCCTGGGAAGCCTTTCCCGCCCTCCATACCGCCGATGCCGACCCCTATGCCAAATCCCATCGGGCGCGGGCCGGACGGCTGCTGTTCGGCACTGCCGAGGGGCTGGAATTCACAGCCAGCGACGACGATGCCCGCACCCGCTTGTCCGCCGCCTGCCGCTACAGGATCAGCGGCCAGACGCCGCCGGCGCGGCTCTGGACGCTGTTCCCGGTTGCCCCCGACGGGAAGCCGCTGGCTGTGCAGGAGGGCCGCCCGACCGCCATCAATTCCTGGGTGGTGCTGCGCGACAGCGACTCCAGCTTCTCGATCACCGTCTCGAGCGATGCCGCCGCCGGCAACTGGCTGGCGCTGCCGCCATCGGGCGATTTCAAGCTGGTGCTGACGCTGCTCGATACGCCGGCGGCAGGCAGCTCCGGGCTGATCGACCTGTCGATGCCGAAGGTCGAGAAGATCGGCTGCGGCTATGCTTAAGATCTTGTTTTCGATCATCGTCGGGGTGTTGGGGGCCGCTTTTTTACACCTGATCATCATCCTTTCGCTGCCCGGCTTTAGCAACAGCGATGCCTTCCAGCGGGTCGAGGCAATCGGCGAGGAGGACAGTTTCCATGTGCTGGACGCGGGCGAGGATGGCGGCCGGCTGCTCAACGGCGATCCCTATCTGCGCACCGCCGTCTGCGCCTTCGACCTCAGCGACATGCCGGTCCACCTCATGGCCAAGGGGCAAGTGCCCTTCTGGTCGCTGGCGATCTACGATAGCGCCTCGAACGAGGTGTTCAGCATGAGCGACCGGACGTCGGTCGGCGGCACGCTCGATGTGCTGGTGGCAGCACCGGTGCAGCTGGCGGCTATCCGCAAGGCTTTGCCCGCCGAACTCGCGCAGTCGATCCTGGTGGAAATGGCCGAGGGCCAGGGCTACGCGGTGCTGCGGACCATGGTGCCGCAGCCAAGCTTCGGCGACGGCGCAAGGGATTTTCTCTCCAAGGCGCAGTGCGACGCCTTCGATGTCGGTGGATAAGCGTACCAGGCCGGGCGCTATCCGCGCTTGGTCGATTTCGCTCTTGGCCGCTTGGCGCCGGGGCCAGTGCGGTGTTTCGGCGGATCGAGGCGCTCGTAGCGTACCCCGGTAAACAGCAGAACCCGCGCTGCAACCACCTGTTGCGACGCCGGTTGCGGATTGTCCCTTCGTCGGTCTTCCAGTCTTATGATATCAGCCATGTCTCGTCTCCCATCTGCAACCTTGAGACGGATGAATGTGTCGTCGATTTCACCCTGCCCGCGCTTTGGCGGGCCGGCGCTCCCAGCGGCATGGCCTTGTCGAGGTTGCCACGCCTTGGGCATTCGCGCCTTTTCCAGCAGCACAGCATGGCCTGTCCGGAAGAAAATCAGTGCGTTTGGACAGCGACGCATGCGGTGCTATCGGCGGATTGAGACAGCTGATCGTTAACAGAACCCTAACGGAATGCGCTGCACTTGTCCGATCTCCGGATCTCTACCGTCCGTTATCGGGCAAAGGGCGGCCTAAGGCGCCACAGGCCTCCACCATCGGTTGATCTCCAAAGCCCTAAATCACCAATTATTCATACTGTTAGCTTTTTCGGTCCCAGCGATTCCAAGGAGCGGCTGTCGCGACTGTGACACGAAAACGTCATCCAGATATTATTTGCGGCTTTTTACAATTGGCGTATGATCATGGCATCCAAAGGCGTCCGATACCTTGGCTGCTTCTGACATTCAGGACCATTGACCTCATACTTAAGGAGGGCGATCGATGTCGCTACTGCTAAATTCCGCCTTTACAACCGACGACGTCGACGTGCTTCGTTGCGTGCTGGACACCTGGTGCGCGGAAAAGCGTATCGACATCAAGAGCACCGAAGCGCAATCCGCCGCCTCGGCTGCGCTGGACCTCTTCCAGTCCGGCCATGACACTCATGACCGCCTGCTCATCGCCCTGCGCAGCCGCCGGTCGCGTTAGGCGGAACAGCATCACGACCGCAAGCAAGATAATCGGGCGTCCCACTGGGGCGCCTTCTGCGTTTTAGGCCTGTCGTCTCCCCTGCCTGTCCTCATACGTGACAGTCGGTTCGGATTTTCCGCCAGATTTTCACCTGCTATTAACCGTGATCGCGGTAGCGTGAAGGGGAAAGCCAGATCCGGACGAGAGCGTCCGCCGGTCCGAGACCGTCTTCCGCGCCCTGTCGTTCGCGGTAGGACGCGACCGCCCGGCAGCGCGCGCGCGCCGACCCTGGCTCCCCTTCTTTGTTTGTGTGTGGGTGGTGGCGTGCGTGATCGGTTTAGAGACCTGGAAGGACCGCTTGGCGAGCGCAAGAAGGATGTGGTCCTGATGGCGACGGTCAGCAGCTTCGAGGAACGCGCCAACCCCAGCCGGTCGGAACTGCGCCAGTTCGCCGAGCTGTTCATGCCGCTGTTTACCGCCTCCAGCGAGGAGGCCAAGCGCCAGGCCGTGGCCGCGCTGTCGCAATGCCCGCATGTTCCATCGGCTGTCGCCCTGTTCATCGGCTGCCAGCCGATCGCCATCGCTGCCCCGTTCCTCTGCGGCGCCAGGACCATCGACGACGACACGCTCATCACCATCGCCCGCACCCAAGGCGCCGAGCACGCCAAGGCCATCGTCCGGCGCGAAAACCTTTCCTCCGAAGTGGTCGATGCGCTGGTCGGCCTGCGCCACGCCGATAGCGGCCGCGGCAGCAAGGCCGAGGTCGCCCCGCCTGCCGTCCGCGCCCCTCTGCTGGATGCGCCCGATGCCGCCGTGACCGAGAGACTGGCGCGCGAGGAAGCGATGCGCCAGGAACTGCGCCAGATCGCCCGGCATCTCGCCCATGACGAAACCGACCGCCTCGGCCTGCGCTCGCTGTCCGAGATGCAGGAAACGCTGCTGGTGCGGTTTGCCCGCGAGCGGGAGGCGCAGAGCTTTTCGACGACACTTGCCGATGCGCTGTCTTCGAGCCGCTGGCTGGCCGAACGGATCCTGCTCGACCTCTCCGGCCAGCAGCTGGCGGTGACGCTGACCAGCCTCGGCATGAACTTTGCCGATGCCGTCTACGTGCTGGAGCGCTTCTATCCGCACCTGACCGAGGGCCACGGCAGCGTCAGCCGGGCCTGGCGGATCATGGATGCCATCGATCCGGCCGACAGCCAGAGCCGCGTCGAAAGCTGGCGTCGTGCCGACCGCTACACCTATGTCACGCCCGACCAGGTGCAGCCGGCAAACCGCGATTCCGCCGACGACCTTCCTGCCAACAGCCGGCTGCACGCCGTCCGCACCGGCAGCCGCGCGCGCTGATCGCGCCGATTTGGTCGCGCCGATCGCGTCTGGTTTCGCAAGTCCGGCCGGCGCTGCGACACATGATGGGGAAACGCTTCAGCGCGTAACGGTTGACGCCCGTCCTTCAGAACGGATCGGCGGGCTTTGCGGCCAGAGGCACGATGTCGCCGATGTCGTCGGTCTCGAGCTCCAGTATCCACAGATCGTGATCGAATTTCATCTCCCGCTCGAGCATTTGCCGCACAGCCTCCGCTTCCTGCCGCTCCAGCCT
This sequence comes from Rhizobium sp. HT1-10, assembly GCF_049472505.1. NCBI lineage: Bacteria > Pseudomonadati > Pseudomonadota > Alphaproteobacteria > Hyphomicrobiales > Rhizobiaceae > Rhizobium > Rhizobium sp. HT1-10. The sequence continues at coordinate 548,393 of NZ_JBCEBQ010000001.1, read as the reverse complement.
CACCTCGAATAGCCGGCCGCTCGCCTCGTCCTCGTCGATCAGGCTCTGCGGCGCCGGGCCGAACAGGGTTTCCAGCCCGTCGCGAAACCGCTGGCGGATGAAGATGGCGCCTGAAGCCTCCGCCCCCTTGCGCTCGACCGCGGCAAAATCACCACGGCCGAACAGGCGACGGATCAGGGCGGAAACGAAGATGTCGCTGCGTAATCTCATCACATTGCTATAGCCGCCAAAGGCGCCGTCAACAATCGTCCCGGCAATGTCCACCGGAGAGCCGATCGGGGTGCAACCGGGATCCGCGGTGCGCTGAAATTATCAACTTGCCTTACGCGAGTATTGAGCGCAGAATAATCGCATTAGTAGCATTCATGCCATCATGCCGAACTGCAACCGCTATCTTGAGGGAGAGGCGCCTATGACCATGTCTTTGTTCGCCAAGACCATCCACGGGCTTGGAGTGATGTTGATGATACTGACCGCGACGGCGCTGTTGACGTCGCCGTCCTCCGCCGCCGAAGGCCGGAAGCGCACGGCAGTTGCCGCCGCCACACGGCCCGTGCCGATGCTCTCGGCAACGGCATTTCGCCGCCAGCAGGAGTGGCGGACGACCATCGCCACCGTTCCGAAACCGAGCAAGGGTTGCTTCACGGCGAAATACCCGTCGACCAAGTGGAAGCAAGTCCCCTGCGTGGCGGCACCGGATTATCCCATGCCGCCCCGCTCCGGCATCGTGCCGCAGGTAATCGGCAACGGCAACGACATTGCGGCGCAGGCGCCGAGCGGCATCATCTCGTCGGCAACCGGAAGCTTCGACACGCTCACCAATGTCACCAGCGAAAGCGGCCAGATCGGTGCCGTCGGGCCGATGATCCCCAACGCCTACACGCTGCAGATCAACACGGATTTCTTCCAGAGCAGCGTCTGCGCGGCCTCGCCCAACCCCGGCTGCCGGGGCTGGGAGCAATTCGTGTTCGAGAACAACAACGTCTCGCACCGCGCCTTCATCCAGTACTGGCTGATCCAATACAACACGACCTGCCCGGCCGGTTGGACGCAGTTCCCCAATGGCAGCGACATCTATTGCGTGATCCTCAGCAACTCCAGCGGTGCTGTTAGCACTCCGCCGGTTCCGGTGACCAATCTCGGCCAGGTGACGCTGACGGGCAATGCCGATGCCGGCGGCGACAGCATCGTCATGACCATCGGCGGCTCGGCATTTACCCGCGTCGGCGACAACGCCGTCAATGCATCCTCCGGCTGGAGAATTGCCGAGTTCAACATTGTCGGCGATGGCGGCAACGCCGTTGGCGTCGGCAGTCAGGCAACCTTCAATGACGGTGCCGCGCTCACGACAAGAACGCAGATCGTCTATGGCGGCAGCGGGCCGCCGAACTGCGTGGCGCAGGGCTTTACCGCTGAGACCAACAACCTGAGCTTCGGTCCGACCGCGCCGGCCGCCTCCGGACCAGGACCGGCGATCATCTTCAACGAAAGCACCGCCGGCGGCAGTCCTTCGAACTGCGCAGCCTCGACGGCCGTCGGCGACACCCATCTGACCACGCTCAGCGGCCTGCTCTACGACTTCCAGGCGTCTGGCGATTTCGTCCTGCTGCAGACGGCGTCCGGCTTCAACGTGCAGAACAGGCAGGTCTCGGGTGCGCCGACCTGGCCGGACGCCAGCGTGAACTCGGCTGTCGCCGCAAAGCTCGGGAAGACGGAGGTCGCCGTCTGCCTGAAGCCGCGCGGCGTCTTCATCGACGGCAAACCGGTCAAGGTCAGCGATAAAAAGCCGCTTGCGCTGGCCGACGGGACGCAGGTCACGCGGACCGGCAACACCTATCTGATCCGCGGCGCCACCGGCGACTGGGTGCAGGCCGGCATCAATAGCGGTGGGAGCACCGATTACATCAACCTCAAGGTCGGCCTCGGCCAATGGCCGATAGAGGCGCATGGGCTTCTTGCCAATGTCAAGGAAGACCCCAACCTGCTCGCTACGCGGGAGGGAGAGGTTTTGAAGAATCCGTTCTCGTTCGAGCAAATCTACCGCCCCTATGCCGACAGCTGGCGCGTCAGGTCCGGTGAATCGATGCTCAACGTGTGCGGCGAACGGACGATGGCCGGCATTCCGAAGAAACCTTTCACCTCCAGGGAACTGGACCCGAAAACGATGAAGAACGCCCGGCTTGCCTGTGCCCGGGCGGGCGTCAAGGAAGGCGCGCTGCTGGAAGCCTGCCTGATCGACGTGGCGATGATCGGCGACAAGGCTGCCGCCAATGTCCATGCGCAGACCCTCGCACCCAAAGCACTGGGGCTGCTACGGTAAGTTGCCGGACGCAGAGGTCGGTGGGCATCGGGCGAAAGCCCGGTGCCCCCATCGTTTACCGCGCTTCCGGCTATGGCGCGTTCACGCTCCGCGGTATGCCGCATCGGGCCACGCGATGACAGGCCGACCGGTTGTCAGATGTCTCTGTCCGACGTCCCGCAAGCGGTGCCGGCCGAGCCTCCTCAGGATGCGGGGTCGCGACCGAGTGCGTCCAGCGTTTCGCCTTCCAGGCGGTAGTAAAACCTGTCGGTTTTCCGCGCGCCGCCGATGTCGTCGTAGAAGGCGAGAAGCCTGTCGTTCCCGGCGTCTGCGGTCCAGTCGATCCGCACCAGCCCTCTCTTGCCGGCAAGCGTGGCCAGCGTCCGCATCAGCGAGCGGCCCACGCCACGCCCTCTGTAGGGCGCGCCGACGTAGAGTTCCTTCAGGAAGATTCCGGGCTTCAGGCCGGGTCCGGGGAAGATCGCACTGAACGAGCAGAGGCCGACAACCTTGCCGTCGTCTTCGGCCACCAGAATTTCGGCGCCGTCAGGCCTGACCTTCAACTGCTCCAGAACTTCCTCCGGCGGTGGACAATCAAGTTTGTAGTGCGCCTGCATCTCCTGCATGAGCGTAACGAGACCCGCTTCAGCGGGGTCATCGGCTTCGAGCAAGCGGATATTGGTGGTCATATCGTATCCTCCGGAGACGTTAAGGGAGGCCGGGAACTTCCCCATCGGACAGGATGACCTTGAATGCGGCAAGGGCCATCCGCGCATCGGCGTTGCTGCGAACGGCGCTGGCTCCCGCCGTAGCACCAGTCGACCACCCTTTACAGCGCGCCGATGTCGCGGAGTTTCTTCAGCACCGTGCCGTCGGGTTCGCCGGTTTCCGGCAAGCGGTAGTGCTTCTGGAAATGCAGGATCGCGGTGCGGGTGGTCTCGCCGGCCACGCCGTCGATGCTGACATTGCTGTAGGCGATGTTGCTCAGGCCCTTCTGGATCTGCATCACCATCGTGACGTTGGCAACGGGATCGGCGCCCGGCTTCTTGGCCGGCGTCATGGCGGCTGTCCTGACGGAGGCGGTCCTGACGTCCTTGTCGGAGTTCATGATCGCGGCCGCGACGGGGTCTATGGCGGCAGCCTTGGAGTTGAGGTCGGCCGGCGGTCGTTCGACCGGTACGGCGATGCCGGGCTGGAGGTCGGGCTTGATGTCAGCCTTCAGGGCTGCCAGCAGGTCCGGGCTCGGCTCGCCCGTCTGCTTCAGGCCCGCGGATTGCTCGAAGGAAAGGATGGCTGCCGTGGTGCGGGGACCGATGACGCCGTCGGCGGCGCCCGTGTAGAGGCCCCTTCTCACCAGTTCGCTCTGAACCTGCGCTACGATCGTCGTCGGCGCGGCACTGGCAGCGGCCGGGGCTGCGGCAACCGCCGTCGCATCCGGTCGTTCGATGCGGAAGGTCGTGGTGTCGGCGGGCTCGCGCTGGGTGACGGCGAAGGGCTTGCGGCCGGCAAGTGCATAGGGCGATGCCGGGTCGCGCGTGCGGAAGAACGGCGACGGGTGGCTGCCCGGCTGGTACCAGAGCGCATTGGTGGCAATGAAGCTGAAGATCACGGCGAAGGCCATGGCGCCGCCCGCGGTCGAAGGGTAGCGGCCGATGACGCCGCCAAGAGCGCTGGCGCCGCGCAACGACGCAGTGCCCAGAAGCCCGGCGCCGCGCAGACCGAGGGTGCCGACGGCCACCGCGCTGCGGGACGCGAGCCCGGACTGCTGCCGCTTGCCCTTTCCCTTAGGCGATTTTCGCTTTCGCGTGGCCATTGAACGCTTCCTTGCTCTCTATGTCGGACTGCTCCACTGCGGATCGGAGGCGCGGTGGAAACTCCACCGGCTGCTGGTCTTGTGCCGTTTCTGCCGCCGTGCCGTCAAGCGGCACGAGGATTGTAATCACAGTTCCGTAGCCCGGCGTGCTGGCGATGCCGAAGCTGCCGCCATGCAGCGCCACCAGGCCCTTGACGAGCGACAGGCCGAGGCCGGTGCCCTCGTAGCGGCGGGAATGGTCGCTCTGGATCTGCACGAAGGGCTGACCGAGCGTGGCCAGCCGGTCGGCGGCGATGCCGATGCCGGTGTCGCTGACGCAGATCTTCAGCATGTCGCCGGCCTCCGTCGCATCGACGGTGACGGCGCCGCCGGCATCGGTGAACTTGATGGCGTTGCCGACGAGATTGATCAGCACCTGCTGGATGGCGCGCTGGTCGGCGACGACTTCGGGCAGGCCGCGCTGGATGCGGCTGGTCAGCGTCAGGCCCTTGGCCTTGGCCTGCAGCGACAGCATCGCCTCGCAGGACCGGATGGCCGATGCGATAGAGAAGGGCTCGACGATCAGCTCGTAGCGGCCGGACTCGATCTTGCTCATGTCGAGCATGGCGTTGACGACGGACAGCAGATGGGCGCCGGAATCGCGGATCAGGCCGACATATTCGCGCTGGCGGTCGTTTTCGAGGCGACCGACATATTCGCCGGCCAGCATATCGGAAAAGCCGAGGATGGCGTTCAGTGGCGTGCGCAGTTCGTGGCTGACGGCAGCAAGGAAGCGCGACTTGGCGTCGTTGGCGGATTCCGCTTCCGCCGCCTTGTGGGCTGCCGCGTCATAGAGCTTGCGTTCGCGCCCGATGTCGCGCGCCTGGGTGACGATGTCGCTCAACTGGCCATCGGCATCGCGGCGCGCAGTCATGTCCAGGCTGATATGGACGAACTGCTCGCCTTCGACCGTGCCTGTGGGTCGATCGAGGCGCAGATGGATCGAGGTTGCGTCGGTCCCCTGGCGCAGCATGTCGACGGCCTGGAGGAGGAGGATGCGATCGGAAACATGGACCTGCTCGAAAAAGCCACGGCCGAGCGCCGGGCGCATCCAGGCCAGGAATTCGGCGCGGTCGCGGCCGCCGACGGTGGTGACGACGCCATGGGGATCGAGAAGCATGACAAGGCCAGCCGCAGCCTCGAGCATGAGTTCCTGACGCTGGACGACTGCCGGCATTTCCAAGGGCACGGGCTTCTGGCGCGACAGGGCAATGCTGCCGACGGCCGAGAACAGGAAGGCGGCGCAGACGGCGGCAACGCCGACCGGAAGGGCTACGGCAGGGGTGGTGACGAAGGACAGGCCGAAGGGCACGGCCACGAGCGCCAGCGACGACAGCGCCGCCACGCGCCGCAGGATCGTCAGCTCCTCGCCGCGCACCTGTCCGTTTCCGGAGGTCCTCGACAACCAGCTGCCGGCTGCCCGGTCCACGAGGGCGATTGCCCTGTCAGCCATTTTACTCAATACGCGCACACCAAAATCCGCACTAAAAGGCGTCTGTTTCTGGCCGGATAATAGGACCGGCGCGCTTAAGGAAAGGATAAGTCAAAAGGCGCAATCCACCGCCGAAAAGCCCGAAAATCCCATTTTGGCGCACCAAAAGGATGCATCGGTTTTTATCGTTAACAGGGGGTAAGCGATGGATTTCGCTGCTTTTTCACTCAAGCGTTAAGATTTGCGGCGGAGCCGGCCGCCGCAACCCCCGGGATTAGCGGGTGATCGGCCGGGACATGCTTAACGGCGGCCAGGACAATTTGACTTAAATGTGGGTAAAATGCCGATATGAGGCATTTGAACCAAATTCGCCTCAAACGCTTTCTAGTTTTGAAAAGCGATGTCAGCATCTGCCGACTAGATTTGTTTCAACCGGGGAAACCGGATCGATTCGGCCTCAAGACCGAACGAAAACAGGATGGGCAAAACGATGTGGTTTCTGATCAAGACAGCGTTCTGGTTCTCGCTCGTGCTTATACTCCTGCCGGTGTTCAGCTCGCAGAGCAGCAACCGCACGCAGAGCAACCCGCAGGTGCAGGTGTCCGATGCTGTGACCGCCGCCACCGGCGCCTTCCAATATGTAACGTCGCTGTGCAGCGAAAAGCCCGATATCTGCGTCAAGGGCGGCGAGACCTTCACCGCGCTCGGCTACCGTGCCCGCGAAGGCGCGCTGGTTGCCTATGAGATGATCGACCGCCAGCTTTCCGGCAAGCAGAGCGACAAGGTGGCCGAAGCCGCAGCGCCGTCCGATGAGGCGATGCAGCCGATGCCGCCGAAGCTTGCCGCAACAGGCGACAATGCCGACAACGTCTTCACCGGCACCATCCTGCATGTGCCCGTGCCGATGCGCCGCCCGGTGCTCTGAACCTCACGCCCTTCCGGCGCCTTAAAGCGCGCCGCCGACCCCTTTTACCAAGCCGTGCCGTGCCTGCCCTGTAAACGATCCAACTCGACGCCGTGTGGAACCCTTCCGCACGGCGTTCTTTTGTTGCGGCGGGTTCAAATCCCGGGCTCCATGGCCTATATGGCAAACCTAACGACACTGGACCGACGCCATGAGCAGCCTTGAGAAGATCATCGAAGACTTCACCTTTCTCGACGACTGGGAGGATCGCTATCGCTATGTGATCGAGCTCGGAAAGGCGCTGCCCGATCTGCCGGAGGAGCAGCGCACGCCTGCCAACAAGGTGCAGGGATGCGCCAGCCAGGTCTGGCTCGTCAGCCATAGCGAAGACGGCGCCAAGGACCCGGTCATGACCTTCGAGGGCGAGTCCGATGCCCATATCGTCCGCGGCCTGGTCGCCATCGTGCTCGCCACCTATTCCGGCAAGCATGCGTCCGAGATCGCCGATCTCGACGCGATCGAGGTGTTCGGCAAGATCGGACTGGTCGAACATCTGTCGTCGCAGCGCGCCAATGGGCTGCGCTCGATGGTCAAGCGCATCCGCGAGGAAGCCCAGGCAAGGCTCGCGGCCTGAGCCTGCCGCCGCCACGCTCGCCTGCCTCCTGAACGAATGAGGGCGTCAACCGCGCAATTGCGCCAGCAGCGCCGAGGACAGGCCCCGCTGTTGCGACAACAGTCCCCGCCGGCGGGCGGTCTCCTCGATGGCCCGGGTGGCGAGTTCATAGAGGCGGTAGCGGGCCGGGTTCTGCTCGACGCCACTGCCGTCCCTGACGTCGCCGAAGACCACCTGGTTGCAGCGCGGCAGCGAGGTGGAGGTGAAGCTGCGACAGGAAAGCGGACGAACCGGGTAGATCGAGCAGGCGCCTTCGGCATCGAGCAAGGCGCAGGGGCTGCGCGCCGCCATAGGATCGGCCGCGCTGGCTTCGACTGCAACCTTGGCTTCCAGTCGCACCACCACCTCGTCGCGCGCCTCAGCCGTGAAATGTCGCTCGACATAGGTGGCGATGGCTTCGGCAACGCCGGGCGGAACGGCGACGAAGAGATGGCAGCAGGGGCTGCAGCCCTTCGCACAGGCAAAGCGCGGCTGCCCGGAGAAATTGCCGCGCACCGTCTCGACGGCGGCATCCGAGATATCCATGGCCGCGAGTGCCGCACTCTCCATGTCCGGACTTGTCTCGAGGGCCTCGAGCAGGACGGCGTAAAAATCCGCAAACATGCCGTCGTAGCGCTGGCTCACCATCCGGGTCAGCTCGCCGACGGTGGCGATATCCTCGATGACGCGCGATCTGGCCTGGTCTTTATCCATCTGTGCAGAGACCTATCGAAGGGAAGCAGCGGGCAAGGCCGGCGAGCGGCTCTGTCTCATCGGACTAGCGCCTAGCCAGCCTCTTGTCGAGATGGCGGCGAGACAGCGACCGCTTCGTTCCGGGCGAGAATTGATGAAGGCGCGACGGAAGCCTTCGCTGGCTCGCCGTTCCCTCCCCCGGGCCGCACGCAACCGCGCCCGATGGAATTCCGTCGGCCTGGAACTTTACAACCTTTGGGCACTTAAACTGCGATCAAACGCAGAAATAGATCGACTTGGTTGCCCACAAATATGACGCATCCGCTGAGCATTCGGACCTGAAATACGCTTCCGATCACCGCATCCTGCTTTCCACTGGCGTTCCTGTCTTCCAATGGGACAGGTCGGAGACCGGACTGCGCATCCTATGGCCATTCCGGGCGATATCCGTCCGCGCCCCAGTGGTGAACTCCGCCCGCTTTCATCGGACGCGGCGGATGATAGTGCCGTGACAGCGCCAGCAGAGCGGTGCGCAGCATCAATTTGGCGGAGCGCGCCGGCCATTGTCTTTCCCGCTCGACGGTCGCCAGCCCTTTCATGAAGCAGCAGATATCGAGCGCCACGCCGGAAAGCTCCGGGCCCATGGCAGCGGCAGCGCGGTTTACGGCGGCTCGGGCGGCCATGGCGCTGTCGGCTATGTCGGACATGCCGCCGCGCCCTCCCTTGCCGGCGCTCGACAACCTCGGCTCCCAGGAGGCCGTGACGCGGGGCTGCATCTGCCCGCGGGTGAAATCGGCCGCCAGTTTCTCTCCGGCAGCCAGAGCCTCCGGCGGCAGAAAAGCCGATCCGTTGCGGTCCTTCAGTCGCGCCAGGGCGGCCAGCGGCGATTCCGACTGGTCCAACCGCACGGCCTGCCTGATGCCCTCGACCTCGACCGTGGCATCCACGATATCGGCATGCTGCGACAGGAACACTTCCTCCGCCTCCGCCGCCGCGCGCCGCAGAAAGCCCCTGGCCGCCGGCAGCAGTGTCAACATCCTGCGGGCGCCTCGGGGCATTGCCGACGAGGCCTCGTCCGCCTCGGATTCCCCCGCGGAAACGAGCCCCGCCTCCAGAGCCCGGTCCAGCAGTGCGGGCACCACCGGATGCCGACGCCCGTCGGCTGCCTCGAGCGTCACGCCTTCAGGCCCGGAAATCATCGCCGCACCTCGTCCGATGAAGCGCAGCAGCTTCACCAACATCTTGTCTTCTTTCACACCCCTACTCATCGACGCCGACCTCCCCGAACAGGAAGACGGATACGGCCAGGCGCTCCACGGCATCGACGAAGCCGTCATAGGCCTTGTCGTCGCGGCGATCCTCGACGATCCGCAGCGAATAGGTCACCGTGCTGCGGTCGCGTCCGAAGGCATCGGCGATGTCGGAAATCGGGATCTGCAAGGCGACGTGGCAGACATACATGGCGATCTGCCGAATGTGCCACAGGGTGCGTCGGCGATCGCGCCGATGCAGCGCGCGCTCGGCCACGAGGTCGGCGATCTCGCCGGTCATCCGATTGACGATGCGGCAGGTATTGCGCACCGGCAGCCAGCCCTGCGGCTGCTGCAGCGCCGTCGAGGATGGTGTAAGCGGGATCGGCAGATTGGCATAGGTTGGCGCGGGGGGGACGGGATCGAGTGACATGTGAACTCCTTTTTTAGGAATTTATTCACACTTCGATCTTGAGCGCAAGAGGCCCGCTATTTGTGCAGGATGTCAACATCCCTTGATAAATCGATACTTTCCCAGAAATACCCCCGATTTAAATGGGATTATTTTCCTTATTTCATATCGATTTCCCATAAAAAAACCGGGCGCCAGGCCCGGTTCTTGTCGTTGCGATCTGGCTGCCAGCCTCAGCGGGTGCGCTTGCGGCGTTGGCCGAGACCCATTTCCTTGGCCAGGCGCGAGCGCGCTTCGGCGTAGGCCGGGGCGACCATGGGGTAATCGGACTGCAGGTCCCACTTCTCGCGGTAATCTTCCGGCGAGAGCGTGTGATGCGTCATCAGATGGCGCTTCAGGGATTTGAAGCTGCCACCGCACTCGAGACATGTGATCTGATCGTCCTGAACAGACTTGCGGACCGAAACGGCCGGCTTCTGCTTTTCGACCACCGCCGCAGCGGGGACCGGCACGGACGTGCCACTAAGCGCGGAATGCACATCCGAAATGAGATGTGCGAGGTCACTGACGGGGACCACGTGATTGCTCACATAGGCCGCAACGATATCGGCCGTCAGTTCAACCAGTAGATCGGCGCCGGTACCAAGAGCCGCGTCTGTCATTCTTATTCTCCTATTAGCTTCTACAGAGAAACGCCGCTTCCGACGTGTCTCAGTTCGGGTCAACGCGCCGCCGTCATCGCTCTCAACCACGGTTAAACGTGACATCAAAAACAAATCTCGGTTCCAGGCCTCGGACGTGGCACGCCCTCCCAGAATCAGGAGGAAGCCACTCGACGCCTATCAGTGCATCTAGAAGCCACCAGTCATAAAACTTTTCATAAGAAAGCTTAAGCATCAAGGGCGTCTTCATGAGTTCAAATCAACGTCACAAGGTGACTTGCAATGAATTAGCATCGTCAGCCCGAAAGTCCAGTCACCGAGAGCAATAATTCTTCAACCAGTTTTCAACCAAACCAGTGACCGTTAACGCATTAATACTTCCGAAATTCAACTTCAAGAAAAATGACCGATCGGTAAAATGGAACATCAGTTGCATTATTCACAAGCGGCCAAGCAACTCGCTTAACGCGCCAGCACCCACCGCGAACAGGTAAGCACGGCTATTAGTTGCATGCGAATAAATGCCCTGCGCAAGTACCTTCCGTCAAGCCGGAATTGCATCGCGTCGCCAGTAGGCCGCAAGTCGAGCGGCTTCATCTCGCACAACAGCGTCGTCGTCCTTTCGCGACCAAAGAAACGGGCGGCCCGAGGGAAGCAACAAATTGAAATTCCACGCGGAAGCAGCGGTAACTAACGGCGACAACATGGACTTTGAAAGGTCGGAGGCTGCCCGTCGAATGGCATTCGGCGGTCGAACTACTGCGAAACCCGCAGTTCCATGCAGGTCAGATCCAGCCAGCGGCCGAACTTGATGCCGACCTCGGAAAAGGTCCCGACGGTGCGAAAGCCCAGCTTCTCGTGCAGGCGGATGGAGGCAGCGTTCTGCGCCTCGATACCGGCTATCATCACATGGATGCCGCCAGCCGCCGCACGGGCGATCAATGCGCGCATGAGTTGCTCTCCGATCCCGAAGCCACGCGCGTCTTTTTCGACATAGACCGAATGCTCGACCGTGTGGCGATAGCCGTCGAAGGCCCGCCAATCGCCGTAGGACGCGTAGCCTGCGACCTTGCCGTCACGCTCGGCGACCAGCACCGGATAGGCCTTGGCGGTGCGCGCGCTCCACCACTGGCGCCGGTTGTCGACATCGACCAGCGTCTCGTTCCAGATCGCCGTGGTGTGCTCGACGGCATGGTTGTAGATGTCGCGAATGGCGGCCAGATCGGCCTCGACGGCGTCGCGCAGAAGGGTTGGGGCGGTCACGGCAAACTCCTTTTCCCGAGGTCGACGGGGATACGCCGCCAGTCCAAAAAAGTAAATCGACCGATCTTGCATAGCTGCAACGCCGGTGGCGCCTCCTTAGGCGGTTAATCAGATTAAATTTTCAAGACAGCAGGATTTCCTTATGGAAATGCGCTAATCAATGGGCACCCGCTGATCCCGCCTTTCGGAAAACGCATGTTGCCGCCTCTTGTGACCGCTCTCTTCCTGTCCGCCGTGTCGGCATTTTCCGTGGCCGAAGCCCGTGCCAGCGAGTGGTGGCCCTATGACAACCCGCACTTCGGCTACAGCATCGAACTTCCCCCCGGCTTCGGGACGACCGTTGTCTCGGACCGCAAGGACGGACTGGCCCTCGCGCCTGCCGACCGATCGGCAACATTGCTGGTCTTTGCCACACCGGGACTGGACAGCAGTTTCTCCCGGGAGGCCGAAACGCGGCTGGCTCTGGCCAAGCAGGATGGCTGGCGGGTCTCCTATTCCAAGATGACGCCGCAGGGCTTCAGCTACACCGGCGTACGCCGCGAGCGAATCGTCTACGGGCGCGGCGTCGCGCTGTGCAACGGCGCATCGGCCTTTTTCCAGATGGATTATGCCAAGTCGGACATGCAGCGCTACGACGCCGTCGTCATGCGGCTGGTGCGCAGCCTAAAGAGCACCGCGAAATGCGTCGGCGGCGGCACCAAGCAGCCATTCAGAAATTCGCTGGCGGCGACGGGCTGAGGCAGATCAGCACTGCGGAATAATGCACGGCGGCGGCGGTCACCACGAAGCCGTGCCAGATGGCATTCTGGAAGCGCAGCTTTTCCCAGACATGGAAGATCACCCCCAGCGAATAGACGATCCCGCCGATGACGATCAGCAGCATCGAGGCAAAGGGAATGCGGGCTGAGACCGGCTCGGCCACCAGCACGCCGCTCCAGCCCATCGCCAGGTAGAGCAGGATTGCCAGCCTGTCGTAGCGGCCGGGAAAGCAGCATTTCAACAGGACGCCGAGGGCAGCGAATGCCCAGATGGCGACCAGCATGACGCGCAGCAGCGGATCGTCGGCGCCGCGTTCGAGGAACGGCGTGTAAGTGGCGGCGATCAGCACGAAGATCGCCGAATGATCGAAGCGCCGCAACATCCACTTGGTCCGCGAGACCGGCCAGATATTGTAGGAAAAGGACATGGCCAGCGCCAGCACGAGGCCTGCGCCGTAGACTGCGGCGGCGAGGATCTGGCCATGCGAATTCCACTGCGCCGCATGGAAGACCAGCACCACGGCACCGATCAGCGCCAGCACGACGCCGATGCCGTTGACGATGCTGTCGGCAATGATTTCGTGCCTGTCATAGGCCCAGCGGATGCCGTTGAACTCCGTCATGGAGGATTGTCCGTCGCTGTTGGCGATAACCGATGGTGCCATTTTGTGCGGATGCGAGCAAGTCTTGGGCGAGAGCCAAGCGGCAGCCGCCTGCCTCACACCTCGCGCAGCGCCCGCCGGAGGATGAAGTTTTCATGCCGTTCGCCATCGAGTTCGAAGTCGAGGGAGCCCTGGCGCTGGAAGCCGTGCCGGTCGTAGAAGCCGATGGCATCGGCATTTTCGTGATTGACCGACAGCCATACGGACTTGCGACCGCGCCGACGGAATGCGTCGAGCGCCCGCAGCAGCAACTGCGTGCCGATGCCCCGGCGCAGGAAATGCGCCTGCACATAGAGTGTAGAAATTTCGGAATGGACGCTGTCATCCGTCGGGCATGGCGATGAAAAGTCGAGGCGAACATAGCCAACCAGATGCGCGTCGGCCTCGCACAGGATGATCATCTGGTTTTGATCGGCCAAAACCTGCCGGAATTTGTCAGTCGTGAACTCGGACAGAACGTAATTCGACAGCACGCCTCTGATGCCGCGCTTGGCGTAGGTGTGGAGCCACACTTGCACGGTGAGCGCAGCAAGGTTTGCTGCATCGGCCGCGCCTGCCTGGCGAAACTCCATGGATGCCCTCCGTTGCGGCTTCAAGCTCCGTCCAGCATAGGGCGAGCGGACGGCGGTAACAATCCTGCTGGTCGGTTGGGGCGAACTGGCTGGTGGACGAAGGCCTTCACTAGACCCACGGCCAATGCTGTGCTCAGCCAGACCCGCCCCCCTCTGCCCTGTCGGGCATCTCTCCCACAAGGGGGGAGATTGGCTGGGGCACCATCGCCGGCCTCAGGGGCTGCTGTGGGGTAGCTTTTGGGTCGTGGGGCTCGTGGCTGATCCCCCCCCTTGTGGGGGAGATGTCGGCGTCGCCGACAGAGGAGGGTGGAGCCGCGCGCTGGAGGCATGTGGGGAACGATCGAGTGCCGCCGCAGCGACGGGCGTCTTGCGCGCCGTGGCGGCGCGATCGAAACGCCCGAAACTCCCGCAAATCGCGCCTATTTCCGCTCGACCAGCACCGAACATTTGGCGTGGCGGACGACGCGGTCGGCGGTGGCGCCGAGGAAATAGTTGGAGAGATCAGGGACGTGGGAGGAGACGATGATGAGGTCTGCGGCGGCTTCCGCGGCGGTCTTCAAGATGGTGGCCGCCGGCGAGCCGGCGCGGATCTCGATCACCGCTGCAATCTCCAGTCGCTCACAGAGCTCTTTCAGCTTGCCTCGTGCATCGTCGATGGCCTCCGCGACGTAGTCCTGCGGCAGGTCGATGATGAGCGCTGCGGTGAGATCTTCCACGACGTTGAGGACGATGATCTCGCCGCCGGTCTCGAGCAGGGAGGCTGCCCGGCGCAGCGCCGGTTCGGCTTTTTCCAGCGCCGCCATGTCGATTGCCACGATTATCTTCCGGTACATGCCAGCTCTCCCTAGGAATGCGCGATGGGTGATGCGCGATGCGCGACGATGCCACCCTAGCGATGACCGGACATCCGGCCGTTGATCGAAGTCAAAGCTTCATCGTCAACAAGGGGTGCACGCTTCATCCTCAGAAACCTATCTTCTGTGAACGGTCGATATCGGCCATAAGGATAGGATGGAAGAGCGGCGCGCGGACAACGGCCGCCGGGAGCGGCTTTGTGCCGGACCCGGCCGAGGTTGCGCCGGCTGGACCAATCAATGCAGAGGCAGGAGACCAGCATGACAGACACCGCACCGTCCTACGCGCTGACCCGACCCGCCTATGTCGGCCAGTCGCATCTCGTCGTCCGCGACCTGCCGCTGGTTTCTGGCTTCTATCAGTCGATGCTGGGACTGACGCCGATCGAGAAGACCGCGAGCGGCGAAGTGCTGGGCGTCCATGGCAAGCCGCTGCTGCTGCTGACGACGGACAAGGCGGCAAGGACGGCGCCGCGCAATGCAGCAGGCCTCTTCCACACGGCCTTTCTGCTGCCCGATCGCAACGAACTGGCGCGCTGGCTGCGCCATGCCGCCCACAGCAATGTCCAATTGCAGGGCGCATCCGACCATCTCGTCAGCGAGGCCATCTATCTGGCAGACCCGGAAGGCAACGGCATCGAAGTCTATGCCGACCGGTCGCACGATATCTGGAAGCTTCACCAGGATGGCATGGTCGAGATGGCGACGCTCGCGCTCGACCTGCAAAAACTCTACGAAAGCGCCCCGCAGGATCGCTGGGAGGGCATGGCCGGGGGTTCGGCGATCGGCCACATCCATCTGCAGGTCGGCAATATTCCGGAAGCCGATGCCTTCTATCGCGATGTGCTCGGGCTCAAGATCATGGCCCGCTATCCCGGCGCCAGCTTCTTTGCCACCGGTGGCTACCACCACCATGTGGCCGCCAATATCTGGAACAGCCGCGGCGCCACCGCCCGTACCGCAGGCATGACCGGCCTGTCCGACTACACGCTGCGGTTCAACGACAGGACGGCGCTGGATGCCGCCGTTGCCAAGCTCGACACGCTTGAGATCGCCCATGACAAGCGCGACGGCGGCGTCTCGCTCCGCGACCCCTGGGGCATCGGCCTGACGCTTACCGCCGAAGCATAAACCTCAGGGAAAAGGCTGGCTACAGCCCGAAGCAGCCACGATCTTCCCCGAGCCCTATAGGCCCGCTTATACGCGTCGGTTGAGACCGGAGCTCCGCGGCCAGTTGCCATTGGCAGCAGCCCAATCTGGCGCTGAAACTGGCTGCAACCACCGCCCCCCACAGGGCCGGAACCCGGACGCCATTTGCGCGTTATGGCTGTGAGGCGCTGGGGCTTCCGGAACAGTCACAAAAATGGGCATTGCCAACGGTATACGTAAGCAGACTCGCAAGATTGCGATCGAGCGTGAGATGCGATTGAGCAGCTGGGCAAATTCGCTGAAGCAAGCGACCGAGCAGATGGATGGCGGCGCGCCGATGCGCCGGGTGGAGAAGGATGGCCTCGACGTCGCCTCCGCCTGGGCGTTGATCGGGATCTTCCTGCTGATGGCCGGCGCCGGCATCTACTTCATGTCGATCATCCTCATCCCCGTGACGCTGGCGATTGTCGTCGGCATGATCCTCGGCCTGGTGGCGGAAAAGCTCAGCAAGCTCGGCGTGCCGCGCATTCTCAACGCCGTGCTGCTGTCGAGCTCCGTGGCGCTCATCATCTTCCTGATTATCAACGGCATTGCCGGTCCACTGGCTGCCCTGGCAAGCCAGGGTCCCGACCTCATGCAGAAATCGATCGACCGCGTCATGCCGTTCATCGAGAAGATCCACTGGCTGCACATCACGCCGAAGACGTTCGAGAGCGGACCGATGTCGGCCGGCGCCCTGCTTGAAAACACCGGCAGCATCCTGCATGTCGTCACCAACAACCTGACGCCCGCCATCGTCCAGGGGCTGGTGTTCTTCGCGGCGCTGCTGCTGTTCCTTGCCAGCCGCGTGCATCTGCGCCGCGCCATCATCATGGCCTTCACGGGCCGGCCCGAGCGGCTGGCTGCGATCCGCATCATCAATGCCGTCGAGCAGGTGCTCGGCTATTATTTTGCCACCGCCTCGCTGATCTATGTCGGGCTCGGCGTGATCATGACCGCAATCGCCTATTTCGGCGGCCTCGGCATGCCGCTTCTCTGGGGCGTCTTCGCCTTCCTGTCGAGCTTCGTGCCGTTCCTCGGCATCACGCTGATGACGCTCGCCGTGGCAATTGCCGGCGTGCTCGGCAGCGACAGCATCTTCATCGGCCTGATACCGGCTGCGATCTTTTTCCTGGTTCATCTGACGATGGAAAATCTGATCTTCCCGGCCGTCATGGGGCGGCAGCTGGAACTCAATCCGTTCATCGTCTTCGTCGCCATCATCTTCTGGACATGGATGTGGGGCGCTGTTGGTGCTATGCTCGCCCTGCCGCTGTCGCTGATCGTCATGACCATCATCAACGAGTTGTTTGTCGAGGAAAAGCCGCAGCCGCAGTTGCCGTGACGCGTTTGTGAAGCCGGCCCCGCGTGGAGTACGACGTCCCATGACCATCGATCCGCTGTATTACGAACCGCAGAAATCCGACAGCCCCAAGGGGCGCTCACCCTTCGGCCGGATGGCGCTGCAGCCCTGGTACAACCCGCTGCGCGAAGACGTCTCCGTCGATGTCGCCATTGTCGGCGGCGGCATCAGCGGTGCGCTGATCGCCGAACACCTGACGGCGCGCGGCTACTCCGTCGCCATTGTCGATCGCGACGAGGCAAACCTCACAAGCACGGCCGCAAGCACCGCCATGCTACGGTGGGAAATGGACACATCGCTCTCCGACCTTTCGTTCCATCACGGCTTCGAAAAGGCTTCGGCGCTCTACAAGCGCAGCGTTGTCGCCGTGTCCAGTCTCGGCAAGCTGATCGAGCGGCTGAACATTGCCTGCGGCTTCCGTCGCCGATCCAGCCTCTATCTCGCCAACAGCCCCGGCGGCGCCCGCGAGCTGCAGCAGGAGGCGGCGCTGCGCAAGCGGGCCGGCCTGCCGGGCGACTATTTTTCGCATCCCTATCTGATGACAGAATTCGAGATCGAACGCGATGGCGGCATCCTGTCGCCCGGTGCGGCCGAGGTCGATCCGCTGCTTTTGTCCTGGGGGTTGCTGTCGGTGGCCGCCGATCGCGGAGCGCTGCTGGTCAAGGCCACTGTCACCAGGATCGAGGCGGATGCCAGTGCAACGACGATTGCGACCGAGGGCCGGCATGTCATCCGGGCGCGAAATGTGGTGCTTGCCACCGGGCATGCCATGCCGGGCGTGGCCATGCCAAAGGCGCACCGCGTGACCTCGAGCTGGGCCATGGCCACCGTGCCGCAGCATCCGGGCAGGCTCTGGAGGGACCGGACCTTCCTCTGGGAAGGCAGTCACCCTTCCCTCTTCGTGCGGACCTCGGAAGACAACCGCATCATCATCGGCGGCGAAGATGAAGCGATCGGCACGCCGGCGCTGCGCGACGCAAAGACAGCGGAAAAAGTGGAAAGCCTGCGGGAGAAACTGCAGCGGCTATGGCCGCAGGCGGATACATCTGTCGACTATCGCTGGGCCGGCACCTTTGGCGAGACCGAGGACGGATTGCCGATGATCGGTCCGGTGCCCGGAATGGAATCCGTGTTTGCCGCCTATGGCTATGGCCGCAACGGCATTGCCTTTTCCTTTATGGCAGCGCTGATGATCGGCGCCTTCGTCGCGGGAGAGCGGCGCAGCTGGTTCGACGATTTCGCATTGGACCGCGAGGCGCTGCCCTATCGCGGCTTCAGCGCCGCCCTGCCGCCGCAGGCACGGAGCCTGCAGGCCTAACGCCGTCATTTGCGGCAAGCAGGGATGCCGCAGCGTTAGGCTTCCCCTCTCTGGACGCCATGAGGGCTGCGAAGCGATTAGCGCGCGGCCTGCTGCGTGGTGTTGTCGTCGCCCTTGGCTGCGAAGTCCTCGAGGCGCACGAACTGAACGCCCTTTGCCTTCATGTCGAGGATGCCCTTGACCACGCCCTCGCCGGAGGCGTGGGTGGGCTGGTTGATATGCGAGATCAGCACGTCGCCGTCGCGGGCCGAAAGATATTGCTTTTCGACGGCGGCGGCCGGCAGCGATGCACCAGAATCCCCATTGATCGAATAGCCCGCCACTTCGAAGCCGAGGGCACGGATCTCGGCAATCGCCGAGGCATCGTATTTGGCGGTGGCGCCGCGGAACCAGCGGGCCTTCGGAATGCCGTGCGCCAGCATCGCATCTGCACCACCCTGCACTTCCCTGGCAACGGCGTCAGGCGAGCCGGCGGCGGGAATGCCATAGACCAGGGTCGGACGATCGACGGCGGGAATGTGGTTCAGCCCATGGTTTTCCAGTTCGAACAGATCGGAGTGGGCCAGCATCAGCGCCAGCGCCTCGGGATTGGTGCGCAGCCAGCGGGCAGTGACGAAAATAGTGGCCGGCACCTGCTGATTGATCAGGGTATCAAGGATGCGCATGTCGGTCTTGCCCATGCAGGCATCGAAGGTCAGCGCGACGCGGACGGCCGGCTTGCCGGCCTTCAGCACATGCAGATGCGGCTCGACCAGCTTGGTTGGCGCACCGGCGGGCGCGCCCTTCGGCGCCGATGGCACAGTCGGTGCCGTTGCCAGCGCCGCCGTCGAGACCGGCGCCGGGGCTGCCGGGAGAGTGGTGTTGGCCGCCATGGCCACCGGAACGGCGGCAAAGAGGGCCGCGGATGTGAAAAGCAGACGGATCATCAAAGCAGCCACCGGAGCAAGGACAGAGATAGAGAGCGCCGATGCGCCCCGCCCTGCCATCCGACGGAAGGAGGACGGAACTATGGCCGGCCGGCCTCCTTTATCGCTGATATCGGCGAAATCAAATCCTATTCCGCCTTCGGTGCCCGGCATACGCTCGTTGCGCTGCTGGCCTCAACCTGTAATGCGCGTGGCAGTATCCGACCCTTACCATGGGCACGGGGCCGTCAGGCCTGCCCCTGCCCGCGCGGCATCAATCGTAGAGGTAATGCTTCTGCCAATCGTCCTTCGGCACCTTCTCGCCGATCTGGAAGCTCAGCGACTTGACGTCGATCTGTTCCGGGCCGGTCTTGCAATCGTAGTTGAGGTGGTACCATTCGCCCTTGCTGCGGAAGACCGCGCCGGGCGCCTTGATCGTGTCTGCCGTCATGGCAGGGTCGCCGAAGGTGTAGGCGATGACCTTGTCGGGATGATACTCCTTCTCCGCACCGATGCGCTTCATCGCCTCGGTGTCGCAGCTCTGTTCCAGGCGTTCGGCGGGGTCGAGCTTTTCCAGCTGCTTCTTGATGGCGGCATCGACGGCAAAGGAGGTCGTCGCGAGGCAAACGGCGGGGATCAGCACGCCGATGAATTTCAGCATAAAAGGCACTTCCTTGGTTCAGTTCAGACCAGAAATGGCGATGGAACGCGCAGATGCGCGGCCGACCGCCGATTCACATGTTTGTAACATCGCGTGATCTGTCTGAAATAATGTGGTGACATCATGGCGAGCGGGGCTGAACCTTGCCATTCCCCACCGCCAATCGCGCAATCGTTACGACCTCGCCGGCGAGCCCCTACCGACAAGGCGCTTGATCCGGCACCGGCCGGTGTCTATCTCTCTGTCACCTCAGATCACCAGAAAGCGAGCCCACGTGTCGATATTCAAGTCCCTGCCGACAGCCCCCGTCGCCCCGAAACGCCCGGTGTCCGACACGCGCCACGGCATCACCCGGACCGACGACTACGCCTGGCTCCGGGCCGACAACTGGCAGGCAATGTTCAAGGATCCGTCGATCCTCGACGCCGACATCCGCAAGCATCTGGAGGCGGAAAACGCCTACATGAACGCGGCCATGGAGGACACCAAGGACATCCAGAAGGTGCTGTTTGCCGAGATGAAGGGCCGCATCAAGGAGGACGACTCCTCGGTGCCTGTCAAGGACGGTCCCTATGCCTATGGCACGCTGTTCGTCACCGGCGGCGAGCAGCCGCGCTATTTTCGCGAGGCGCGCGACGGCGGCGAGCGCACCCTGATGCTCGACGGCGACAAGGAAGCGGCCGGCAAGGGCTATTTCCGGCTGGCCGGTCTCGACCACTCCGTCGATCACGCTTTCGGCATCTGGGGCTATGACGACAAGGGATCGGAATATTTCACGCTGAAGATCCGCGATCTCGCAACCGGCGAGGACCTCTCCGATGTCGTCGAGAACACTGGTGGAGGTGGCGTCTGGGCGCCCGATGGCAAGAGCTTCTTCTATTCGGCCCTCGACGAGAACCATCGTCCCTCGAAGGTCTTCCACCACATCGTCGGCACGCCGCAGTCGACCGACCGGCTGGTCTACGAGGAGAAGGATCCGGGCTTCTTCATGGGCGTCGGCGGCTCGTTGCTCGACGACTACATCTTCATCGACATCCACGATCACGAGACATCGGAATATCGCATCCTGTCGACCATGGACCTGATGGCCGAGCCGAAGCTGGTGGCAGCCCGCGAGGAAGGCATCGAATACGAGATAACCGAGGGCGGCGACGTCTTCTACATCCTCACCAACGACGACGATGCGCTCGACTTCAAGATCATGCAGGCCCCGGTCGCCACGCCGGAAAAGGAACACTGGACCGAGGTCGTCGCCCACAAGCCGGGGACGCTGATCCTGTCGCACATGGCCTTTGCCCGCCATCTCATCTGGCTGGAGCGCAAGGAAGGCCTGCCGCAGATCATCGTGCGCGACCGTGAGACCGGCGACGAGCATGCCATCGGTTTTGCGGAAGAGGCCTATTCGCTCGGCCTGCACGGGGCTGCCGAATACGACACCGACACCATCCGCTTCTCCTATTCGTCGATGACGACGCCGAGCCAGCTCTACGACTACAACCTGGTGACGCGCGAACGCACGCTTCTCAAGACCCAGGAAGTCCCCTCCGGCCACGATGCCAACGACTACATCACCCGCCGCGTCTTTGCGCCCGGCTGGGACGGCGTCGAGGTGCCGGTGTCGCTGCTCTACCGCGCCGACACGGTTCTGGACGGCACAGCCCCCTGCCTGCTCTACGGTTACGGTGCCTACGGCATGGCCATTCCGGCGAGCTTCAGCACCAATGCGCTGTCGCTCGCCGACCGCGGCTTCGTCTATGCCATTGCCCATATCCGGGGCGGCAAGGACAAGGGGTTTTCCTGGTACGAAGACGGCAAGATGGACAAGAAGACCAACACCTTCAAGGACTTCATCGCGGCCGCCGATTATCTGAACGAGAACAAGTTCACCTCTTACGCGAAGATCGTCGCCGAAGGCGGATCGGCCGGCGGCATGCTGATGGGCGCAATCGCCAACATGGCGCCTGAGAAATTCGCCGGCATCATCGCCGCCGTGCCCTTCGTCGACGTGCTCAACACCATGCTCGACGACACGCTTCCGCTGACGCCGCCGGAATGGCCGGAATGGGGCAACCCGATCGACAGCAAGGAAGAATACGACCAGATCGCCGCCTACTCGCCTTACGACAATGTCGGCGAAAAGCCCTACCCACCGATCCTGGCGCTGGGCGGCCTCACCGACCCCCGCGTCACCTATTGGGAGCCCGCCAAATGGGTCGCCCGGTTGCGTGAAAAGACCACCGGCGATGCGCCGATCCTGCTCAAGACCAACATGGACGCAGGCCACGGCGGCGCGTCGGGGCGGTTCCAGCGGCTGGAGGAGATCGCGTTCGAGTATGGATTTGCGCTGAAGGTGGTGGGGAAGATCTGAGGGGGCGGTGTTTTAAGCGGCTCTAACGACCGA
This sequence comes from Rhizobium sp. HT1-10, assembly GCF_049472505.1. NCBI lineage: Bacteria > Pseudomonadati > Pseudomonadota > Alphaproteobacteria > Hyphomicrobiales > Rhizobiaceae > Rhizobium > Rhizobium sp. HT1-10. The sequence continues at coordinate 526,292 of NZ_JBCEBQ010000001.1, read as the reverse complement.
TATTCTTATCGGATCAGGACGCACCGGATTGGGCGACCAGCCTATCCGGTGTGCAAATCAGCTCTTGACGCTGCGCCCGCTTGAGTTGTATATATGTCTAGTGATGTGGTGGCAGGGTGTGCCCCACGTAAAAAACTGAAATACCCACTGACTGAGGTGGTGGTAGGGTGTGCCCCACGTTAAAAACTGAAATACCCGCTGACTGACAATAAAAAGGCCTTCGGGCCTTTTTTATTGCCGAGATTTTTCATGAAAATCATTAGAATAGTCAAACTCGAAGACGCGTTTTTCCGAGAAAACAACCATCTTATTGAAGCACTTCACAGTGGGACCGGCGGCGACGTGTCCGCAGAAAAGACACGTGGTTACGGGGTTGTGACAGTGCGGATTGAAAACGGCATGCTTTTCGGAATTCCGCTCCGTTCCCATATCACGCACCGTTCAGCATTTATTACCATTGGCACAAAAGGGCTGGACTATACGAAAGCGGTTCTCATCAGGAATGAAAACCATGTTTCTCGGGAGGCCTTCCACATCCCCCAAGACGAATTTGTTAAAATCGCCGACAGGGAACTTCACATTCGTGAAAAGTTCGAAAAATTTATCAAGAAATACATCAAGGGCGCCAACTCCGGTGACAGCAACATCCTCAGAGAGTATCGGTTTTCGACCCTTCAGAATTACCACCCAGAGCTCAAAATCGTCCCCCCAGCTTGAGATATCGCCAGCGTGCGGCGATCATAGGATTTTAGGACTGGGAGTATGGTGGCTGCCACACAACGGCTCCAAGACATGACCGTCTACGTCGCCCTTCTGCGCGCCATCAATGTCGGCGGCACCGGTTTATTGTCGATGGTGGACCTAAAGGCGATCTGCAGCGGGCTGGGGTTCGCCGATGTCGCGACCTACATCCAGAGTGGCAACGTGGTGTTCCGGTCGGCTCTAACCGAGACGGAGGTATTGGCGAGGCTGGAGGCAGCGCTTTGCGAACGGATGGGCAGGCCAACGGGCATGCTGCTGCGCGACGCTGCCGAGATGCAGGCGGTGGCGGGTCGCTCGCCCTTTGCGAACGCCGAACCGAGCAAGGTCCTGATCACCTTCCTGCCCGCGCCGCCACCCGCCGACGCGCTCGACCGGCTGGTGGCGCCGGGCGGCGAAAGGGTGGTCGTCACGGGCCGCGAGATCTTCATCCACTATCCCGACGGCTCAGGCCGCTCCAAGCTCAAGCTGCCATTCCTTGCGACCGGGACGGCGCGAAATCTCAATACGGTGCGCAAGCTTGCCGCGATGGCGGCAGCGGCCGAGGGGTAAGGTTGACCAGAGCCGCCGTGCCGCTTGTCGACACCTTGCTCGGCGACACGCTGGCGCTGCTCTTCCGGAATGTCCGGATCTGATCCTGCTGGCGACAGCGCCAGCATGTCAGCCCGCAAACATCGCTCCCAGCTCTTCAGCCGTGCCGTTCGGGAAGGTGGTATGCAGGTGGGCGATGAAGGCGGAGACCTTGCTGCTTAGCAGGCGGCGCGAGCTGTAGAGGACCCAGATGGCGGTCTCGGACCGGCTGGCACTGCCCCAGGAGACCAGGCGACCGCTGGCGAGGTCGGCTGAAATCAGCGACTTTGGCAGCAGCCCGGCACCGGCGCCTGACAGCACCGCATCGCGCACCATGATCATGGTGCCGAGCCGAAGGATGGGATCGGGCACAAAGGTCCGGCCGCCGACAGGATCGACGGTCGTCCAGGTCGCGCGCAGGCCGAAGGATTCCAGCACGACGGCGGCAAGCCGTGGCGGCTCATCGCCGTCGCCTGCCATCGGTGGCAGCAGCGTCGGCACGGCTGCCAGCAGCAGGTCGTCATGCAGAAAGCGGCGGCCGACCAGCAATTCATCCGGCGCGGGATTGACCCGGATCGCCACGTCATATCCCTCCTCGACCATGTCGACATCGCGGTCTTCCGCCGTGACCTCGAGCCTCACCTCCGGATAGGCCTTGGCAAAACCGGCGGCGATCCGGCCCATCGCCATATGCGAAAACAGCACCGGCGCGCTCACCCGCAGGCGGCCGCGCGGCTGCGCCGAACCGCTGCTCACCTCCTCGGCAGCCTGGGAAATCTCGGCAAGCAGCCCGCCGGTCTTTTCGTGCAGACGGCGCCCCTCGTCGGTCAACCGCAGGGTCTTTGCGCCGCGTTCGAACAGCCGCACGCCGAGGCTGAGTTCAAGCTCGGCAACGCGCCGCGACAGCGTCGCCTTCGGCCGGCCGCTGGCCCGGCTGGCAAGCCCGAAACCGCCATGGGCGGCGACGAGGTTGAAATCCGAAATCGCAAGCAGGTCCATCGGCATCGTTCCATCAGCGAGACACCCCATCTATATTCCCGGACTACTTGCATGACAATGGATCGATTACCTTCAGCTGGACATCACGGCGGCGCAATGACGCGACCGGCGGCGATCTCGAAAAGGAGTACGATCATGACCATTCTCGTTGTTGGAAGCACCGGAAACATCGGCAGGCAGGTGGTGGCTGGCTTGGTCGCCAAGGGCGCCGATGTGCGTGCACTGGCCCGCGATCCCGCAAAGGCGCAATTCCCGGCCGGCGTGGCTGTCGTCAAAGGCGACCTGATGGATATCGACGCCATGCGCGCCGCGCTGACGGGTGTCTCGACGCTGTTTCTGCTCAACGCTGTCACGGCGGACGAAGTCACCCAGGCGCTGATCACCCTCAACCTTGCCCACGATGCCGGCATCGAGCGGATCGTCTACCTCTCCGTCATCCACAGCGATCTTTACACCAACGTGCCGCACTTCACCGGCAAGTTCACCGTCGAACGGATGATCGAACAATTCGACATGGCCGCCACCATCCTGCGCCCCGCCTATTTCTTCGATAACGACGTGCAACAGAAGACGGCGCTCCTCGAATACGGCGTCTACGGCATGCCGATCGGCAGCCGCGGCCTGTCAATGGTGGCGACCAGCGACATCGCCGATCTGGCGGTCATCGAACTGCTGCGCCGCGAGCAGGCCGCAACCCCGCTGCCGCGCACGACGATCAACGTCGTCGGCCCGGACAGCCTGACGGGCGAGCGGGTCGCTGCGATCTGGTCGGACGTGCTGGGCAAGCCGATTGCCTATGGAGGCGACGATACGCAGGCATTCGAAGCGATGCTGCGGCAATTTTCACCGAGCTGGACCGCCTACGATCTCGCCCTGATGGCCCGCCGTTTCCAGAGCGACGGCATGATCCCGGATGCCGGCGATGTCGAGCGTCTGGAAGCCATGCTCGGCCGCCCGCTCGCATCCTACCGGGCCTTTGCAACCGAAACAGCCGCCGCATGGGCAAAAGCCTGAAACCAACCGCCATCGCATCCTCAACGTCGCATCAAGGAGTTGATCCCATGAAAATTCTCGTCGTCGGCGCCACCGGGGGAACCGGTCAGGCCATCGTTCGTACCGCACAGGAGGAGGGCCACAACGTCGTCGCGCTGGTGCGCTCAAGGCAGAAGGCAGCCGAGCTCGCGGGAGCGGTGCTGGTCGATGGCGATGCTCGCGACGAGGCGGCGCATTTTGCCGCCCTCGAAGGCTGCGATGCGGTGATCAGCGCACTCGGCACCGGCATCGGGCCGATCAAGGAAATCACGCTGCTGTCCCAATCGACGGCAGCGCTGATCGCAGCGATGAAACGCCGGGGCGTGCCGCGTCTTGTCTGCATCACCGGCATGGGCGCCGGCGACAGCAAGGGCCACGGCGGCTTCGTCTACGACCGGCTGATCCAGCCTATCCTGCTGAGAAAGGTCTATGAGGACAAGGACCGGCAGGAGGCGGTGATCCGCGCCAGCGGCCTCGACTGGGTGATCCTGCGGCCGGCTGTGCTGAACGACAAGCAGGAACCGCAGGCGGTGCGGGCGTTGACCGATCTGTCGGGCTTCCACGGCGGATCGATTTCGCGGCGCAGCGTGGCAAGGTTTGCGGTGGCGCAATTGACCGAGGATCGGTGGCTCCGAAAAGCGCCGGTGATCTCCGCGTAAGGATTGCCGGCTTCCTTGCCGACGTTGCCCTCGCCCCTGCCGCGCTACGCCCGCTCCTCCCACACCCGCGCCAGTTCCACCAGCGTCTTCACGGCCTTCTCAATGTCCCGGCGGCTGCCCCATTCCGAGGGCGCGTGGAAGACGTGGCCGCCGACGAAGACGTTGGGGCATAGCAGGCCTGTAAGGACAGGAGCGAGCCATCGGTGCCGCTCGTGGATTTAGCCACCGGGTCGTGCTATTCATGGTGGCGACAAAGGAGCGGCGCAATGCGGTCGACAATAGAGATTGATGACAGTCTGCTGGAAACGGCCCGCTCGCTATCCGGCATCAAGGATACAGTGCCCCTCGTCCGACAAGCATTGGAAACGCTCATCCGCGTCGAAGCCGGAAGGCGATTGATCGCTCTCGGCCGCAGCATGCCCGACGCAGAGGCCGCACCCAGGCGACGGAGCGCTCCATCGGCGTAATCCTCGCCGACACCTCGATCTGGATCGACCACTTCCGGCGTGCCGATCCAGAGTTGCGTCGGATCATCGAAAGCGATGCCTTGCTGTGCCATCCTGCTGTCATCGGTGAGTTGGCGCTGGGCAGTCTCGCTCACCGCGACAATGTGCTTGCCTACCTCGCAAGCCAACATCAAGCGCTGGTGGCAACCCACGAAGCCGTGATGCTCATGATCGAGCGCCACGGCATTTTTAGCATGGGAATGGCTATACAGACGCCCATTTGCTGGCCTCCGTGCTGCTGGACAGCCGCGCGATGTTGTGGACCCGCGACAAGCGGCTGCAAGCGGCGGCCGGTGCAAATCTTCACATGGCTCGCACTCTGCCAGAGTGATCCGCACTATCCGCACACCTGTGTCAGCTGGGAAAGACCCGTCCTCTACGCCCGCTCCTCCCATTCCCGGGCCAGTTCCACCAGTGTCTTCACGGCCTTTTCCATGTTCTGGCGGCCCAGGCCGCTCCAAGCTCAAGCTGCCGGCCCTTACGGCCGGAACGGCGAGGAATCTGAATACAGTGCGCAGGCTTGCCGCGATGGCGGCAGCCGCCGAGGGAACAGGGTTGGACAATCCTCAACATTGAATGACGCTGAGGTAAGCTTGCGACGCCATTCTCAACAGAATTCCGTCGCGTGTCACGATCGGGATATGCCGAACACGCGCTGTTGATATCAGATAGCAGTCACCCGGATCTTTATGGCCTGTCACGGCAACAACCTCCGCTGCTTCGATTGCGACCTTGCGGTTTATCGGCGCCAATTTCGCCGCTGTTGATCGCATCGCCTTACTGAACCAGTTTCCGACAGACGGTTCTCCCAGAAGCGGTGGGTTGTGTGGCTTGCGCACAGCCAGCGCCAATTCCCAAGCGGAGATTGGCGATACGTAAAGTGTGCCGGCCAGCTGGTGTTCAGCGATGGCGCCAATCGCTTCGTCGGAAAGCGTCTCGGCCCCGGTAACGAACCAGTAAAAGGCGTGCGTATCGAGCAACAGTCCCGGCACGCGACAGACCTCTTATTTGCGTTTGTCCTTCAAGATCTGTGCCGCAATGGGCTTTGCCAGATCGATACCGCGCCGGAGTGGAAGCGGCATATCCTTCATCGCACCCAAGCCGCGCACGGAAAGGAGTTCGCCCGTGTTGGCATTGCGAACAAGTTTCTTGGTTGGATTGGATGTCTTCGCCATTCCATCAATATAACGCGTTTCTACCGCAAGGCGAAATCAAATTTACTGCCCATGACCCCGCCCCTACGCCCTTTCCTCCCACACTCGCGCCAGCTCCACCAGCGTCTTCACGGCCTTTTCCATGTCCTGGCGGCTGACCCATTCCAGCGGCGAATGAAACGCGTGGCCGCCGGCGAAGATGTTGGGGCATGGGAGGCCCATGAAGGACAGGCGCGAGCCGTCGGTGCCGCCGCGGATGCTGCCGCGCACCGGCTCCATGCCGGCACGGCGTATGGCTTCCACGGCGTTTTCCATGATTTCCGGGTGGCGGTCGAGCACCTGCTTCATGTTGCGGTATTGCTGCTTGACGGTGAATGTGTGGGTCGAACCGGGATAGTCGGCCATGACGGTTTCGGTGAGGGTCTTCAGCATCGCTTCCTTGGTGGCGAGGCCCTCGTCGTCGAAATCGCGGACGATGAGGCTGACGGTCGCCTTTTCCATCGAGCCTGCAATCCCGACCGGGTGGACGAAGCCGTCCCTGCCCGAGGTCGTCTCCGGTGCCTGGTCCCTCGGCAGGCCGGCAATGATGGCGCCGGCGATCTTGATGGCGTTCTCCATGCGGCCCCTGGCAAAGCCCGGATGGATGGCGACGCCCGAAATGGTGATCTCGACGCCATCGGCGGAAAAGGTCTCGTCCTCGATATGGCCGGCGGTCTCGCCATCGACGGTGTAGGCGAAGGCGGCGCCGAGCTTCGTGAGGTCGACCTTGTCGGCGCCACGGCCGACTTCCTCGTCGGGCGTGAACAGCAGCTTGATCGTGCCATGGCGGATATCGGGATTGTCGATCAGCGTCTCAGCCGCCGTCATGATCTCGGCAAGACCCGCCTTGTCGTCGGCGCCGAGCAGCGTCCTGCCATCGGTGGTGATGAGGTCGTTGCCGATCTGGTCGGCCAGCGCCTTGTGCTCGGCGACGCGGATGACGCGTGAGGGATCGCCCGGGAGCGTGATATCGCCGCCCTGGTAATTGCGCACCATCTGCGGCTTGACATCCGTGCCGGTGAAATCGGGGGCGGTGTCCATGTGCGAGCAGAAGCAAATGACCGGCACGTCCTTGTCGGTGTTGGCAGGCACCGTGGCATAGACATAACCGTGCTCGTCGAGATGGGCGTCCTTGAGGCCCATCGCCAGCAGCTCCGACACCAGCAGCCGGCCGAGCGTCTTCTGTTTCTCGGTCGTCGGCTGGGTCGTGGAGCTGGCGTCGGATTGGGTGTCGATGACGACATAGCGGAGGAAGCGGTCAGTGACGGTATCGGTCATGGTGTCCAGTCCAGTGAATGCTTGGACGCCGACCTTAGCCTGCGGGGTCAGCGGCGTGAATCGTTTTTTAGCGTGCCTGCTGCCTTTTGCCACCGGCAGCCAACGCTGGCGGTGATGGACATGTGCGGTGCCGGTTCCCGTGAGGCCGAGACTGCGCCGCTTTGACAATTCCCCTTGATTGCAATGCGGATTTGCGGCCTCTAGGCGGCGAGCGAGGAAATGCGACGGAGCGAGCGTGGTGAGAACAGGGATTTCGACGGGCCTGAACGCAATGACATTGGCCTTGGCCTTGGCCTTGACGCTGGCACCCATTGCGGCAAAGGCCGAGTGGAAGGCCGTCGAAACCACGAAACCGTACGCCATATCGGGCACGACGGCGCCCGAGCTCTACGCCTCGATCGGCGCGCGCGGTCCGGCACTCGGCGGCGGCCGGGTGATCGCCCACACCACCTTCAAGCTTACCTGGACACGCAACTACCGGCCGCAGGCCTCGTCCTGCGTCCTGGTATCGGCCGTGCCGAAGCTGACGATCATATACACCCTGCCGAAACCGTCCTCGCCGCTGCCGCCGGCCGTCAACGCCAAATGGCAGACCTTCATATCAGGCGTTGCGGCCCATGAGCGGGTGCATGGCGGCTTCATCCGCGACATGGTGCACGAGATCGAGGCGACCAGCATCGGCTTCACCGTCGCCGACGATCCCGACTGCGCCAAGATCCGCATCGAGCTCACCAAGCGGCTCGGCGAAATCTCCGCCCGCGAACGCCAGCGCAACCGCGACTTCGACAAGGTGGAAATGGGCCCGGGCGGCAATGTCCAGCAGCTGATCCTGGCGCTGGTGAACGATTAGGTGGGGTCTTCGGGCGGGATCAGGCCGAGATGGCCGAACAGCGATTCCTAATCAAGACCGCCGGAAATGATGTTGGTGATCAACACGGCATCGTCCTCGACGCGGTATAGGATGACCACCCGTCGCTCGAATACAACGACCCGGATGCCCGCGGCGAGATCTTCACGGGAGACACCCGAAAAAGGAAGGTCACCGATCTTCAGACAGCGATCACGAATGCGGCGGAGATAGGCTTTGGCAGCGCAGCTGAGCCACTGCTGTCCCTGACATATTGGTAGATCTTATTGAGATCACCCCGCGCGAACTGGCCGAAGACAGCCCGCCGTGGCGCGGTCACGCGGCGTCATCCGGCAGCGCGTCGATCCATGTCTCGAGCTCGTCGGCCGAGAGGCGTGGTCGCGGATCGTCGAGGGATGCCTGGACGCGCGCCCGGATGGAGGCGATGCGCGCGGCACTGTCTTCATCCCGCTCGGTGAGCGCCCGCATGGCGGCCTGAACCACATCGCTGGCCGAGCCATAGGCACCCGCCTCGACCCGCGCATTGATGGCGTCGACGACTTCGGCGGGAAGCGAGATGCTGAGTTTCTGGTTCATGGCCCGGACGCCTCTTGGTCAGGACGGTAAAGTAAGGCGAAACACAGGACCGAGCAAGCGCCTTGCAGCCGCGCCGCCGACGCCCTATTTTTAACCCATGAGCCAATCCATTCGCAACGGCGCGGCGACTGCCGCCATCTTTTCCTTCGACAACAGCTATGCGCGGTTGCCTGCGCATTTCTTTGCCCGTCAGCGGCCGTCAGAAGCGGCAGCCCCGCTGCTCCTGGCGCTGAACGAGCCGCTGGCCTTGGAACTCGGGCTCGACGTGGCCGCGTTGCAGCGGGATGGCGCCGAGATCTTTTCCGGCAATCGAGTGCCGGAAGGGGCAGATCCGCTGGCCATGGCCTATGCGGCGCACCAGTTCGGCGGCTTCGTGCCGCAGCTCGGCGACGGGCGGGCGATCCTGCTTGGCGAGGTCATCGATATCAACGGCAGACGCCGCGATATCCAGCTGAAGGGTGCCGGACAGACGCCGTTTTCGCGGCGCGGCGACGGGCGGGCGGCGCTTGGGCCGGCCCTGCGCGAATATGTCGTCAGCGAAGCCATGCATGCGCTGGGCTTGCCGACCACAAGGGCGCTGGCGCTTGTTTCCACTGGGCAGCCGGTCTACCGCGAGACGGCGTTGCCGGGCGCTGTTTTCACCCGGGTTGCCGGCAGTCATATCCGCGTCGGCACGTTCCAGTTCTTTGCAGCGCGTGGCGATGTCGAGGGCACGCGGGCGCTGGCCGACTATGTCATCGAACGGCATTATCCGCACGCGCGCGACAGCATCCGCCCCTATCTGGCGCTGTTCGAGGCGATCGTCGAGCGGCAGGCGGCGCTGATTGCCTGTTGGCTGCGGGTCGGCTTCATCCATGGCGTGATGAACACCGACAATATGACTGTCTCGGGCGAGACCATCGACTTCGGGCCCTGCGCCTTCATGGATGAGTACGATCCGGCCACCGTGTTTTCGTCGATCGACCGGCAGGGGCGTTACGCCTATGCCAACCAGCCGGCCATCGGCCAGTGGAACCTGGCGCGGCTCGGTGAAACCATGCTGCCGTTGTTCGATAACGATCCCGACACGGCGGCGCAGCTGGCAAACGACGTGATCAAGGGCTTCGGCCCCCGCTTCCAGGCCCATTGGCTTGAGGGCATACGGCGCAAGATCGGCCTTATCGGTGAAGAGGATGGCGATCTGGATCTCATCCAGGCATTGCTGGCTTTGATGCAGGCGGAGGCAGCCGACTTCACGCTCACCTTCCGCCGGCTGGCTGCGGTCGCCGAGGACGACGACGCCACCGCGGCGTTTGCGGCAACTTTCCAGAACCCGGATACCGTCCTGCCCTGGCTCGCCCGCTGGAGGGAGCGCCTGACGCGCGATCCGCAGACGGCTGCACAGCGTGCCAAAAGCATGCGCTCGGTCAATCCCGCCTTCATCCCACGCAACCACCGCATCGAGCAGGCCATTGTCGCCGCCGTCGAGGAAGGCGACCTCTCGCTGTTTCATGCGCTGCTGGATGTGCTGGCAAAGCCCTACGAGGACCAGCCGGTTTTTGCCGCCTATGCCGAGCCGCCGAAGCCGGCGGAGCGGGTGCTGCAGACGTTCTGTGGGACGTGAGGCGGGGGACGGCCGGCCTTTAGGCTAGCCAATGCCAAACTCCAAAACCAAAATTACACATAGTTAGGCCGCCAGTAGTCATGCCTTCCTCGGCACAAGTTGATGGGCGCCATTCAATCGGGAGATGTTGCGCTTTCGCGCTCGTTGGTCGGCGGGGCCGCCTCCTCTTTCGATGACCTCTGTCGAAGCCACTGGATAATCCTGAAGATCGCCACAGGGAGCGGAAAGAAAAGTGAGGCCAGGACTTTCAACAGGCTCTGCAAGAATGACATCGCGATATCCTTGTTTCTCCTAGACCTGGGAATGACGGTCTAAAGTCAACTCCCAATAGACCGGGATGACCGGTGGGCAGGTCCGCGACCCGTGATCTGCAGCTCGGGCCGCGGTCGACGTCTCCCAGTCTTTGATTAGGCGATGCCGCCCAATCTGCTCCAAGAGAGAATTTTCCTTGCGCCTGACCGACGTCTGGCGCTGTCTCCGATTTGCAGCGCGTTACATCCGCGAAGACCGGATCGAGCCTTACCCTCCCCCAGGCTGCCGGATCGGCTCCAGCTAAGGCAAGCTCGACACAAGACAACTCTACTAAAAGTAGAGACCTTGTGATAGCACCAGCCGGCTATAGGATCCGATATGACCTCAACGATTAGCGCTAGCAGCCCGGTAAAGTTTTACGCAGATTTGAAAATATCAGACATTAAAAATTGGCACGATGTTCCTGCGTCTGCCGTTGTTCCAATGCCGCCTGAAGTGAAGGCACAGGCGGCCGCGAGCAAAGCAAATGTGGCGAACCTCAACGCACAATATCAGGCGGCAACAGCAGCCAATCCGGATTTTTATCGCCCAAAGTCCGAGAGCAACGCGATGTACGAGACAAACGTTGCGACGCTACCCGAGGCTGAAGTTCAGCCTCGCATCGAATATATCACCAATCTGATTAAAAGCGGCGAAGCAGACAAGTACTCTTTTCAAGCAGGGAATGGAGAGCAGACCACAACCTCAATCCATCAGTTTCTTTCCTGGCTACAGCAACGAGCGCATGATCTCGATAGCGATGGCACCTACTCGCCGGACATGTTCAAATAGGGCGTGATTGGCAGTAGGTTTCCTGCCCCGGCCTGCCATAGTCTTCACCTATTTGCCTAAGCTAGCTGCAACCACCGACAACTTCGGGCGTAGGCGGTGAGAGGGTTGTCATGCAGGCCTGCCCGATCTCCGCAATTTAACGTCGCAAAACACTTACAACCATAGCCATCCCGATCTCGTCAAAATAGGTAGCTCGCCTACCTTATTTCGATTGTGGCCATTGAAAGGCATTTTCCGCACGCTATGTGCGTCGCTGAAATGGGCCGACACGCGGCCCCGAATGCCGTGCGCGCTCTCCGGCGGTGCGGCTCCCTCTCAGCGGAGATTGCTCGATGGCGATCACGATTACGTCCATTCTCTTTATTCTGATCGGGCTTGCGCTCGGCGGCGGCGGCGGGTGGCTCGTTGCCCTCGGCGGCAGTCCCTTCTATCTTTTTGCCGGCGTGATGTTCGTCGTCACCGGCGCCCTCCTCTGGATGCGCCGCGCCGCGGCCCTCTGGGTCTACGCGGTCCTGGTGCTCGCAGCGCTCGGCTGGGCGGTCTGGGAAGTCGGCTTCGACTGGTGGCAGCTCGGCCCACGCGGCGGCCTGATCATCGTGCTGGGCCTCTGGCTGCTGACGCCCTGGATACGCCGGCCGCTCGGCTTCAGGGGCACCACCGGAACACGCTATCCGGCCAATCCCTGGCCGCTTGCCATCAGCGTCATCATTGCCATCGTGGTTGCCGGCTATTCCATGACGACAGATCCGCATGATCTGGCCGGCGCCCTGCCGACCGATGTCGCAGCCGCTGCCCCCATGGGTGGCGACATGCCGGATGGCGAATGGCACCAGTATGGCCGCACGCCCTACGGCCAGCGCTACTCGCCGCTAGCCCAGATCACGCCGACCAATGTCGCCGATCTGAAGCTCGCCTGGCAGTACCAGACCGGTGACGTCAAGCGCCCTGATGACGTCGGCGAAACCACCTATCAGGTGACGCCGCTGAAAGTCGGCGACAGCCTCTATCTCTGCACGCCGCACAATCTGGCCATCGCGCTGGATGCCGCTTCGGGCAAGGAAAAATGGCGCTACGATCCGAACTCGGGCATGAACCCGAACCGGCAGCACCAGACCTGCCGCGGCGTCAGCTACTATCACGATGTGGCTGCACCGGCCGGCGCCGCCTGCTCCGAGCGGGTCTACCTGCCGACCTCGGATGCACGCCTGATCGCGCTCGATGCCGCCAACGGCAAAGTCTGCGAGACCTTCGCCAACAAGGGCACGCTCGACCTCGGCCAGGGCATGAAGTTCAATCCGGCCGGCTACTACTATTCGACGTCGCCGCCCGTTGTCGCCAAGGGCATGATCATTGTCGGCGGCGCCGTCAACGACAACTACTCGACGCAGGAACCCTCCGGCGTCATCCGCGCCTTCGACATCAACACCGGCGCCCTCGTCTGGAACTTCGACACGGGCAACCCGGACGAGACAACACCGCTGCCTGAAGGCCAGACCTACACGACGAACTCGCCGAACAGCTGGTCCGTCTCCAGCGCCGACGAAGCCCTCGGCCTCCTCTACGTGCCGCTCGGCAACAAGGTGCCCGACCAGCTCGGCATGGGCCGCAGCCCGAGCGTCGAGAAGTTCTCGTCGTCGATCGCGGCGCTCGACCTTGCCACCGGAAAGGTCCGTTGGGTTCAGCAGTTCGTCCACCACGACCTGTGGGACATGGACGTGCCGGCCCAGCCGTCGCTGATCGATATCACCAAGAAGGACGGCACCACCGTTCCGGCTTTGGTCGGCGCCACCAAGCAGGGTGACATCTACGTGCTCGACCGGCGCACCGGCGAAGCCGTCATCCCGTTCAAGGAAATCCCGGCGCCGGGCGGCACGATCCCGGAAGACCACGCCTCGCCGACGCAGCCGATCTCTGACCTCACCTTCAGCCCGCCGCCGCTGCAGGAAAAGGACATGTGGGGCGTGTCGCTGTTCGACCAGCTGGCCTGCCGCATCAAGTTCCACGAGCTGAAATATGAAGGCCGCTACACGCCGCCGTCGCTGCAGGGCTCGCTGATCTATCCCGGCAATTTCGGCACCTTCAACTGGGGCAGCGTCGCCGTCGATCCGGAGCGCCAGGTGATGTTCGGCATGCCGACCTACCTCGCCTTCACCTCGAAGCTCGTCCCCGCCAGCCAGATCCCGCCACGCGGACAGGACGAGAAGGGCAGCGAACAGGGCCTCAACCGCAATGACGGCGCGCCCTATGGCGTGTTCATGGGCCCCTTCCTCGGCCCGCTGCAGATCCCCTGCCAGGCTCCGCCATGGGGTTACGTCGCTGGCGTCGATCTCAAGACCGGCAAGACCGTCTACAAGCACAAGAACGGCACGACGCGCGACATGACACCCCTGCCGCTCGCCTTCAACGTCGGCGTTCCCGGCATCGGCGGGCCGATGATCACCAAGGGCGGCGTCGTGTTCATGGGAGCCGCCGTCGACGATTTCCTGCGCGCCTATGACCTGACGACAGGCAAGGTGCTTTGGAAGGGCCGGCTTCCGGCCGGTGGCCAGTCCACCCCGATGACATACACGGCTGGCGACAACAAGCAGTTCGTGCTGATCGTCGCCGGCGGCCACGGCTCCATCGGCACCAAGCCCGGCGACTATGTGATGGCCTACACGCTGCCGTAAGCGCCGGCATCGCTACCGCCTGAATCAGCACCTCCCCGTTGGCAACGACGGGGAGGTTTTTTGTGGATGGATGCCTTCAACGCAAGGCCCGCGCAGGCTTGGCGGCGGAACGTCGACGCAGATCTCAGGAGACTCGACAATGAAGGTTCACAGCAGCCAGAGCAGTTACAGCGCCCCCTTGCTCAGCCAGTCCTATTCGGACTCCGATGACGATACCCCCTTCGTCCTGCCCGATGACGAAGACAGCAGTCAGAAGAAGGCGGCGCCCTCGATCAGCAGTGCCGGCATCTCCAATTCGATTTCCTCCGGCTTCTGGCTGAACCAGTCGGGCGGCGCAGGGGACAGCACGGCTTCGACGTCGGGCACGTCGTCGTCAAACACCGCCGCGTCCGACGACGACATCCTGTCCGAATTCGCGAAATGGGCGAATATGAGCCCAGCGGAAAAGATCCGCGCCCAGTATCTCGAACAGCAAAACATGACGGAAGAGCAGTTTTCGCAGCTACCGGCCGATCAGCAGAAGGCGATCAATGACCAGATCGCCGACATGATCAAGCAGCAGCTCGGCGACGGCAAGACGGGCGATGCCGACGGGGACAGCGACGGCGGCAGCACGGCTGTCTCGCTCGGCTGATTGTCCCATTCATCACATGAAGACGCTGCGGGAGAGAATCGCTTCTCTCCCGCAGCGCATTGAACTTTCGGTGGTTATTGTTCTTCCGCCGAGCTGCCGACCATGCCGGCGACCATCTTGCCAATTTCCGCGAAGACCGCATTGAGCTCTGCAGCCGGCGCCGTTGCCTCCGCGATATAGGCCGCGACCAGGATCGGCCCGCGCTCCGGCGGCCAGACGATGGCGATGTCGGCAGCCATTCCGGCAGATCCCGTGCCGGTCTTGTCGCCGACCTTCCATTGCGGCGGCAGGCCGGCGCGCAGACGATCTTTGCCCGTGGTGGCGGCGATCAGCCAGCCGGTCAGCATCGCGCTGGAGGCGTCCGACAGGGTATTGCCGAGGGTCAGCAGGCCCAGCGTGTCGAGGATGGCGTCGGGTGTCGTGGTGTCGCGCGGATCGTCCTTCTTGGCTTGGTTCAGTTCCGGTTCGCGACGGTCGAGACGCGTCTCGGTATCGCCTGTTGTGCGCAGCCAGTCGGTCAGAGCCGAGGGGCCGCCGAAACTGTCGAGGATGAGGTTTGCGGCCGTGTTGTCGCTGACGGTCACGGCCGCCTCGCAGAGCTCGGCAATGGTCATGCCGTCGGTGCCGGCGTGCTTTTCCGTGACCGGCGAATAGGCAACCAGCGCCTCCTTGCCGAAGGTCACGCGGCGATCGAGCTTTTCCTTGCCCTGGTCGACGCGGGCGAGCACGAAGCCGGCGGCGAGCGCCTTCCAGGTGCTGAACATCGGAAAGCGCTCGGTCTCGCGGTTGCCGAGGGATATGTTGGTTTCCGTATCGAGAATGGAGACGCCGAGCCGGCCGCCGGTGCGTTTTTCAAGCGCCGTCAGCTGGGCGTCGGCATCCTCCTCGGTCTTATGGTCGCCGGCTGGCGGTGCCGGCTGCTCAGGCACCGCGTCGCTCAAGGGTTTAGTGGGCACGACGGGCGGCGGGGTTGTCTGGGCGAGCAGGCCCTGCGGCATCAGGATCGCCACCGGTGCGAGGACGGCGGAACCCAGGAGCAGGCGGCGAGTGATGGGAGCGGGCATGCTTTCCTCCAGCAGAATCATCTTGGCGGATGCCTTAGACGAAGAATATGGCACCCATCTGGCGTGTCGCCGCGCGGAAGCGGCCGGGTCCATGATCGTCTGGGTCAGAATTTGTCGGCGGCCGCAGAGAGGGCCGCCGGTTTTGCCTCGCCTTGGCGACGGCTCTCGACGGTCGTCAGCCGGCCACGCCGTCGACGATGAACACGCGGTATTCGGCACCCTTGAAGCGGTGCTGCACGGCTTCCTGGTAGAGAGGGCTGTCGTACCAGGCCTGGGCTTCCGCCATCGTCGCAAATTCGAGGATGACCGAACCATCGACGGCCGGGCCTTCGAGCGTCTTGACCGTGCCGTAGAACGCCAGGGCCTTCATCTCATGCCCGTCCCGCGCCAGCGGCGCCATCTTTCCATAGGTCGCGAACTCCTCCGGATCGGTGATCCGGTCGCGCACGAAAACCACATAAGCACTCATTGTCGATTCCTTTGCTTGGGCGTCTGCAGGTCACTCGGCCGCAGAATTTCAATCGCCGATGTAGGGCCCACCATATGTAGGTCTGCCCAAGGGAATTGCACCGGCGCGCCGGTCTGCAGCCGCGGAATCCACCGATGGCGAAGCATCAAGGAGCCGTTTGCTCGCCGGAGACCGCAGCGGAAGGCTGGCCATAGGCGCGTAGAATGGCCAGGATGAGGCCGGGGAAGCGGCCATCCACTTCCTGGCAGCGCGAATGATTGCTCATTTCGATGCCGCGGCGCTCGGAGCGGATCAGTCCGGCCTCGCGCAAAACCTTGAAATGTTGCGAGAGAGACGACTTCGGAATGACGCGCTCGCCAAGGCATGCGAGTGCCGCGCACGTCCCGCTCGAACCGACGCCGGCGATCTGGGCAAAGATCGCGGCCCGTTCCGGATCGGAAAGCGCGTACAGGACGGCCTCGGGCCTGATGTCTTCTATGGCTGGATGCAGGAGCGGTCTCATAAACTTTATATAGGGACACTTGAAATCAGGATCAACAGTTCCGAAATCCTGAACTACGGAACAACGCCCGACAAAGCGGCGGCGTCCGTGTCGAAAGGAACGATCATGTCTAAACTTACGGGAAAAGTGGCCCTGGTGACCGGTGCATCCAAGGGAATAGGCGCGGCAATTGCCAAGGCATTCGCAGCGGAGGGCGCGCACGTCGTTGTCAATTATGCCTCGAGTCAGGCTGGCGCTGACGCCGTTGTGGAGGCCATCAAGTCCGCTGGCGGCAAGGCCATTGCGGTGCAGGGCGATGTTTCCAAGGCTGAGCAGGCAAAGGGGCTGGTCGATGCCGCCATCGAGGCCTTCGGTCGGCTGGACGTCCTGGTCAACAACTCCGGTGTCTACGAGTTCGGCGCCATCGACGACATTACCGAGGCACATTATCGTCGCATGTTCGACGTCAACGTCCTCGGCGTGCTGCTGATGACGCAGGCGGCGGTCAAGCACATCGGTGAAGGCGGCAGCGTCATCAACATCTCGTCTGCGGTGACGAGCCTGGCTCCGCCGACCTCCGCGGTCTATTCGGGCACCAAGGGCGCTGTCGACGTCATCACCAGCGTGCTCGCCAAGGAACTCGGTCCGCGCAAGATCCGAGTCAATGCCATCCTGCCCGGCATCGTCGAAACCGAAGGGACGCATACCGCCGGATTCGTCGGCTCGGATTTCGAGGTCAGCGCCGTCGCCCAGACCCCGCTCGGCCGCACCGGCCAGCCCGACGATATCGCCGATGTCGCAGTCTTCCTCGCTTCGAACGACGCCCGCTGGCTCACCGGCGAAAAACTGACCGCAAGTGGCGGTTTTCGCTAAGCAGGCCAAGTTGGGCATGCCATCCGACACGGCATGCCCGATACTGCCTTGATCTCATGGGCGGCCGCGAAAAGACCATCACGGCCGTCAATCGTTTGCAAGGGTTGTCGGGTAGCCATGCCCACCGTTCATGATCGCGCCCCACTTCGGCAATCTTCAGACAGCCCCGGGAAAAACCATCCCGCTGGAATCCTGCCCGCCGCGCTAGGTACAGAGAGACGACAGGGCCGGGCCGGATGTTGGAAAATATCCGTGGCTGGGGAGATCGACGTCGCGGCTTAAGGCCGGTGCGTGATCCTATCCCTTCGGGGTGTACTCGACCATCATTGCCAGCAGCGCGTCGAAGCTGCCGCTCCGTTCCGCGTTGCGAAAATCGCGGACGCGCTCGACGCAGATTTCCGCGGGCGAGCGGTCGCCGCTGCCGTGCAGCAAGGCCATGACTTCGTCGGCGAATTCGGCGAGCGGCATGGAGTTCGGATCCTGCGACTGGCCGGGCGTCAGTTCGGTCTGCACCTGGGGCGGCACGATCTCGATGACCTCGACACGCCCTTCGAGCAGCGGCCGGATGGCGGCGGTATAGGAATGGAGGGCCGCCTTGGAGGCGCTGTAGGTGGGCGACGCCGGATAGGGAACAAAGGCCGTGCCGGACGAAACGTTGACGATGGCCGCATCGGCCTGCGTCGACAGATGATCGATCAGCGCGTTCGTCAGGCGGATCGGACCGAGCACGTTGGTGACGATCATCCGCTCGGCATCACCGAGATCGCGTTTGTGCCGGGGATTTTCACCGTTGTAGGTACCGGCATTGTTGACCAGCACGTTGAGGCCCGGATGGGTGGCGAGGATTGCGGCGGCTGCGGCCACGATGGCCTCGGCATCGGCGATATCGAATTCGTGGACGAAGATGCCCTCGCGGCCGGCGGCTGTTTCCTCCAGCATGTCGCGTCGACGGCCGGTGACGATGACGCGGTTGCCGGCATCGTGCCAGCGATGGGCAAGGGCCCGACCGATGCCCGAACCGCCGCCGGTGATGAGGATTGTGTTGCCGCTTGCCTTCATCTCGATCTATTCCTCTATGCAGTGAGCCACCAATGGCTCGTCGCGAGTATTACTCTCGCGAGAGTAATCTGTCGAGAGCCTTATGTCATCCATCCGCCTGTTCATCTTGTCGTCCTTCGATCTGCTGGGTCCAATGCACGGCCACCGGCTGCGGCTCGAGGCTGAAAACCGCCATGTCACGCTGTGGACCGACATCAGTGTCGGTGCAGTCTATGGCGCCATGGCGCGGCTGGCGGAGGAAGGCCTGCTACGCCAGACCGGCGAGGAGCGCGACGGCAAGCGACCGGTGCGACAAATCTACGAGATCACCGACGAAGGCCGGCGGGTGCTGGCTGATCTGCGTCGGGCAGGCCTCAGCGACATCTGGTACAAGCACGATCCCTTCGATCTGGCGCTCGTACGCCTCGACCCCGCCAGTGCAGCCGAACTGCCCGGCCTCCTGCAGGGGCGGCTGAACGCCCTGGAAGCGCAACTTGCCGAGGCCGACCGCATCAACGCCTGGGCCGAGCCCTATATCGGCATTACCAAACGCTCGGCGCTGAAGCACGGTCAGCACCGGCTGCGAGCGGAGATCGCCTATCTCCGCGAAGTGCTGGCCGACATCGACGCCATCGTCGCCGAGGTGACGGCCGGAAAGGTGTGATGCATCAGCCCTTCTGCGGCAAAAGCGAATATGGACGAAGCTAACGCGATTCTGCCGGTGCGGAATGCCAGCCGGTGGCAATCAGCACGGCTTCGCGTTCATGCGCCGGCAGGGCACGCAGACGGGATCGCGTCGCAATCCGAATGGCCGCGAAACCGGCGACGAACAGAGCGGCCTTGCTGCAAAGCCCGAAGACCGCCATCGTCGCTGCCCAGGTCGCGACATCGGTGCTGATCGCCAGATAGGCGTTCAGCGCCGCCGAGGTAAACATCAGGGCCGACCAGGCATAGCCGACATAGGTGGCGATGTCGGGCACGGTGGAGGCTGCAATCTTCGGCAGGTAGCGGATCATCCAGCCCGGCCGCAACATGACCAGGCCAACGATGGCGTAGAGCGCGCTTGGCTTGAACAGCACGAAACGGGGGTCATCCGTCAGTGCCGTGGCGGTACCGGAGGCCAGCACCAGAAACAGGCTCAGCCATTCCATCGTCTCGATCGGCTTTCGCCGCACCCGTTGCAGGCCGATCTGGACAAGGCCGAACGCCATGCCGACGCCGGCGGCAAGGAGGGCATTGTGCGTCAGTGAAAACAGGATGAGGAAAACCAGGCTCGATGCCAGGTCGGCAAGCAACACCGTCGCCGTTCTCAGGAAAGCTCTCATCCGTGCGCCCCGGCCTTGCAGCAATCGTCTGCAGCCAGAATGAGGCAATGGCCGCTCAGGATCAAGAAATTACACCGCCATGGATCAAGACCGAATCGGCCCTATGCCTGCGGATGCTCTTTCTTTTACCCTTGAGACCGCGACTGTGAACAGTCTGTCGCCGCGCGCCGTCTTGGCGGCGTAACAGCCCCGCGCTATGGACGCATGGCGAGCGAAGGCGAAAGCTGCTCAATGACCGCCACCATCCAACAACCGGAGACGATTATGAAACAGCAACTTTCCGCCTACCAGCCCCAAGTCCTCAGCCTGATGCGCATCGTCGTCGGACTTGTGCTCTTTTCCTTCGGCACTGCCAAGATCTTCCATTTCCACGCCGGCCCCTTCCTGCCGCCGACCGGCTCGCTGCCCTGGATCGCCGGCCTGATCGAGCTGATCCTCGGCTTCCTGTTCCTCGTCGGCTTCCAGACGCGCGTCGTTGCCTTCGTCCTCAGCGGCGAAATGGCCGTTGCCTACTTCATGGCCCATTTCCCGACCAGCTTCTTCCCGACCGAGAACGGTGGCTATGCCGCCGTCATCCTGTGCTTCGTCTTCCTGTATTTCGTGTTCTCCGGCCCGGGCCCGATCAGCGCCGACGCCAAGCTTCGCCAGGAATAGTCGCAACGGCCTCACCGGCCCGTTGCAGCCAGACATGGATCAGCCCATTGCCCGCAAGGACAATGGGCTGATTTCGTTTCAAGCCCGGCCGCCGACTGGAGGATCAGTTGATAGTGGCATGCGCAGGCTTGTGGTCTTCGTGGTCGCCATGGTCGTGATCAGCGTGGTCGTGGTTCTTGTGGTCGTGACCGGCATGATCGTGGGCGCCATGGTCGTGGGCGCCATGGTCATGGTCGCCATGATCGTGGCTGCAACTGTGGTTGCCTTGATCGTGCGCTGCGTGGGCATGCGGATCGACGGCAGTGCCGGTCACCTTCCACTCGCGCCAGGAATGGCTGAGGATCTGCACCGACGAGGTCAGGAACAGGCCGGCCATGACGGCGGCGACGGCAAGGTCCGGCCAGGCTGTGTTGGTTCCCCAGACGCCGAGGGCGGCCGCCATGACCACGACATTGCCGATCGCGTCATTGCGCGAGCAGAGCCAGACCGAGCGAACATTGGCGTCGCCGTCCTTGTAGTTGACCAGCAGCACGACCGTGGCAAGGTTTGCCAGCAGCGCCATGAAGCCGATGATGCCCATGACCGGTGCCTCGGGCACGCCGACGACGAAGACGCGGTAGATGGTAGCCGCGCAGACAAACAGGCCCATCAGGAACAGGCTGATGCCCTTGCCGGCTGCCGCCATGGTGCGGATGCGCGGCGATGCGCCGATGACCGCCAGCGAAATGCCGTAGGTGACTGAATCGGCGAAGAAATCCAGCGCGTCGGCCTGCAACGCCTGGGACCGGGCGAGCTGGCCGGCAATCATCTCGACGAAGAACATGATGCCGTTGAGCGCGATGACGATCCACAGGCGGGTCTTGTATGTGTCCGACATGCCGTCGAAGGGGCCGTGGGTGTGGCCGCAGGAAGCGCTCATCGTGTCACCTTTGTGTTGGATTCGGTCTCGTGACATCCTATGTAATCCCTCTAGCGACTAGAGCATCAAGAGGAAATTTTGCCATGCTGTCGATCGGGGCATTGTCGAAGCGGGCCGGCGTCAAGGTGCCGACCATCCGCTACTACGAGCAGGTCGGGCTGTTGAACGCGCCCGAACGCAGCGACAGCAACCAGCGCCGCTACAGCGAGGCCGACCTGGAGCGGCTGGCCTTCATCCGTCACGGGCGCGATCTCGGCCTGACGGTCGAGGCGATCCGCGGGCTGATCACCCTCAGCCAGCATCCGGAGCGGCCGTGCCAGGACGCCGACCAAATCGCCCGCGAGCACTTGGCGGACGTGCGCGAAAAGATCGCCCGGCTGAAGAAGCTGGAACACGAGCTCGAACGCATCGTCTCGCACTGCGACGGCCACAGCATCGAGGATTGCTACGTCATCCGGGCACTCTCCGACCACGGGCTCTGCGAGACCGATCACGCGGTGCACGGGCAGGACGCGGCGTTCGGGTGACGGAAGGCCTGGGAATGCAGGGTGCGCGTGCGCGCACGACCTGTCGCCGAATCCTGCCCGCCTGTTTCACTGCCGCTTGACAATTTTCCAATTTCGGATCATCTCTTGCCCATGATCACGCACGCGCCCATCATCCGCTCGTACTTTTGGCTGTACCTCTAGCAGGCGGCCGACAGATCATTTTGTCAACAAGCCGCCGTCAGGCGGCTTTGTTGTATGCGACAGCGTTCTGACGGCACCCATAACAGGACGCAGACCATGCTCGAAGACAGCGAACTTTCTCTCCTCAGACCGTCGGTGCTGACCATCCGCGCTGCCAAGCCGCAGGACCTGCCGGAACTCAACGCTATGATCCGCCTGCTGGCCGCCCACCATGGCGATGCCGCAGCGATCACGCCCGAACAGCTGGAGCGCGACCTGTTCGGCGCCCTGCCCTGGATCACCGCACTGGTGGCCGATTCCTCGGAAGGCCTGCTCGGCTACGCCATCCTCGTGCCGCTCTACAGGGCGCAGGAAGGGCAGCGCGGCATGGACCTGCACCATCTCTTCGTACGCGACGGCCATCGCGGCCACGGCATCGGCCAGCATCTGGTCGACCGCGCCCGCGACACCGCCCGCAAGGCCGGCTGCGGCTACCTGTCCGTCAGCGCCGCCACCGGCAATGTGCTGGCCCACCGCTTCTACGAACAGCTGGACTTCATCCCCCGCCCGGTGACCGGCATGCGGTATCTGCAGGCGCTGGGTTGAGGGCGAAGTGGGGCTGGTGAACGATCCTCACGATCCAATCCTGGAGGCGCGCGCAAATCATGCAGGCAGCGGCAGTCATTCACGATCGTCCTGCCTGTCTCTGGTTTTTGCAAAGTTCCGATGGAGGGCGAGAGGAAGGATGAAAACGGATCCGGTGAAAGAACTGCAGGCCTTGGTGGAAACGCTCTGGGCGCGAACAGGGCTGGGCGACTGCGTGCAGATTGGCACGATGCGTCGTGACGATGGCTCCGAGCATGTGGAGATCGTTGATAACCGCTACGATATCGTGGTGACGGAAAAGGGAAGCGAGGTTGAGCGGACAGCAGGGCTTTCCATCTCCGACGCCGCGAGACGATTTTTGCATGAGTCGGCCGTGGCACAGGCTTGTGCCGCCGAGTTGCGCGACAGACGCGCGCCGAACGATGCCCCTTCGCCGCCCGGCGTCGCCAAGGACAACGGCTACTCCCGATGGAACTGGATGGCACCCACTATTGAAATCATGAGCCGGATCTCACCCGAGTTTGGCGACTGGACCCTCCAGGAATATCGAACCGTTCTGGGGCAATATCCGCTGACCGATCATGAAATACGCAATGCCCGGTATCCCCTGTCGCCAGAGTTTGTATGATGGCAATGCTGAGGACATCGGCGCACGGCATGGCAGGCGGTCGCTGCAGCGGGCAACGGCAACCTATCGGCCGTGGATGCGATCGAGCAGCGCTATACGCGGTTGGGCGATAACCGTTACCCCGACAAGGGATTGTCAACCTGGTTCGTCGCCGAACTCGCGGTCGATCGTGACGGCATCATCGGCGATTGTCCCGGCGTGTTCCTGATGGCGCAGGCCGTCGGAAAGACGGAAATCAGGCAACTGAAGCCTTGTCCAGAACCTCTTCAGCCCATTGATTGAGACTTTTCCCCGCGAGTTCTGCGGCCTTTGCGGCACGCGCGTGGATCTCCGGATCGACGCGGAACATCATCTTGCCCGAATAGGGCTTGTGGGGCGCTCGCCCGAGTTTCCTGCAGGTCTCGACATAATCGTCGACCGCCTCGTGAAAAGCATGCTTCAGTCCAACCACGCTGTCGGCATGGAAACCGATGACGTCAGGCACGCCGGCGATGGAGCCGAAGAAGATCTCGTCCTCCGCGTCGAAGTCGATGCGTGCGGAATAGCCCTTGTAGGTAAGGATATTCATGGTGTTATTCCCAGTTCCTGCAAATAGAGCCGTGCATCCCTCACCTGATATCGCTTGGCTTCCTTGGCGGGGTGCGGCCGATGAAAAAACGCCAGTTTTCCATCCTTTTCGAATCGGACCCGCGATCCGTTGCCTTCGATGACCTTGCATCCGGACGCCAGCAACAGCGCCTCAAGGTCGGCCCAGGCAATCGTGCCTTGGACCGGATCCTTGAAGACTGCAGCCAGGGTTTTGCGATGCCTGCCGTTCATGAGCAAGCATAGCAAATGCTAGCATAAACCGCAAGCATCGCCTCTGTTCCGGCAGAGCGCTGACCTAGACGCAGCAGCAACCGCCGCCGCCCCCCGCCCTCACCTTGCAGCGCGCCGATCCCGGTCCCGGCGCAGCGCGTGGGCGATCAGCCGGTCGATGAGTTCGGTGTTGCCGATGCCGCTGGCGGCGAAGGCCTTCGGGTACATGCTGATATTGGTGAAGCCGGGGATGGTGTTGACCTCGTTGATGGTGATTTCGCCATCGGCCTGCAGGAAGACGTCGACCCGCGCCATGCCCTCGCAGCCGAGCGCGAGGAAGGCCCGCCGGGCGATGTCGCGGATGGTCTCGGCCACGGCGTCGGGCAGATCGGCGGGCACTTTCACGTCGGCGCCGTCGGCATCGATGTACTTGGCGTCGTAGCTGTAAAAACCGTGCTTCTCGGCCGGCACGATCTCGCCGGGCAGCGAGACCGAGATCGACCCGTCGGCATCCTCGAGCACCGCGCATTCGATCTCGCGGCCGGCGACGAAGGTTTCCACCAGCACCTTGTCGTCGTGGCGGAAGGCCTCGCGCAGCACCGTCTCGAAGGCTTCGCTGCTGCTAGCCTTGCCGACACCGACTGACGATCCCTGCCGCGCCGGCTTGACGAAGACCGGCAGCCCGAGCGTGTCGGCGATCGTCTCGAAGGATGCCGTGTCGGCGCGACGTAGCGTCACCGACGCAGCGACGTTCAGTCCCGCCGCGCCCAGCAGACGCTTGGCGATGTCCTTGTCCAGCGCTGCGGCCGAGCCGAGGATACCGCAGCCTACATAGGCGACATCGGCGACCTCCGCGTGGCCCTGCACCGAACCGTCTTCCCCGAACAACCCGTGCAGCACCAGAAACACCACCGAGACCGGTGGCAGTTCATAGGCTGCGCCTGTCAGCGGCATCGCCATCATCCGTCCGCCGCCACCCGGCAGCAGGCAGACCCTCACGCCGGTTTCCGGCACGGCTGCAGGCATCGCCTGACCGTCCCACTCCAGCAACAACCATTCGCCGCTGCGGGTGACGGCGATCGGGACGATCTCGTACTTTGCGCGGTCCATGGCGCCGACGACATTGGCGGCTGAGAGAAGGGAGACCTCGTGCTCGGAGGACCGCCCCCCGAAAAGAACGGCAATTCGCGTCTTGCTATCCATGGTCTGCTCAAATCTCCCCTATGCCGGCCGTGCCGCAGCGCCGCCGCAAACCGTTCCCACAACGGTTTGATCGGCTGGCAAGGTTGAATTGAACTGCGCCCGATTTGTGGCGGCCAATGCAACCATGGATTTTGGCTTCGTCCAGCGGCCCGGCGCGCCCAAGGGCCAGGCGCGGTCGCCGCTCCGCAGGGTGCCGGCAAATGGGCGATTTCCCTGGGCGCATCCAGCAAAAGGCAAAGGGGCCAAGCCCCCTCGCCCTTATTCGGGCACCGACGTCGTGCACTCGCGAATCACGATGCCTTGCTCCGCACCATGACAGCTCTTATGCCTGAGAATGATGGCCTTCCGTGCGAGGTATGTGATGAACGGCGTCCTTGCCGCTTGCTACCGTTGCAGGCGACCGCGCCGTGCGGCAAAGCCATCCATCAGAATTCGGACCATTCCTGCTTGATAGCGAGATTGCCCTGGGTCGCAAGACGCACTTCCCGCTGAGGAAAACGCCGCACCGTCGCTTCGGCTCGGCGTGGCGACGCGCTCACCTTGCCAGCGCCATCCGCAAGATGAAACCGTTGGACGACCTCGCGCAGACGGGTGGATTCGCTCGAAAGGGTTGCGCTGGCGGCACTCGTCTCCTCCACCATGGCAGCATTCTGCTGCGTCACCTGGTCCATCTGATTAACCGCAGTATTGACCTCTTCGAGCCCAAGCGCCTGCTCCTTTGCAGAGGTTGCGATCGACTGCATATGCTCGTTGATGGTTACGATAAAGCCTTCGATGGTCTTCAGGGCCTTTCCGGTCTCATTGACCAGCTGGACGCCACTTTGAACTTCGACGCTGGAATTGCGGATCAGATCCTTGATTTCCTTTGCCGCCTTGGCTGAGCGCTGAGCCAATTCGCGAACCTCTTGGGCGACGACGGCAAAGCCTCTTCCAGCCTCGCCAGCGCGCGCGGCTTCGACACCGGCGTTCAGCGCCAGAAGGTTGGTCTGGAAGGCGATTTCGTCGATGACGCCGATAATCGTGGCAATCTGCTTGGAGGAATGCTCGATCTTCTGCATGGCGCTGACGGTGGTGGCAACCACGGCACCCGAATGCGAAGCACTTGCATTGGCTTCGGCGACGACCTTGCGCGCTTCCTCCGCCCTTTTCGAGGAATTCGAGACATTGACCGTGATCTCGTCCAAAGCGGCTGCGGTCTGCTCGAGCGACGCGGCCTGGTTCTCTGTCCGCTTGGACAGGTCGTCAGAACTCTGGCTGATCTCGCGCGAACCGCTGTCGATCGAGTGCGCCGATTGCGCGACGATTGCGAGTATCTCCGTCAGCTGTGTCACCGCGCCGTTGAAGTCACCCCGCAGGCTCTCGAAATCTGCAGCGAAGGGCGTATCAAGCCGGACCGTTAGATCGCCAGCGGCCAGTTGCCTTAGACCCTTGGCAAGATCCGACGTCGCATGCTGCATCGCCTGTGTCTTCACAGCCTCCAACGCGCCGTTTCGATTTCGCTCGGCTTCGCTCTGGTTGCGCAAGTCGTTCGAGTCGCTTTCGAGCGTCTGGGCACGGATCGCATTGGTGCGGAAGATTTCCACCGCTGCCGCCATGTCGCCAATTTCGTCAGATCGGCCCGCAAAGGGAACGACAGAGTCAATATCGCCGGTGGCAAGGTTGCGCATCGTCGTTGTAATCTTTTCGATCGGCCGGGCAATCTGGGCGAAGGCGAAATAGGTGGCCGCAGCAATCAGAACGACGATTCCGAACACCGCTGTGATGGTGACGGCAAGGGTCGAGCTGAAGACCATCTGGCTCGCCTCATACGCCGCTTTCGTCCCTGCCATGTTGACTGCGACGACCGCGTCGATGTCACTTTGAATCTTCTTGCTGAGCGGCGTCATGGAGTTGATCGTCGCGGCTTTTGCTTCATCGTCCTTGCTGGCCCGCGAAAAGACGAGCATTGCCTCGCCCGCCTGCCCATAGCTTTTGTAGAAGTTGTGGATTTCCCCGATTGCCTGCGTTTCCTCGTCACCCGGATTCATCAGCGCCCCATAGGAATCGAGCTCGGTCTGGAAGCGCTTGCCCTCTCTGATGACGCTTTCTTCGGCCTCTTTCTGATCTGCGTCGCTCACCGCAAGGATGTGTCTGTTGTAGGCGCCAATCATATCGGACATTGCCGTGTCCATCTCTTTGGCGTGTTGAAGGCTAGGCATCCAGTCGGTTGCAAGGACGGCGACGTTGCTGTTGATCACATCGAGCCGGCTCAGTGCGAATGTCGAGAATGCAATAGTGACAAGGCCGATGGCGGCGAAAATTGCGAATAAAGCGGTTTTCACCTTGGGTCGCGACATGTGGATTCCGATGCAATCAGGAGTAATTTTTATTTCCTACATATAAGAATAATAGAAATTACTTAACCTCTGAATAACAACTTTAAATTGCCCACATCATGCGCTTGAAATATTTTCCACCAGCAAAAAAATACGCAGAATATATACTGACCATTCCCTAGCGAATGACCCGGGATGTCCACTGGAGGGCGGTCCAACTGGTCGGCTTGGATTGGTGAATGGGTAGATTTAGTCTAGCCGCACAAGCACAAAGCACGGTTTCAAAACGAAAACACCCGGCGCTGGGGACAGCACCGGGTGTGGCAGGTCGAGCCGTGTCGGAAAATTACTTCGTCGCCGTTTCGTACATTTCCAGCACGTGATCCCAGTTGATCAGGCTGTCGATGAAGGCCTCGAGGTATTTCGGGCGGGCGTTGCGGTAGTCGATGTAATAGGAGTGCTCCCAGACGTCGACGCCGAGGATCGGGCTTGCGCCGTGCACCAGCGGGTTCTCGCCGTTCGGGGTCTTGGAGATTTCGAGCTTGCCGTTCTTGACGGAGAGCCAGGCCCAGCCGGAGCCGAACTGGGTCGTGCCGGCAGCGGCGAAATCGGCCTTGAACTTGTCATAGCCGCCGAGATCGGAGGCGAAAGCCGTTTCCAGCTTGCCGGGCAGCTTGTTGCCGCCGCCGCCCTTCTTCATCCACTTCCAGAAATGGATGTGGTTGTAGTGCTGGGCGGCGTTGTTGAAGAGACCGGCATTCGTGCCGAACGACTTCTTGACGACCTCTTCGACCGACAGGTCGCTCATGCCGGCTTCGGCGGCGAGCTTGTTGCCGTTGTCGACATAGGCCTTGTGATGCTTGTCGTGGTGAAACTCGAGGGTTTCCTTCGACATGAAGGGGGAAAGCGCATCGTAGTCATAGGGAAGTTCAGGCAATTCGAAAGCCATGGTCTTGTTCTCCTGTTGGCAGGTGAGGCGGAACATAGGATCGGAACCGGCATCAGGCAACCGCAGAATTGCCGAAAATCGGGCAGCCTGCGCAAAATGCTTCTTGTTTCAGCGAGATGGCAGCAGCGGGATGGCAAGCGTCGGCGCCACGCCCAAGTTCGCCGCCTTCCAAGGATAAGGCGATTTTGTGGCAGGACCGCAATTCCACCGTATTCGTCGTTTAGGGGTTTCTACTGTTGTTGTCGCTGCTCTGTGGCGGCGGCGACAGATCGCCTTTCGTGGCAGCCTGGCCAACCTGCTGCATCACCGCCGGCGACCAATCGAAGGGCATCCCACCCAATATCAACAGACCACAGGATTTCGCTGCCAGGCGGATCGCGCTGTGGCGGAAAGCATAAATCCCCATGCCAGCGCATCGTTTCCCCGTCGGCCAGTCCGTTCGTCTGAAGAGCCGCCAGGGCCTGTCGCCGATGGCCGCCGACACCTACCGCGTCATCGCGCTTCTGCCGGCTCGGGATAACTCGCCCCAGTACCGCATGCGCAACGACGAGGTGGCGCAGGAACGCGTCAGCCTCGAGCGCGATATCGAAGCCTTTGACCTGCCTGCCGAAACGGCCGCCGAATAGGCCTGGCCGACACGACCCGAGTTTTGCCGCGCCCTGAAACCCGCGTTGCTTCGGCATCCGATGCCAGTGCGGCATCGGCGCGCGTGACGAGCCCGTCTCCGCCTTCCCCGGCGGAGCGCTTGCAACAGACGCGTATGCCGGGCGTCAGAGCGTTTGCAGCACCTCGTCGTGGGTCGAGCCGGCGATAAAGCAGTGAGCGGCCTCGCCGAGCATCTGCAGAAACGCCCCGTCGCTGTTGATCGTCCGATGATCCCGCTCGAAAGCCTGCAGGTCTTCGTGTTGCGCGTACCAGAAGATGCGGGTCGGATTGCCTGCGAGCGGCCGGCTCACAACGATGTTGATGGCATGCTTGTCTTCGATATGTTTCGCCGCCCTTGCGACGAAGGTGAATGCATCGGCGACTTTTCCAGGCGCGATCGCGGCGCTGCGTATCCAGGTGATCATGGGGGCTCCTTGCCAGTGTCCCGGGGTTCTGCCGGTGGAAAGACCAATAGCCGTGGCTGCTGCCAGATTGTGTCAGCAGTGGTCGAGGGACACGACGTCGGTAGCCACCGCTTCGCGGAGTTGCTATATCGCCTTCGAACCAAAGGATGGATCGATGGCACGCAAAGCATTATTCTGGTTTGGTCTGTTGCTCGTCATTGCCGGCCTGACATGGGCCGCCCAGGGCAGCGGCTATTTTCCCTATCCCGCCAGCAGCTTCATGATCGACCAGCGCCCCTGGATATTCCGGGGCGCGATGACGGCGCTTTGCGGGGCTCTTGCCATCGCCTGGTCGCGGCGGCGCTGAGCCGCAGCGCCGGGGGTCGGCCGTTGCAGCGCCTCCGCCCCCGTGGTCGCTCCGACTGACGGCACCCTCCCCTTTCGACGGAACGGCTCATGCGCATCTTCCTAGTCCGCCACGGCGAATCACTCGGCAATCTCGACGGCCACGCCTATCGTGAATTCGGCGACCACAACGTGCCGCTGACCCTCTGGGGCGCGCGGCAGGTCAAAATTGCCGGTCGCGCCATTGCCAGCTATCTCGACAAGCTGCCTGACAGCTCGGCTTCCAAATTACAGGTATGGTATTCGCCCTTTCTCAGGACCCGCCAGAGCAAGGACGTGTTGCTCTCCACCCTGCCCGCCGACAGCATCGGGACCGTGCGCGAAGACTATCTGCTGCGCGAGCAGGATTTCGGCCTGTTTACCGAGATCTATCAGCATGCCGAGCAGAAGCAGCAGTTTCCGCAGGAATTCGAACGCTGGGCGAGGCTGCGCAGCAACGGCGCCAAATTCTACGTGCGTCCGCCGGATGGCGAGAGCCGCGCCGACGTGGCGCAGCGTACGCGGCTGTTTCTGCAGACCATCATGCATGAGGTGGCGCTCGGGCATGACAACGTCGTCATTGTCGGCCATGGCGTGACCAACCGTGCCTTCGAGATGAACTTCCTGCAGCACCCGGTCGCCTGGTTCGAGGCCTCGGACAATCCGGGCAATGCCGACGTCACGCTGATCGAGGGCAACGGCGCCGTGGGCTACAGTTCGACGCTGCTTCACAAGGCGGTCGACCGGCAGGTGGGCGACGACGCGTCGCGCGCGGCCTATGACGGGTCGATGGCAGACGCTTTGCCGGACGGCGTGTGAGGGCTTGGGTATTTGGCTGCTGACGGCCATGCGGGCTGCCGACGGAGCCCGGTCTCCGATGACAGACTGACGCGACGTTTGCCGGCCGATCCGACCTTGGCAGGCCGCGCAGCCTCGGCGTAGATAGCGGCTCGCGTCTGGAGCCTGTCATGTCCGAATCCCATCTCATCCTCGATCGCCTGCACCGGCTGGTGGCGGAAGACCGGCGGCCGCAGGCACCCCTGTCGGCGCGCCGGGGTGCGTCTTCGCTCTTCTCCTTCGTCACCCACAGCCGCGAGCGGATCGCCGGGGCGGCCTTCTCGCGCCTCTCCATCGTCGTCATCGTCGAGGGATCGAAGGAACTCCTCAGCATGGGCCGGCAACAGCGCTTCGCAGCCGGCACGATGCTCGTGCTGCCGCCCGGCTGGTCCGGCGATGTCGTCAACGATCCCGATCCGGCAACGGGTGCCTACCGCGCCATCTTCATCGATTTTCCCGACGCGCTGGTGCGCCGCGCCGAGGCTGCCTTTCCGCCTCCGCGCGGACCATTCCGTCTCGACTTGGCGCTGGACGCCGCGTCGATCGATGCCATCCACCATGCCGGCGACGGTCTCATGGATGCGTGCCTGCCGGCGCCGCTGGTCGAACACCGGGTGCTGGAAATCCTGATGGTGCTCGGCATGCGGGGCGCCCTGCCGGCGCGGGCTGAAACCACGGCGGAAGCTGTGAGCGCGCTGGTACGCTGGCAGCCCGACCGCGCCTGGACGGCCGACCGGATCGCCGCAGAACTCGGGACCAGCAACGCCACGCTCCGCCGCAGGCTAGGGCTGGAGGGAACGTCACTGCGCGCGGTGATCGCGGCGGAACGCATCGCCCGGGCGGAGACCATGCTGACGGAAGACGGTCTCAGCCTGCGGGAAGTAGCGCTTGCCACCGGCTACCGGTCGCCACGCCGCTTCGCGGAGCGCCGGCGCGCTGTACACGGCAGCGCCGACGGCGTGGTTTAAGCGTTTGCATCCGCGATTTGAGCGTTTCGGTACGGACAGGATTGCCGCCGGTTTGATAGGCACTGTTTCGTCATCCTTGAAGGGGCTAAGCATGCAAACCACCCAACCGCCCATCGGCCAGTTTCTGAGGTCTGCCGCAATGATGATCATTGCCGGCGTGACCATTGCTCCCGCCCCGGCGCTTGCCGCCGACCTCGCCGTCAGCTTCGGCAAGAGCGAGCCGGGCCGCATGCTGCCGCCGCAGAATGCCGCCTGCCTCATGCGCCAGGGCAAATTCCGTGCAGGCGCCAACGAAAGCCCGTCGATCTCCTGGTCGAAGGGGCCCGCGGGCACGAAGTCCTATGCCTTGACGATGATCGATCCGGACGTGCCGGTCGATCGCAGCGGCTTCAACAAAGAGAGCGTGGTGATCGCCGAAACGGCGCCGCGCGAGACGTTCGTGCACTGGGTGCTTGCCGACATCCCCGCCGATTTCAATCACCTGCCGCAGGCGATCGACGGTAACGGCCTGGTCAAGTCAGGCCTGCCGCTGAAGCGCACCGACCATGGACGGCGCGGCCAGAACGGCTTCGGCGAAGGCTCGCTCAAGAACGGCCCGCAGGGCGGCTATCACGGCGCCTGCCCGCCCTGGAACGACCAGCGGATCCACCACTATCGCGTCACCCTCTATGCGCTCGACGTCGAAAATCTGGCGCTGCCGGAAGCCTTTACCGCCGCCGACCTCATGAAGGCGGCCGATGGCCATATCCTGTCGAGCGGCACTGCCGAACTGCGCTACACAATGAATGCAAGGGCGAGGGAATGAACGAGACAGCCGACACAGCCGCGAACACGGGCGAAGTGACGGCGCACTGGATGCGCAACATGATCGTCTGCCTCGTCGGCTCCTTCACGACCATTGTCGCGATGACGCTGCTGCTGCCCTTCCTGCCGCTCTATGTCGAGGAACTGGGCGTGACCGACAAGGCAGGCATCGTCCAATGGTCGGGCATCGCCTATGGCGCCACCTTCTTTGCCGCCGCCTTCGTCGCGCCGATCTGGGGCCGGTTGGGCGACATCTATGGCCGCAAGCTGATGCTGGTGCGCGCCAGCCTCGGCATGACGGTTGCCATCGGGCTGATGGGCATGGTCGACAGCGTCTGGCAGCTGGTGGCGTTGCGGCTGTTCACCGGGCTTGCCGGCGGCTATGCGTCGGGCTCGATGGTGCTGGTGGCAACCCAGACGCCAAAACATCGGGTCGCCTGGGCGCTGGGCATGGTGTCGTCCGGCATCATGGCCGGCAATCTTGTGGGTCCGCTGATCGGCGGCGCGCTTCCCGCCATCATCGGCATCCGCAACACGTTCCTGGCGGCAGGCGGGGTGATTTTTCTGACGTTTCTCGCCACCTCCTTCCTGATCAAGGAACAAAAATCCGCCGCCCGCAAAAAGGCCGCCAAGGCCAGCGGCGGCTGGAGTTCGATCGAGGATAAGCGGCCGGTCATCGCCATGCTGGCAACAGGCATGCTCTTGATGCTCGCCAACATGTCGATCGAGCCGATCATCACCGTCTATGTCGCCGACCTCATCGACAACCAGGCCAATTTGACGCTGATCTCGGGTGTGGTCATGTCCGTGGCAGCACTCGGCAGCGTGCTGTCGGCCTCGCGGCTCGGCAGGCTTGCCGACCGCATCGGCCACTGGCCGGTCATCTCAGGCGCGCTCGGCATCGCCGCGCTGCTGCTGATCCCGCAGGCCTTCGTGACTGATGCCTGGCAGCTGATTGCCCTGCGTTTCCTGATGGGGGTGGCGCTCGGCGGGCTGCTGCCCTGCATCGCCGCCGTCATCCGCCACAGCGTGCCGGATGCCGCCGCCGGCGGCATCCTCGGGCTCTCCACCTCGTCGCAGTTCGTCGGCCAGGTGGTCGGCCCGGTGCTCGGCGGCTTTGTCGGCGGCCATATCGGCATGCGGGCGGTGTTCCTCGGCACCTGCGTGCTGCTCGCCGCAGGCGCGGTCTACAGCTGGATGGTCAGGCCGCGCGGCAAGGGACCGATGGCAGATTGAGCAAGGCCGGGCTGGCGAATATGCGACATGCCCGCAGTAGGCTCAGCCCCAATGGGCATTGCAATCTAAGCGCGTTTAATTTCTAATCCGCTGGTGCACGTGACGGCGTCTGGATTGCCGTCACAGACAGCATTGCAGCGGAAGCAGACGTGCCAAACCAGCTGGCGCATCGGAGACGATGGGCCTCTCCGACCAGGCGAAGGCCTCGCTGTGAACTGGAGATGATCTATGTGGTGGATACCATTTAGCATCACGTTAACAGTCAGGAAAAACCGGACAGGCTGGCAAGTGACTGTCCGGTTTCATCTGATCGCGTAATGAAGAGAGGGGTAGGCGAAAGCTTATCCCTCACTCCAGCACAATATAACCTTGAATCTTTGGACAGACAAGATGTGCCTTCTTGCGAAGGCGTCCTTCCGGCCAACCGCTATTTGAAATCCTTGGGCGTCAGGAGATAGGAACTCCGGCGCGTTGCGGCATAGGCCTTGCTGGCGACGGACTGGATACCACTGCGCTTGGCATCGAAGGCGGCAAGGTAGCCGGCCTCGGTGTTGGCGCCCGCGAACACGTCGACATCGACGAAGAGCTGAACCTGGAACATGCCGTCATGGCCCAGGAAACGAACGCGGCGGCCGGTTTCGTCGTAGCTGCGGCTGGCGTTGGGAAAGGTGAGCGACATCAATATACCTCTGAGAACCGGCCCGGTCGCCTTGAAGAAGCCGGGACCAGGCATTGTCGCCTGTTCTCCATGCCATCCGGAAAGCCGCTTGCAGCAAGCGGAACGTGGAATTCGCGTCACCCTAGCATGTTCGGGTCTCTACCGGTGGTTTATTCGACGCGCCGCCTCACCTTTCCAGCGGCTGACTTGAAAACCAGACCTCAGGATAGACGGCTATGGCGGTCTCGTCGGGCGGTGTCGTCGCGGTCGTTCGGAGCGAGCGGATGGAGCGCGCCTCCGCCGGGGTCTTTGGCACCCATGAGGCTACAATCTCACGGGATGCGCCGATGCAGGGAATGAACCAGGAGGGGGCAAGCGGCTCGACGCTGAAACCCGTGGCCTCGGCACGCACCAGAAGCGTCAAGCCGATCTCCTCGCTCGGCCGCCAGGGAAAGATCAGCCGTCCGCCCGGCTTCAGTGCCTTCAGCCATCCGACCGGCGGTGCCGAGACACCGGCGCTGACATAGACGATGTCGGAGGCGGTCAAGGAAGCGCGAGTAGCATCGGCGTTGACCACCTCGACGCTCTCGAAGGGCCTCAGATTGTGGCGCGCCCTCTCCGCCAGTTGCGCGTCGAGCTCGAAGGCTGTCACCCTGCCGCCCGGCAACGCCAGCAGCGAGAGGATCGCGGTATAGTAGCCGGTGCCGGCCCCGATGTGGGTAATCATCTCTCCGCGTTGTGGCGACACGGCGCCGATCCAGGCCGCATGCAGAAAGGGCTCGCCATTGTTGATGCCCTTGGCGCCGTCGAGCGCGACGAGACTGTTTTCGTAGAGATAGACAGGATCGGCGCTCGGTGTTTCCAGGTAGTTCCGATCGCGAACCCAGACCTGCCACGGGCCGGGACCGAGAAAGGCTTCGCGCGGCACGAGTTCGAAAATGCGCTCCAGGCGGGGATCCCGCGACTTGCTGACGGCCGCCATGCGCTTGGCAAAAAAGCCGCGGATTTCTTCCAGGCTGGCACGATTGCTTTTCATGCGCTCCTCCATGCCAAGTCGGTCGACACGCCGCCGATTTGAGTTCTTGCCCTGCCGTCCGCAGACCGCATGCACGGGCATCGACGTCGCCACCAGCCCATCATGCCTTTCAAGAGGCGTTCGCACAACGGCGACGATGCTTGCTCCGGCTGTTCATCCTTCAGGGCGCTTGTCAGCCGACGATGCCCCGGGCGATGACCTCCTCGATCAGGCGTTCGAGATCGGCATCCGAAATCTCCACCATCGCGCACAGCCTGCCGTCGACCAGGAGGGTCGCCAGGCCGTGCATCAGCGACCAACGGGTGCTGGCCATGACCAGGGTCTGGAACCCAGTCGGATCGACTGATGCGACAGGTTCGGGCATCCCTTCGTTCAAAAGAGCATAAGCGGCGGCACCGGCCGAGGACAGCACCGGCGACGACCAGTCCAAGCGCTCGGACCGGAACATCAGCAGGAACACGCCCGGATGGTCCCGCGCAAAGCGCACATAGCCACGGGCCAAGGCCTGCACGCGCTTGCGCGGGTGCGGCTCGGCCAGTTCCCCTTCCAGCGCCGTGCGCAGGCGGACGAAGCCGGATGCCGCCAGCTCGGTCAGCAAGCCGGTGATATCGCCGAAGTGATGGGAAGGCGCGGCGTGCGAAACCCCCGCCTCCCGCGCCGCCGCCCGGAGCGTCAGGCCGCCGATGCCATCGCGATCGAGAATGGCTTCGGCGGCAGCGAGCAAAGCCGGCCGCAGCGCGCCATGGTGATATGTCTGCGTCATGAACCAATCCTTACACTGACAAGATTGCGCTTGACGAGAGGCATGATCGAATGCCAGATATCTTTACGGTGTAAAGATTGCGGGTCGTGACCGCTGGAGGAAGCGAAAATGAGCGAGCCGACTGTTTATGTGTCGATCACAGGCCTCCAGCTGAAGGCCCGGCGCCATACGGTCCGGTTCTGGTGGCTCGCCATCCGGTCGATGATGCAGGCGCGACAGGCCAAGGGCAACATCTCGACCGATGCGCGCCAGATCAACCGCGTCCACCACACCCTGACAGTCTGGACCGATGAAGCAGCCATGCGCCGCTACCTCGTCGCCGGCGCCCATTTGCAGGCGATGAAGGCCTTCGGCTCGATCGCAACAGGCAAGACACTCGGCTACTACGCGGAACGCGTGCCGGATTGGTCTGAGGTGCACGAGCTCTGGCGCACGAAAGGCAGAACGGTCGGCCCGCCGGAGGGTCGCACCGCCTGACCTCTCGGGCCGCCTCCCCATCCTCGCCTGTCAGGCGGCGAATTGAGCGCGGGTCTGGGCTCTCCGGGACCCCTGCTCAACGGGCTCGATCCTGAACATCGAAATCAGTGTTGCCAGCTGCTCCGCCTCGTTGGAGAGCCCATGGCTTTCCGCCGTCGTTTCCTCTGCCATGGCGGCGTTCTTCTGGGTCAGCTGGTCCATGTCGCCGATGGCGATGTTGACCTGGTTGAGCGAATCCGCCTGCGACTGGGCCGAGGCGGTGATGGTTGCGACGATGTCGTTGATCTCCGAGACCCTTCCCGCGATCTCATCCAGCACCTGGCCGCTGTTGCCGACCAGCGCCACGCCTTTTTCGACCTGCGCGTGAGAATTCGTCACCAGATCCTTGATTTGCCGCGCGGCATCGGCCGTGCGCTGGGCAAGACCGCGCACTTCGGCGGCCACCACTGCAAAGCCCTTGCCGGCATCACCGGCGCGCGCGGCCTCGACGCCGGCATTCAGCGCCAGGAGGTTGGTCTGGAAGGCGATGGCGTCGATCACGCCGATGATCTGGTTGATCTTGGCCGAAGCCTGTTCGATGTCTTCCATCGCTTCGATGGTCTGGCGAACGATGACGCCGGAGCGTTCCGCATCCATCTTGGCCATTTCCACGACCTTGTGCGCGTGGTGGGCCCCGTCTGCGGTGTTGCGCACGGTGCTGGTGATTTCGCTGAGGGCTGCTGCGGTCTGCTCGAGGCTGGCGGCCTGGTGTTCGTTGCGCTGGGCGAGATTGTCAGCCGCATTGCTCATCGCCGCGCCACCGCCGCGAATGACATGCACCGACCGCGTCACCTTGGCCATGCTGTGCTGCAGCTTCTCGACAGCGCGGTTGAAGTCCTCTCTCAGTTGCTCGTAGGCGGGTGGATAGGGCTCGTTCAGGCGCACGGTGAGATCGCCTTCGGCCAGAAGGTTGAGCCCGGCGGCAATGCCGGCGACGATCTGCTTCTGCTCGGCCGCGATACGGGCGGCATCGGCCGCCAGTTGCTGATCGGCGAGCCTTCGATCGTGTTCGGCGGCCTCGCGCACCGTCGTCTGGCTGGCCTCCAGGGCTAGGATTTCCTTGTTCCTCTCCGCCAGGCTGAAAGCGAGGGTGGCATCCGCCTTGGCCTTGTTGAGGGAACGGCGCAGCAGGGCCCAGGCGCCCAATATCAGCATGCCGGTGGCGACGGCAAAGAGATAGCCCAACCGCTGGAAGGTATCGATCTGCCTGACTGCGTCGCTGCCGAGAAACTCCGCCCTCGGCCGGCCGGCCCACAGCCGAAACTGCCGGGCCGGGTCCTTGGTCGGCACCGTCAAGACTTCGGAATAGATGAGCGTGGCATCCGGCACGGCATTTGCAACGCTCTCCATCGACTGCGATTGCTGGCCTTTCTTGGTCGCGAGGAACAGCCCGTGGCTGGCGGTATCGATGAGGGCCGCATCCGTTTCCGGCAGGAGGCCCCGGATCGCGCTGTCGAGCATGATCGCGCTGATCGTGCCCTTCAGCAAGCCGTCCTCGCCGTAGAAGGGCACGGAGTAGATCGGGCCGCGGCGATCGGCGTCCTCATGGGTCTTTTCGTAGACGTGGTTGTCGCAGGTGATCAGCGAGCCGATGGAAAAGAAGGGGATTTCGGATTCCGTGCTGGCAACCAGCTTCGGCGCGATCGTCCGGAGCTTGGCCATCTGCGCCTGCAGCGCCCGGTATTCGTAGATCTCGACGGCCTCCGGCGCCGCCGGATCGACCGGCTCCTCCTCGACCTCCGTCTGGAGGCCCATGCGGATCTTGTCGATCATCAGGATCGGCGCTTCTTTCTCACCGGTCTTCGGATCGATCTTTTCCGGGTCAAGATCGGCCGGCACGACGTAGATTTCGGATACCGCGACATTGTCGGCAAGATTATTGAAAATCTGCTGCACCGCCTGGCGCCCCTCGACCGGCAGGTTCTCTGCATGCCGATCAATTCGCCGGACACTGGCCAGCAGGCTGATCGTCCGCAGGTTCTGATAGATCTGGTCGAATGAGGCAGCGACCGCCTTGGCCGCGAGTTCGGTTTCGTCACGGGCGTCCGTGAGATAAGCTCGCAATGCCGCGTCCCTGTCTTCCCCGACCTTGACGGACACAGCATAAGCAATCGCGGCGCTGACAGCCACCGCGCACATGATTGCCACGACCGTCGCCAGCGGACCCCGAAGCCAAGACAGCATCATTCCCTCCATCGAGCACCGCCGACTCAACTTAAGGTAATTTGCATATGCTTAATAAAGGATTTACTAAGCTAACGTCAGTTTTGTGATGGCCGATCCGGTTGCTGTGACCCGTCTGCTGACGCCCCTTCAGGGTGGCGGTGCCGGTCAAGAGGACGCGCTGCAGCTGCCCGGCATCTTGAACATTCCTATATAGAGAGGGCAGTTGGGCTCGTTGGACGATGACACCACCCA
This sequence comes from Rhizobium sp. HT1-10, assembly GCF_049472505.1. Taxonomy (NCBI): domain Bacteria; kingdom Pseudomonadati; phylum Pseudomonadota; class Alphaproteobacteria; order Hyphomicrobiales; family Rhizobiaceae; genus Rhizobium; species Rhizobium sp. HT1-10. The sequence continues at coordinate 487,204 of NZ_JBCEBQ010000001.1, read as the reverse complement.
AGGGGCGGAGGCAGCCTGCTCCCATCATCACCCGTTGACTTGAACAGTCTTTCCCACGATAGGACGGGGCCGCAAAATGCGGTATCCGCCAGCCAAACCACAACAGGAGCGTGATCGTGAGCGAACTGACCGTAGCCGAAGCAACAAACCGCATTTATGAATCGCTCCACGCGGACAATGCCGACATCGACACGCATATCGCCAATCTCAAGGCTGCCTTGGCGCAGGCCGGCGTGAAAGAGGCTGTGTTCGACCCGACCAAGCTCGTGCACAGCAATCGCTCCGGCAGGAAGCTGATGCAGGCCTATTTCCGCCAGCGCGGCGTGACGGTGACGTTTGCGGCTTGAGCGGGTCGGGCGATCAGCAAGACCGTAACGCAAGGGTCGACCGGATTGCGTGTCGAGCACGAAGCCATTAATTTTCTTTGACCCAGGCCTGACCGAGCGCCCCTGACCGGGGCTGTTGGATACCCTGAAGGAGATGAGCCATGTTCACCCACGTGATGATCGGCAGCAACGACCTTGAGCGGGCGAGAGCCTTTTACGACGCCACCTTCGCAGCGCTGGGCGGCAAGCCCGGCGAGATGGATGAAAGGGGCAGGATGATCTACGCCCATGACGGCGGTCGCCTGATGATCACAAGGCCGATCGACGGCAAGCCGGCAACGTCGGCCAACGGCGGTACAATCGGTATCGCCGCAGCAAGCCGCGAGCATGTTCAGGCGTGGCACGAGGCCGGCACCACGTATGGTGGCACGGCGATCGAGAGCCCGCCATCAGAGCGCCCCAACGGATCCTTCGTCGCCTATCTTCGCGATCCCGACGGAAACAAGCTTACGGCCCGGTCTCAGCCGACACGGTAAGATCAGCGTCATCCACATCTGCACGCGTTCGCCGGTCGGCGAGCGCCCTGCCGCTCAATCCGCCTCACCTCCGACCTGCCGCCCCCTCTACTCGTCGCTGGCTTTGCGCGAGTGGGCCCAGTCCAGGTAGATCTCCAGCGCCTTGCGGGTGACAGGAGCGTCGCCGAAGTCCCGATCGTCCAGACGGTTTACGCCGACTATCTTGGAATAGTTGCCGCTGGTGAAGATCTCGTCGGCGGCCATGAAGTCCTCCACCGATAGCGTCGCCTCGTGGACGTCGAAGCCCGCCTGCCGCAGGAGGCCGATGATGCGGGCGCGGGTGATGCCGGCGAGGAAGGTGCGGTTGGCAATCGGTGTGAACACCGCGCCGTCCTTGACCATGAAGACATTCGAGGATGCCGTCTCGGCGACATTGCCGTTCATGTCACGGGCAAGCGCATTGTCGAAACCGCGGCTGCGCGCCTCGGCGATCATGCGGCCGCTGTTCGGATAGAGAGAGCCGGTCTTGGCATCGGTCATCGCCGTTTCCGGCGTCGGGCGGCGGTAGGGAGAGACCGTCAGCGACGATGGCCTCGCATTGTTCATCGGCGCCTCGAACAGGCAGAGCGCGAAGCGGGTCGATTCGGGATCGACGGTAACGACGCTGGTCGGCATGCCGTGTTCGCCCCAATACATCGGCTTGATGTAGAGCGCCGACGTGCCGTCGAATTTCCTGACGCCCTCGAGCGCCAAAGCCTCGATCTCGTCAGCCGTCTTTGTCGCCTTCAGACCCATGGCCACGGCCGATCTGTTGACCCGCTGGCAATGCAGGTCGAGATCGGGGGCTATCCCGTCGAACCAGCGGGCGCCGTCGAACACGGTCGAGGCCAGCCACATGGCATGCGAGGTCGGCCCGATCAGCGGCGGATTGCCCGGCAGCCATTCACCGTCCACATAGGTCCAGGTGTAAGAGCGTGGCGATGTATCGACGGCCATGATTGTCTCCTTTAGTGCGGTGAAAAGACAAGACCCGGTGGCGGTCGGGAATCAAGAGGAATTTGCAGAGGCGCGCCGTTCGCAACAAAGCACGCATGCGGGCGCCCGCTGCGCAATTATCCTGCGCGGATCATATGCCGCGTGAATTGAAGCATCAGCAAATATGATCGGCCGGACGGTGGCAGCCTTGGCGTCGGCATGCCATCATGATTCCAGCACGACAGACCACAGGACCGGTACACCCATGCGCGCCATGTACTACGAAGCCTTCGAAACGACGCCAGAAATCCGCACCCTGCCCGACCCGACGCCGACGGAAGATGGTGTCGTCATCGCCGTCGGTGCCAGCGGGCTGTGCCGTAGCGACTGGCATGGCTGGATGGGGCACGATCCGGACATTGCCCTCCCCCATGTTCCGGGCCACGAGCTGGCCGGCAAGGTGGTGGCGACAGGACGTGGGGTCGTCCGTTTCAAGATCGGCGACCGCGTTACCGTGCCCTTCGTGTCCGGCTGCGGCCATTGCGGCGAGTGCCACTCCGGCAACCAGCAGGTTTGCGCCAACCAGTTCCAACCCGGCTTTACCCATTGGGGCTCCTTCGCCGAATATGTGGCCATCGATTACGCCGATACCAATCTGGTACACCTGCCCGAGACGATCGAGGACACGACGGCGGCGAGCCTCGGCTGCCGCTTTGCGACCTCCTTCCGCGCCGTCACGGACCAGGCAAAGACCAAGCCGGGCGAATGGATCGCCGTGCATGGCTGCGGCGGCGTCGGCCTGTCGGCGATCATGATCGCAACGGCTTTGGGCGCCAATGCCATCGCCATCGACCTCTCGGACGAGAAACTGGCCTTTGCGCGGGAATGCGGTGCCGTGGCAACGATCAACGCCAGCACGGTCGCGGATGTCGCCGAGGCGGTCCGCGAGATCACCGGCGGTGGCGCGCATGTCTCCATCGACGCGCTCGGCCACCCCACCACCTGCTTCAACTCCATCCGGAACCTGCGTCGTCGCGGCCGGCATGTGCAGGTCGGGCTGATGCTCGGCCAGCATGCGACGCCGCAGATACCGATGGCCCAGGTGATCAGCCAGGAACTCGAGATCTACGGCAGCCACGGCATGCAGGCCTGGCGATACGACGCCATGCTCGCCATGCTGTCGGCCGGCAAGATCGCGCCGCAAAAGCTGATCCAGCGCCATGTCAGCCTTGAGGAAGCCATCCCGCTGTTAACGACGCTGGATCGAGCCGAAGGGCTCGGCATCAGCGTGATCACGCGGTTTTGAGGATCGCTGCCCTGTCAAGAAAAGGCGTTTTCGCCACTGTCTGATGTCGATGGGTGGTGGCAGGGCGGCTCTGGTTCGCGCCTGATGGTTTACTGTCACACGCCGGTCTTGGGGGCCATGATAGCGATAGGCAACAAGGGCCTAAGCGTTTTCGAGCGGCGTGCTTGCCAAAGATGGCAGAGCGCCGGGGCGAGAGCCAATGACTTCAGTTGCGGGTTCCGACCCGTGAAAGCGACGCAGGGCAGACCGTCCGTATGACCATGGCCGCGCGGTTGCCAAGGCGGAGCGAAGGGTTTAACGGACGCGTCCTCAAGAAGAAAAACAAGAAAGCGACATCATGTCCAACTCATCCCCTGCCGATGCGGCAGCCACGGCCAAGCCGCTCTTCGTGCTTGGCGACCACGTCCAGCGCCAGGCCCGCCTCGAAGGTACCTGGCTCAACATCTTCGACGTCACGGTTGCGGCCGGCGGCGGCACGCCGTTGCACAGCCATGCCAGCCCGGAAGTCTTCCGCATCCTGGAGGGCACCCTGACCGTCCAGCGGATGACCGACGCCGGCATCGTCGAAACCGAAGCCCAGGCCGGTGACATCATCTCGATTCCCGGCAACGTTCCGCATGGCTACCGCAATAGCAGTCCCGAGGCTGTCGTATTTGCCGCCGTCATCGACAAGGACATGGCCACCTACTTCGAAGTCGCCGATATCGGTTCCGAGAGCGAGACCAAGGCGGAAGCCGAACATTTCGTCGACGCGGCCGAAGCCCATGGAATCCACATCCTCGCTGCCTAACCGGCCAGCTGGATTGTTTTGAACATGAGGGCAGCCGTCCGTGGGATGTGCTGCCCTCATTGCATCGACCGGCTTTATGATCGAAGAGCCTGCCCTTCCCTCCGCATTGCTTTTCCCGTCTGCGAAATACCTACGCCGGGCGCTTTTCGGCCTGGTGCAATGGCTCTGTCCCAAGCTTTTGCGCTGCGGCCCCTTGCCAAAAGGCCGCTCGACCGCCAAATTGCAGCCATGCCCGAGAGCGACCCGTCCAGTACCAGCCTGCCCCATGCCGAGCGCGATATGCCGGCAGACGATGGCGGCGACCATTGTAGACCCAGTTACCCTGGGAACCATCACGCCTTAGCCGAGACCACAGCATCCGACAGACGTCCGATGCGGAAAACCCGGCGCGCGCCGGCCTTCTCGGCAACTCCATCCCATCCAAACCATCAACAGGGGAGTGGCCGGTCTGCAATGACCGCGGCCGCCAGCACCGAGCTATGATTTTCGACTGGATTTCCGACCCTTCCGTCTGGGTCGGTCTTGCCACCCTGATCGTTCTCGAGATCGTCCTTGGCATCGACAACCTCGTTTTCATCGCCATCCTTGCCGACAAGCTGCCGCCGCATCAGCGTGATGCGGCCCGCCGCATCGGCCTTGGACTGGCGCTTGCCATCCGCCTCGGGCTGCTCGCCTCGATCGCCTGGATCGTGACGCTGACGACGCCGCTGTTTTCGATCCTCAACTTCGGCTTTTCCGGGCGCGATATCATCCTCATCATCGGCGGCGTGTTCCTGCTGTTCAAGGGAACGATGGAACTGCACGAGCGGCTGGAGGGGCACGAGGACGAGAAGGAAAAGAAGCTCGTACACGCCGTCTTCTGGCAGGTGATCGTGCAGATCGTCGTGCTCGATGCGATCTTCTCGCTCGACAGCGTCATTACCGCCGTCGGCATGGTGCAGGATCTGGCGGTCATGATGATCGCCGTGATCATCGCCGTCGGCTTCATGCTCGTCTTGTCGAAGCCGCTGACGCAGTTCGTCGCCAAGCATCCGACCGTCGTCATCCTCTGCCTCGGCTTCCTGATGATGATCGGCTTCTCGCTGATCATCGAGGGCTTCGGCATCCATATCCCGAAGGGCTATCTCTATGCGGCGATCGGCTTCTCCGTCGTCATCGAGGCCCTGAACCAGCTGGCGCGCCACAGCAAGGAGCGGTTGATCACGCCGAGCAACATCCGCGAACGCACCGCCGACGCGGTGCTTGGTCTCCTCGGCGGCAAGCGCTCGCAGGGCACGCTCGGCCAAACCACCGACCTGATCGCCGAGCAGTCGGCCGAGGCAGAGGTATTCTCGAGCGAGGAGAAGGACATGATCCAGGGCGTGCTGACGCTCGCCGACCGCTCCGCCCGCTCGATCATGACGCCGCGCATCGACATCGACTGGCTCGACCTCGACAAGCCGCCAGCTGAACTGCAGCAACTGATCCTCGACGTCGGCCATTCGCGCTTCCCGGTCGCGCGTGGCAGCCTCGACAACTTCATCGGCATCGCCAGTGCCCGCGATCTGTTGCGCGATATCCTGAAGGACGGCGTCATCGATCTCGCGCGGTCCATCCGCCAGCCGCTTGTCGTGCACGAGAGCATTACCGCGCTGAAGCTGATGGAGCAGCTGCGCCAGTCGAACCAGGCGATCGCCGTCATTCTCGACGAGTACGGCGAGATCGAAGGCATGGTGACGACCACCGACCTGCTCGAGGCCATCGCCGGTGAATTTCCCGACGAGGACGACGAAAAGCTGACAATCGAGCGGGGTGACGACGGATCGCTGACCGTCGACGGCTGGATCGATATCCGCCAGGCGTCGAAGCTTGTCGATGCCGACCTGGTCGACGAGAACGACCGCTATTCGACACTGGCCGGCTTCATTCTCTGGCGCCTCGGCCATCTGCCGCAGGAGGGGGAAACCCTGCTGGCGGACGACCTCGATTTCGAAATCGTGAAGCTCGAGGGTCGCAATATCGCCAAGATCAGGATCAGACGAAGCCGCGTGCCGGCGTGACGTCATGCCGGTGTCCCGGAAGGCGCCGATGGATGCGGCATCACAGGGAGACGTCGCATGGCATGGTCGGCTACACAGTATGTGAAATTCGAGGATGAGCGGACGCGCCCGGCGCGCGACCTGCTCGCCCAGGTGCCGTTGCAAGCGATCTCGCGCGCCGTCGATCTTGGCTGCGGTCCTGGCAATTCTACCGAACTCATCGCCGAGCGCTATGGGGCGGCAGGGGTTTCCGGCCTCGACAGCGATCCCGACATGCTGGAAAGCGCGCGGCGGCGCATGCCGGGGACCTCATTCGTCCAGGCGGATATTGCCAGCTGGCAGCCGAGCGAGCTGGCCGACCTGCTCTTTGCCAATGCCGTCTTCCAGTGGCTTCCGAACCATCTCGACATCCTCGAGCGGCTGATGGACCGGCTGTCTCCCGGCGGCGTGCTGGCCGTGCAGATGCCGGACAATCTCAACGAACCGACCCACCTGTTGATGGAAGAGACGGCCATGGCCGGCCCTTGGCGCGCGGCATTCGAGGCAAAGAGCGTCCGCCGCAAGCCGCTCGCCGATCCCTCCATCTACTACGACCGCCTGATCGCCAAGGCGGCGCGGATCGATATCTGGCACAGCATCTACAATCACCCGATGGCCAATGCCGAGGCCATCGTCGAATGGGTGAAGGGCACGGGCCTGCGCCCCTATCTGGACGCGGCCGGTGACACCAACCGCGACGCCTTCCTTGCCGATTACCTCGCCCGCATCGCCAATGCCTATCCGCCGCTTGCCGACGGAAAGGTTCTGCTGCGCTTCCCCCGGCTGTTCATGATCGCCGTCAAGCCGCTCTAGCCGGACGGGTCTCCGCGAGTCCAATCCAGCGGAACTCTCCGAGATTCCGGGCGTGGACTTCCCTTGAGATACTCGCTAAGGTTGCCATAATTGGATATTGTAACTTTTATTTTTTGTAGTAACAATAAATGGCGATCATCTTCGACCCGGCGAAGAGAGACAGGGCGCTTGCGGATCGCGGCGTCGATTTCGCCCGATGCGGCGAAGTTTTTGACGGCGAAACGCTGACAAGGGAGGATGATCGTGCCGACTACGGCGAACAACGGTTCATCACGGTTGGCTGGCTCGACGGGAGAATGGTGATCGTCGTGTGGACGCCACGCGACGGTCATGAGCGGATCATCAGCATGAGGAAGGCCAATGACCGAGAGCGAAAAATCTATAGAGCAAGAATGGCAGGACCCTGACGATGCCCCTGACCTGTCCACGCCTGAGTGGATAGAGAAGTTCAGGAGCGTGCCCGTCAGGCGCGGTCGGCCGCTGATCGACGCGCCGAAGACATCGACGACGATCCGGCTGGACGCCGACATCATCGAGCGTTTCCGCAGCGATGGTCCCGGCTGGCAGTCGCGGATCAACGCGGCCCTGCGCGAATGGCTTGACCGACGGTAGGCGACAGCCCGGGGCAATGCCCCGGCTCAGACTGCCGCAAACCCTGAAGAAGCTTGTTTGACGAGAGCGACACCCCACTCTCCCTCATCCTCGCCCTTGTGGCGGGGATCCAGCGGCACGACGTCTGTCGGGCCAAAAGACTCTTTCAGCTCAAGGACTTGAGCTGACTGGATCCCCGCCACAAGGGCGAGGATGAGGGGAGTTTGGCAACCGCTCAATTTCCAGAGTCACCTGCGGAGTTGTTAGATAATACCTTGGTCAGTAGTCTGGGCCCGGTGCAATGCCCGGGCCGTCTCCATTTCAAATGCCGGGATGCCGGTCGACTAGATGAACTGGCCGAGCCCGGGGATCGAGCCGACCACTTCGTCGACAACCTCGTCACCGGCATGCTGGCGCGCCACCGCGATGGTTTCCTTGGCGAGCGACGAGATCTCGCTCATGCCGAGGCCCTCGCTCATCAATTGTTGCCCGAGCGCCATGATGCCGCCGCCGGCACCGACAGCGCTCATCAGGCCGCCGAGCAGCCCGCCGCCGCCGGTTTCGGCGCCATTGAACTGGGCCACCAGGTCCGAGGCGCCGGGAATGGAGGTAATCATCTTCGACACTGGACCGTCAGGCGCTTCGCGCTGAAGGAACCCCAGCATCATGCCAACGGCACGTTCGGCGACGTCGGGCGCTATGCCGACCTTGGCAGCGATCTGGTCTACGACTTCGTTCATGGGGCTCTCCTGGCCGTCTCATTTTCGATCTTCACAGGCTATTGGACTTGTATCGGCAACTCAAGGCGATCGGAACGGCAAGGGTCGTTTTCCCGGATAATGCGTGGGCGTTGCTGCAAACGGTTGTTCCGGTTGAAACGCGTCCATATAAGTGGACAGAATGTCGATAATTGCGGGCCGCCAAGGCCGCCGTTCCGCGTAGGGAGATGACGCATGCCTGAGGACATTGGACGGATCTTTCTCGGAGCCAGCCGCAAGCCGGACGACAGCATCAACGCCAAGGAATATCTGGAGCTGAAATTCGGCAACCGGCACGGTCTGGTGACAGGCGCCACGGGCACAGGCAAGACCGTGTCGCTGCAGGTCATGGCAGAAGGTTTTTCGCGGGCCGGCGTGCCTGTCTTCTGCGCCGACATCAAGGGCGACCTGTCGGGGATCGCGGCGCGCGGCGAGCCGAAGGACTTTCTCCTGAAGCGGGCCGAGGAGATCGGCCTTTCCCCTTACGAATTCGAGCAATTCCCCGTCATCTTCTGGGACCTCTACGGCGAAAAGGGCCACCGGGTCCGCACCACAATCGCCGAAATGGGACCGCTGCTGCTGTCGCGGCTGATGGATGCCTCGGAGGCGCAGGAAGGCGTGATCAACATCGCCTTCAAGATCGCCGACCAGGGCGGATTGCCGCTGCTCGACCTCAAGGATTTCCAGGCGCTGCTCAACTACATGGGGGAGAATGCGTCGGAACTGTCGAACAAGTATGGTCTGATCTCGAAGTCATCGGTCGGGTCGATCCAGCGTGGCTTGCTGGTGCTGGAGCAGCAGGGGGCCGAGCAGTTCTTCGGCGAGCCGGCGCTGAAGATCAGCGATATCATGCGCACCAGCCAGAATGGCTATGGCCAGATTTCGGTGCTTGCAGCCGACAAGCTGATGATGAACCCGCGGCTCTACGCGACCTTCCTGCTGTGGCTGCTGTCGGAGCTGTTCGAGGAACTGCCTGAAATCGGTGACCCGGAGAAGCCGAAGCTGGTGTTCTTTTTCGACGAAGCCCACCTGCTCTTCGACGATGCGCCGAAAGTGCTGACCCAGCGCGTCGAGCAGGTGGTGCGGCTGATCCGCTCCAAGGGCGTCGGCGTCTATTTCGTCACCCAGAACCCGCTCGATGTGCCGGATACCGTGCTCGCCCAGCTCGGCAACCGCGTCCAGCACGCGCTGCGCGCCTATACACCACGCGAGCAGAAGGCGGTGCAGAGCGCTGCCGAGACATTCAGGCCGAACCCGGATTTCGATTGCGCCACCGTCATCACCACGCTTGGCACCGGCGAGGCGCTGGTCTCGACGCTGGAGGCCAAGGGCGCACCGTCGATCGTCGAGCGCACACTGATCCGCCCACCCTCCGGTCGCGTCGGGCCGATCACCGATACTGAGCGCCAGAAGATCATGGCCAACAGCCCCGTTGCCGGCCAGTACGACCAGGATATCGATCGGGAATCGGCCTACGAGATCCTGATCGCCCGGGCGAGCAAGGCCGCCGATAGCGACGCCGCCAAGCAGCATCCGCAGGCCCAGCCCGCCGACAACGACAATGCCTCCGGCCGCTGGACCCTGCCGGGCTTTGGCGGCGACAAGGATGCGCCCAAGGAAAAGCCGACGGGACGGACCGGGTATCAGCGCGAAACGGTGATGGAGGCGGCGCTCAAAAGCGTGGCGCGGACAGTCGCGACCCAGGTCGGCCGGGCGCTGGTGCGCGGAATTTTGGGGAGCCTGAAGCGATAGACATCGCAGGGCCCGCGCAGCCGGAATGGGTCCTGACTTCTGAGCGCGATCAAAGCGCGGCCGCTCTGCGGCGTTCGCGCTTGCACGGGCTCAGGCTATAAGGACCAGCAACAGGATCAAAATGGGGAGTATCGACAGAGCGGCGAAGACGCTGCGCCGTCCGAAGCCGAACACGTCGACGAACATGAACAGCACGAGTTGCGGTATCATCAATATCAGGAAGCCCGACGCGAGCGAAGAGGCCGCCCCGCTCCAGTCGCGATCTTGCGGAAGCCGCAGCAATTGCGTCCGAACCCCAGAGGCCACGACAAGGACAAGCATGGCGATCGTAACGATGAGAAGCGACTTGAGACCGAATAGGTCCCGGCGCTTCCACCAGCCGATTGCCTTGACGGTGTAAAAGCTGACCAGCGGCAGACAGGCAGCGACAATCAGCAGCAGCCAACGCTCGAATGCACTGCGCCCGAACAGGTAAGGCGACTGATGTACTTGGAACAACCACGCCAGATGCGTAATCATCAAGACCAAAAGCAAAAAGGTCGCAGTCAGGATAATTGCAAAGAAGACACCCAGGGCGTCACTGTTTATAAACATCAGGCCATCATGCTCATCCGCCGTCAGTCCATGCTACCGCAGCGGCAGCGGCATGGAAAGCGCGGCGGACAGCCGGGCGGTTTAGCGCTTGCGGACGAACTCGGTGCGCAGCACGAGGCCCTTGATCGCATCGTGGCGGCAATCGATTTCTTCGGGATCGTCGGTCAGGCGGATCGACTTGATGACTGTGCCCTGCTTCAGGGTCTGGCCGGCGCCCTTGACCTTGAGGTCCTTGATCAGCGTCACGGAATCGCCGTCCTTCAGCACCGTACCGGAGGCGTCGCGTACCTCGACGGCACCGGCGGCACCGGCAGCCTTGATCTCCGAGGCCGGGCGCCAATCGCCGGTTGCTTCGTCATACACGTATTCGTCGTCGTCGGCTGCCATCGAAATCTACTCCTGATGAAAAGATTGCCGCTTATAGCAGTCGCGCGATCAATCGCAACAGAGCCCCCCGCATAGCGGGACGCGGGGCTCCCTCACCCGTCCTTCTTCGCATCGAACCGGGCGCGGGCCTCCTCGACCTCGGGCAGGTAATCGACCGTCCAGCCGTAGAGCGCCTGGAACGGCTGTTTCAGCGACTGGCCAAGCGGCGTGATGCTGTATTCGACGGCGACCGGCGACGTATCGATGACGCGCCGGGCGACGATGCCGTTGCGTTCCAGTCGTCGCAGACTCTGGGTCAGGGATTTCTGGGTGATGCCCTCGAGGCTGCGCCTGATCTCGTTGAAGCGCATCGGCCCATCGCAAAGGGCCGCCATCAGCAGCACCGACCATTTGTCGGCAACCTGCTCCAGCAGCAGCCGATGCGGACAATCGGCCACGCTCAGGACCTTCTGCTTGCGCGTCGCCTCTCCTGGCTCTGCAACCCGTTGCAGAAGCGCTTGCAGCTCGGACATGGTGGTTTCCCCTTGGCAACCTAGTGACCGGAAAGTGCCTTATTGACACTAGGTATCCAGAATATACTAATCCGCGATATCATCAACCCGGAGCCTCCCATGAGTTCGACAGACGTATCCTCCCTCTTCCAACCCTTCCGCATCAAGTCGCTGGATCTGAAAAACCGCATCGTGATGGCGCCGATGACGCGCTCGTTTTCGCCTGAAGGGGTGCCGGGCGACAACGTCACCGCCTATTACCGCCGCCGCGCCGAAAACGAGGTCGGGCTGATCCTCTCGGAAGGCACGGCAATCGACCGCCCGGCCGCCAAGAACGATCCGAACGTCCCGTTCTTTCACGGCGACGCGCCGCTGTCCGGCTGGAGCAATGTGATCGAGGCCGTCCACAAGGCCGGCGGCAAGATGGGGCCGCAGATCTGGCACGTGGGCGCCGTCAAGAGTTTCCAGACCGACTGGGTGCCGCCATCGCCGATCGAGAGCCCCTCGGGCCTGGAGGCGCCGAACGCCCCGCGCGGCGAGGCGATGAGCGACGAGACTATTGCCGACACCATCGCCGCCTACGCAAAGGCCGCGGCCGACAGCCAGCGCCTGGGCTTCGACACGCTGGAGATCCATGGCGCCCACGGATATCTTCTCGACCAGTTCTTCTGGGGCCTAACCAATGCCCGAGACGACCGCTTCGGCGGCCAGACGATCCAGGAGCGCTCGCGCTTCCCGGTCGAGGTGGTCAAGGCGATCCGCGCTGCCGTCGGGCCGGACTATCCGATCATCCTGCGTCTCAGCCAGTGGAAGCAGCAGGACTACAAGGCGCGCCTGGCCGAAACGCCTGATGAAATGGCCGCCTGGCTGGTGCCGCTGGTCGAGGCCGGCGTCGATGTGCTGCATTGCTCGCAGCGCCGCTTCTGGGAGCCGGAATTTGCCGAGATCGATGGCGACAATGGGCTGAACTTCGCCGGCTGGGCAAAGAAGCTCACCGGCGCCGCTACCATCAGCGTCGGCTCCGTCGGGCTATCAGGCGACTTCATCGCGGCGTTCGGCGGCGAAAGCTCAGCGCCGACCAGCCTTGCCAATCTCGTGCTGCGGATGGAGCGCGAGGAGTTCGACCTCATCGCCGTCGGCCGGGCACTGATCAGCGACCCCGCCTGGGCCGCCAAGGTCCATGCCGGCGACACGGCCGCCCTGAAGAACTTCAACGCCGCCGACCTCGGCCAGCTGGTCTAGTCTAAGGAATGTCCCTGCGCGACGGCGGCAATCATCGCCTTGCCGCCGTCAGCGCGAACAGTGCCCCCTGCGGATCGACGCACTGGACGATCCAGATATTGCCGGGCACTTCCATCGGCCCGAACACCACCTGACCGCCGGCCGCCCTCACCCGCTCACTTGCGGCATCGATGGCATCGACGTTGAAATAGAAGGTCCACAGCGGATACCGCATCGACGGGGGCCGGGTCATGATGCCGCCGAGGTCTTGACCGTCCAGCCCGAAAATCCGGTAGACGCCCCCATCCTTCATGTCCATCTCGCGATGAAGCTGCCAGCCGAACGCTTGTCGGTAGAAGGCAAACGCCCCCTCCGCATTCTCGGCGTAGAGCTCGCGCCAGCCGATATGGCCGGGTGTTCCCATCGGCGCTTCCGGTGGTGGATCGCCGCCGTCCGCCTGGAACAGGGCAAAGGTGGCGCCGTCGGGATCGCCGACGATGGCAAAGCGGCCGATGCCCGGAATATCCGCAGCTGCGCGGTGGACGACACCGCCGGCGATGACGATGTCAGCCGCCAGGGTGTCGACGTCGTCGACGGCGATATAGCCGAGCCATTGCGGCGGCATGCCCATGCTGCGGGCCGTCTGCGGCAGTTCCATGGTGCCGCTCACCGGGCGACCGGCGACCGTGAACATGGTGTAGTTCATGCCGACGACGCCGGAATCCTGGGTCTCCCAGCCGATGCCGCCACGGTAGAAGTCCGTGGCGGCATCGGTGTCGGTCGTCATCAGTTCGTACCAGATGAACCTGCCCTGCATGGGCGGGAACTGCTTCTTTTCGCCATGGCGCGTTTCCGGCCGGAGCGTGGTCTGATCCATTTCGATTGAAGACAATGTCGTATCCTCCATCTGTACAACATGAAAATGTGTGAAGCACGTGACCCGGATGAAAGGCGGCCCGCTTGTCGGGTCCCACCGGGCGTTCGGCCCAGACGAGCTGCAGCCGGCATTACAATCCTTGATCCAGGTCGTCGGTACAAAGTCTTGCTGCAGGACCGGCATTCAGCCCGCAGGCATGCACCCGCGATCGATGCAGCGCTGTCCGCTTCAAGCGTCTAGCCGTGGCAGCAGCTACCCGCCGCCGGCGTCTGCTCGTACTCGTCGTGCCGTCGGACAAAATCCATGGTCGATGTTTCGTTTCGCCCTTTGGGCGCGCGATCGAGGATCATCAGCGTGCCGATGAGATCTTCAGGGCCCCGGGCGTAGCTGGAATAGGTGTGGTAGACGGTGCCGCCCTCGTCGCGGAAGAAGGCGCTCAGCCCTGGCAGTTCGTCGTTTCCGTTTGCGGCGTCGATGGCGGTGAAATTGTAGTCGATCTTGTCCCCCGAAAGGTCGCTGTCGCGGAACGAGACGTGGAAATCGAATTTGAAGTCGCTGCCCGACGACGAGACCCAGGGGAAATACCAGCCCATGCGCTGGCGATAGGCTTCGATCTTTTCGAGCGGCGCCCGCGATACCGCCACCAGCGTCACATCGTGATGATTGAGATGGGTGAGCGTACCGTCGAGATGGTCGGCGAGGAACGAGCAGCCCGGACAGCCGGCATCCCAATCTGGCCCGAGCATGAAATGGTAGACGATCAGCTGACTGCGTCCATCGAACAGGTCGCCGAGGCTCTTGCGTCCGGTGGGCGTGTCGAAGTCGTAGGCGGCATCGACCTTCACCCAGGGCAGCGCCCGTCGTTCGGCGTTGAGCCTGTCGCGCAGGCGGGTGGCTTCTTTTTCCCTGGCAAGCAATGCGCGGCTGGCCTCAAGCCAGATGTCGCGGGATACGATCTGATTCATGTACGGCGCCCTCCCCGGCGTGTCATCAATCTCAGAACCGTCTCGATCATAACCGAAAGTGGATCAAACTCAACCGGCACCATTATAGCGGGCGCAGAAACCGCTATCGCCCTGGATCCAAAACGAAAAAAGCCCTCTCCCGATGGGAAAGGGCTTCTTCTGGAATGAATGCCGACCTTAGGCGACGGTGACAGGCACTTCCGTCGTGGTGCGCATGGCGTGGCTGTAGGGGCAGACGATGTGGGCGGCAGCCACCAGCTTTTCAGCCTCGGCCTTTTCAACGCCCGGAATGCTGACCGAGAGCGACACCTCGATGCCGAAGCCGCCGCCGTCTTCGCGCGGGCCGATGCCGACAGTCGCGGTGACCTTGGTGTCTTCCGGGATCTTGACCTTGTGCTGGCCGCCCACAAACTTCAGGGCGCCGAGGAAGCAGGCCGAATAACCGGCTGCAAACAGCTGCTCAGGATTGGTGCCGGTTGCGCCGTCGCCGCCCAGTTCCTTCGGAACGGTCAGCGTGACGTCGAGAACGCCGTTTTCGGAGACGGCATGGCCTGCGCGGCCGCCGGTTGCAGAGGCTTTGGTGGTGTAAAGAATAGGCATTTTGCGTTTCCTTTTCGGTTGGATGATTTTAGATATCGCAAAATCTAATTGTGCGCAATATATATTTGCGGACGAATTTGAAAAAGAATGTGCTACGGCGATTGTGCGAGAACGGAACGGCAGGACACGATGACGAAGCAGGCGAAGGAAGCGGCAATACCGGAAGAGGAAAAGCGGCTGGAACGACAGCTCTGCTTTGCCGTCTATGCGACAGCCCATGCCTTCACGCGGGCCTACAAGCCCATTCTCGATCGCGTCGGGCTGACCTATCCGCAATATCTGGTGATGCTGGTTTTGTGGGAAAAGACCCGGTTGCCGGTGAAAACCATCGGCGAGCAACTGGATCTGGATTCCGGCACGTTGTCGCCGCTATTGAAGCGGCTGGAGCACAATGGGCTAATTGTGCGGACCCGCGATCCGAAGGACGAACGCCAGGTGATCGTGTCGCTGAGCGAAAAGGGCGAGGCCATGAAAAGCGAGGTCGACGGCATCATGCAGGCCATCGGTCAGGCGCTCGGCTGCGGCATCGACGAAATGGGCGATCTGCGCGACCGCCTGCAGAAATTGCGGGCCAATCTGACCAAGTCAGACTGACCCGCCTTGTCAAAACCTATTACTGGATGACCATGATCGGTGCCTTTTCCGGCACGCGGTCGTAGACGTCGATGACGTCCTGGTTCAGCATGCGGATGCAGCCTGATGACACGGCCTTGCCGATCGAATGCCAGTCCGGATTGCCGTGCAGGCGGTAGAAGGTGTCCTGCTTGCCCTGGAAGATGTAGAGCGCGCGGGCGCCGAGCGGGTTTTTCAGGCCCGGACCCATGCCGCCGTTCTTGATCGAATACTTGACCAGCTCCGGCTGACGGGCAACCATTTCGTCCGGTGGGTTCCAACGCGGCCACTTCTGGCGCCACTGGATGACGCCGGTGCCCTGCCAGGCAAAGCCCTCGCGGCCGACGCCGATGCCGTAGCGCATGGCGGTGCCGCCATTTTCGGTGATGTAGAGGAAGCGCGTGCGGGTATCGACGACGACCATGCCGGCCGGCTGGCCGGTGTCATTGACGACGCGCTGGCGCCAGAATTTGGAGTCGATCTGCTGGTAGGGAATGGCCGGCAGCAGATAGCCATTGTCTTCCATGGCGGCATAGATGATCGCCGGATCGGGCTGTTCGCCGCGATAGCCGCCACCGCCGAGCCAGCCGTTGATCATCGGCATCGGATTGCGGTATTCGATCATCTGGCCACCGGGACCGGCCGAAGAGGCGCAGCCGGCCAGTGTGGATGCGGCGCCGATACCCGCGAAGGTCAAAAATTTGCGGCGTGATAGGGAAGAAGGCAGGTTCATTTGAAAGCGTCATTCCATGGTGCGGGGCGTCGGGCGGCGAAAACGACAAGATGCCGAATCAGTTCGCCGATTGAAGACCATTCAGGCTTAACAGGTCCTTAAACATGCCTTCTTCTCGCCGCTATAACGCTTATGCAACAGAGGCTAAAATTACGCCCTGAGGCGACTACATCACGACAATTTGCGAGTGAGCGGGGACGCGGTTGTAGAGGTCGATGACATCCTGGTTGAGCATGCGAACGCAGCCGGAGGACGTAGCCTTGCCGATCGACTGCCAGTCCGGCGTCCCGTGTACGCGGTAGAGCGTATCCTTGCCGTTGTTGTAGATGTAGAGCGCCCGTGCACCCAGCGGGTTGGTCGGCCCCGGATTCATGCCGCCACGCTCGGCCGAGATCGGCCGCATGTCGGGCTCGCGCGCCACCATCTCGGCCGGCGGCGTCCAGCGCGGCCATTTCTGCTTCCACTGAACGGAACCTCGTCCGGACCAGGCATAGCCTTCGCGGCCGAGGCCGACGCCATAGCGCATCGCCTTGCCGTTGGGCTCGATCAGATAGAGGAAGTAGTTCCTGGTATCGACGACGATGGTGCCCGGCCGCTCGGGAGACTGATAGCTGACCTCCTGACGCAGGAAGCGCGGGTCGATGCGCGTATAGGGCACCGCCGGCAGGGTGAAGTCGTCCTCGTGCTGCTGCGCGTACATGGCCTGGTGCACAGGGCTGGAGACCGGCAGGCCATAGGTCTGATGGAACTGAGTCTGGTAGAGATCGCGGACCTGCGGCACCGGCTGCACCGGCAGTCGCTTGACCTTTTCCGGATCGATGCCTTCGGGTCGATAGAAAACCGGCGCGGTTTCCTGCGCGAAACGATCCGGATCGGTAGCGCCGGTGTCGGGAATGATGCTGCAGCTCGACAGGGCGAGGCATGACACCGTCGAAACCAGCATCAGACGGGAGAGAAAAAAGGGATCAGCCATGACAGGGTACCGCGCAAGGAGAGTTAGGCCGCACCCTGTCAGCCACGGCTGGCGCGAAGCTGGTGTCCCGGATTTCCGATGAAGGCGCGACGGCGCTCCGTCACGACAGCACAGGCACCTCGGCTGGCCGAGGCGCCGCGCCTAGGCGGCGATGCCCTTGAAGAACTGGATGCTGCGGTCGATCTCGGCCGGCAGGGCGGAGAAATGGCCGCCGGGGAACATGTCGACATCGATATTGACATGGCCGGCGCGGGCCCGCTTGGCCAGCAATCCGAGGCGGGTGACGAAGTGCACCTCTTCCGAGCCGTGCATGAGCTTCATCGGGCACTTGAAGCTATGGGCATAGCAGACCGGCGAGCGCATCTGGAACTCGCGCGGGTTCTTGTCGTCGAAGCGGATGTCCTGCGGATAGCGGTTGAAGAAGGCGAAGGAATCCGGGTTGCCCGAGATCGGCGCTGCGGCGCGAAACCGGTGGGTCGACATCGCCGCCAGCATGGCCAGCGTGCCACCGATGCTGTGGCCGGCGAGGTACATCCGGTGCGGATCGACGCCCGGCATGTGGCGCAGTCGGTCGGAGGCGGCAAGCACGTCATCGACCTCGTCGTAGAAGCCGGAGAAATTGCCCTTCTGGCCGTTCTCGCCGCGCATCGTCGGGATCATCACCACATAGCCCGCGTCGATGTAGGGCTGCATCAGCTGCCAGTGGCCCTGGCCGATGGCGTTGCCGCCATGCAGGAACAGCACGGCCGGACGCGGCTTGCGCGTGCGCTCGTAACGCGACACCCAGGCCACCAGCTCGAGTTCGCCGCCATAGCCGCTGCGATAGAAGATCTGGTCGGCGGTCGGTGGCGCCACCAGCGGCTCGTATTTGTCCGGTGCCGGCCCCTTGTTGAGCAGCTTGGTACGGAACTTCTTGCGCTCGCGCTGGTAGTCACCGGCGAGCAACGGCGGCTCGTTGGCTGGCACGTCGGAGGTGGCAGGTGCAGGAGCACTGGCTTCCGTCGTCACAGGCACCGACGCTGCCGTCGTCATCGTCGTGGCACGGGACGCTATCGAAGCGGCGTGGGCGGTCATCGGCATCAGCAGGCTGGCGGCAAAACCGGTCAAAATGCTGCGGCGACCGGGGGAAAACTCAGATACGTCAGTCACGTCATGCTCCGTCTTGGTTCCCCCGCCAGCTTAAGTCTGCACAGGTTGGTAGTCGCAGCCAACTCACGTTGCGGTGAGGATTGGCATTGACGCTAATACTCGGCCGGTGGGGCTTTGGCGTCAATCATCGCCACCAGGGTTTCCAACCGATCGGCCTCGAAAGGCGGCTTTTCCTGGCGCAGGCGGGCGATCCGCGGAAAGCGCATGGCGACGCCCGATTTGTGGCGGCTGGACCGGTTGATGCCCTCGAAGGCAACCTCGACCACAAAGCCGAAATCCCTCTCCGCCCGTACAGAGCGCACAGGCCCGAAGCGCTCGACCGTGTTGTTGCGCACGAACTTGTCGAGCACCTCCAGCTCGGCATCGGTGAAACCGAAATAGGCCTTGCCGACCGGCACCAGTTGCTCGCCCTCGGAAGTCGTCGACCAGACGCCGAAGGTGAAATCGGAATAGTAGCTGGAGCGCTTGCCATGGCCGCGTTGGGCATACATCAGCACCGCATCGATATTGAACGGATTGCGCTTCCACTTGAACCAGGGGCCCTTGGCGCGGCCGGCCGTATAGGGGCTGTCGCGGCGCTTGATCATCACACCCTCGATGACCGGATCGGGCGGCTCGATGCGTAGCCGGTCGAGTTCGTCCCAATCGGTGAAATCGACCAGCGCCGACAGGTCGAAGCGGTCGTGCGGGGCGGTGTCGATGATCTCGGCGAGGCGATTGCGGCGCTCGATGAAGCCCCGGGCGCGGACATCCTCCTCGCCGTCGAACAAGAGGTCATAGGTCCGGATGAAGGCCGGATAATCGGCCAGCATCTGGGCGTTGACCGTCTTGCGGTTCAGCCGCTGCTGCAGGTCGGAAAAGGTCCGCGTCGGATTGTTCGAGCGGGCGGTGCCGCCGATCAGCAATTCGCCGTCGACCACGCCCTCGAAGGAGATGGCCTCGACGATATCGGGGAAAGCGCCTGAAATGTCGTCGCCGGAGCGGGAATAGAGTTTCGAGGTGGAGCCTGATCGCGACAGCTGTACGCGGATGCCGTCCCATTTCCATTCGGCAGCAAAATCCCGGG
Source organism: Rhizobium sp. HT1-10 (assembly GCF_049472505.1). NCBI lineage: Bacteria > Pseudomonadati > Pseudomonadota > Alphaproteobacteria > Hyphomicrobiales > Rhizobiaceae > Rhizobium > Rhizobium sp. HT1-10. Next base: position 467,653 of record NZ_JBCEBQ010000001.1, on the reverse strand, counting down.
GGTCGAGGCCGTCGAGGTTGCCGGGTTCGACCGGGTTTGCCAGCATGACGGAGTGGAAGATGGCGGGCGTTGCCAGCAGCGGCCGCTCGCCCCTGCCCTCGAGCCACTGGAACAGCGTGACGTAGGGCGGCTCCAGCCCGTGCCACAGGGTCTCGATTTCGGTGACGTCCTTGCCAGAGAGTTCCGCCAGCGCCTGCTTGGCCAGCCGGGCCGAAACGCCGATGCGCATGGCGCCGGTGGCAAGCTTCAGGAAGGCGAAGCGGCCTGACGGGTCGAGGCGATCGAGCATGTCGCGCACGAAGCCGCGCACCTCGGTGCGACCGAGCGCATTCATGTCGGCGATGACCTCGCCCAGACCGGGCTGCACCGACGGCGCGCGGTCGATGTCGGCGTCGTTGTCCCAGACCAGCGAGATGGTTTCGGCGAGATCGCCGACATAGTCGTAGGAATAGCGAAACAGCACGGCGTCCATGCGCTCCAGCACCAGCTCGCGCAGCATGGCCGGCTTGACGTTGCGCACCTCCAGCGTGCCGGCAATCGCCGCGAGGCCGTAGCCGCGGTCGGGATCCGGCGTATCGCGGAAATAATCGGTCAGCAGCTTCAGCTTGCCGTTGCGGCTGGGGGTCAGCACCAGGCGGTCGAGGAGATCGGCGAAGGCTTTCATGGGTGGCTCCCGCAAGTAGGCGAGACATTGCCGGTGTGGCAGGAAGAGCCGCTCCAACGATCTCCCCCCTTGTGGGGGAGATGCCCGACAGGGCAGAGGGGGGTATGCGGCAGGTTCAGGATTTGCGGTGAGCTACCCCCCTCTGTCAGCTTCGCTGACATCTCCCCCACAAGGGGGGAGATCGGGCGCGTGCTGTAGCCTCCCGTGCCCAACGGGTGATCGCGATCCACCATCAATCCCCCTCGTCCTCATAGCCGACCAGATGCAGCGGCCTTGCCTTGATGCCCTGCAGCTCGCACCAGCGCACCAGCGCCTCCTCGCGGCCATGGGTCACCCAGACTTCCCTTGGCTGCAGCTCGGAAATGGTTTCCAGCAGCTCCGGCCAGTCGCAATGGTCCGAAATCACCAGCGGCAGCTCGACGCCGCGCTGCTTGGCGCGCTGGCGCACCATCATCCAGCCGGAGGCGAAGGCGGAGACCGGGTCGTGGAAGCGGCGCGCCCAGCGATCGGCGAAGGCCGAGGGCGGACCGACGACGACGGCGCCGTGGAAGGTGGTCTGATCGGCCCGGCTCTCGATGGTCGCCGGCCGGAGGTCGCCGAGCGCGATCCCTTGGCTTTCGTAATAGTCGCAGAGCCGCGTCAGGGCGCCGTGGATGTAGATCGGCGCGTCATAGCCGGCATCGCGCAGCAGGCGGATGACGCGCTGCGCCTTGCCCAGCGCATAGGCGCCGACCATGTGGGTACGATCGGGAAACTGTTTCAGCGAGGCGAGCAGGCGCCGCGTCTCGGCCATCGGGTCGGGATGGTGGAACACCGGCAGCGCGAAGGTCGCCTCGGTGATGAACACATCGCAGGGCACCGGGACATAGGCGGCACAAGTCGGATCCGGACGGCGCTTGTAGTCACCCGACACGACGATCCTGAGACCGTCCTTTTCGATGGCGATCTGGGCAGACCCCAGCACATGGCCGGCCGGATGGAAGCTGACGGTGATGCCGTTGACGACGATCTCCTCGCCGAATTCCGCCGCCTGTTCGCTGCCGGCAAAGGCTTCGCCATAGCGGATGCGCATGATGTCCAGCGTCTGGCGGGTGGCGAGCACATGGCCGTGCCCAGGCCGCGCATGATCCGAATGGCCATGGGTAATCAACGCCCTGTCGACCGGACGCACCGGGTCGACATAGAACCCGCCGATCGGGCAGAAAAGCCCTTCCGGGGCGGGGTAGAGCAACGCGTCTGGCTTCATAGGCGACAAGATAGCAACCGTTTGCCGGACGGCCAGAGGGCGGAGGCGTCTTGTTGAGAAATTACCGTGGGCCACGGGACCATCGTCACGGCGGAGGCACCGGGCCGGGCATTCTCCTTCCACCCAGCAAGCGGGTGCGGGTCGTGATCCTCGGCCTTGTGCCGAGGATCTGCCGGGCCGATCCAATCGGCGGGGTTGGATGCTCGGGACAGGCCCGAGCACGGAGTTGTTGGCAGGTCCGGTTTCCGCCCCTGACCGGGCTGCGAGGCGCCTTTCTCGTTCGACGCCTGCCTATGTCCCGAAACGATACAGGTTACGTGGCATAGTTCATGCTTGTTCATTCGTGGTGAACCAGCGAGACCTATCGACGAACTCACTTTTTGACGGAGAGGGTATTGGAAAAAAACTCTGTACGGATCGCCATGGCACAGGTCATGCCGGATGCGGATGTCGGTGCGGTCATCGCGTCCGCGGCCAAGCGCGATGCCGATCTGATCGTGTTTCCCGAGATGTTCTCCAATGGCTACAGTCGTTTCGATCCCGCCGACGAAGCGTCCCGGACCGCCTGGATCGATGCATCCATCGCTCTCGACAGCGAATACCTGACGCGGTTCCAAAAGGCGGCGCGCAGCGAAGGCATTGCGGTGGTGGCAACCTTTCTCGAGACCGGGGAAACCCGGCCCTTCAACTCTGCCGTCCTGATAGACCGGAGCGGCGAGATCGTGCTTCGCCAGAGAAAGCGGCATATCTGCCATTTCGACATTCCGGAGGAAGTCTGTGCTGCGGGCGATCATTCCGAGGTCGTGTCACTCCTGACGGCTGCTGGAGCGGTCAACGTCGGCATCATGATCTGCATGGACCGCGAATTTCCCGACGTCGCATCGGACCTTGTCCGGCTGGGGGCCGAAATCATTCTGGTCCCGAACAGCAGCCCGCTGGTGGATGATCCCGAGGTCGGCGACGTGCGCGTCGCTGGCGTGCGAGCCATGGCGTTCCAAGCGGTGGTCGGCATAGCCGTGGCGAACTATCCCGCGCCAAAGGACGACGGGCGGTCGTTTGCCGTCAGTCCGCTCGGGCGCGTTCTTTCCATGGCGGGAGAGCTTCCCGAAATCGCTGTCGCCGACTTCGATCTGGACATGATCCGGGCAACACAGGAGAAGGAGTGGTTCCGTCGTGAGCAATAGGCCGAGACTGCATTCCGTAGGGCAGGCTTGCCATGTCGAGGGAGGTCGTAACCTGAATTACCTATCTCCACGTGGCAGAGCATGATCTCCCGCCGTAAGTTGATTGCCGGGGCCGGCACGGGCTTCGCGAGTGTCGTGGTGGCGCCGCGCGGCTGGGCGTCGCCGCTTGCGAGGATCGCAACGTCTGATATGCGCGGCGCCATCGATGCGGTTGCTTACCGGGCGCCTGCCGCCACCGACGGGTCGAGCCGCAAGCTGCAGGCAATGATCGATGCGGCGGCGCGCAACAGGTCGCCGCTCATGCTGCCGGCGGGCAACTATACCGTCTCCAACCTGACGCTACCCGACAACACCCGGCTGATGGGCGTCGCCGGGGCTACGCGTCTTGTCTATGGCGGCGACGGCGCGTTCATGAAGGCCGAGAACGCCAAGCGTATCGAAATCTCCGATATCGTCATCGACGGCGCCAATCGCTGGCTGGCCGACGATGCCGGCGGCCTGCTGCATTTTACCGGCGTCGAGGAGGTTGAGCTCAGCCATTGCGAGATTGCCGGCAGTGCCAAGAACGGGCTGCATCTGGAGCGCTGTGGCGGCCGGATCGACGGCAACCGGATCTCCGGTGCTGCCGATGCCGGGCTTTATGCCGTCCAATCCAATGCGCTGACGGTGACCGGCAACCGCGTCGAGGATTGCGGCAATGGCGGCGTTCTCGTCCACCGCTGGCAGAAGGGCGAGGACGGCAGCGTGATATCAGGCAACCGTATCGCCCGGATCGCCGCACGCAACGGCGGCACCGGCGAGAACGGCAATGGCATCAACGTTTTTCGCGCCGGCAATGTGATGGTGACCAATAACCACATCGTCGATTGCGCCTTCACAGCCGTTCGCGCCAATTCCGCCTCCAACGTGCAGGTCAGCGGCAACCAGTGCCTGCGCTCCGGCGAGACGGCGATCTTTTGCGAATTCGAATTCGAGGGCGCTGTTGTGTCCGGCAATCTTGTCGATGGCGCATCGAACGGCATCGCGATTGCCAATTTCGACAAGGGCGGGCGGTTGGCGAGCGTCACCGGCAACGTCGTGCGCAACCTGTCGCTGACCGCCCCCTATGCCCAGGACGGCGGCTTCGGGATCGGCATCTCGGCCGAAGCCGATACGCTGATATCAGGCAATGTGATCGAGAATGCGCCGCTCTGGGGCATCAAGCTCGGCTGGGGCCCCTATATGCGCAACCTCGTCGCGTCGGGCAACATCGTCCGCCAGGCACCCGTTGGCTGCGCCGTCTCCGTTGCCGACGGCGCCGGTTCTGCTGTCATTTCGGACAATCTGTTCGAGGGGACGAGCAAGGGCGCCGTGGTCGCCTTCCTCTGGGACAAGGCAGCCTCGGGGGATTTGGTCGGCGGCAGCACCGCCTATCCCCATCTGACGATCGACCGCAACCGGCTTTCCTGACGCCGATCCATCAAAAGCTTTCATCGCTGATATCAGCAGGTGACGCTTCCCTCGCGGGATTGCGCCGGATAGTTTGTCGGGACAGGAAGCAACAGGAAATGGCCATGCTGACGATCTACGGCGTCTATCGCTCGCGCGCCTCTCGCACCTACTGGATGGCAAACGAGTTGGGCATCCCGTTCAGATCGGTGCCGGTCATCCAGGCCCGTCAATTGGACAACCCGATGGCGCCCGATGCGCCGATCAACACGATGTCGCCCGCCTTCCTCGCCATCAATCCGATGGGGCTGATCCCCAGCATCACCGACGGCGACTTTGTCATGCACGAGTCGCTCGCAATCAACCTTTATCTCGCCCGCAAGCATGGCGGGCCGCTCGCCGCCCAGACTGCCGAGGAGGACGGCCTCCTGTCGATGTGGACGATTTTCGCCGCCACGGAACTGGAGCCGCATTCGATCCGCCTGGTACAGACCTATGACCGCGGGGAAGAAAACAGCGAAGGCGGCAAGGCAACGATCACTGTTGCCTGCCGCTCGCTGAAGCGTCCGCTGGACGTGCTGGAAAAGCATCTCGCCAGCCATGACTACCTTGTCGGCGATCGCTTCACGGTCGCCGACCTCAATAGCGCCGAGGTGCTCCGCTATGCGCAGAGCGAGGCCGAGCTGTTCGACAGGCGGCCGGCGCTCAAAGCCTGGATAGAGCGCTGCCAGGCCCGCCCGGCCCATGTTGCGATGATGGCGACGCGGAGCGGCGAGCCGGGCTGAGCCTTAGGCCTTTTCGACCGCGAGCGCCCTCTGCACCGCCGCCCGTGCCTGCATCCGCTCGAAATGCGCCTTCACCTTCGGGAAGCGGTCCATCTCGACGCCGTCGCCCGGCAGCCAGCCGGCAAGGGTGAACAGGTAGCCATCGGCAACGGAGTATTCGCTGCCCATGACCCAAGGGCCGACCTGTAGCTGATCCTCGATGAGCACGAAGCTGTCGGCCATGGTCTGAGGCACCTTGGCCTTCATCGCCTCTATGGCGGAAGCATCGTCCGTCCAGCGGCTGCCCCGGCGCCCATGGGCGTGGTTCACGTGCACCGTCGAAGCGAGATAGGCATTGAAGGCCTGCATGCCTGCGAAAGCAAAGGAGTCCTCCAGTGGCGCCAGCCGCACGCGGCGGGTGATCTGGGCGATGTAGGCGAGGATCGCCGGCGTCTCGGTGATCGTGCCACGCTCAGTGACCAGAGCCGGCACACGCCCCTTGGGGTTGATCTTCAGATATTCCGGCGAGCGCTGCTCGCCCCTGGAGAAATCGACCCGGCGCGGCTTATAGTCGAGGCCGGCCTCCTCCAAGGCGATCAAGCTGGCAAGCGAGCAGGAGCCCGGCGAGTAATAGAAAGTCGTCATTCTGATTCTGCTCCCTTAGAAGGTCAGAATAAACGCGTTTTCCACCCCAACAAAGCCCATCGGATAGAAAAGACAGGAATAAGAGGGCGTCGTGCCCTCTTATCGTCTCAGCTGCAACCGGGGACATCTTCCAGCTGGGTCCAGACGGGTATGCCGCGCTCCCTGGCTATCCGGACGTCGTTGTCGGCTCCTTTCGAGGCGCCAGGCAGGCGGAGAACGCCCTCGCACAGCTGCAGCAGGCGGCCGGCCACCGGGTGGAAGATAGCCTCGTAGAGATCGTCGCCGACAGTCTTTCCGCCGGCTGCATGCCAGATCGGCAGCGCCACCCACTCGCCGATCATCGGGACATGTCCCGCTTCGAACAGGCGATGGGACGGCGCCTCCAGCCGCTTCAGGTTTTCCGCCATCTTCACCGGGTCGTCGTTGGTGCCCGAGCGATAGGGGCCGGCAATCAATATCAACATCTGTGTTTCTCCTGTCGCCTGATGCGACAATTTGCACGAATATCTTCATTTTGACTGGCATGTCGAGTCATTTGTCGTATATTGCGTATTATCACGTATTTTCATGCAGGAGCTATCATGCTGACCAGCCAACGCAAAGCGACGATCCAGGAAGTGTTGCGCCGCGAGGGACAGGTGATTGCCAAGCGGATGGCCGAGCAGATGGCCGTCTCGGAAGACACCGTCAGGCGCGACCTGCGGGAGATGGCGGCCGAGGGCCTGCTGAAGCGGGTCCATGGCGGGGCGATGCCACTGTCGCCGGAGCTGCCGGATTTCTCGGCGCGCCGGAGCCTGTCTTCAGAGGTGAAGCGGCGGCTCGGCGCTTACGCCGCCGGTATGGTGCGCAGCGGCCAGACCGTGTTTCTCGATGGCGGCACGACGAATGCGGAGATTGCCCGGCATCTGCCGAGGGATTTCGCCTTTACCGTCGTCACCCACAGCCCGACGATCGCCGGCGAACTCGAGCACCATCCATCCGCCGACATCATCCTGATCGGCGGCAGGCTCTACAAGCATTCGATGGTGGCGACCGGTGCCGTGGCGATGGCGGCGATCTCGATGATCCGCCCGGACATCTTCTTCCTAGGCGTTACCGCCGTCCATCCGGCGCGTGGGCTTTCGACCGGCGATCTCGAGGAAGCGGCCATCAAGCGCCATATCAGCCAGTGCTCGACCGAAACCTATGTGCTGGCTACGGCAGAAAAACTGGATGCGGCGTCGCCCTGCCAGATCCTGCCGCTAACGTCGATTTCGGGGATGGTGGTGCCGGGGGATGTCGCCGAAGAGCGCCTTCTGCCCTATCGCGACGCTGGCCTCGCCATCCATGCAGCTTGATGCGCTCATAGCTTCGAATGGGGCAAGCACGACGTAACCACGCGTCCAGCTTTAGCGTGCTGACAGAAGCCGTTGTGGAGATGGTGGGAAGCCGTAGCGGTCAAATCCCGCCCGGGCCTGAGCGAGACGGCGAAGCGCTCAAAGATTTGCAAGCCAATCCGGTGATTGGCTTGCAGTGTTACGATCAATAGGCAGACTTACTGCTTGTCGACAGTCTGGCTGTGACGATGGTGTAGCCTGGCATAAGTCGGCGCATCTGCATGCCGGGGCACTGCGGTTACGTCATTATGCTGGGTTTCCGGGTTTTCGCTCTGACCACCGATCGGCTCGTTGATACCGCCGGCCGCAAAAGCCGACGTTGCGAGGCAGGTGGAGAATGCTACTATAGCCGCTATCTTGTACATTGAGTGCTCCATTTCCGTTTGCGACACCCCCGTGACAATTAGCTTACGAACAATTGTCACAGTCAATCTGGCGGTAATCACGTTGAAGGGAGCGTGGTCCGGGTCGCGTTCATAAATTTGTTACTTTAGATATTTCTTTGCATATTCCGGCACATATCCGGTTCTCAGGCCAAGGTGGCCCTGATGTCGCCGACGTGGATGCCGTTCCAGTTGTGCATTGACTTGACGGCCATGGCGCCGAGTGCGGCATGGATCTCGCTGTCCTTCTCGAAGAAGCGGGCGAGAACAGCGGCGATCATCGCTTCGGCAGCGCGGCCGGTGCCGTCATCGCATTTGACCGCCATGGCGATGCCCTGCTCGGGGATCGCGGCGCAGAAGACGCCTTCGGCGCCGGTCTTGCAGAAGATCCGGCCTGGCGCGATGCGCATCAGTTCGGTGCAGGCACGGCCGGTGCCGGCGACATAGAAGGGTTCGGCCATGCAGGCATCGAACAGCCGGCGCGACGCCTTGGCACGCAGGGGACCAAGCCCCTGGCCGGTCGCCATCTTGGCAAAGCCGTGGGCAAGGCCGCGCAACGGCACGGCATAGGTCGGAATCGAGCAGCCATCGGTGCCGCAATTATCGTGGCCGAGCGGCGCGCCGGTGAGATCCTGCATGGTCTCGCGGATCTGCTGCTGCAGGGGATGATCGTAGCCGACATAGCCCTTGGGATCGACATCCTGGTGGCAGCAGGCACAGACGAAGCCGGCATGCTTGCCGGAGCAATTGTTGTGCAGCGCCGTCGGGTTCTCCATCGTGCGCGCCTGATGGATCAGCGTCTTCTGGTGCGACGACCAATGGGCGCCGCATTCCAGCGTCTCGACGCTACGCCCGGCGCGCTCAAGCATGGAGGCAGCCAGGGCCGCGTGCTCGTCCTCGCCATTGTGCGACGAGCAGGCCAGCGCCAGTTCCTTATCGCCAAAACCATAGGCATCCGCGGCGCCGCTTTCGACCAGCGGCAGCGCCTGCATCGCCTTGCAGGCCGAGCGCGGAAACACGCCGGCGTCGATATCGCCCATGGAATAGACCAGGCCGCCATCGCCATCGACGACAACGATGGAACCGCGATGCCGGCTCTCGACGAGCAAACCACGGGTGACTTCGACGGTGACGGGATTGGTCATGATGGGATCCAGTTTCAGAAGGTGTGACGCGGTGATAGCGCGTCAGATCACCCTTGCCAACAGCCATTGCGCGCTGGTCCGGCTGCCCGTCTTAAGGGAGGCAGCGGCTGAACTCAGGCCATGCGCAGCATGATCTTGCCGATATGGCTGCTGCTTTCCATCATCCTGTGCGCCTCGACCACGTCCTCGAAGGCGAAGGTGTGATGGATCAGCGGGGCGATGGTGCCCTTGTCCAGCAGCGGCCAGACCTGCGACAGCAGATCGTCGCGGATGGCGCGCTTTTCTTCCGCCGTGCGCGGCCGCATCGTCGAGCCGGTCACCGTCAGTCGCTTGACCATGATCGGCGCCAGATTGACCTTTTCGGCGACCGAACCGCTGAGGAAGGCGATGATCGACAGGCAGCCATCCTTGGCGAGAGCCGAAAGATTTTTCTCAAAATAGGCCGCACCGACCATGTCTAGGATGATGTCGACACCGGCCTCGGTCTCCGCCTTGATGACCTCGACGAAATCCTCGTCGCGATAATTGATCGCCCGCTTGGCCCCGAGCTTGACGCAAGCGTCGCATTTGTCCTTCGAGCCGGCCGTGGTGAAGACCTCGGCGCCGAAGGCGCGCGCCAGCTGGATCGCCGTGGTGCCGATGCCGCTCGAGCCGCCGTGGATGAGGACGCTCTCGCCTTCCGTCAGGCCGGCCATCTGGAACAGGTTGGCCCAGACGGTGAAATAGTTTTCCGGCAGGGCTGCGGCGCGCACGGCATCATAGCCGTTCGGGAAGCGCAGCGCCTGGGACGCGGGAATGGCGCAGTATTCGGCATAGGCACCGCCATTCGCCAGACCGCAGATCTTGTTGCCGATCGCAAAGTCGGTGACGCCAGGAGCGACGTCGACAACCTCGCCCGCCACTTCCAGTCCCAGGATCGGGCTCGCGTCCTTGGGTGCCGGGTAATTGCCCTGGCGCTGGGCGACATCGGGGCGATTGACGCCCACGGCCTCGACCCGCACCAGAACTTCGCCGGGCTTGAGGACCGGGAGCGGCTTGCGGGCGATGGTCATCACTTCGGGGCCGCCGAAGGAGGGCAGATCCACGCAGCGCATATCGGTTGGCAAGGTCATTTCGCTCTCCACCAGATCAGGAGAGACCCACATAGGTCAGCGACGCGGCAAAGAAAAGGCATGACGGCTGGGGGCGTCAAATGGTCTCGGAAAGTTGTTCGAAAACCAGTCCGACGCGACTTTCCTTGGCCTTCGTCTTCAGCCCGGCGATCCGCGTGCTGACGCTGCCCATCTCGTCGACGACGGTGCCGGCGGGCAGCTCGACCACACCGATCGAGCAGCGCATCAGCGGGAAGATGGTTTTGACGCCGCTGCGGTCGTGGCCGGTGATATAGCCGCGCGCGCGGTCGTCGGAGGGATAGAGGGCGGCGACATCATCGCTGAAATCGGCACGCAGGCGATCGAGCGTCTCGGTCAGCTCGTCCCGCGTCCCGCCGATGACGCCGACGAAGAAGTCGTCGCCGCCGACATGGCCGAGGAAGTGATTGCCGAGTAGGAAATGCCGGCGCATCAGCGCCGCGAAGAGCGAGATGGCGTGGTCGCCGATGTGGAAGCCATAGGCATCGTTGAAGGGTTTGAAGGCGTCGAAATCGCAATAGCAGAAATAGCGGACGTCATCGCCCTTGCTGGCGGCTGCCGTGTTCATGAAAGCGCGGATCGCATGGTTGCCCGGCAGGCCGGTCAGCGGGTTCTGGTCCTGCGCGGTCTTCAACTGCTTTTCGGTCATCGCCTTGACGAGCGAGGCAGCCGAGACGACGCCGGCATAGCGCATGTCCTCGACGACGACGAGGCAGCTGGCGTCGGCGACATCGGCAAAGATCCCCATGAGGTCATCCACCGTCGAGGTGATGCTGACAACGGGCGTCGGTTCCATGAAATGGGAAATGGTCCGCTCATAGGCCTTGTTCTTCAGGAGATCGCGGCCGAAAGGCTGGTAGATATAGGACTTCAGGCTGTATTCGTGAATGACGCCGCGCGGTTCGTTGTTGGCGTTCAACACCGGGAAGTAGGCCTGGCGGGGGTTGCGCCGGAAGAGTTCGAATACGGTGTCGATCGGATCGTTTTCGTAAACCGTCGGCAGGACTTCGATCTGCTTGCGGATAAGGATGTCGTCCAGCGATTGCGGCGCGGCGGGCGACAGGCGACTGTCGGGAAAGTTTTCGAGGCGTGGCTGCCAGCGGCTGACATCGGCCATCGGCCGGGCAATCAGCCAACCCTGCGCCATGTCGACGCCGAGATCGCGGCAGGCCGCAAGCTCCTCCTCAGTCTCGATGCCTTCGGCAATCACACGGGCACCAAGCATGTGTGCCATGGTGACGACGCTCTTTACGAAGTGCCGCTTGCGGAGCGTCCTGTCGGCGTCGCTGATGAAATGCCGGTCGATCTTGACGTAATCGACGACGTGATCGCAAAGCAGCCGCATCTCGGAGTGGCCGACGCCAAAATCGTCGATCGCCAGTTTAAAACCGCATTTGCGCATGTACGAGATCAGCGCCGCAAGTTGCGGATAGGCGCTGTTGTCGAAGCGCTCGGAGAATTCGAAGCAGACCGAAGACGGCAGGACACCGCGCGCTTTCAGCAACTCCAGCAGACCTTCGACCAGCAACAGCCCATCCGGAATGAGGCGCGCGTCGAGATTGAGGAACAAAGTCGCCTGGGCGCGGTTTGGCAGGGCAGCGAAGGCGCCGAGCGCCAGGCGCTCCATCATCTGCTCGAGCCCGAACAACTGCCCCGTGCTCTCGGCTTCATCGAGGGCTGCCAGCGGATCGGAGAAGCCCACCTTGTCGTGGCCCCGCATCAGCGCTTCGTAGCCGAAGACGTTTCCGGTGTTGATATCGATGATAGGCTGGAAGGCGGTCTCGATCAGCGTCCAGCGAGAAGCATCGAAGGCATGGCGTCCTACCGCCATCTTCTTTATCGGACTACCCGACATGCTCGTCTCCACTGTGGCCCCATTCGCTGGCGTGAAGATGGTCGCCAACTCTCAACAAAAGCTTTCCGGGTTGTGAAGTTTTGATGACAATAACTGACCTTGCAGCGGATTGCCGGATCGCTACCAACCTGCGGGATAGATTAGCTTTTTGGCGTTAACGCGGAGGCTTCAATTGCGTGTACGCTTCTCCGCTTCGTGTTCCGCGAGCATGTCTGCGACCGGAGGGCCTTCCCGGTTTTCGCCAGGGGCCAGCCGTGACGTCAGTGGCCTCGCCTGGTAGCCGTGCGATCCCTTGCGAGCGGCATCCCACATGCGCAGAGCGTCGCGCACGACCTCGCTGCTCGATGCATATTTGCCGCTGTCGATGGCAGCGCGGATGCTGGCGACCTGCATGGGAGAGATGGAAACCGTGACCATGGGCATGACATTGCCTTTCCGTTCGTGGCTGGTCGGAACGCACCAGAGAGTTCATACGCATCACGCATGCGACCGGCCGCCGTCATGGCGGTTCGTCGAAGAGGCCGGGTTTACGCCGACCGTTGCTCATTGGTAGACCTGCGCCAGGACCTTGTCAAAACGGGGAACGAATGGGCGATTTCTTCTAGTTCAGCGGCGAAGGGCGAGACCGAAGGCGATCAGCGTCCAGCCCTGAAACAGGAGATCGATGGCAAGAAACAAGCCCAGGATCCACAGGCTGTTGATCGGCCAACCGAGCGCAATGATGAAGCCGGCGAGCATGGTGACGATGCCGCTCAAGAGGATGAAGGCCCAACCCTTGGCAGGCTTCATCCTCCGCCCGATCCAGATGCGCAACACGCCGGCAATCACCAAGGCGATGGAGAGCATCAGCGTGAAGGCGGCCGATGCCAGGACAGGGTTCATGAAGGCAAAAATGCCGGCCAGCGTATAGAGGATGCCGCTGACGACCCAGGGAAACACGTGATCCCAGCCGCGCAACTGAAACGCATGGACGAGATAGATGGCGCCGCCGAACAGCATCAGCATGCCGATATAGTAGACGGAAACGACGGTGGCGACGAACAGGTTGCCGAAGGCGATACCGCTCAACAGCAGCAGGAGGACGCCGAGACCGACGAACCACCCCCACTTAGCGCGGGCGGTTGAGTGCGGAAGTTCATTGATACCGAAGACCATGACGACACCCCTCCTGTTGATAGCGACATAGCGCACAGAACCCTAACTTGAAGCCCCCGGGGCCGGACTGATCGAAATCAATCCCGCGGGCGTCGATTTTCGTTGATTGATGGCTCAATCAAAAATACGATGCCGCCATCAGGAGATCTCGATGCCGAAAGTCGGAATGGAGCCGGTGCGCCGCAAGGCGCTCGTCAATGCCGCCCTCAGGGTGATCGGCGATCACGGATCGCTTGCTGTCACCATGTCCGAAATCGCCCGGGAGGCCGGTGTCTCGGCAGCGCTTGCCCACCATTATTTCGGCAGCAAGGAGCGCCTGCTGCAGGAAACCATCCGCTCCCTCCTACGCCAGCTGCGCAACGACACGGTGACAGCCCTTGCGGCAGCGTCGGCCCATCGCGAGAAATTGTCGGCGCTGATCCGCGTCAGCTTCCAGGCCGAACAGTTCGCGCCGGAAACGATTGCCGCCTGGCTCGCCTTCTATGCCGAGGCGCAGCGCTCCGAGGAGACCCGTCGCTTCCTGGTGATCTATGCGCGCCGGCTGCGCTCGAACCTCATTGCCAACCTCAGGCCGCTTTGCGCCGCCGATGACGCGGAACGCATCGCCGAGGGCGCGGCTGCGATGATCGACGGACTTTATATCCGGCAAAGTCTGCGCTCGGTGCCGACAGGGATTGAAGCCTCGATCGCGCTGACGGAAGATTACATCACCACCCAGCTGACAGCCCTTGCCGAAGGACCGACCCCGTGACCGAGACCAAGCCGAATATCCTCATCATCATGGTCGACCAGCTGAACGGAAAGCTCTTTCCGGACGGGCCGGCGGATTTTCTGCATGCGCCGCATCTGAAGGCGCTCGCCGCCCGCTCGGCGCGCTTTCGCAACAACTACACCTCGTCGCCGCTCTGTGCCCCTGCCCGCGCCTCCTTCATGGCCGGCCAGTTGCCGAGCCGTACGCGGGTCTACGACAATGCCGCCGAGTACATCTCGTCGATCCCGACCTATGCCCACCACCTCAGGCGCGCCGGCTACTACACGGCGCTGTCCGGCAAGATGCATTTCGTCGGGCCCGACCAGCTGCACGGCTTCGAGGAGCGACTGACAACCGACATCTATCCGGCCGATTTCGGCTGGACGCCGGATTACCGCAAGCCTGGCGAGCGGATCGACTGGTGGTATCACAACCTCGGCTCGGTCACCGGCGCCGGCGTCGCCGAGATCACCAACCAGATGGAATATGACGACGAGGTGGCGTTTCTGGCCAACCAGAAGCTGTTCCACCTCAGCCGCGAGAACGACGACGCGGATCGTCGGCCGTGGTGCCTCACCGTGTCCTTCACCCATCCGCACGACCCCTATGTGGCGCGCCGGAAATTCTGGGACCTTTATGAGGGCTGCGACCAGCTGATGCCCGAGGTCGGCATGCTGCCGGACGAAGAGCAGGACCCCCATTCGAAACGCATCATTCACTCCTGCGACTACAAGAATTTCGAGGTCACGGACGCGCATATCAGACGCTCCCGCCAGGCTTATTTCGCCAATATTTCCTATCTCGACGAGAAAGTCGGCGAATTGATCGACACGCTGACGCGCACGCGGATGCTGGACAACACCTTCATCCTGTTCTGCTCTGATCACGGCGACATGCTCGGCGAGCGCGGGTTGTGGTTCAAGATGAACTTCTTCGAGGGGTCCGCCCGGGTGCCGCTGATGGTGGCCGGCCCCGGCGTTGAGCCCGGCCTGCATCTAGCCCCCACCTCCAATCTCGACGTGACCCCGACGATGGCCGAGCTGGTCGGCATCTCGATGGACGACATCGAGCCCTGGACGGATGGCATGAGCCTGGTGCCCTTGATCAACGGCGCGGAGCGTACCGAGCCGGTGCTGATGGAATATGCCGCCGAGGGCTCCTATGCGCCGCTCGTCTGCATCCGCGAGGGCAAGTGGAAATACATCCACTGCATGCTCGACCCCGACCTGCTGTATGATCTCGAGGCCGACCCGCTGGAACTCACCAATCTGGCCGACGACCCGGATTTCGAGGAGGTCGTCGCCCTGTTCCGGCGCAAGCGCGAGGAGCGCTGGGACATGGGCGCCTTCGACGCCGCCGTGCGCGAAAGCCAGGCGCGGCGCTGGGTTGTCTACGAGGCGTTGCGCAACGGCTCCTATTATCCCTGGGACTACCAGCCGCTGCAGAAGGCCTCGGAGCGCTACATGCGCAACCACATGAACCTCGACACCCTGGAAGAATCCAAACGCTATCCGCGCGGAGAATAAGATGAAAGCCCAACCGAAAGCCTCGCACTTCATCGACGGCAAATATGTGGAGGACGCGGCTGGCGCCGTGTTCGAAAGCCTGTATCCGGCCACCGGCGAGGTGATCGCCCGGCTGCATGCGGCAACGCCGGCCATCGTCGAGATGGCGATCGCCGCGGCCAAGCGCGCCCAGCCGGAATGGGCCGCCATGAGCCCGACCGCGCGCGGCCGCATCCTGAAGCGCGCCGCCGACATCATGCGCGAGCGCAACCGCGAACTGTCCGAGCTGGAGACGCTGGATACCGGCAAGCCGATCCAGGAGACCATCGTCGCCGACCCAACCTCGGGCGCCGACAGCTTCGAATTCTTCGGCGGCATCGCGGCAGCCGGGCTCAACGGCAGCTATATCCCGCTCGGCGGCGATTTCGCCTATACCAAGCGCGTCCCGCTCGGTGTCTGCGTCGGCATCGGCGCCTGGAACTACCCCCAACAGATCGCCTGCTGGAAGGGCGCGCCCGCCCTCATCGCCGGCAATGCCATGGTCTTCAAGCCATCCGAAAACACGCCGCTCGGCGCCCTGAAGATCGCCGAAATCCTTGTTGAGGCCGGGCTGCCGAAGGGGCTTTACAACGTCATCCAGGGCGACCGCACCACCGGCCCGTTGCTGGTGAACCACCCTGACGTCGCCAAGGTGTCGCTGACCGGCTCGGTGCCAACAGGCCGCAAGGTGGCAGCCAGCGCGGCCGGCAGCCTGAAGCATGTGACGATGGAGCTCGGCGGGAAATCGCCGCTGATCGTCTTCGACGATGCCGACATCGACAGCGCCATCGGCGGCGCCATGCTCGGCAATTTCTATTCGACCGGCCAGGTCTGCTCGAACGGCACCCGCGTCTTCGTCCACTCGAAGATCAAGTCCGAGTTCCTGAAGCGTCTGAAGGCGCGTACCGAAGCGATGGTGATCGGCGATCCCATGGACGAGGCAACGCAGGTCGGGCCGATGGTATCGCTCGCGCAACGCGACAAGGTTCTTTCCTATATCGACAAGGGCAAGGCCGAGGGCGCGACGCTGATCACAGGCGGCGGCATTCCGAACGATGTCTCCGGCGAAGGCTATTACATCCAGCCGACGGTCTTTGCCGACGTCACGGATGGAATGACCATCGCCCGCGAGGAGATTTTTGGGCCCGTCATGTGCGTGCTCGACTTCGACGACGAGGACGCGGTGATCGCGCGCGCCAACGGCACCGAATTCGGCCTCTCCGGCGGCGTCTTCACGTCGGACATCACCCGCGCCCACCGCGTCGTCGACCGGCTGGAAGCCGGCACGCTCTGGATCAACACCTACAATCTCTGCCCCGTCGAAATCCCCTTCGGCGGCTCCAAGCAATCCGGCTTGGGCCGCGAGAACTCGCTGGCGGCGCTGGAGCATTATTCGGAGCTGAAGACGGTTTACGTCGCGATGGGGCCGGTGCAGGCGCCGTATTGAATTGTCTGGCCGATCTCCCCCCTTGTGGGGGAGATGTCGGCGCTAGCCGACAGAGGGGGGTGGCCTCCGCAAACGTCGAGTTTGCCGCATCACCCCCCTCTGTCACTTCGTGACATCTCCCCCACAAGGGGGGAGATCAAAAAGAGACATGACCATGCAAGCAGACTTCGTCATCATCGGTTCCGGCTCGGCCGGCTCGGCCATGGCATACCGGCTGTCGGAAGACGGCAAGCATTCGGTGATCGTGCTGGAATATGGCGGCACGGACTTCGGGCCGTTCATCCAGATGCCGGCAGCGCTCGCCTGGCCGATGAGCATGGATCGCTACAACTGGGGCTACCTGTCCGAACCCGAGCCGAACCTCAACAACCGGCGGATCACCGCGCCGCGCGGCAAGGTCATCGGCGGCTCGTCCTCGATCAACGGCATGGTCTATGTCCGCGGCCATGCAGAGGATTTCGACCGCTGGGACGATCTCGGCGCCCATGGCTGGAGCTATGCCGACGTGCTTCCCTATTTCAAGCGGATGGAAAACAGCCATGGCGGCGAGGAAGGCTGGCGCGGCACCGACGGGCCGCTGCATGTGCAGCGCGGCGGTTTTCGCAATCCGCTGTTCCACGCCTTCATCGAGGCCGGCAAGCAGGCGGGCTTCGAGGCGACCGACGACTATAACGGCTCGAAACAGGAGGGTTTCGGGCTGATGGAGCAGACCATCTACAAGGGCCGCCGCTGGTCGGCTGCCAACGCCTATCTGCGGCCGGCCCTGAAGCGGCCGAATGTCACCCTGGTCCGCTGCTTTGCCCGCAAGGTGGTGATCGAGAACGGCCGGGCCGTCGGCGTCGAGGTGGAACGCGGAGGCAAGATCGAGGTGATCAAGGCCACCAGGGAGGTCATCGTCGCTGCTTCCTCGTTCAATTCGCCAAAACTGCTGATGCTGTCGGGGATCGGGCCGGCGGCCCACCTCAAGGAGATGGGCATCGAGGTCAAGGTCGACCGGCCGGGCGTCGGCGCCAACCTGCAGGACCATATGGAATTCTATTTCCAGCAGGTGTCGACCAAGCCGGTGTCGCTCTATTCGTGGCTGCCCTGGTTCTGGCAGGGCGTGGCGGGCGCGCAATGGCTGTTCACCCGCTCTGGCCTCGGCACCTCCAACCAGTTCGAGGCCTGCGCCTTCCTGCGCTCGGCCCCCGGCGTCAAGCAGCCCGATATCCAGTACCATTTCCTGCCGGTCGCCATCAGCTACGACGGCAAGGCGGCCGCCAAGAGCCACGGCTTCCAGGTGCATGTCGGCTATAACCTGTCGAAGTCGCGCGGCGCGGTGACGCTGCGGTCGTCTGATCCGATGGCCGACCCGGTGATCAACTTCAACTATATGAGCCATCCCGAGGACTGGGAGAAATTCCGCCATTGCGTGAGGCTGACGCGCGAGATTTTTGGGCAGCAGGCTTTCGACCACTATCGCGGCCCGGAAATCCAGCCGGGCGCTACAGTCGAAACCGACGAGCAGATCGACGCCTTCCTGCGCGAGCACCTGGAGAGCGCCTACCACCCCTGCGGCACCTGCAAGATGGGAGCCAAGGATGACCCGATGGCCGTGGTCGATCCCGAGACCCGCGTCATCGGCGTGGAAGGCCTGCGTGTCGCGGATTCCTCGATCTTCCCATCGCTGACCTATGGCAACCTCAACGGTCCCTCGATCATGACCGGCGAAAAAGCCGCCGACCACATCCTTGGCCGCCAGCCGCTGGCCCGCTCCAACCAGGAACCCTGGATCAACCCGCGCTGGGAGGTGAGCGACCGGTAGGGATTGCGGCGTCCAACGCACGAGACCTATCTGCTCGGGGCAGCCGTGCTCTTGCGGACGATCAGGTCTACCGCAACGACGTCGGAATGCACCGGGCCGGCGCCTTCGAGTATCGCCGCCACTGCCCGCCGCCCGATTTCCGCAAGCGGCTGGGCGATGGTCGTCAAAGGTGGCTGCGACAGCGCCGCCTCAGGCACACCGTCGAAACCGACGACGGACACCTCACCGGGCACGGCGATGCCGCGATCCGAGAGCCAGTGCAGCGCCAGCATCGCGATGCGGTCGGACATGGCGAGAATCGCGGTCGGCCGCACCGGAGCGGCGAACAAGGCCGAAAGTGCCGCCTCGACCGTCGGCTGGTCGTTCAGCGTCGAAAACACCGGAATGTCGTCCGGCCCGACACCGAAGGTCTCCATGCCCTGCCAGTAGCCACGCATGCGCTCCCGCATGCTCCCTCCCATGGCAGTGTCGAGCAGCGCCGGCGAGATCTGCCCCGGCGGCACGTCGTCGTGTCCGATCGCAAGCACCGCAACCTGCCTGTGTCCCAGCTCACCCAGGTGGTGCGCCGCAATGGCTGCCCCTGCCCTGTTATCGATGCCGATCTTCGGGATCGAGACGTCTTCCTCGCCCAGCGCCAGTGCGACAAACGGCAACTGTCGTTCGCGCGTCAATTCGACAAGCTTCTCGCCGCCCTCGACACAGAGCAGGATGAACCCGTCGACCAGGGCGCTGTTGACGTTCCAGGCCAGCTTTTCCTGGCTCTTGGCCGACACCAGCGCGATCCCGGTGCCGCTGAGATCGCAGACGTCGCCAATCGCCGTCATGATCGCGCGCGCCCATGGGTCATCGAAGAAATAGGATAGCGGCTCGACCGTTGCCACGCCGATAGCGTTGACCCTGCCCGCCCTGAGCAAGCGGCCCTTCACGTCGGGGCCCCTGTAGCCCAATGCGGCGGCCACTTTGAGCACGCGCTCGCGAACTTCCTCGCGCACCACATCCGGCCGGTTGAAGACGTTGGAGGCCGTTCCCTGCGACACCTCCGCTACCCGCGCAACATCGGCCAGCTTTGCATTTTTTTCCTTCATACCGTTCTCCGACTGCGGTTGATTCAGAGCATAGCGCGCGCTTTGTATCGATTCAACTTTCCCTTGACAGGCGATCGGTCGGGCGCGATTATTGAATCGATTCAAAATCCGTCTCCATTTACTGCCGACTGAAGGGAGTGACCGCCATGTCATCGATCTCGCGCCTCTATGCCGACCTCTACATCGAGCGATTTGGCGACCCGGACGATCCGGAACCTGAGGAAGCAAGGCAGTCTCCGGCCGCGTCGGAGGGGTTTGCCGTTCTTGTCCTGCAAGCGATCTTCCGGCGTCGTGTGCGCAAACGGGCCAGCGCCTGGTCCTTCACATTGCCCATCGACCGTCGACTTCGGTGAGTGGCTCGGACGAGCGGTTGTCCGTGCCCTTGACCATTTCCGCCTTGCAAGGCGCGCGAGGCGGGTCGATAAGGGCACCCTAACCGGGGCGCCCCATAGACCCCGCGCAGCCCCCGCTTTCTGCCTCCAAGAGCCGCCATGTCCGCCTTCTATCGAAAATCGAAATTTATACGCCGATCCCGGATTATCTGGGGCTCCTATGGTGCCTGGCGGCCGCGGCTCGTGTTCTGGGCGGGGGCCGTGGCCATCGGGCTGATCAGCGTCGGCTTCGCCAAGCTCGCCGACATGGCCCAGCATCTGTTCGGCGCGGTCACCACAGCGGGTACGTGGGGCTTTCTGCTGCCGCTTGTCATCACGCCTATTGGCTTCGTGCTGTCGGCCTGGCTGGCCATCACGCTGTTTCCGAATTCGCAGGGCAGCGGTATTCCGCAGGCGATCGCCGCCCGGCACCTGCACCAGGAGGATGACCGGGTGCGGCTGCTGTCTCTCCGCGTTGCGTTCGGCAAGATCCTGCTGACGGTCCTCGGCCTGATGTCCGGCGCTTCTATCGGCCGCGAGGGGCCGACGGTCCAGGTCGGCGCCGCGATCATGCTGGCGGCGGCGCGGTTCGGCGGCATGGCGCAGGCGCGCGGGCTGATTCTCGCCGGCTCCGCCGCCGGGATCGCGGCGGCCTTCAACACGCCGCTCGCCGGCATCGTCTTTGCCATCGAGGAGATGAGCCGGACCTATGAGGCCCGCGCCAATGGCCTGGTGCTGACGGCCGTTATTCTCGCCGGCCTCGCCGCGCTCGGGCTTTCCGGCAGCTACAACTATTTCGGCACGGCGGTGACGGCGCCGACCCTTCTGGCCGATTGGGGCCTGGTGCTGGTCTGCGGCATCGGCGGCGGCGCGCTCGGTGCCGGCTTCAGCGGCATGGCGCTCTATTGCGGGCTGCGCATCCGCCGTTGGGCACAGCCGCAACCGCTGAGGCGGATGCTTTTTCTTGCCGGCGCTTGCGGCCTTGCCGTGGCGATGATCGGGATCGTCTCGAGCGGCAATACCTTCGGCACCGGCTATGACCAGGCGCGTGGCGCCGTCGAAGGCCATGCGCTGCCGCACCTGTTCTTCGCCGAAAAACTGCTGGCAAGCTTCCTGTCGATGATCTCAGGCATTCCGGGCGGCATTTTCGCGCCGTCTCTGGCGGTCGGAGCGGGCTTCGGCAGCACGGTCGGGGCACTGATGGGAACGAGTATCGCGCTCGCCGCCATTCTTGGCATGGCCGGCTATTTCGCGGGTGTGGTGCAGGCGCCGATGACGGCCTTCGTCATCATTCTCGAGATGACCGGCGACCATCAGGCGGTCATTCCGATCATGGCGGTATCGATGCTCGGATATGTGACGTCACGCATGCTGTCGCCGGAGCCGCTCTATCACGGCCTGTCGCGGGTCTTCATCGCCGCCGCCATCCGGGCGCGGCGTGCGCAGTGATGACATGCTGTCCGCAGCAAAGCGGTGACAGAACCAGGATCAGGCCAGCAGACGGGTGACCGTGGCGCTTTCGGGACGTCGGAGGGCGTCGGCGATCGTGGTGTTGAACAGCACCTTGCGCATGGCGTCGGCGACCTTGGAGAAGACGTGGTGGATTTCGCAGCCCTGCTCGCCGTCGCAATCGCTGCATCGGCGATAGGCTGTCAGCGACAGGCAAGGCAGCGGCGCGATCGGGCCGTCGATGATCCGCAGGATCTCGCCGAAGGTTATTTCCTCGGCCGGCTTCAACAGCAGATAGCCACCCTGCTTGCCGCGCCGGCTTTCGACGATGTCGCGGTGCTTGAGTTCGAGCAGGATCTGCTCCAGAAACTTCTTCGGGATCTTCTGTTGCGTAGCGATCTCGGAAATCAACACCGGTACGCCTGCATCCGCCCGGGCAAGGATGGTCAGCGCCCGCAACGCGTATTTTGCCTTCTGCGTTATCATTCGATCGCTACTCACCCATGGTCGCCAAGCGCACCTTATAAGAGTCCTTATTCCTTATGGCGCACGCCGCCTGAACGGAATTTGAACGCTGGGGGATCTGGCTGACGGCGCCACGCGCAGGGATGGAAATCCATTTGACAAGCAGACTATAACTCTACTAGATTGGTAGATATAGCCACGACGACACCCGTCGTGGGCGGCGGAGATGTTTGCCGAAAGCGGTTAAGGCGGTTGCTTTTCCGCGGTATTTGCCAACGTGAGAGATATTTGCTCACGGCAGGGCATTTTAGAAATCGAATTTCTGTCTTTGTGCATTCAGGTCTGCGATATTGCAGCACCGTGAGGACAGGGTTTTTCGATGACTGCCATCAATCCGATTGAAGATACCGAAGCATTGAACGACAGGCTTGGCGAACTCGACCTTGCCGGCCGATTGTCGCTGGCGGCGACCCTCGGCCATGCGGTGTTCACCACGAGCCTTGGCATCGAAGACCAGGTCATCACCGCCGAAATCGGCACCCACCGGTTCCCGATCGAGGTTTCGACCCTCCAGACCTGGCGCCTGTTTCCCGAGACGCTGGCGCTGATCGACGAGACGGAGAGCCGTTACGATATATCCATCCGGCGTTTCGAACCCGAGCAGAGCGATGTCGACGCCTTCGTGGCGCGATACGGAATGAACGGCTTTTATGAGAGCGTCGAGGCCCGTCATGCCTGCTGTGGTGTGCGCAAGGTTCTGCCGCTTGCCCGCGCACTGGCAGGCGCGACCATCTGGGTCACCGGCCTGCGCCGCGGTCAGTCCGCCAATCGCGCCGATACCCCGTTTGCCGAATACGATGCCGAGCGGCGTCTGCTGAAGATCAATCCGCTGGCCGACTGGGACATCGATCGCATCCGCGCCTACGTGGCGGACAATGCCGTACCGGTCAATCCGCTGCATGCACGCGGCTATCCGTCGATCGGCTGCGAGCCCTGTACGCGCGCCATCAAGCCTGGCGAGCCCGAGCGCGCCGGCCGATGGTGGTGGGAAAACGACGAGACCCGCGAATGCGGCCTGCATGTCGCCGAAGATCCGGTCGTCGCTTCCTGAGACACCCTCGCAGCACCACCCCATCCCGCCTTCAAAGACATTTCCTTTATTCCGGCCGCCCCAAGCGGTCGGCGACGACAGAGTTGGAATTCATCATGCCCGACAGCCGCCCGGATACGGAACTGAGCAATCCGCAGAGCATCAAGCCGCCGCTCGATCCGCATCTGAAAGCCCTTGAGAACGAATCCATCCACATCTTTCGGGAAGTGGCGGCGGAATTCGAGCGACCGGTGATGCTCTATTCGGTCGGCAAGGATTCGTCGGTGCTGCTGCATCTCGCCCGCAAGGCCTTCTATCCCGGGCGCGTTCCCTTCCCGCTGCTGCACGTCAATACCGGCTGGAAGTTCTCAGAGATGATCGCCTTTCGCGACAAGATTGCGAAGACCTACGATCTCGACCTGATCGAACACATCAATCCGCGCGGTGCCGAAGAGGGCATTACGCCTTTCACCCACGGATCGTCTGTCTTCACCGACATCATGAAGACGCAAGGGCTGCGGCAGGCGCTCGATGCCGGCAAGTTCGACGCTGCCTTCGGCGGCGCGCGGCGGGACGAGGAAGCCAGCCGCGCCAAGGAGCGCATCTACTCGTTCCGCACGCCCGATCACCGCTGGGACCCGCGCAACCAGCGCCCGGAACTCTGGGACATCTACAACGGCATGATCCGCCAGGGCGAAAGCGTGCGCGCCTTTCCGCTGTCGAACTGGACCGAAGTCGATATCTGGCGCTACATCCAGGCCGAGGACATTCCGCTGGTGCCGCTGTACTACGCCAAGAAGCGTCCTTTCGTCGAACGCGACGGCATGATGATCCTGGCCGAAGACCCAAGGCTCGAACTGCTCCCCGGCGAAGTGCGCCAGGAAGGCATGATCCGCTTCCGTACGCTCGGTGACTTCCCGCTGACCGGCGCCATCCGCTCCGAGGCGACCACGCTCGACGAGGTGATTGGCGAACTCGAGATTGCAACGGTTTCCGAGCGGCAGGGACGCGCCATCGACCGCGACCAGTCCGGCTCCATGGAAAAGAAGAAGCGTGAAGGATATTTCTGAGATGACCGCTGCAAACGTCCTCACCCTCCCTTTGAGCGAGTCCGCGAAAGCCGTGCGCGACAGCCGCCCCTTGCGCCTCATTACCTGCGGCAGCGTCGATGACGGCAAGTCGACGCTGATCGGTCGCCTGCTCTGGGACACCAAGGCCATCAAGGAAGACCAGGCCGCAACATTGCGCCGCGATTCCACCGGCAAGCAGAACGACCTCGGCCTGCCCGATTTCGCGCTGCTGCTCGACGGCCTGCAGGCCGAGCGCGAACAAGGCATCACCATCGATGTCGCCTACCGCTATTTTGCGACGGACAACCGCTCCTTCATCGTCGCCGACACGCCGGGCCACGAGCAGTACACCCGCAACATGGCGACCGGCGCCTCGACGGCAGACCTCGCCATCCTTCTGATCGATGCGCGTGTCGGCATTCTGGAGCAGACGCGCCGTCACGCGACGATCGCTTCGCTCCTCGGCATCAAGCAGTTCGTGCTGGCTATCAACAAGATCGACCTCACCAATTACGACCGCGCCGGCTTCGACAAGATCGCCCATGATTTCAAGGAATTTGCCGATACGCTCGGGATCAGGCAGATCACCACGATCCCGATGTCGGCACTGAAGGGCGAAAACGTCGTCTACTCCGGCGCCGCTTCGATGCCCTGGTATACGGGCCCGACGCTGGTCGAGGCGCTGGAGCTTGCCACCGTGCGCTCGTCGCAGGCGGTCGGCTTCCGCCTGTCGGTGCAACGCGTGTCGCGGCCCGGCGAGAGTTTCCGCGGCTATCAGGGTACGGTTGCCGGCGGCGCGGTCAAGCCTGGCGACAGCGTCATGATCCTGCCCTCGGGCATGGTTGCCAATGTCTCCAAGATCGTCACCTTCGACCTCGTTCGCAACGCAGCAGTTGCCGGCGATGCGATCACGCTGGTGCTCGACCGCCAGGTCGATGTGTCGCGCGGCGACATGATCGTCGCCATCGACAACCAGCCGCAGGTAGGCCTTTCCTTCGACGCGCAGATCGTGGCGCTGCAGCCGGAAGGCATTCATTCTGGCAAGCGCTACTGGCTGAAAAGCGGTAGCCGCCGCCAGCGGGTACAGGTCATGCCCGTCAGTCAGCTGGAGCTTAAGAGCGGCGCATGGAAGGCGGCAACCTCGCTGCCGATGAACGCCATTGGCAAGGTCCGCCTGATGTTCGATGAACAGGCGATCTTCGACCCCTATGATCAGAACCGCTCGACCGGCGCCTTCATCCTGATCGACGCCGACACCAACAACACGGTGGCTGGCGGCATGGTGTCGGGAAAGCGGGCGAGCATCGATTCGATGGATCAGGGCAACGGGCGCGTGCTGTTGTCGCTGCCGGCCGATCTTGCCGAACAGATCATGGCAAGCGAACTATTTGCCAGCCGCCGCGACGAGGCGGAGATCCGCCACATGACTTCGGCGCAGGCGGCCGAGTTGTGGGCGAATGCGGCCAGCGACATCTGAAGGACCTCGGCGGCAGCGGGATCTCTTGCACCCCGCAGCCGCCTAGCGGGTCGTCCCGCGCGCGATCAGCGTGAAATCCAGGGCGGTTTTCGGCGACAGACCTTCGCCCGCGATGGCGCGCACCAGCATGTCGGCTGCCTGGAAACCGAGATCGAAACGCGGCATGTGGACCGTCGTCAGCGGCGGATGGGTGGAGGCGGAAAACTCCAGATTGTTGACGCCGCATATGCCGAGGTCCTCGGGCACGCGAATGCCGCGACGCTGGCATTCGAAGAGGACGCCCAGCGCCAGATCGTCATTCTGGCAAAGCACGGCATCGATATCAGGCGCGCGGTCCAGCAACTCCGAAAACAGCTTGCAGCCGAGCGCGACGCTGGTCGGGCGCGCCTCGTGAATGACCAGCGCCGAATCAAGAGCCCCTTCCGAACGCAGAACATTCTCGTATCCCTTCAGGCGCTGGCGGACCCGGACGTCCGGGCAGCCGCCGATCAGGGCGATACGGCGATAGCCGCGCGACCATAAATAGCGGGTGGCCGCTTCGCCGGCCGACATATGCCTGACGGTCATCACCATCTGGCCGGGTTCCTGGCTGTGATCGAGGATATAGGCAATGGGACAGGGGGCACTGGCCGCGGTGGCGGCGGTTTCTTCGCAGGACTCCGTTCCGACGAAAATCATGCCTGCCGGGTTTTGGGCGAGGAAACTGCGGACCTGTTCCAGCTCGTTTTCGCCGCTGTACATGGTGTTGGCATATTGCGTCTGCAGACCGGTGTCGCGGATGCGGGCTTCGATACCGCACATGATGTCGGCAAGGATCTGGGTGTTGATCGCCGGCGCCAGGACGGCAATGATGCCGCTGTGCCGACCCGCCAGCGCACGCGCCGCAAGATCCGGCACATAGCCCATCTCCTTGATCACCTGCAGGATGTCGCGACGGAGATCGACGGACACCTTGTCTGGATCTCGCAGGGCGCGCGAGACAGTGATTGCGCTGACGCCCACCCTTTCCGCCACGTCGCTCAGCCTCACGCGCGATCGCTTGTTTCGCCGCGTTGCCGCTTCCGTTCCGGTCCGTTTTAAAACCATGCACCCATCCATGCCATGCCGACGTTGCGCTTGCCAGTGTGCAGCGCCCAGTCGGCTTTTCAATACGCATGCAAGCTTTTTTGGATCACCGTGACAGCAGCCTGCCGGCTTCGAAGTTTCACGCACCACCTGGATCAGTGGCATATGTCGAGTTTCGCATTTGTATCGGATCGTCACAATTTGTGTGCTGCCAGAGACGCTTTAGGACGGCAGGACGCTAGTTTTGTCTTTTTCGGCTGCTATATGCTGCCTCCATGGATACCAATCGGCTCTTGAAAATAAGCGTCTGGCTTTATGTGGCAGCTCTCGTCGCTCTGACGCTGGCGCATATTAACTGGCAGGCCGAGATTGGAAATCCCTTCGATATCTACCGCATCATCGCACTCTGTGCAGCAGGTTGCCTGGCGCGCGTCGCCTATCCGGACTCGCCCTCTTTCGCATTCCTGATGGTCATCGGCACCGTCTGCGCACTCGGCCTCGCCCATGTGGTCACGACAGGCGATGACGGTCGGCCGTTCGACATCATCATCGACATGGCGAGCGGCATGTGGGGCGTCGTTCTCGGCGGTGCAATCCGCAAGATCCGCCTCCCCTCGCCTTTTCGAACCACTGCCGCCGAATAGGCTCAACGCCTGTCGTTGCGCCTTCTCTGGCTGACCTCGCCGCCATTCCCGTACGTGGCTTGCCGCGCTGCGATTGCCGCGTGAGAGGTCGCTGAAGCCCGTCATCCAGCTATCACACAACCGCCCTAGAACCCGTGAGACCGACCGACTGCTGCAACCTGCGGGATGTTTCCATCGCGCAGGCAACGCCCGCTCGGCATCAGATTCCGGAGGATATCGAGACGATGACCATTTCCCTGAAGAGACTGCTGCTTTCCACCAGCCTGCTGGTGGCGGCAACCATCATGCCCGTTCACGCCGAGGACGCATCGTCGATGGCCGGTCCGTCACCGATTAGCAAAGGCCTTGTCGGCATCGGCCGTATTCCGGCCAACCAGCGCGATTCCTTCGGCGAGACTTTCGGCTCCGGCTCGGGCATGGCGATCGATCCTCAGAGCTGGACGCGCACCGCCGATGGCTACAAGGGTAGCCTCTGGCTGCTGCCGGACCGCGGCTACAATGTTGCCGGCACCACCGATTACCGCCCGCGCATCAACACCATCGACATCCAGCTGACACCCACCGCCCCCGGTGCTGCGCCGGTCGCCGGCAAGGAACAATCGGGCGTGGACGCAAAGCTGACGAAGACGATGCTGCTGCATGACGACAAGGGCGCCGACATGACCGGGCTCGACCCTTCGTCGGGCGTTCGCGCCGCAAGCGGTACACTGCCGATGCTGCCACAGGCCTCGAACGGCAAAATCTCGCTCGACAACGAAGCGATCGCGCGCCTTGCCGACGGCTCGATGCTGATCAGCGACGAATATGGCCCGAACATCTATCACTTTGCCGCCGACGGCCGTCTCGTATCGGCGACGCAGCCACCGGCCGCGCTGGTCCCGATGCGCAACGGCAAGCCGAATTTCGCCTCGAACAATCCCGGCCCCGGCGACAGCGCGCCCGACCCGAAGGACCCGCAGACCGGCCGGCAGAACAACCAGGGCCTCGAAGGCATGGCGCTGACGCCCGACGGCAAGACGCTGATCGCCGTGCTGCAGTCGGCGACCCGCCAGGACGGCGGCGACAGCAGCAGCACCCGCCAGAACACCCGCGCCCTCGTCTATGACGCCAGCGACGTCGATCACCTGAAGCTGATCCACGAATATGTAGTGCAGTTGCCGGTCTTCACCGATGCCAAGGGAAAGACGGCGGTGGCCGCCCAGAGCGAAATCGTCGCGCTGTCGCCGACCTCGTTCCTCATGCTCGCGCGCGACAGCAATAACGGCTACGGCCAGAAAGGCGACACCTCTCTCCACCGCGGGATCGACCTCGTCGACCTCTCCAAGGCCACCGACATCGCCGGCTCGGCCTTCGATGCCGACAAGCCCGTGGCGCCCAAGGGCGTGCTGGACCCATCGGTCACCCCGGCCACCCGGACGCCGTTCATCGACCTCAACGACGCGGCTGCGCTTGCCCGCTTCGGCCTTCACAACGGCGCCCCGAACGACCGCAACAATCTTTCGGAAAAATGGGAAGCGATGTCGCTTGCCAGCGTCCTCGACCAGAAACTCCCGGACGACTACTTCCTGTTCGTCGCCAACGACAACGACTTCCTGACCCAGGACGGCTTCCAGGTCGGCGCCGCCTACAAGGGCGACGGCGGCGCTGATGTCGACACCATGTTCCAGGTCTTCCAGGTCACCATTCCTGGCCTCTCCCGGAAATAAGGTCGCCCTGAAAGAGGACGGGCGGCACCACCGTCCGCCCTCTTCCAGCCTGCGCCCAAGGCCGCCCTTGCAGGCAGCCCGGCCACGCCTCGCAAAAAATCGGGACCAATCGATTTGGTCTTGTCTAACCAAAAACGCTGGTCTATGAAGACGCCGCTGGTCACGGAGTGTAGCGCAGTCTGGTAGCGCACCACGTTCGGGACGTGGGGGTCGAGTGTTCGAATCACTCCACTCCGACCAGTCTTAAAAACATCCCGAATTTCATTCCGACACACGCGAACTCTGTTCGCAGACGCTCAAAGCTGCCGGCATTGGTCCCGCGCTTGAGCTTCCTTCTGCAGGCGCAGCCAGGCTTGTTCCTTGGCGCGGAGCAGTCTCCTGATGCTTGCCAGCTCGGATGCGGAATGGGGTGCGTCGTCAGGCGCCGGGGCTTGATCTCGGACGTCGTTCATGGGCTTCTCCCTGATGGCGTGCTCTTGCGGCGCGCCTTATTTCAAGCGAATTCACACTTTCTTCTATTGCCGCGATCCGTCCTCCGGCGGCGCAGGCATAGGCTGGGCGACGAGCCCCTCGTTCAGAGCGCCCTTCCTTCGAAGGAGGCGAGCTGCAGCATGACCAGGGCATCGGCGCCATGTGGTTGCCGGCTTTCCAGGCGAGCGGCGGGCTCAGGCTGGGCGTTGCCGCAACTGCCGTTGCCGCCATGGGCGAACTGCGGCTGCGAAGTCGAAGAGGCAAAGCCGGAGGACGGCTGTAGTGTTTTCCCGTGCTCAACATGCAAACTGGACATCATCGGCTCCGTTTGGTGATCCCGGACGTGAAACGAAGGAAGGCTGTGATCGTTCCGCGCGAGCGACGATTCACCGGGCAGCCGTGGCCTATATGGTTGATGCAGGCAGGTAAAAGCTGGCGAACCGACAGACCGCAGCTGGCCTTTCACGAGGATGAAACCCGGCTGATGTCAGGCAAAACGCTTCTGCTGCCAATGGCATCTGCCATTCGTCCAGAGCGACTTGACAAGTCGCGCCATCCTCGGCGGCTACGAAGCAAGCGCCAAGTGAATTCCAGCGACTATTTTTTGCTGCCGCTCAAATCCAGGTCAAAATTCCAGCCAGGGGCGTAGTGATGTGTTGCGGGACTCATTTGAGCTTCTGATACGAAGCCGCTCCAACTCTGCGTCGGCCATGGCCATTCTCGCCTGAGTGGCTCTTTGTTGACCTGCAGAAACGTCAACAACAGGCCGCTCACTGCCAGCGCTTTTCCAATCTTCGACACATCTGACAGAGCTGAGGCGGCGACCATGACCCACAAGACGCCTTGGACGTACCAGTATCTCTGTCCCACTGTGCCAGCTTCAAAAATTCGCGGTAGATGGTTGAATTTGACGCAAACTATCGCCGTCAGCAGAAGCACGCCCGAAACAAGCCCAGCCCGAAGCCATCGACTTTCCCCGGCAAACAAGGTTGCAACCAGAAGCAACGCGGCAACAAGCGGCAAAGGTGAATAGCCGAACGGCAGCGCCAGCAATCTTGCAAACAGCCAGACGGGCTCTGCTTTCTGAGAGCCCGTAGACTCGGGGGACAGAACTATAACCAGCACCTGTACGAGACCGGAAATGCCGGCGATGATCGCTACCCAATTGATGGACCTGTAACGATAGAACTGAGTGGCGACGACGATCGCCGTCAATGGCGCGAAGGCTGCAGCGAATGGGCCCGATAGCGATGCCAGAAAAGCAAAAACAAGCCCTTCTGCTCGGCCAATCGCGCTTGTCTTCAAAATTAAAGCCAGCAGTCCCGGCGCAATCACCCATTGCAGGTTGGTGACGCTTCCGACAGGCTCCGTCCAGCCGCTGGCGAGAACTAGGGCGATTGCGGCGATTGCGCCCCCCGCGCCGGCGCCGCAGACTCGAATGATGATGGATGCGCTCCAAGCTGTCATTGCCACGACGATGATCATCGACAGGCTAGCTGCCCAACTCAGTGGAAAAAGGTCGATAAGCATCATAGAGAGCCGGGGAATTGCATGGAGATAACCGGCATAGGGAAAGAAAAAGGCCTGCCAGCCGAACCGAAGCTGGTCGCTTAGGAACATCGACGCATCCTCAGCCCAGAACCTGGGCGGCCACAAATCGGGAGCCCTGACGGCAAGAGCACACAAAAAAATCATACTCAGAAGTAAAACGCGCATAAACGGGGGATAGCAACTTTTGGGCGAATTTCAAGTGCTTAAGTTGCATATGACTTCATGCGTATACAGCCTTGACGATAAGAGCCGATCTTTGCCCATAACCCTTTCAACGACCTCACTCTCCTCGCTCAGGACACAGGCGCAGGCGGAGGATGGCAATTGCGATGATGCATCATTTGAAGGAAAACGGGCAAAGCGACGCTACGGCAGCCGCATCAAAATCACCGAAGCAGGCTCAGCCGAGCTCGTCAGGGCGGTTGTCGTTGGCCTCGATGACGAGCAAGGCGGCTATGTCCTTGGCGAGGTCGCGGCCGAGCGCGATGAGCGGTACACCGCGCATCTCGGCGACCATGTGGTTGGCGTTGTCGATGACGGACCATGTACCGCTGCGGTCCCTCTTCGCCACAAAACGCGGCTCGTTCATGGCGTGTCCCCCGGCTCGAATGCGGTTAAACTAACCCCGGAACTTGCCTTCATTCATGTCGGCCGGATCGTAGTTGACGTCCCAATCCTTGCCCGCTTCCTTCTCGCCAGCCGGCTTCTTGTCGAGCGTTGCATCCTCTGAGCCGGTGACGACGCGCGGACGGGCGCTGTGGAGCCCGTCGTTGTCGCTGCTTTTCAGCAGCTTGCGGTACTGACCCTTGGCATCCGCTTCCGGGGTCTTCGCGTCGCCGGTGCCGGGATTGTCTGGAGTTGCCATGTCACTGCCTTTCCGTTCCACTTGGTCGCTCTGATAGAGCGCGTAGCCTTGTCTGTTTATCGTCTCCCAACATGAACCACTGTGGCCGGGCTTGGTTCCGGCAGGATGCAGCCTGGCGTCTCCCAATGCGCAACCGCCTGCATTTCGAAGCATAGCTCTTCAGCATCAGAGAGGCGCTGATCCACCCATTTTTGATCGCTTGCCAGAGGCGCGGCCCTATCGATTTTCAGGGAAAAATGGACCACTGTAGCGGCCGCGCAAAGACAGGGTTGCCCTTTGCTGCCTTCCGCAATCAGGCGACACGACCAAAGGATTTCCCATGAAAAAGACGCTTCTCACCGCCTTCGCCTTCACGCTCGCGCTGCCGCTTCTCGCGCAGGCTGCAACGCTCAAGTTTCCGAGCGATGCGCCGATCGCATCCGTCACCATTCCCGACAGCTGGGCGCCGAAGGAAACTGATAGCGGCATCGACGCGACCTCGGATGATTCCGCAATCTATTTCTCGATCGATGTCGCCGATGAAAAGTCCACCGACAAGGTCGTGAGCGACGCCATCGACTTTCTGACCAAGAGCGGCGTGAAGATCGATCCGGCCACCCAGAAGGATGAAGGCGACAGCACGATCAACGGCATGAAGATGTCGACGCTCGGCTGGCAGGGCACCGACAATGACGGTGCCGTCGATGTCGAACTGGCCTTCCTGTCGCCGGCGCCCGGCAAGCTGCTGGTCGTGACCTACTGGGGCTCCAAGGACACGGGCAGCAAGCACGACAAGGAACTGACCGGCATCCTTTCCTCGCTCGTCCCCGTCAAGTAAGCGGTTCTCACGGAGCCAGCACCCGATCCGCGGCGGATGGGTGCCGGCGGCGGACAATTAGTGCAACACAGGCTGCAAATTCGCCTTTAGCCCGCTAATGGCAATTTTCTTTTTCGCAGCGACGCGCTAAAGCCGTGGGCGGGACAGACGGGAACGGCGCGGGACAGCGGCTTTTCCGACCGTCAATGCGCGAGAATGAGCTCAAGGACGATATGATGAACATCCGCATGATTTCTGCGGCAGGGCTGCTTACAGCCCTCGCCGGTTGCACGACCGTTTCCACCGCCATACCGATCATGAAGGCCAACCCAGTGGAAGCCTACTGGTCCGGCAAGTCGGCCGGCAAGTTCTTCGCCGCCTACGGCCCGCCGATCTCCGACCATGACGACGGTGGCGGCCGGGTCTACAACTGGCGCGGCGGCTACAAGAAAGCCCGCATCGGCGGCCAGACGGCAGACGGCGGCAAGCCTGCCCGCACCGTCAACTTGAGCTGCAAGGCCGACATCACCACCTCGTCGGACTATGTCATCCGCTCCGTGCGCATCCTCGGCGACATGCCTGGTGTCAATGGCCCATCCTATTGCCAGGAGTTGCTGATCCCCGCGCCGACGCCCGCCGCCAGCTAACTTCGCAGCCACCCGCACGACATCACACAGGCGGCTCTCAGCCGCCTGTGTGTATCAGCGCATTTCAGCGCCTAGCTTCAATACTGTACTCCCTGCCTTTCTTTAACGACGCACTTCGTGACGCAAAACCGCTACGCACTGTCGCCGGAACGGCTCTAGGGCTGGCGGCCAGCCCATGCTAAACGCATCCCGCCACACGGCACCCGGCCTAACTTCAGCGGAGCGCGATCATGAACCCCATCGAATTCGGACTTGATACCTTCGGCGACGTCACATCGTCGCTCGACGGCGTGCCGCTGAGCCATGCGCAGGTGCT
The DNA here is from genome assembly GCF_049472505.1 of Rhizobium sp. HT1-10. Taxonomy (NCBI): domain Bacteria; kingdom Pseudomonadati; phylum Pseudomonadota; class Alphaproteobacteria; order Hyphomicrobiales; family Rhizobiaceae; genus Rhizobium; species Rhizobium sp. HT1-10. The sequence continues at coordinate 434,064 of NZ_JBCEBQ010000001.1, read as the reverse complement.
GCGCAATGTCGTGGAGGAGGCCGTGCTGGCCGATTCCGTCGGCATCGACTTCATCGGCATCGGCGAACATCATCGCGCCGATTTCGCCGTCTCTGCCCCCGAAGTGCTGCTCGCCGCGGCGGCGGTGCGCACGACCCGCATCCGGCTTGGCTCGGCCGTCACCGTCCTCTCCTCCGACGATCCGATCCGCGTCTTCCAGCGCTTTTCGACGATCGACGCGCTGTCCAACGGCCGCGCCGAGGTCATTCTCGGACGCGGCTCCTTCACCGAATCCTTTCCGCTCTTCGGTTTTCCGCTGCGCGACTACGAGACGCTTTTCGAGGAAAAGCTGGAGATCTTCTCCGCCCTGATCACCCAGAAAGAGGTGAACTGGAAAGGCACGATCCGTCCTCCGCTCGTCAACCAGCAGGTATTTCCGCCGATCGAGACCGGCAGCCTCAAGACCTGGATCGGGGTCGGCGGTAGCCCGGAATCCGTGGTCCGGGCCGCGCGCTACAACCTGCCCCTGATGCTGGCGATCATCGGCGGCGACCCGAAGCGCTTTGCGCCCTATGTCGACCTGTCGAAGCGCGCCTATGACCAGTTGAAGCTACCGATGCAGCCGATCGGCGTGCATTCGCCGGGTTATGTCGCAGATACCGACGAGCAGGCCCGCAGGGAACTGTGGCCGGACTACAAGCGCATGCGCGACCAGATCGGCGCGGAGCGCGGCTGGCCGCCGATGCAAGAAGCGGAATTCGCGCAGGAAATCGAGCACGGCTCGCTTTATGTCGGCTCGCCGGAAACCGTCGCCCGCAAGATCGCCGCCACCGTCAAGGCGCTCGGCCTCTCCCGCTTCGACCTCAAATACAGCGCCGGCCCCCTGCCCCACGAAAAACTGATGCGCTGCATCGAGCTCTACGGCACAAAGGTCGTGCCGATGGTGCGCGAGATTCTGGGCTGACGCGGATTCTTCCTGCCTTAGAATGCCGTTTCGACCAGGCTTGCCAGGGCGTGGCGGCCTGTCTGATAGACGGCGCGCGGGGCGTGCAGCGCCATCCCGACAAGCCCTTGTCTCGGCTCTGCGAGGCTCACCGTCTCCATCGGCGCAACGGCGGCATCTGACATCACGGCACCCTCGGGCGCGGCGCCGTCGCGACCGACGATCAATGGATCCTGCGTTTCGCAGCCCGGCAGGCAGCTCTCGAAGCTGACCACTTCAGGCGCTTCCGCGACCGGCTCGCGAACAGGCTTCCGTGCCGGTGACGAGGCGTGTCGGGCGGCGACCGGCCGCGCTTCCGCGACCCTGGCGATCGGGATCGGGATGGTGGCCGGCAAGAGGTTCGCAGTCGGGCTCGCATCGACCACCGCCTGGGACTGGGAGATGCCGGGACTGTCCTCGAAGCTCGCCACCACCGTTGCAATCTTCGGAGCAACGCTGGCCACCGATGCCTGTTGCGGCGCGGCGCCTTGGTGAGTGGCGTAAGCTGCCAGCGCAAGCGCACCGCACATGACGATCGAAAATGCGGCCCTTGCGATCATGTCGCTTCCGGTCCTGTACCAAGTCTCCGACTGCGGGCTCATCAGAACCTCCTTGTTCGCTGCATCGGTGCCATTGAGCGCCAGGATTGCGGCAGCGATTTTGTCGGACTAAGGCCATTCGCGGGCGAATCGTCAGGATTTGTTGCAGATGGAGGCTTGCGAGATCGCGTCGTGCCAGCGGAGCGCTCGATACGGCAGCCGTCCCTTGTTCGGCTATCGGCGCACTCCGCGCGTCGGGCAGTGGAGGAGGAAGTGTCCCGCTCGAGCCTTTGCGCGGCGCCGGCGCCGCCTATATGGCCTCCTGACGAAGACAACGAAGAGGATCGAGCCCGATGAGACCGCGCGTAATCTGCCTGATGATGACATCGCCGGATGGTAGCCTGCATCCGAGCCGCTGGACCAAGAGCCCGGATGGCAGCCGCGCCGACTGGTCGGCGCTCTACGAGCAGCTCCACAAGTCGCATAATGGCAAGGCATGGATGGTCGGCCGGGTGACGATGGCCGAAATCTCCAAGGCCGAGGCGCACCCGCCTTCCGGGCCCTTCGACGTCAGGCGGCCGCACCATTTTGCCAAGCCTGATGCGGCGAGCTTCGCCATCGCGCTCGACCCTTCGGCCAAGTTGCATTTTTCCGGCGACGCGCTCTATGGCGACCATGTCGTGGTGCTGCTTGGATCAGACGTCCCCGACAGCCATCTGGCCGAACTGGCGGCCGACGGCGTGTCCTACGTGGTTTCGCAAACGAGCGAGATGGATACCGGCGCGATGCTCGACCTTCTGGGGCGAGAGCTTTCCATCGACACGATCCTTCTCGAGGGGGGTGCCAACGTCAACGGCAGGCTGATGGCGGCCGGCCTGGTGGACGAACTCAGCTTCGTCGTCGCGCCGGCGCTGGAAGGCAAGCGCGACAGCGACAGGATCATCGAGTTCGGCGACGAAGGGCTGGCGGGCAAGGCCGAGCTGTCGCTGATCTCCTGCGATCCCCTTGGCCACGGCGCGGTGCATCTGCGCTATGCGGTTCAGAAGCCGTCGGAATGACGCTGCAGTTTAAAAGGGCCGAATCATCGGGCGCAGGCGTTCGCCTGATCAGCCACCGGCCCTGATGCCTCTCCGAAGACAGCGCTGCTCCTATGAACGGCGCTGACTGGGCTTGGGAACATCGGCCGTGTCGGCACCCGGCCAGGTCCGGACTTCGTGAACCTGTTCGGGGAGATGGTCCGTCAGGTAGCTTTCGTGGCCAGGCAGGCCCATCGGATAGAGCGCATCGCGGCTTGCCTCATAGGCGGCGCCTTTCGGGGTGCAGAGGCGGATGCGCATGTCCTCGGGCGCGACATCCCGGCGATTCTGCACACCGTCGACGGGACCCGAGCCCGCGAAGCGCCCCTCGAATGCCTGGGTCAGATATTGCGCGGAGCGCTCGTTGCGCTCCCGCTCCGTCGTCGCTCCCATAAGAACAACCATGACGCTTCGGCCGTTTCGGGTGGCAAGGCCCACGTAATTTCGGCCGGATGCGCAGAGAAAACCGGTCTTCATGCCGATCGTGCCGCTGAAACTGGTCAGCAGCGCGTTGTTCGACTTGATCTCCTTGCCGTCGATGACGACAGCCGTTGCCGCAAAGAAGCGCCGATACTCGGGAAACAGCTTCTCGACTTCCATTCCGAGGATCGCTAAGTCGCGCGCTGTCGTATAGTTGTTGCGGTCGAAGAGCCCGTTCGGACTGGAAAAGTGGGTGCCTGTCATGCCGAGGCGCACGGCTTCCTTGTTCATCCGCTCGACGAAGGACGCTTCATTCGGCGCAACGGCCTCCGCCAGCGCAACGGCGACATCATTGGCCGAGGCGGTGATCGCCGCAAACAGCGCATCTTCCAGCGTCATCGTCCTGCCGTAGGTGAGGCCGGATTCGAGAAAGGCCTGCTTCGTCGCATTGCGCGTCATCGTCACGGGCGTCGAAAGCGTGACTTCACCGGAGCGAAGCGCTTCGAAAACCACGAGCGCTGTCATCAGCTTCGTCGTCGAAGCCGGATACCACGGCACGCCGGCGTCCTCCTGATAGAGAACCTGGCGCGTGGCCGTATCGACCACGAGCACGGGCGTCGCGCCAGCGGGCACCGAGGTGGAAAGGAAGGCAAAGACCATCCCCGCTTTTTGCCACCACCCCGACATTGGAAATTTCATCATGCACCAGGCTCCTCAGAAGGATCCCCTCATGCCACGAGAGGCGATCCCGGCACAAGCGGCGGAGAAAGGCGATGAGAGGTGTTGACGGAAATGTGCGGACGTCGCGATGATGACAAATATTGGCTGGGGCGCCTGGATTCGAACCAGGGTATGACGGCATCAAAGGCCGTTGCCTTACCGCTTGGCGACGCCCCAGCATGGTCCGGCGACGCTGCCGCCGAACCGAGGCCTGATTAGCAAAGCACGGCGCCCGTCACAATCACTAAGTTTTGTGCAGCACGATATTTTTATGGACGCATCCGGGCGCTATGCTAGGGCGGGAGCGAGACCATCTTCGGATTGCCCGTGGCACCTGCCTCGGCGACAACCAGGCGCAATGACATGGCGAGCCCCAATTTCGACCGTTCCTTCGATCCGGCCTATGGCCGCGCCGTGCCCGCAGCACCGGGGGTCGAAAGGCTGACGGTCAACAATCCGAGCGCCTTCACCTTTCATGGCACCAACAGCTATATCGTCGGGCACGGCGGATCGGTGATGGTGATCGACCCAGGGCCGGAAGGCGACGCACATTTCGATGCGCTGATGGCAGCGCTCGGCACCCGCTCGGTCAGCCACATCCTCGTCAGCCACACCCATCGCGATCACTCGCCGCTTTCAAGGCGGCTGCAGCAGGCGACGGGGGCGCTCACCGTCGGCGAAGGGCCGCACCGGGCGGCGCGGCCGCTGCACAAGGGCGAGACCAACCCCTTCGACGAAAGCGCCGACCGGGATTTCGTGCCCGATATCGCCATCGGCGACGACGAGACCATCGTCGGCGACGGGTTTTCGCTGACGGCGCTGCTGACGCCCGGCCATTGCGCCAACCATGCCTGCTTTGCCCTCGAGGGCACCGGCATCGTGTTTTCGGCCGACCATGTGATGGCCTGGGCGACCAGTATCGTCGCGCCGCCCGATGGCTCGATGGCGGATTACATGGCCTCGCTGGAGCGGATGCTGGCGCGAAACGACAGCCTCTTCCTGCCCGGCCATGGCGGCCCGGTGCGCGAGCCCGCCGCCTTCATGCGTGGCCTCCGCGCCCACCGGCGGATGCGCGAGCGGGCGATCTTCGAGCGCATCAAGGCAGGCGACCGATCGATCTTCGAGATGGTTGGGGCAATCTACCGTGACACCGATGCACGGCTGCATGGCGCCGCAGCACTTTCCGTGCTGGCACATCTCGAGGATCTGGTGGACAAGGGGACGGTCGCAACCGACGGGCCTCCGTCGCTGAACGGCACCTACCGCCCGGCCTGATCGATCTTGGGTCGCAACAATCATCTGATGGGGACGAGCATGCCACGCCAGCGAGACTTCAGCTATCGGGACGATGAAGCGGTCCCCGATTTCGACGACAGCCGACCGATCATCGTCTTCGACGGTCACTGCGTCTTCTGCTCCGCCTGGGTCCGTTTCGTCCTTAGCCAGGATCGGCGGCAACGCTTTCGCTTCATCGCAGCGCAGACGCCGCTCGGCGACGCGCTCTACCGGCATTACGGCCTCGACACGCGCGACTACGAGACCAACATGCTGCTCGCGCACGGCCGCGCCTATTTCAAATCCGACGGCACGATCCGCATGCTGACCGGGCTTGGCTTGCCCTGGTCGATGGCCGGCATTCTTCGCCTCATCCCCGGGGCGCTGCGCGATGCGATCTACGGCTTCATTGCCCGCCGCCGCTTGCTCATCGCCGGCCGGCGCGACAGCTGCTATCTGCCGACGGCAGAGGAGCGCGGCCGCTTCCTGTCTTGACGGTCAATTGCCGACGATGCCGAGGAGCTCGGCATCCAGCGCCTTCAGATAGGCCGCAGCGACTGAAGCGCTGACGCCGAGATCATGGGCGCCGTAGCGCGAGGCGACCCTGATGTCGACCAGCGTCGTCTCCGCCTCCTCATGCAGGCGGATCACCACATCCAGAGGCAGGCCGAAAATCTTTGTGCGCGTCTCGCCCTGCAGCGTCACGTCGGTGACGCGCTGGATCAGGGCGGCGATGGGATCGTTGTCCTCCAGCGTCGCCTCGGGTCGCGGAATCGGGATGGGGCCGATATCCGGTGCCCTGACGATGGGGCCGCCGCGCTGCGGCTTGGCCGGCAGATCGTCTATGGTCGGGTCACGTACTTCAGTGCCTTCCGCCTTGACGAGAACGATCCCCCGCTGGCGGGCGACCTTTCTGACGGCAAGCAGCACACGGTCCATTGCGCCTTCGTAGCGTCGGCCGGTCAGTTCGGGGTAGGCAAGGCTCTGGGCCTGGCGGGTGGCGTCGGAGATCGTCGGATCGCGGCTCAGCCATAGCCTCTCAGGCCGAGGCGGGACCAGCCAGGCCGGCGCATCGGCGAGATCCGTCGTCACGTCGAAGAGCGCCGGTCGGGTGACGTAGCGCTCCGCCGCGAAGCCCAGCAGCGCCAGCGGCAGGGCGGCATAGACCAGCGTCTTGAGCGCCGAGACCCCGGCGACCGCACCGAACCGCCAAAGCTGGACGAGACCCGCGAAGGCAAGCAGCACGGCAATGAGGGCAAGGCCCGCAGACAGCAGCAGAAAGAGCACGAGGTAAGGTGTCGTCAACGACCCGAAGCGGTGGCCGAGCAGCACCAGGATGCACAGCACCAGCGCGAAAGCGGCCATCTGATGCCCAAGGCGGGCGGCACGGGACAGGGGTCGATCAAAGCGAATAGTCATCAAGGGCTCATCGGATCGGTGCCGGGCAGGCAGGGCTTTCTCTGTGTAGAGCAGAAGCGGTGAAAACGAAACGGCTGGCTTGCCTGCGGTTGTTGACAGCCGGCGCCGCCGGCGCGCCACGGCCGGGAAAGGCTGCCTGGTAGCCGTTCTGCCGGGGAACCGCAGGGTGGAGGCTACTTTCTTAGAGCCGGGCCTTCAGCGTCGCCTGGGCGGCGGCAAGGCGGGCGATCGGCACGCGGAAGGGCGAGCAGGAAACATAGTCGAGGCCGATCGATTCGCAGAAGTGGATGGACGTCGGGTCGCCGCCATGTTCGCCGCAGATGCCGAGCTTCATGTCGTTGCGGGTGCGCCGGCCGCGCTCGGTGGCGATCTGTATCAGTTCGCCGACGCCATCCAGATCCAGCGAGATGAAGGGATCGCGCTCGATGATGCCCTTGCGCTGATAGGTCGGGATGAAGGCGGCGGCATCGTCGCGCGATATGCCGAAGGTGGTCTGCGTCAGGTCGTTGGTGCCGAAGGAGAAGAATTCGGCGGCTTCGGCAATGACATGGGCGCGAAGGGCGGCGCGCGGCAATTCGATCATGGTGCCGACGAGATAATCGATGGTCATGCCCGCCTCGGCCATGACCGCCGTGGCGATGGCATCGATGCGGGCCTTGACGTAATCGAGTTCGGATTTGAGGCCGACCAGCGGCACCATGATCTCGGGCACGACGGCGGCTCCCGTGGCGCGGGCGGCGGCAACGGCGGCCTCGAAGATGGCGCGCGCCTGCATCTCGACAATCTCGGGATGGGAGATCGCCAGGCGGCAGCCGCGATGGCCGAGCATGGGGTTGAACTCGTGCAGCGCGTCGACCCGCTGGCGCAGCGCTGTTTCCGGCATGTCCATGGCCGCCGCCACCTCCGATATCTCGGCATCGGTCTTCGGCAGGAATTCGTGCAGCGGCGGGTCGAGCAGGCGGATGGTGACCGGCATGCCGTGCATGATGGCAAACAGCTCGGTGAAGTCGGAGCGCTGCATCGGCAGCAGCTTGTCGAGCGCCGTGCGGCGGCCGGCCTCGTTTTCGGCAAGGATCATCTCGCGCATCACATGGATACGGTCGCCCTCGAAGAACATGTGCTCGGTACGGCAGAGACCGATGCCCTCGGCGCCGAAGGCGCGGGCGGCGCGGGCATCGGCGGGCGTATCGGCATTGGTGCGCACGGTCATCCGGCGGGTACGGTCGGCCCAGGCCATGATGCGGGCGAAATCGCCCGACAGCGCCGGCTGGGTCATCGGCACCGCGCCCTTGACGACATGGCCGGCCGAGCCGTCGATGGTGATGACATCGCCGCGCCCGAAGGTGACGCTCGGGCCGATCAGCCGCTCGTTGCGGACATCGAGGCGCAGATTGCCGGCGCCGACGACGCAGGGGATGCCCATACCGCGGGCGACGACCGCCGCATGGCTGGTCATGCCGCCGCGGGTGGTCAAGATCCCCTCCGCCGCATGCATGCCATGGATATCCTCGGGGCTGGTCTCGACCCGCACGAGGATGACCTTGCGGCCCTCCGCCTTGGCGGCCACGGCCTCGTCGGCGGAAAAGACGATGGCGCCGGTGGCGGCCCCCGGCGAGGCCGGCAGGCCGTTGCCGACCACCTCGCGGTAGACACGCGGATCGATGGTTGGATGCAGCAGCTGGTCGAGCGAGGCGGGATCGATGCGGGCGACGGCATCCTCCTCGCCGATGACGCCCTCGTCCACCATGTCGACGGCGACCTTCATTGCCGCCTGGGTGGTGCGCTTGGCAACCCGCGTCTGCAGCATCCACAGCTTGCCGCGCTCGATGGTGAACTCGATGTCCTGCATGTCGCGGTAATGGGCCTCGAGCCGGTCGCAGATGCGTGTGAAGCTCGAGAAGGTCTCGGGCATCAGCTTTTCCATCGACGGACGGTCGGAGCCCGACGCGATGCGGCCGGCCTCGGTCAGGCTTTGCGGCGTACGGATGCCGGCGACGACATCCTCCCCTTGCGCCTTGACCAGGAACTCGCCGTAAAGCGCTTTCTCGCCGGTCGAGGGATTGCGGGTAAAGGCAACGCCGGTGGCGGATTCATTGCCGAGATTGCCGAAGACCATAGCCTGGATGGTGACGGCGGTGCCCCAGGCCTCCGGGATATTGTGCAGCAGCCGATAGGTAGCGGCGCGCGGGTTCATCCAGCTGGCAAAAACCGCGCCGATGGCGCCCCAGAGCTGCACCTCGGGCTCCTGCGGAAAGACCTTGCCGAAATCGTCCTCGATGACCTCCTTGTAGCGGAGCACGACCTGCTGCCATTCGCCGGCGGTGAGGTCGGTATCGACCTCGTGCCCGAGCCTGCCCTTCTCGTCCTCAAGGATTTCCTCGAAAACCTCGTTGTCGACGCCCATGACGACATCGGCATACATCTGGATGAAGCGGCGGTAGCTGTCCCAGGCAAAGCGCGGATCGCCGCTATCGGCGGAAAGCGCCTCGACGGCCTGGTCGTTGAGGCCGAGATTGAGGACCGTATCCATCATGCCGGGCATCGAGGCGCGCGAACCGGAGCGGACGGAGACGAGCAGCGGTCGCTCGGCGCTGCCGAAACGGCGGCCGGCGATGGCTTCCATATGCTCGAGGCCAGCCATGACCTGGAGCTTCAGGTCGTCGGGGAGTTGACGACCATTGCCGAGGTAGAGACCGCAGGCACTGGTGACGATGGTCAGGCCCGGGGGCACCGGAAGGCCGAGGTTGCACATCTCTGCCAGATTGGCACCCTTGCCGCCCAGAAACTCTAGCTCGCCAGCCCGGCCCTCCGCCTTGCCGTCGCCGAATGTATAGACCCACTTCACCATTGCTTACGCCCCTTGAAGGCCGATGGTAATCGATTGCGGGGGAATTGAAAGGCGACAAATGCGGCGGAATGTTGCAGTGCGGTAGGATTATCAGAGGTTCGGGGGATGGTTGACCGCCTCTCTCTTGCTGGCGAGGCTATAGCATAGCGGCCAAATGGTCGAGAATGATGCTCGTGGGACATTCTACACGGCGCTTCTCGCCAAAATCGGGGCCCGGATGCTGCTAAGACATCTGCATTCTGCCAATATCCCCATACTGCAGGGGCGTGCTGAACAAGCAGGTCGGCTCAAGATAAATCGTCTGCAACCTCGAACGAAACAGCCTTACCCGGTGTTTAGGAGATGCGATCAACACGAGGAAAACCCATGAAGTCTCTCATAGTGACTGGATTAGCCGTCGCCGCCCTGACGACATCGGCTTTCGCCCAGACTGCCGCGCCGCAGCCGGCTCCGCCTGCGCCACCGGCGGCCCAGGAAAAGGTGAACCCGCCGCCGCACTCGGTCGTGCCTGAGGTGATGAACGAGGCCAACGAAACGCCGCCCGCGCCCATGCCGGGCCGCGATGCTCCGCCACCCCCGCCTCCCGGCCCTCGCGAAGACGGCATGCGCGGCCACCACCGCCCACCGCCGCCCTCGAAGGCTGCCCACTTCCGGATCGAGGATGGCCGCACCAAGATCGACGTCAAATGTGCAGACGATGAACCGACGAAGGTCTGCGCCGATACGCTGATGCAGATCATCGACAAGCTCGGCGGTGGCGCCTCTGCCCGCTCCGACGACGACCAATACTGAGCGATACCGTCCGGCCTATGGTCCGGTAAATGCGCTTCGAACACCGCCGACGTGTCTGGCGGTGTCTTTTGTTGAGAGCTTCTTTCCGGACAGGGTCGCCGTCATTGCGTAGGTCGCGCGTGCCGAGTTAGTTGGCACAGGGTGAGCCGGTAGCATACGCATGAAAAAGCCTCCCAGAACGCTTTACCGTTTCTGGAAGGCTTTTGCGACCGGCTAGGGGGGAACCGGTTGATTGAAGCAGAGGTCAACTGCTGGATAGATAACGGTTCATCGGCAAAAGGGTTCCATGGGAGGGCTGCACGTCAAATGAGCGAGCATCTTAAGCGCTCTCGTGGACGCGTTCGCGGGGCTGGCCGCCCACGGAGACCGCCGAGGCGCCCTTTCGGCCATGTCCTCTCCTCGTAGTCCTTCAATCGCTGGAAACGCTCCGCTGCGGGGCGTGGCGGGCTCTATTCAAAGCGCCCGCCATCCCGCCACCAGCATCGAGGACGCGATGGCGGCAAGGCAGATGCCTGTGGCTCGGCCCAGCCATATCGTCACGCGGGGATTTGAGACGAGGTTATCGCGCGCGAGCGCCGCAGCCGAAGCAAGCCCGCCATAGATGACAAATTGCACAAGCATCGTCATGACGCCCATGACAACCGCTTGCGACCATAGCGGGCCATAGATCGGCTTCATGAACTGCGGATAGACCGCGAGAATGAAAAGCCATGCCTTTGGATTGAGGAGGCAGGTGACGATCGCCTGCAGACACACCTTTACCAAAGAGGAGGTCCCGGGTCCCTCGATCCGGTCGACCACGATGGCGCTGCGCATCAGCGAAATTCCGATCCAGATCATGTAGGCCGAGCCGATCATCAGCATCGGTCCTGAAACAGCCGGAAGCAGCCTGCTCAGACCGACCACGGCGATGGTGCCGAACACCGTGTGGCAGAGACCGCCAGCCATCATGCCGAACGTTGCCGCAAGGCCTGCCCGTCGTCCGCCCGTAAGCGCATTGGCAAGCACAAAGACCATGTCCATGCCGGGAACAGCGATAATGCCTGTCAGCAGGATGAAAAATAGCCAGAGATTTTGATCGTAGGTCATGTCAGTTGCGCCTCGTGCCGTTCGCCCGCGATCACCGCAATATCAGCGGCTGTCAGGGTGTTGCTGCGTGCTATACAGAGGAGCAACTGACAGCGATGTGTCAGTTGTGATGGGGCGATCGGGATGCGCAAGGCGTCGAGACTGTTTGAAATCATCCAGATCCTGCGGCTCGCCAGATCGCCCGTGACTGCGGCCGCGATGGGAACGCGGCTGGAGGTGACGCAACGCTCGATCTACCGCGATATCGCCGCCCTCCAGGCCATGCGCGTGCCGATCGAGGGCGAACGCGGGATCGGCTATATCCTCAGGCCAGGGTTTCACCTGCCGCCGCTGATGTTCTCCGTCGAGGAAACCGAAGCCATCGTGCTCGGGATGGCGCTGATCGAGCGGACTGGCGACCTGGAACTCCGCAAGGCTTCCGCACAGGTGGTCGCCAAGATTGCAGCCGCTGTTCCCATGCCGATGCGTCACGCCCTGTCGTCACAGGCGCTGCATGCATGGGGCACCACTGCCCCCGTCCCCGAGGCTGCCGACTTCGCGCTTGTCCGGCGTGCCATCCGCGATGAAGAAAAGCTGGCGATCGACTATCGCGACGAACATCACACGACGACCACCCGGACGATCCGGCCGCTCGCGCTGATCTACTACGCCGAGGTCGCCGTCATCGTCGGATGGTGTGAATTGCGCCAGGCCATCCGCAACTTCCGGGCCGACCGCGTGGCGCGCTGCAGCCCGACGGGAGACCACTTCGAAAATGATGGAGATCGGCTGCGGGCGCTCTGGATCGCCGGTTGGACGCCGCAGCGTGAACCATGACGGTTCGCTTCTCAGGTCTCTCGAACTCTTGTCGCGCCGGCCGGTCCGCCCGGCAATCCGCAGCGGTGGGAACGCAGGCCAGCCCTTGGCTCAGGCGCTTTCGCGCAACCGTTCCGCTGTCTGCAGGTCGACGGAGACCAGTTGCGAGACGCCCTGCTCGGCCATGGTGACGCCGAACAGGCGGTCCATGCGGGCCATGGTGATGGGATTGTGGGTGATGACGACGAAGCGGGTGTCGGTCGAGGCCGACATCTCGTCCATCAGGTTGCAGTAGCGCTCGACATTGTGGTCGTCGAGCGGCGCATCGACTTCGTCGAGCACGCAGATCGGCGCCGGATTGGTGAGGAAGACGGCAAAGATCAGCGCCATCGCCGTCAGCGCCTGCTCGCCGCCCGACAGCAGCGTCATGGTCTGCGGCTTCTTGCCGGGCGGGCGGGCAAGGATTTCGAGGCCGGCCTCGAGCGGGTCGTCGGATTCGATCAGCTGCAGCTCGGCCGTGCCGCCGCCGAAAAGGTGAGTGAAGAGGCGCTGGAACTGGACGTTGACGATGTCGAAGGCGGCGATCAGTCGCTCGCGGCCTTCGCGATTGAGGCTCTGGATCGCGCCGCGCAGCTTGCGGATGGCATCGATGATGTCGTCGCGCTCCTTGATGAGCGCTGCCAGCTTGTCGCTGAGTTCCTTGCTCTCCTCTTCGGCGCGCAGGTTGACGGCGCCGAGCCGCTCGCGCTCGATCTTCAGCCGGTCCAGTTCGCGCTCGACCTCGCGCAAGTCCGGTTCGGTCTTTGCCGGATTGCCGGCGATACGCAAAGCCTCGTGCGGGTCGACGTTGAGTGCCTCGCGGATGCGGGCTTCGGCTTCCAACCGCCTTTCGCGCGCCGACACCAGCCGCTCCTCGGCCCTACCACGTTGCTCACGGCTTTCGGCGAGTTCCGAGAGCGCGGTCGTCGCCTTCTTGTCGGCCTCGCGCTGGACGATATCGGCCTCTGCCAGCCGGTCGGCGGCACCCCGCCTCACCTCTTCCATCTTCGAGAGCTCGCTCATCAGCGCCCGGCGCTTGTCGTCGAATTCGTCGGGCGCCATCTCCAGTTCGGCGGCCTCCTCGCGGGCCTCGGATTCGCGGTCGCGCAGCGTCTGGATGTGGCCATCGGCGCTCGCGACCCGCTGCCGCCAGGTCTCACGCTCCTGCCCGATCGCCAGCAGGCGGCGCTGGCGGGCCTCGTTTTCGCGGTTCAGCCCCTCGTAGCGGGCGCGCGCCTCGGCCAGCGCGCCGCGATCGGTGGCAACCGCAGCCTGCTGGTCGCGCAGTTGTTCGTCTATCAGGGTGAGGTCCGGTGCATCCTCGATCTCGATGCGGGCATTCTCGTCCTGGATGGCGAGGTCCTCGATCTGGGTCCGCAACTGGCTGGCCGCCTCGTTGAGCACGTCGCGACGGCGCATGAGATCGCCGGAGGCGCGCTCGGCTGCGGCCAGCGCCTCGCGGGCTTCGGTCAGCTGGCGGGCCAGAATGCGGCTGCGCTCGCGGGCCTCAATCAGGCGGCGCTCTTCGGCCCGGATCGCCTCCCCGGCACGCGCCAGCTGCTCCTCGGCCTCTGTAAGGATATCGGCGGCAAGCTCGACTTCTGCCTGCAGCTCGGTGAGCCTGTTTCTCTGGGCAAGCCTCAGGGCTGCGGCGCTCGGCGCATCGGCGCCGGTGATATGGCCGTCCCAGCGGAACACGGCACCTTCGCGGGTGACCAGCCGTTGGCCCGGTTTCAGCACCGCCATCAAACGTACGGCATCGCCGCCGTCGACGAGGCCGATCTGGCGCAGGCGGCGGTTCAGGGCCGGCGGCGCGCCGACATGGGCCGTCAGCGGCACGGCACCTTCCGGCAGTTCGGGATCTTCGGAGCCGTCGCCGTTATCCGACCAGTGGGCAGGCGCCCCCGGATCGAGCGGCGTGTCGAGGTCATCCCCAAGGGCTGCCCCCAGCGCCGTCTCGAACCCACGATCGACGCTGATATCGTCGGCCACCGGCGGGAAGCCACCGGCAGCGGCGCCGCCGTCGAGCATGCGGGCGATGGTGCGGGCCTCGGTTTCAAGAGCATTGAGGCGGGTGCGGGCCTGATCCACCGGCGGGCGGGCCATGGCCTCTGTGCTGCGGGCCTTGGCCAGCGCCGCTTCGACAACCTGGGCGGCCTCCTCGGCATCCTCGACACCGATTTCGGCCGCCTCCACCTGCTCGCGCCGTTCGTCCGGATCCGGCAGGCTTGCCATCTTCTCGCCGATGGCTGCAAGCTCGCCGTTTGCCTCGGCCATCTGCCGCTCGAGCCGCATCTTGCGGTCGCCGAGATCGCGAATGGCGCGCTCCAGCTGGTTGCGCACGGCAGCGGCCTCTGCGCGTTCCGCCGTCAGCCGGGCAAACAGTCCTTCGCTTTCGGCGAGCGTCGCGGCGGCGGCCTCAAAGCCAGCACGGCTTTCCTCGGAAAATCGGCCGGAATCGCCCAGTATTTCGGACAGCTCCGCCTCTTCCGCATCGAGACGGTCGAGGATGGCGGCGTTGTCGACCACCAGCTGCTCCTCGCGGCGGATATCCTCGCCGAGCTGGGCCAGCCGGCGCATCAGCTCATCGCGACGGCGCAGGATGCGACCGACGTCTTCCTCGAGCTGGGTGCGGGCGATCTGCAGACGCTGTAGGCCGGCGGCGGCCTTGGCCTCGGCCTCGCGCAGCTCCGGCATCTTCAGGCTGGCGATGGCCTGCGCCTTTGCCGCTTCCATCTGCGCCTGCGCCTTTTCGACGACGATGTTGGTTGCCTGGTTGAGCGCGCTTTCGCCCTCGCCCTCCGCCTGCTTGGCCTGGACCCAGCGGATATGTAAGAGCAGCGCCTCGCGGGCGCGGATATCGGCCGACAGCATCTTGAAGCGATTGGCCTGGCGGGCCTGGCGCTTGAGGCTCTCGATCTGGCTGTCGAGCTGGGTCGTGACGTCGTCCAGGCGTTCGAGATTGGTCTCGGCGGCGCGCAGCCTGAGCTCGGCTTCATGGCGGCGGGAATGCAGGCCGGAAATGCCGGCGGCCTCTTCCAGCAGCTGGCGGCGCGCCTGGGGTTTTGCCTGGATCAGCTCGCCGATCCGGCCCTGGCCCACCATCGATGGCGAGCGGGCGCCGGTGGAAGCGTCGGCAAACAGCAGCTGCACATCCTTGGCGCGGGCTTCCTTGCCGTTGATGCGGTAGACGGAGCCCTGCTCGCGCTCGATGCGGCGGGTGATCTGGATCTCGTCGCTATCGTTGAAGGCGGCAGGCGCGGTACGGTCTGCGTTGTCGAGATAGAGCGCCACTTCCGCCGTGTTGCGCGCCGGGCGGTGACCGGAGCCGGAGAAGATCACGTCGTCCATGCCTGAGGCGCGCATGTTCTTGTAGGAATTCTCGCCCATCACCCAGCGAAGGGCCTCGACAAGATTGGACTTGCCGCAGCCGTTCGGGCCGACAACACCCGTCAAGCCGCCCTCGATGACGAATTCGGACGGTTCGACGAAGGACTTGAAGCCGACAAGGCGAAGCTTGTTGAATTTCATCGGGCGGCCGGGGTGAAGCACCCGCCTCTGCCGGAGACGTGCAGGGAGGGCGACCCACTCTCCTCCCTCATTCCTGTGCTCGTCACAGGAATCCAGTGCGCCCAAGTCCTTGGGCGCGAGAGGTGGCTTTGCGATTGTGGGAGAGTCCTATCAAGGCGCAGACGCGCCTTGGCTGGATTCCTGTGACGAGCACAGGAATGAGGGGAGGAAACGGCGCGGCTGAACGGTGGCTCTCCAACCCGTGGCCGCCACAGGCCGCAGACGTGCAGGGAGAGCGACCCACTCTCCTTCCTCTTTCCTGTGCTCGTCACAGGAATCCAGTGCGCCCACGTCCGTGGGCGCGGGAGGTCATTTGGCTGCGAGAAAGTCCCCTCAAGGCGCAGACGCGCCTTGGCTGGATTCCTGTGACGAGCACAGGAATGAGGGGAGGAAACAGGCCGGCCGAAGGGGGGAGTCCCAACGCGTGGCCAACGGCCATGGCCCCGCCTCGAGAGCAGTCCCCTAGCGCAATAAACGACGGGCGCAGCACTGCTACCGCCGCCCGTCATGAAAACGTGGCGCGGGTCAGAGCATGCTGTCGATGATGGTCGACATAGATTCAACCGACATGTCCCCGGAGTAACGCTTCCCGTTGATCAGGAAGGTGGGAGTGCCGTTGACGCCGAAAGTGACGCCGCGAGCCCGCACGGCGTTTATATCATCCACAAGTGCGCCGTTGTTCAAGCAGGCTTCGAAGCTGTCCTGTGTAAAACCGGCAATTTTGGAGATTTGCAGCAGCGAGGCGCGCACATCGGTGACCGCGGGACCGGCCCACTGCATCTGCTGCTTCATGAAAGTCTCCAGAAGCGGCACGGAAGGACCGTTCGGGGCGCAGCGCACCAGCATGAAGGCGGCGTAGGCGGCCGGATCCTGGTCCTGGCTGGCAATCGGGAATTCGCGGATGATGAAATAGACCTTGCCCGTATCGATATACTTGGTCTTGATCGCATCGAAGGTGGTGGCGGCGAAATGGGCGCAATGCGGGCAGGTCGTCGACATGTATTCGATGATCTTGACCTTGGCGTTCGGATCGCCGACCGCCATGTCCGGCGACTTGCCGGGCTGCAGGGCCTGGGCCATGTCGACCGTGCCTTCCTGGGTTGGCGCGGTCGCGGCGAAGGCATTGCCGGCTCCGGTCGCGGCCACCGCCATGGCGAGAGCACCCAGCGCGGCACCGCCGAGAAGATGGCGTTTGGTCAGAAGCATGTCGGACATCGGCATATATCACCCGTTTTGAGAGAAACTCTTGTTGATACTGCGATATAACGGCTCTGCGCCGCGAACAAGGCGGGGTAACGGAACTTTCTTCAAAGAATTGTGAGAGCAGCAGATGGAGGGGACGGGGCGAACTCCCGGTCATGGATACGCCGTCATTTCGTGACGCACAGGCCATCGGCCGTCGGGCAGGCTACCGCAGCGGCATCGATCAATCCTCATCACGAGCCTGCCTACGGTGTCCGCATAGCGCGACAGGAGACCCATTTCGGCTGAAGTCATTCTGGGTAGCCTCATTCAGCAACGCCCACCGCGTCAATTTGCGCAGCGCCTCCGAGCCGAAACTCCTCCCCAATTGCTTGACACCTCCGCTCAATGGACTGACAACAACCGCAGCCTGACAACCCCACCAGACGGGGGGCGAGATCATCCCGGAAATCGGGAGCGCGGTCATCTCGAGACATTCGAGAGGCTTCGCTGCATCAGCGCGAAACCAGCTCCCACGATGTCTGGCTATAAAATGAAGCTGTTGAACCAGCAGTTTTGCGGTCGTGCTCCTCGCGACAGATAGTAGCAGTTAAAAGCTAGGAAATATTCAAATCGATGGATTGGGTCCCTATAGTTTTCATCACGTTCAAGGTTCTCGCATTGGGCACCGGCATGTTCTTTGCCATCAAGTGGCATTACGACCAAAGGACTTCGACCGAGCCGAAAAACGTGATGAAAGTCGCGCTGGAGGTCGCTCTATATCTCCTGATGGTCTTGATCCTCTTCTCGCTGATCTACGTCGCGATAAAGCATTTCGGGTTACTGCCGGCAGGTATGGACTTGTATTGAAGGCGAGCAGCAGCTCGAACGCTTCCAGGCGGCGAATGAAAGGACCGGCATTTTCGACCGTGCTCAGACCAATGCGCACATGGCCAGATCACCTGCCCGGCTTGCGGTTACCCAGGACCGCCGTGCCGAGCCGCTGCACGGCGGCGCGCAGCTTGTCGCCCTCGATCCCCTCCATCATTCCCTCCAGCTTCAACGCTGCGGCACCCTTCAGCGGCACCGGCGTGCGGGAGCGCTTGGCATACTGCGAGACCGGTTTCTGGACGATGCGGATCTGGTGGACGGCGGCAAAGCCGAAGAAGCTGTTGATGCGCTGGATGAGCTCGCCCTGGGCGTGGGTGAGGAACAGCGCGCGGGCGCCTTCGCAAGCGATGGTGAGAACACCCGGCTGGTAGCCGCCCTCGCCGGGGCCGTTGCGCTTGGCCCAGGCGATTTTTTCCGGGCGGGTGCAATCGGCGAAATCGGCGCCGACGATATCGTCCCAGGAGCCGAGCAGCGCGGTGTTGATGCCGGCCCTGCGGGCAAGCACCGGATCGATCAGGCCGTTCGCCACTTCGGATATCTGCTTGGCGCCTTTGCGGGGATAACTCATCGACGACAGGCCTCGGACTTGCTGTTTGGCGCAGCGGACCTTGATCCGTCGACGCAGCTCGGCCAAGTATAGGGCATATTCCCCGCATGCGGCAAATGATGACCCAGAAACAGCCTACCCCGCCCTCCGCCGCACCTCTGCTTGCCTGGTATGACCGGCATCACCGCGACCTGCCCTGGCGGGTTTCACCTGCCATGGCGGCGCGCGGCGTGCGGCCCGATCCCTATCATATCTGGCTGTCGGAAGTGATGCTACAGCAGACGACAGTCGCTGCGGTCAAAGCCTATTTCCTGAAGTTCATCGGACGCTGGCCGACAGTGATCGATCTTGCGGCGGCGCCTGTCGACGACGTCATGGCGGCGTGGGCGGGGCTTGGCTACTACGCCCGGGCGCGCAACCTGAAGAAATGCGCCGACGCCGTTGCCAACGAGCATGGCGGCTGGTTTCCCGATACGGAAGAGGGTCTGAGGGCCTTGCCTGGCATCGGCGACTACACCTCGGCAGCCGTTGCCGCCATCGCCTTCGACCGGCAGGCGGCGGTCATGGACGGCAATGTCGAGCGCGTGATTTCCCGGCTCTACGCCATCTCGACACCCCTACCCGCTGCCAAGCCGCTGATGAAGCAGAAGGTGGTGGCGCTGACCCCTCCGATCAGGCCCGGCGACTTTGCCCAGGCGATGATGGATCTCGGCGCGACGATCTGCACACCGAAGCGGCCGGCCTGCTCGCTCTGTCCGTTCAATGGCAGTTGCGAGGCGCTGCGGCTGCACGATCCTGAGTATTTCCCGGTGAAGGCGCCAAAAAAGACAAAGCCGGTGCGCCAGGGGGCGGCCTTTGTCGCGGTCAACCGCGACGGCGAAATCCTGTTGCGGCGGCGGATCGACAGCGGCCTGCTCGGCGGCATGACGGAGGTGCCGACGACCGCCTGGACGGCGCGTCTCGATGGCGAAACGACGCTCGAGGCGGCACCCTTCGAAGCCGACTGGCAGGCCTGCGGCATAGTCGTCCATGTCTTCACCCATTTCGAGCTGCGCTTGTCGATCTTTCGGGCAGCGGTCGGTGCTACGTCCGGCGCTGATGACGGATGGTGGGAGCCGGTTACAAATCTTGACTCCCAGGCCTTGCCGACAGTCATGAAAAAGGCAATCGCCCAGGCTATTCCGCATGCCTTCAACTGACCCGCCAGACCTTTTCTCCGATCAACGCCAAGAGGCCCGCATGACGACTGAAATCAAACATATTGTCTTCGATATCGGCAAGGTTCTCATCCACTACGACCCCAACCTGCCGTTCAGCCGCGTCATTCCGGACGAGGAGGAGCGCCAGTGGTTCTTCGCCAATATCTGCACCCATGACTGGAACATCGAGCAGGATCGCGGCCGCAGCTGGGAAGACGCCGAGGCACTGCTGATCGCCGAGCATCCGGAGCGGGCCGAGCAGATCCGCGCCTTTCGGAAGAACTGGCACGAGATGGTGCCGCATCACTACGAAGACAGCGTCGAGATCATGGAAAAGCTGATCGCCGAGGGTCGCGACGTGACGCTGCTCACCAATTTTGCCTCCGACACCTTTCGCGAGACCCAGGAGCGCTTTCCCTTCCTGACCAGGACGCGCGGTGTGACCGTCTCCGGCGATATCAAGCTGATCAAGCCCGACGTGGCGATCTACGACAGCCATGCGAAGAGTTTCGATCTCGATCCGGCCTCGACGATCTTCATCGACGACTCGCTCCCGAACGTCGAGGGTGCCAGGGCCGCTGGCTGGAAGGCCATCCACTTCACCGGCGCCGAGAAGCTGCGCGCCGATCTTGCAACCTTCGGCATCGAGGTGTGACCTGATGAAATTCGACCCAGCGGAACGCATCGAACTGTTTCACGAAGCGGTCAACGGCATGGACTACGAGGCGATGGAGCGGTTTTTCGCGCCTGAGGCCACCTATGTTTCGAACGGCGTCGGCAGCTTGGTCGGGCGCGAGGCCGTGCTTGCGGCCATCAGAAACTATTTCGAGACCTACCCGGACCAGGTGGGCGTCAACAGCCTGGTCGAAACGCTGACGCCGCTCTCCGGTCGTGCCGTCTGGTCGGTGCGGGCGACGAATGCCACGACCGGCAAGCCGCTGGTGCGCGAAGGCGAGGAAACCATCACCTTCAACGAAGACGGCCAGGTCGTCAGCGTCGCTGTGACGGATTACCAGGCGTTCTAGGCCGTTCGAATCTCAGCTGAAATGCACGACGCCCAGGGCTTATCACCCTGGGCGTCTTCGCGCCGTCCGCCGCAACTGGAGGTACAATCGGCAGACGGTGACCATGCGATCCGGCGAAACCGTCAGGCTTCGGCTTTCGCCAGGTCGTTGCGTATGATGGACCGCAATTCGTCGATCGGGCGCAGGGACTGCCCATCGTCGAAATGCCAGAAGGTCCATCCGTTGCAGGCATCAAGGCCCTGGACTTTGGCGCCCAGGCGATGAATGGAGCCGGCTTCGCCGCCTGAAGCCACGGTGCCATCGGCGCGCACGATGGCGCTGTAGCGGCGGCGGCTATCGGTCAGCACCTGGCCGGGGCGTATCATGCCGTTCTCGACCAGCACGTTGAAGGCGACGCGCACCTCCTGCTTCTTGCCGGTCATGATCGTCAACTCGGCCTTGCCCAGCGTATCGACGGCGGCAATGCGGGCCGATGCGTGGTCGATATATTCCTGCTCGCGCTCGATGCCGACGAAGTGGCGGCCGAGGCGCTTGGCGACGGCGCCGGTCGTGCCGGTGCCGAAGAACGGATCGAGGATGATGTCGCCGGGCTTCGACGAGGCCATGATGACGCGGGCGAGCAAGGCTTCCGGCTTCTGGGTCGGATGGGCCTTCTTGCCGTCTTCGCCCTTCAGCCGCTCGCCGCCGCTGCAGATCGGGAACAGCCAGTCGGAGCGCATCTGGACGTCATCGTTGGACGCCTTCAGGGCATCGTAGTTGAAGGTATAGCCCTTGGCCTTGGCGCTCGGGCTTGCCCAGATCATCGTCTCATGAGCGTTCTGGAAGCGACGGCCCTTGAAGTTCGGCATCGGGTTGGTCTTGCGCCAGACGATGTCGTTGAGGATCCAGAAGCTCAGGTCCTGCATCATTGAGCCGACGCGAAAAATGTTGTGATAGGAGCCGATGACCCAGAGGGTGCCGGTCGGCTTCAGCACGCGGCGGCAGGCGAGCAGCCAGGCACGGGTGAACGCGTCATAGGCCTCGAAGGAGGCGAACTGGTCCCATTCGTCATCGACCGCGTCGACCAGCGACTGGTCCGGGCGGTGGAGGGCGCCGCCGAGCTGCAGATTGTAGGGTGGGTCGGCAAAGATCACGTCGACCGAATGGGTGGGCAGTGCCTCCAACGCGGCGACGCAGTCGCCCTTGATGATCGTGTCGATCCAAGACCCCGGCCTCTCGGAAATCTTGAGGTCGGCAAGCGGGAAAACTGACGCCATGGGATACTCGCTCTTACGCTTACGCATTACGCTTTAACTACCCGGTATGGTTACCTAAGTTGGTTACCAAACCCTGAACCGCGGAGCGATTTGGGAATTTATTTCCGCGTGGAACGCGATCGGCTTGTTTGGTATGGTGGCATCATGAGACGAGATCAGGCCATCGAAGCGTTGAAACAGTAGGCCGAAGCGCTGAGGGCGCTCGGCGCGACCTCGCTTTTTCTGTTCGGCTCGGTGGCCCGCGACGAGGCCGGGCCCGCAAGCGATCTCGATCTGTTTGTTGACTACGATCCTACGAAAAAATTCTCCTTGGTTAATCTTGCTCGCATCAAGCTTCTACTAGAAGATGCGCTGCCATCAGACATTGATGTCACGACCCGGAATAGTCTGCATCAAAAGTTGAAAGACCGAATAGAAAAGTCAGCAATCCGGATATTTTAGACGCCGAGAGATATTCAACTTATCTTTGACGACATACTTGGCACGATAGAATTTATTGAAGGAACTATTGCGGGAAGAAGCCGCGAGGAGGTCATGAAGGACCGCCTAACCGAACTCGCTCTCCAACGGGCTGTTGAAATTGTTTCGGAGGCAAGCCGTCACATCCCTGAGGACCTGAAGGGCCTTACACCTGATATTGAGTGGCAAGCGATCCGGGCGATCGGAAATATATTGAGGCACGAATATCACAGCATCGCCGACGAGATTATCTGGGACACAATCATCGGCGACATCGCTGATCTAAAGCGTGCAAACCATGAGATGAAATCGAGGACACAGCCTGTGTGAAATCGCTGCTAAGCTGTTTTCATATTTGCATCATTCCTTTCACGACTGTCAGACGGCACCTCCGCCCGATCCTTCATCCCGTAATCGCGGACGACGTAGCCGATGCGCAGGCGGTAGTCGGCGAAGATGCCGTTGCGGCCGGCGTGCTGGGCGGCGCGGTGGGCTTCGAGGTTGCGCCAGGTTTTGACCGCTTCCTCGTCGCGCCAGAAGGAGAGCGACAGGAGCTTTCCGCGCAAGGTCAGGCTTTCGAAGCGCTCGATCGACTGGAAGCCGTCGATCTTCTCGAGTTCAGCCTTCAACTCGCCGGCGAGATCGAGATATGTGTGCCGCTCGCCGAGATAGGGCACCACCTCGAAAATGACGGCGATCATGGCTGCACCTTGCCGGCATGCGGCAGCGAGACGTTCTTGAGGAAGATCCGGTCTTCCTTCAGGATGAAGCGCTCGCGTTTGGCGAAGGCGTAGTTCTCGCGGCCGATCGGGTCCTCGGCCAGTCGGGCCCGATAGGCCTCGTAGGCGGCCAGGTTTTCGACGGAGTAGACGCCGTAGGCTGTCGTTGCCGACCCCTCGTGCGGTCCGAAATAGCCGATGAGATCGGCGCCGCAGCGCGGAATGGCCTGGCCCCAGTTGCGGGCGTATTCAGCGAATGCCTCGCGGCCGAAGGGGTCGATTTCGTAGCGGATGAAACAGGTGATCATGGGACGGTTCCTTTTGTGCCGCCTCTTTCTGACATGTTGCAGAACGACAATGCTTCGGCTACGATCGAAGTATGAAAGAAGGACCGGACATAGCCCAGATCGGCGCGCTCATCGGCGATCCCGCGCGTGCCAACATGCTGACTGCACTGATGGGCGGCAAGGCGCTGACCGCAACCGAGCTTGCGGCAGCGGGCGGCATCACCGTGCAGACTGCAAGTTCGCATCTGGCGAAGCTCGAGGCCGGACGGCTGCTCGCGCAGCGCAAGCAGGGTCGGCATCGTTATTTCACGCTGGCTGACGACAGCGTCGGCAAGCTCCTGGAAAGCCTGATGGGTTTTGCCGCCGGGCGCGGGCACCTGCGCCACCAGCCGGGCCCAAAGGAGCCAGCGCTGCGCAAGGCGCGCATCTGCTACGACCATCTGGCCGGCGATTACGGCGTGCGGATGCTCGACAGCCTGGTCGCCAGCGGATGCATCGAGACGCTTGGCGAAGGGTTGTCGCTGACGCCGCAGGGTGAAGGCCATCTCCGCCAGTTCGGCATCGATGCCTCGTCGCTGAAAACCTCGCGGCGACCGCTGTGCCGCTCCTGTCTCGACTGGAGCGAACGACGCGCGCATATGGCCGGCAGTCTCGGCAAGGCCTTGCTCGGCCATGTCTTCGATGCCGGCTGGGCAAAGCGGCTGGACGGCAGCCGCTCGGTGGTTTTCTCGCCCGATGGCGAGCGTCAGTTCCTCAGGCACTTCCCGCTCGATCACGCGGCCGGATCGACCAGTATCCCCTGATAGCATCGGGACGCGATGCGGCTGCACAGTCCATCCCATTCACAACCGCCGCAGGCCTGGCGGATTCCGCCGCCGGCAAAGGCCGTTCTCAACGTCGAAAGCAGAACGGCGTCCGGCTGCACCATCGCACCCGGCGCGATATGCTGCCCAAGAAGCGCGGAGATGGAGCGCGCGGCGGCGGCATCCCGGACCTCGACGCTGGCCTTGAGGCAATGGGGATCAGCCCCATCCAGCAAAGGTGCACAGACATCGTCCGGGCCGGAGACGAGGAGAATATCCTCGCCTTCCGTCAGCCGCCGCGCGATGCGGCGGTAGTTGTCGGTGAAGGCTGGATCGTAGCCCTCACCGATGAAGGTCAGCATGCACAGCAGGTGATGCGGACGCAGCCTGACGGTCAATGCGCGGTCTTCCTGCCGCCATAGTTGCGGATACCCATCAGGACTGCCGCGGCCAATGCCGACTTCAGGACGCCGCCGAGGATGAAAGGTGCAACGCCGAACATCCAGCCCTTTTCAGCACCGAGCAGAACAGCCAGCCACGCACCGCCGATGGCAAGGCAGACGAGGTTGGCAAGGAGATGGGCCGCGAAGCTGCTGATATAGCGCTCGCCCGTCCAACCTTTTTCGGCCAGCCATCCGGCGACCATGGCAACGATCGGAAACGAAACCAGGTAACCGGCGGTCGGACCCATGAAGGGGGCCAGCCCGCCTGCGCCGTTCGCCAGCACCGGCATGCCAAGGGCAGCTTCCCCAAGCCAGACCAGCACGGTCAACCCGCCGAGACGCCAGCCGTAGAGCGCACCGATCATGGTCAGCGCGAAGGTTTGCATGGTGATCGGCACTGGGATCATCGGCACCGAGATGCGCGAGGCGACTGCCAGCACGAGCGTGCCGGCAACGACGAAAATCGCCTGCATGATCCTCGAACGGTCGCCGAGCCGCAGCGGATCGAAAATCGAGATGGCGTGAGACTGAGACATGTGCGCTCCTAAATTATAGATAATTTGTCTGACTATCTATTTTATGAGCGGAACTAAGCTATGGCGCAAGCATGAATTATAGATTTTACACAGATAGCCGACAAAAATTACGCCGCCACACCGGCCAAAAGCGCATGAATCACCGCCCACAGGAGGACCAATTCATAATTATCTATAATTTTCCATTTAACCGACGATAGCAAAAAGTTCCACCGGTGCGCCGCTGATAGCGCGGGATGGCGCCCGACCGATCCGATTCACATGCTGCTGCAGGACAGCCACCGCCGTGTCGGTCTGCCCCTGGCGAAGAGCAGCGAGAATGGCGCGGTGATCCTGATCGGTTCTCGTTTCCCAGCCGGACTGCCAGGCGGAAAACAGGAACCTGGCACTGGCGGCATGCAAGTCATCGATGGCGGCGAGCAGCCGCTTCATGTCACAGGGCGCAAGGATGAGCCGGTGGAAACGGCGGTTGGCTGCCTCCCAGGCGCGCACGTCGGCGGCCGCGTCGCCCTCCCTGGTCGCCTCTTCGGCAGCATCCAGAATGGCCGCCGTCAGATGGGGTGCGGCATGCCTCAAGGCGAGGCCTTCCAGCGCCGCGCGCATTTCAGCGACTTCGCGGACCTGCCGCAGGTCGAAGGCGGCAACCCGCACTCCCCGTCGCGGCTCGCTGATCGCCAGCCCTTGCGCCTCGAGTAGACGAAAGGCTTCGCGCACAGGCACATGGCTAGCGCCGAACTCCTCGGCGATGTGGTCCTGGCGGAGCCGGAGGCCGGGTGCCAGCTCGCCGTGGATGATGCGCTCGGCAAGCACCCGGCTGATTCGGTTCGCAATCGTGTCGTCTTTTCCCCGGCTCATGCCGCGATCCTTAATCAGGCACTGCAAGCTTGTCGAGCGCCGAAAGCCTCCCTCTCCCCGCAGGCCAGACATGCCGCCCCGTCGGTTGAGGTTTCCGACCCCGTCGTGTAAAGCCGCACGATCTCATCCAAAGGCATTATTGACATGAACACTGGCTTCGATCTCATCATCTTCGATTGCGACGGCGTGCTCGTCGATTCCGAAGTCATCGCGGCGGATGTCGAATCCAAACTGCTCACCGGGGCCGGCTATCCGATCAGCGCCGAGGAAATGGGCGAGCGCTTCGCCGGCATGACCTGGCAGAACATCCTCTTCGAGGTCGAGCGCGAGGCCAGCATTCCGTTCTCGGCATCGCTGCTCGAACAGTCCGAGAAGCTGCTTGACGAGCGGCTGGCCAGCGAAGTCACCGCCATTCCCGGCATCGAGTTCGCACTCGCCAAGATCGATCTGCCGCGGTGCATCTGCTCCAATTCGAGCCTGGCCCGGCTCGACATGATGCTGACCAAGGTCGGCCTCATCTCGTCCTTCGCACCACATATCTACTCGGCCAAGGACCTCGGGCCCGATCGCGTCAAGCCGAAACCCGATATCTTCCTGCATGGCGCGGCGCAGTTCGATCTGGCGCCGTCGCAGGTCGTGGTCGTCGAGGACTCCGTCCATGGCGTCACTGCGGCGCGTGCGGCCGGCATGCGGGTCATCGGCTTCACCGGTGCGTCGCACACCTATCCATCCCACGCCGACAGACTGACGGATGCCGGCGCCGAAACCGTCATCTCACGCATGAACGACCTGCCCGGCGTGGTCGCGGCGTTGGCCGAGTGGGACGGCGTTTTCTAAACCTTCGCAGTAAAAAACCGGTCGCGAGGGTTCGCGACCGGTTTCGATATCCTCGACAGTTGACGCCGTTGTGGGGCGCGCCGTCCTTACTTCTTCTTGCGGACGGTGCGTGCGCCCTTGACCGGCGCGGATGCGCCCTGGTCGAAGCTGACGTACACGCTGACGAAGCCTGCGGCACCGCCGGTCACGTGGATCTTGTTGTCGGTGTAGAGAAACTGCGCGGAGCCTTCGCCGGGTGGAATCGACGCCTGGAAGTTCGTCGTGTCGCTGTAGAGCACGGTCTCGCCATCCATCACCGATACCTTGATCGGCATGGTAACGCTGCCGGAACCACCCATCGGCCCGGCCACGAGCCGGCCCTGGACGACGATCGTCATGTTGAGCGCCGTGCCATCCGTGGTGCACTGGCGGGTGCCCTGTACCAGCGACGCCTGGTAGGCGAGCTGCGCCGGATCGTCCTTGGCACCCTTGGCGTAGCTCTTGAAAATCGCGCCCTCGTCGCGGATGACGATCTGCGGGCATTTGCCGGCGACGTAGACGGCGCCGACCGCAGGCGGTGCAACGGAATCGGCGGCCTGCTGCGGCGCAACGGTGATCGGCGTGGGGTCCTTGTCCTTACCGCCGAGGCCAAGCGAGCTGCAGCCGCTGAGCGCGACCATCAACGATGCGGTGAGAAGAAGACGCGAAGCTCTGCCTGACACGATATTTCACCCTGAACACAATATGAATTTGCCGAGCCCAGGTTAATCTCCGGGCCTTTCATCGCACTTGGCGATGGTCTATATCAGCGGCGTTTCAAAAAATCGATTGGGTAGGCTTCGTTTTGGTTCACTTTTCGACACGGCCCGGTCGCGGTAAAACACAGCGTGCTCCGGATGCTCAGGCGAGATTGACATGGTTGCGAAAACCAGACCCGGTATTTGGCGCAAAAAGGCGCACCAACACGTCGCTTTCGACCTAGAATTCCAATAGAAGCCCATCTTCCCACCGATCATCCATATCAGAGGTAAAGACCTTGGAATATATCTCGACCCGGGGAGAAGCCCCTGCCCTCGGTTTCTGCGATGCGCTGCTGGCCGGCCTTGCCCGCGACGGCGGCCTCTACGTTCCCCGCGAATGGCCGCAGCTGACGAAGAAGGACATCCGGGGCTTTCGCGGCAAGAGCTATCAGGAGATTGCCTTCCGCGTGCTTCTGCCGTTCACCAACGGCGAGATCCCGGAAGAGACCTTCCGGGGGATGATCGACGAGGCCTATGGCACCTTCCGCCATCCGGCCATCGCGCCGCTGGTCCAGACCGGCCCGAACAGCTTCATCGTGGAGCTTTTCCACGGCACGACGCTGGCCTTCAAAGATGTCGCGATGCAGCTTCTGGCGCGGCTGATGGACTATGCGCTGGCTGAGCGCGGGGCCCGCGCCACCATCGTCGGCGCCACGTCGGGTGACACAGGCGGCGCTGCCATCGATGCCTTTGCCGGCCGCGCGCGCACTGACATCTTCATCCTCTTCCCGCACGGCAAGGTCTCGCCGGTGCAGCAGCGGCAGATGACCTCCTCGACATCGGCCAATGTGCATGCGCTTGCCATCAACGGCAATTTCGACGACTGCCAGAACCTGGTGAAGGCGATGTTCAACGACGCGCCGTTCCGAGACCGCGTCAGCCTCTCCGGCGTCAACTCCATCAACTGGGCGCGCATCATGGCCCAGGTGGTCTATTACTTCACCACTGCGGTTGCCCTCGGCAGCCCGGACCGCAAGATCTCCTTCACCGTGCCGACCGGCAATTTCGGCGACATCTTCGCCGGCTACGTCGCCAAGCGCATGGGCCTGCCGATCGACAAGCTCGTCGTTGCCACCAATGAAAACGACATCATGGCACGGACGCTGAAGACCGGCCGCTACGAGATGCGATCCGTCAAGGCGACCACCTCTCCGTCGATGGATATCCAGATCTCTTCCAACTTCGAACGCCTGCTGTTCGAAGCCAATGGTCGGAACGCATCGAAGGTGCGCGCCGCGATGGAAAGCCTGAAGCAATCGAGCGGTTTCGAGATCGCGCCAGAGGCGATGGCCTTCATGAAACGCGACTTCCGGGCCGGCCGGGCGACGGAAAAGCAGGTGGCGGCGACCATCCGCGAGACCTTCGAAGAGACCGGCTATCTGCTCGACCCGCACACCGCGATTGGCGTCTTCGTCGCGAAGAAATTCGAGAAGCCGAACAGCCCGATGGTGACATTGGCCACCGCCCACCCGGCCAAATTCCCCGCCGCAGTAAAATCAGCCTCCGGTATTGACCCGGCGCTTCCGACGTGGCTTGCTGATCTGATGCACAGGGAGGAGCGCTTCGACATCCTGGATCCCGACCTTAAAGCCGTCGAAAGCTTTATCGGTGACCATGTTCGGGCCTCGAGAGGTTAAGCGCAGAAAGATCTATGATGACAGTTGAGTGCACCCGGCTTAAATCCGGGCTGACGGTAGTGACCGAGTTGATGCCGCATCTTGAAAGCGTCGCACTCGGGGTGTGGATCAAGTCCGGGTCGCGTAACGAGACCGAAACCGAACACGGCATTGCCCATCTTCTCGAACACATGGCGTTCAAGGGCACGGCGCGTCGCACGGCGCGCGAAATTGCCGAGGAAATCGAGAATGTCGGCGGCGAAGTCAATGCCGCGACCTCGACGGAAACGACGTCCTACTACGCGCGCGTGTTGAAGGAAGACGTGCCGCTGGCGGTCGACATCCTGGCCGACATCCTCACGGAATCTGCCTTCGACGAGGACGAGTTGCAGCGCGAGAAGCAGGTCATCCTGCAGGAAATCAACGCCGCCAACGACATGCCGGACGATGTCGTGTTCGACAAGTTTTCGGAAGTTGCCTACCGCGACCAGACGCTCGGCCGCGCTATTCTCGGCACGCCGGAGACGGTGCTCGGCTTCACGCCACAGCAGATTCGCGGCTATCTCGGCCGCAATTATACGTGTGACCGGATGTTCGTGGTGGCTGCCGGCGCCGTCGATCACGACAGCTTCGTCAAGCAGGTCGAAGAGCGCTTTGCCAGCCTGCCCACCGCGCCTTCGGCGGCACCCGTCATCGAGCCGGCGCGCTATATCGGCGGCAGCGTTCGCGAGACGCGCGACCTGATGGACGCGCAGATCCTGCTCGGCTTCGAAGGCCGCGCCTACCATGCGCGTGACTTCTATTGCTCGCAGATCCTTGCCAACATCCTCGGCGGCGGCATGTCTTCGCGGCTGTTCCAGGAAGTGCGCGAGACGCGTGGCCTTTGCTATTCGGTCTATGCCTTTCACTGGGGCTTCTCCGACACCGGCATCTTCGGCATCCACGCCGCGACCGGCGGGGAAAACCTGCCGGAACTGCTGCCCGTCATCGTCGACGAGTTGCGCAAGTCGTCGGAGACCATCCACCAGCAGGAAATCGACCGGGCCCGTGCCCAGATCCGCGCCCAGCTGCTGATGGGCCAGGAAAGCCCTGCTTCGCGCGCCGGCCAGGTCGCCCGGCAGATGATGCTCTACGGCCGGCCGATCCCCAATCCGGAAATGATGGAGCGGCTCGAAGGCATCACCATCCAGCGTCTGACCGACCTTGCCGGCCGCCTGTTCTTCGACGCGGTACCGACCTTGTCGGCCATCGGCCCCCTCGATCAGCTGGCGCCGATGGAAGACATCATCACCTCGCTGTCGATGCCGGCTCACGCGCCAAAAGCCGCCAACGGCTGATCCCGGTCGCGGCCCCTCAAGATCGCCAGTCCGGGAGAGATGGACGAATGCCAAAGTCGGTTTTTCGGTTCCTGTCACGGCAGCCGGACACGATCGAACTTGAGGGCGCCGACCATTTTCTTCGTTTGCCACGCAATTCCGACTTTACCCAATGGCAAAAGCTGAGGGCCGAAAGCCGTCGCTTTCTCGAGCCCTGGGAGCCGACCTGGCGGCGCGACGAACTGTCCGAAAGCGCCTTTCGGACGCGCGTCCAGCGCGGCAGGCAGGAATACAATTCCGGACAGGCCGTCCCCTTCCTGCTGTTCAAACGGCAGAATGCGGTCCTGCTCGGCGGCTTGACCGTCGGCTACATCAGGCGAGGTGCCGCGCAGAGCTGCATGATCGGGTACTGGATGGGAGAGCGCTATTCGGGCCAGGGCCATATGTTCGCCGCACTTCAGATAGTTATACCCTACATCTTTTCCGGGCTGGAGTTGCACCGTATTGAGGCAGCCTGTATTCCGGACAACGAACGTAGCATGCGGCTGTTGCAGAAGGCCGGCTTCCAACGGGAAGGTCATTTGCGCGGCTACTTGAAAATCAACGGCCAATGGCGCGATCACGTTATGTTTTCCCGTTTGGCCACGGACATCGATCCGCTGGGGAAGACCACACGCTGATGATTGCCGACACCTTGTCCCGCCCCAAGCTCCTGCGCTCTTCGCTGATTGCTTTTGCCGTTGCCCTGATCGGGATGCTGGCCTTCTCAGCCGTTGCAGCACGTGCCGCAGAACCGGTGAAGATATCGCGCGACGACACGGCGCTTGACCTGACGAAGACAACCGAAATCTACAGGAATCAGGGCGAAGCCTTCCAGGTTTCCACCGCTGCAGGCGCCGATGGCATCCGCCGCCGCATCGAGGTGCGTTCCAGCTCTCCAGGGCATCAGGGCGACTGGGCGGTCTTCGCGCTGGCCAACGTTTCGGAAGAGCAGCTGGAGCGCGTCATCGTCGCCCCGCATTTCCGTCTGGTGAATTCCAAGATGTTCTGGCCCGACCTCGGCTCGCAGCGCATCACCGCCATTACCCCGAGCGAAGGTTTCGCGCTCGACAGGCAGCCGAGCGACGAGGCGGACGTGTTCCGCATCACGCTCAATCCGGGCGCCGTCATCACCTTCGTGGCCGAGCTTTCCTCGCCCGAACTGCCGCAGATCTATCTCTGGGAGCCCAATGCCTACAAGGACACGGTTAACGCGTTCACACTCTATCGCGGCATCGTGCTTGGCATTTCCGGGCTGCTGGCGGTCTTTCTCACCATTCTCTTTGTCGTCAAGGGCACGTCGATGCTGCCGGCGACGGCAGCGCTCGCCTGGGCCGTGCTCGGCTATATCTGCGTCGACTTCGGGTTCCTCGGCAAGCTGATCAGCATCACATCGGGCGACCAGCGAATATGGCGGGCCTGCGTCGAGGTGGCGCTGGCGTCCAGTCTTGTCATCTTCCTGTTCACTTATCTCAATCTCAACCGATGGCACGCGCATCTCGGCTATGTGACGCTCGCCTGGATACTCGGTCTCGCGCTGTTGTTCGGCGTGGCGATCTACGACCCGTCGATCGCGGCCGGTATCGCGCGCCTCTCCATGGCCCTGACGGCGACGGCTGGTATCCTGCTGATCATCTATCTCGGCATCAACCGCTACGACCGCGCGATCCTTCTGGTGCCTGCCTGGATACTCATTCTCGTCTGGCTGTTCGGCGCCTGGATGACGGTCACCGGCAAGCTCGACAACGACATCATCCAGCCGGCGCTGGGCGGCGGTCTCGTGCTCATCGTGCTGTTGATCGGCTTCACGGTCATGCAGCATGCCTTTGCCGGCGGCGCCTTCCAGCAGGGGCTGTTTTCCGATCTCGAGCGCCAGTCGCTGGCCTTGACCGGATCGGGCGACACCGTCTGGGACTGGGATGTTGCCCGCGACCGCGTCGTCACCATCCCCGACATTTCGCAAAAACTCGGCCTGTCGCCCGGCAGCATGCATGGCGCGGCGCGCAACTGGCTGCCACGCCTGCATCCCGACGACCGCGACCGGTTCCGGGCGACGCTGGACGTGCTGCTCGAACACAGGCGCGGCAGGCTCAACCACGAATTCCGGATCCGCGCCGAGGACGGGCATTTTCATTGGCTGGCCATCCGCGCCCGCCCCGTGCTCGGGTCGAACGGCGAAATCATCCGCTGCGTCGGCACGGTCGTCGATGTCACCGAACAGAAGAACTCCATCGAGCGCCTGCTCCACGATGCGTTGCATGACAATCTGACCGGCCTGCCGAACCGCCAGGTCTTCCTCGACCGGCTGGAGGGCGTGCTGGCGCTGGCGCCGCTCGGCGATCTCGTGCGCCCGACCGTGATGGTCATCGACATCGACCGCTACAAGATGGTCAATGACGCGCTCGGCGTCGCGGCGGGAGACAACATCCTCGTCGCCCTGACCCGTCGCCTGCGCCGGTTGCTGAAGCCGCAGGACACGCTGGCGCGCCTCTCCGGCGACCAGTTCGGCCTCATCCTCGTCTCGGAGCGCGATCCGGCCAAGGTCGCCGATTTCGCCGATGCCATCAGCAAGGCGATCATGGTGCCGCTGAACTTCGCCAATCGCGAGATCATCCTGACCGCCTCGATCGGCCTCACCTCCTGGGTCGACCAGCAGGAAACGGCAGCTGGGCTTCTCAGCGACGCCGAACTAGCCATGTATCGCTCCAAGCGCGCCGGCGGCAACAAGGTCGAGCCGTTCCTGCCCGCCTTCCGCAACTTCGGCACCGACCGCTTGCAGCTGGAATCCGACCTTCGCCGCGCCGTCGAGCGCAAGGAACTGTCGATGGTCTACCAGCCGATCGTCCGGCTGGAGGATGCAGAGATTGCCGGCTTCGAAGCGCTGATGCGGTGGGATCATCCGAAGCGCGGCAATATCTCGCCGACGGAATTCATTCCGATTGCGGAGGCGACCGACATCATCGGACCGCTCGGCATGTTTGCCATGGAGCAGGCGACCAACGACCTGATGGCCTGGACGCGCCAGACCGGCGAGCTGCCGCTGTTCGTATCGATCAACCTCTCCAGCTCGCAGCTGCTCAACAACGAACTCTATGACGACGTCCGAGCGCTGCTCGCCAAGACCCATTGCGACCCCTCGCGCATCAAGCTCGAGCTGACCGAGACCATGGTCATGGAGAACCCGGAACAGGCGCGGCTGGTGCTGGCGAAACTGCGGGACGCCGGGCTTGGGCTGGCGCTCGACGACTTCGGCACGGGTTATTCGTCGCTCTCCTACCTCACCCGTTTCCCCTTCGACACGATCAAGCTGGACAAGGGACTGGTGCGCGACGAGAGCGACAAGCGCTCGGTGCTGCTCCGCTCTGTCATCTCGATGGCGCGCGAACTCAACATGAAGGTCGTCGCCGAAGGCATAGAGACCGAGGAAGACGCGCTCGAACTTGCCAAGATGGGCTGCGCCTACGGCCAGAGCTTCCTTTTCGGGCCACCGATGGGGTCGGAATCGGTGATGCGGTTGCTGAAGGAGCGGTTTCCGCTAACGAAACGGGCTTGAGGCTGGAGCAGCCTTATGCCGCCTGCATCTTAGACACGGAAGCGGCATCGCGGATCAGCCGCAGCACGTAATCAAGCTTGGAGACGACGGGTGGCGACAGCACGAAAGGGTAGGAATCCGGCTGCCCCATGCTACGCTGAATGCTGTTGACCGCGACGCTGAGCGGCACCCAGGCGGAAACCAACCGCTCCGCATTACGCGCCTGGTAGGGATTGAAATCCACCTCGGACGCCATCTCTCCATGGCCGCGCGGATCGACGGCGATGCCGAATGCCCGGGCCGTTTCCAGCGTATCGACGATGTGGAGATAGTGGGCGAAGCACTCTGCGAAATCTTCCCAGGGGTGAGAGCTCGCATAGGCGCTGATGAAGCTCATCTGCCAATCCGGCCGAGCGCCGTTTTCATAATGGCGCTGCAGCGCGGCTCCGTAGTCTTCGCGCTCGTCGCCGAAGACCTCGCGGAAGCTGTCGAAGTTATTGACGTCGCGGACGAGCTTGTTCCAGATGAAGTGACCGGTCTCGTGGCGGAAATGGCCGAGCAGCGTCCGATAGGGCTCGTGCATGGACATACGCGCCATCTCGCGGGTGACGTCATCCGCCTCGGCGGCGCGGATGGCGATAAGTCCGTCGTCATGGCCGGTCATGGCGGGAACGACGAAGCCGGCGCTGTTGACGGTGTCTTCGAGGAAATCGAAGACCAGCCCGCCGTTCGGATCTTCCGTGCGGTCGGGATGCGGAAGGTCGAGGCGGAGAAGGGAATAGAACAGGTGACGCTGCGCCTGGTCGATCCGGCGCCAGCGATCGATACCCTCCTGCGTGCCGGTGTTGGGCACCAGCCTGTTGTGGCGGCAGGCCTTGCAGAGGTGCTGCGGATCGTCGGCATCCACCAGCCAGTTGCAGATATCCAGCCCCGCATTCGAGCAGAAGCGCACCGTACGCGAAGGCTGCGAAACGATGTGCCAAAGGGGTTCTTCAGCAGGCTCCAGGGCGAACATTGCGAACTTGTCGGGAAGGAAGCCAAGACGATAGCCGCAGCGGACGCATTGGCGGTTGTCGAAGTGCACGGACTGTCCACAGTGATCGCAGTCAAACAGTCGCATGTTTTATCTTCCTCTTGGCCGCAGGCTTGCACATAAGCGAAACCCGCCGAGCTCGCGCACGGCAGGTTTTATGATCGTCAGAGATAGGGATCAGACCTTATCGACGGCATCCTTGACCTTATCCTTGGCCTTGCCCTCGACAACCTGGGCCTTGCCCTTGGTTTCCTGAACGGCGCCCTTGGCGCGCATTTCGTTGTCGCCCGTGGCCTCGCCGACAGCCTGCTTGGCCTTGCCGGTCATTTCGTTGGCCTTACCGGAAACTTTATCGCTGGTGCTACCCATCATTCTACTCCCTGGCTGGCGACGTACGACATTGCGCGTCGTCTTGTGAGCAGAACGTAGGCTTGTCGATTTCGTTCCGGCGGTCGGTTTCTAATTCAGGCATGCCCAGCTTCGCTGGAGAGCATCGCCGCGGTGACGCCCATAAGGGCAAGGGCTCGCTCGTACTTGTCGTCGAGACTGCGATCGAAGATCAGGTCCTCGCTCGGCGGGCAATTCAGCCAGCCGTTGCTGCCGATCTCGGCCTCAAGCTGCCCGGCTCCCCAGCCGGCATAGCCGAGCAGCATAGTCGCCCGCTTCGGTCCTGCACCCTTGTAGATGGCGCGAACGATATCGAGAGTAGCGGTAAGGCTGATATCGTCGCTGACCGGGATGCTGCTGTCACTCCGGTAGTCGTCGGAATGCAGCACAAAGCCACGCCCGCTTTCAACGGGCCCGCCTGTCTGGATCTGGAATTCGCGGGCCTGATCGGGCAAAACGATCGCCTCTTCGCCCTTGACCATGTCGAGGTGTGTCAGCACCTCGGCGAAGCTCAGGTTTTGCGCCCGGTTGATGATGAAGCCCATGGCACCAGCGTCCGAATGCGCGCAGACATAGACGACCGTGCGGGCAAAATTGCTGTCCGCCATGCCGGGCATGGCGATCAGGAACTGACCGTCAAGAAACCCGCGTTCGCCTCTGTTCTTCAGCGTCGATAAGGACATCGTGCCTCCTGATTGTTTCCTGGCCGCCCCCTAATAAAGATGGGGCAAGGCAGGGGATCAATCAACTGAAAATGATCGGATTCGCGAATTGTGCTAATGCACGTGGCCTCCCCTTCGGCTAACGCTTACGCCATGAACGCCATCACACAATCCCTCAGAGTGCTCGGACAGGCCGCAGGTGCGCTCGCACTTGCCGTCGCTTTTTTCTCGACGGCTGAGGCCGCCACCAGCGACTGGGCAACCAGTGAAGGCGGGCGCATGCGGCTGGTGGCGCTTGCACCCGATGTCGACGGTCATGTGCGGGCAGCGCTGCAGATCGAACCCGGCCCAGGCTGGATCACCTACTGGCGGGAACCGGGCGAAAGCGGCATCCCGCCGCAATTGACGGTGGAGCCTGATAGCAAGGCGATCATCGAGAAGGTCGGTTATCCCGTGCCGAAGCTGATCACGCTCGGCTCGATCCGCGAAGTCGGCTACGACGCGCCGATCAGCCTGCCGCTCGACATCCAGGCGAATGGCGACAGCAAGCTCGACGTCACCGCCTTTATCGGCGTCTGCAAGGATATCTGTATTCCTTTTCAGGCGAAGCTAACGGTTACGTTGGCGCCATCAGGCACGCCGGAAACAGCCGACACGGCCATCGTCGATGCCGCCAAGGCTGCGCTGCCCGAGGCCGCCTCCAATGATTTTTCCGTCCGGAACTTCGCCCTGTCGGCAGACAGCAAGACGCTGTCTCTGCAGCTGACCTTGCCTGACGACGGCGACGCCATCCCGCAGATCTATTTGACGGGGCCCAGCGGGACGGTGTTTTCCAGGCAGGTGAGCGCCCAGCGCCACGGCCGCAACGCCGACATAATGGTCGCCATCGGCAAGCTGCCGAAGAGCTACACGATCCATGGCAAGAGCTGGGGCATCCTGGCGGTCGACGGCGGGCGGGCTATGGAAACGACACTTGCCTTCCCGTGAAAGCCATTTAAACCTCGCAGGGTATCTCGCCTTGCGGCGACAACAACGATCAGGAGCAACCCATGACCATTGCCATCGGCGACAAGATTCCCGCCGCGACCTTCAAGGAAAAGACCGTCGACGGCCCGACGGAAATCTCGACCGATACGCTGTTTGCCGGCAAGCGCGTCGTGCTCTTTGCCGTTCCCGGCGCCTTCACCCCGACCTGCTCGCTAAACCATCTGCCGGGCTATCTCGAAAACCGCGACGCCATCCTCGCCAAGGGCGTGGATGACATTGCGGTCGTATCGGTCAACGACTGGCACGTGATGGGCGCCTGGGCGCAGCAATCGGGCGGCATGGGCAAGATCCACTTCCTCGCCGACTGGGATGCCACCTTCACCAAGGCGCTCGGCCTAGACGCCGACCTGTCAGGCGGCGGCCTCGGCGTGCGCTCGAAGCGCTATTCGATGCTGGTGGAAGACGGTGTCGTCAAGAGCCTCAACGTCGAGGAAAACCCGGGCGAAGCCACGGTTTCGGCTGCAGCCACGATGATTGGCCAGCTCTGATTGGTTGGAGTCCGGGGGGCCTGCGTCCCCCCCGGACTCCACTCAGATATCTAAGACGGGGCACATCAATAGCCCTTGGACTTCAGTTCCGCAGTTGTCGCGTCCAGGGCATCGTCCATTTCGGATTGCGAAATATCGCAGCCATTGGCAATCGATCGCTCAAGGCGTTGCCTGGCGCGCGACAATGCCGCGTCGCGGGCCTCGATGAGCCGCAGGCCTACCTCTACGATTTCGCTGGCCGAGCGGGAGAAACCGTCCTCGACGCTCTTCTCCACAAATTTTTCTAAGCGTTCGTCAATGGAGATTTTCATGCGCGACCTCTTGGCCCCCGCAGACGATAGTGAAACTGCATGGTCTTCGCAACGCGAGGCTTGCCACGGTACTGGATAGCTGAAGGCGGGGTGCCTCAGATATTCAGATCGAACACCAGCAGCCCGGCAAGTCCGCCATCCGTCGAGGAGACGATGCGCTCGCCGACGGCCACGTGTTCCGGGTGGATGAGGTAGGCGTCGCGGGCTTCTGCGCTTTCGAAAATCACCGCGAAGCCGTCGACGAAGCCGCCGTGCAGGCCTTCCGGCGAGACGTTGGGGCCGTATTTGACGTCGAGAATGCCCGGGATCACCTGCTTCAGCGCGACGACCGCCTCAAAGATGGATTGCTTTTCCGGTGCCGTGATGGCCGCCTTGAAGCGCAGGAAGACGCAATGCAGGATCATGTGAAACCTCCCAGATGACCGCCGCACCATAGAGCGAAATCGACAGGCGGCAACCTGATTTGGTGGCGACGGTCGAAAGAGCCGGGCGGAGATGAGCGCCCGGCAGGCGCGCGGACTGCCGGGAGACGGTGGCCAATCAGCGCTTCTTGAACGGCTCCATGCCCTTGCGGGCGAGTTCGTCGGCGCGTTCGTTCTCGGGGTGGCCGGCGTGGCCCTTGACCCAGTGCAGGGTGACCTTATGGCGGCTGTGGGCGGCGTCGAGCGCCTGCCAGAGCTCGGCGTTCTTCACCGGCTTCTTGTCGGCGGTCTTCCAGCCGTTTTTCTTCCAGCCGTGAATCCACTTCGAGATGCCGTCCATGACGTATTTCGAGTCCGTGTAGAGATCGACCTCGCAGGCATCCTTGAGCGCACCGAGCGAGGAGATCGCCGCCATCAGTTCCATGCGGTTGTTGGTCGTCTCGGCCTCGCCACCGCAGAGGTCCTTCTCGACATCGCCATAGCGCATGACGGCGCCCCAGCCGCCCGGGCCGGGGTTACCGGAACAGGCACCGTCCGTGAAGATATCGACATGTTTCATGCTTTAGCCAACCCATATTCGGCGCCCGTGGCAACCTGACGATGAAAGCGCAGCTTGCGCAGATATTCGAGCGGATCCTTCTTGGTGACGAGGGCTCCGGCCGGCGTCATCAGCCAGTCGTAGAGCCGCGTCAGGAAGAAGCGCAGCGCCGAGCCGCGCGCCAGCGTCGGCAGCGCGGCAATCTCCGCCTCGCTCAGCGGCCGTACACTCTGGTAGCCATCGAGCATCGCCGTGCCCTTGGTGACGTTGTAGGCGCCGTCCTTCTCGAAGCACCAGGCATTCAGGCAGATCGACACATCGTAGGCCAGCATGTCGTTGCAGGCGAAATAGAAGTCGATAAGGCCGGAAAGCGTGTCGCCGAGGAAGAAGACGTTGTCGGGAAACAGGTCGGCGTGGATGACGCCCGTGGGCAAATCCGTTGGCCAGTGGGCATCGAAGAAGGCGAGTTCGGCGCGGATTTCGTCCTGCAGGCCGGGCTCGACCTCGTCGGCTCGAGTCTCCGACTTGTCCCAGAGCGGCTGCCAGCCGGCGCAGGAGAGCGCGTTCGGCCGCTCGATGGCAAAGCCTTCGCCGGCGACGTGCATCTGCGCCAGCGCAACGCCCACTTCGCGGCAGTGCCGCGCCTCGGGCTTGCGCAGCCACATGCCTTCGAGGAAGGAGATCAGGGCGGCCGGCCGGCCGGAGAGTTCGCCGAGCAGCGCGCCGTCGTTGCGGGGCAGCGGCAGCGGGCAGGACAGGCCACGCGCGGCCAGATGCTGCATCAGGCCGAGGAAAAACGGCAGGTCGTTTTTCTCGACGCGCTTTTCGTAGAGCGTCAGGATCAGCGGATCGCGCGTGGTGTGCAGCAGAAAATTGGAATTCTCGACGCCCTCGGCGATCCCCTTGTAGGATGTCAGTTCGCCGCAATCATATTGGGTCAAAAAGGTCTTCAGATCGTCTTCGGTAATATCGGTGTAAACGGCCACGGATGCTTCCTGCGTTGGCGTCGATAATCGTGTTCTATTCGCCGTTGACGAAGGCCATGTCGGCGGATGTCAATTCGACATCCCGCAGCTCGCGATTGACCAGGAAGTTCTCGGTTTCCTTGACCGTTTCGGCCAGCTCGACCTGCGCATCATAGCGCATCCGGAAAGCCTCGATGATCTCGTTGACGATGACCTCCGGTGCAGACGCGCCGGCGGAGAGGCCGACCGTAGCTATGTCGCCGATATTGTCCCAGTCGATTTCCGACGCGCGCTGGACAAGAACGGATTGTTTTGCGCCGGCCCGCAGCGCCACTTCGACCAGCCGCTTGGAATTGGACGAGTTGGGGGCGCCGACGATGATGAACAGGTCGCAGCCCGGAGCCGCCTGCTTCACCACTTCCTGGCGGTTGGTGGTGGCATAGCAGATCGAATCGGCAGACGGCGCCGTCAGGTTCGGAAAGCGCTCCTGCAGCCGCGCGATGACGCCGGCGGTATCGTCGACCGACAGCGTCGTCTGCGTGACATAGCCGAGATTGTCCGGGTCGACGGGCACGTAGGCGTCGACGTCGTCGATGGTTTCCACCAGCGACACGGTGCCTTCGGGCAGCTGGCCCATCGTGCCGATCACCTCCGGGTGGCCGGCATGGCCGATGAGCACGACGTGGCGGCCGAGCCTGTTATGGCGCATCGCCTGCTTGTGCACCTTGGAGACCAGCGGGCACGTCGCGTCGAGATAGAAGAGATTGCGGCTGTCGGCATCGGCGGGCACGGATTTCGGCACGCCGTGGGCCGAGAAGACGACCGGCTGCTTGCGGTGCTCCGGCGGGATTTCGCCGAGCTCCTCGACGAAGATCGCGCCCTTGGCCTCGAGACCCTCGACGACATAGCGGTTGTGGACGATTTCATGGCGAACATAGACCGGCGCGCCATAGGACTTGAGCGCCAGCACGACGATCTGGATCGCCCGATCCACGCCGGCGCAGAAGCCGCGCGGGCCGCAGAGCCGGATGGTCAGGGCAGGTTTCGAAACCGCGATGTTCATGTCTTTTCCAAAAGTCCGGGTCAGGAGGGGCAGACTACAGATAGGTGCGCCCTGCCCGCCCATCTAGCCTAAACCGTCAGTGAATTGAAGCAATTCTATTGTCTGCGCACAGGCGCCGGCAAAATCCCGCTATTGCGACGGGGCGTCTGGATGACGTTTGCGGAACCAGCTGATGGCGACGATGGCGACCAGCGCTGCCGCCAGGCCATACCAGGTGACGGCATATTGCAGATGGTCGTTGGGCAGTTCGACGATCGTCACGCCGCCGACCGGAAGGCCACCGGGATTGGCCGTTGCGTCGGCATCGACGAAGAAGGGAAGGACTTTTGCCGGATCAAGCCCGTCGCTCGCCGCCATCGCGTCGAGGTCCTTCCAGTAGAAGATATTCTTGGCAAGATCGTTGTCGGGCAGCAGCGAGGACGGTTTGCCCGGCAGTTTTGCCCGGGCAAGGCCGGCCACCGTCTGCTCGCCGGCGAGCTCACCCTTCTCGCGCGTCTTCGACTCCTTCTGGTCGTAAGGGACGAAGCCGCGGTTGACGAACAGGGTGCGGCCGTCGGCAAGAAGCAGCGGCGTGTAGATGTAGAAGCCCGACATGCCGTTGTAGGTCGCGAAGAAGTGCCGCTCATTGTCGTTGAGATAGCGGCCGGAGACGGTCATGCGGCGATATTCGATATCGCCGCCCTTTGCCGCCATTGCCTCGATTTCGGCGAGTGCGACGGGTGCTGCGGCCTGCCTTGCGGCGATATCGGCGATCAGGCCTTCCTTCCAATGCAGGCGCTGGACCTGCCAGGTGCCGAGCACCAGCAGGATCGCCAGCACGGCCAGAAGGATGGCGGCTTTCGCCACCTGCCAGACGATCGACGCCCTCGGCTTTTCGGTTGCGATATCACTCACGCTCGATGCGACCCTCGCTGGCATTGTTGCGGTATTGCAGGGCGACAAAAATGCCCTTGCTCCAGCGCAGGGCCAGCAGCGACAGGAGGATGGTGAGGGGGCCGAACAGGACGCCGTGTACCCAGATCGGCGGGCCGTAGTTGACCTGCAGCCAGAGCACCATGCCGATGATGATGAAGCCGACGATCAGGATGACGAAGACCGCCGGGCCATCGCCCGAGTCGGCGGACGAATAGTCGAGGCCGCAGGCGGCGCAGCGGGGCCTTAGGGCCAGTACGCCGTCGAACAGCTTGCCCTGGCCGCAGCGCGGGCAGCGGCCACTGAGGCCGACCTTGAAGGGATCGACCGGCGGGTAATGGGCGGTGTCTTCCGTCATGCTGTCATGCCTTCCAGGGCGGGGGACGAAAAGCATTTGCTTTCCGATTGCCGCTAAATTTTTAGGCGCGAGGGCCCTCACAGCGCTCGAGATCGCTGAGCGCGAGAGGGTCTCTCACGTCGCGGACGCGCCGTGGCTGGATTCCTGTGACGAGCACAGGAATGAGGGAGGATGGGGATGCACCCTCTTCCCCAAGTCCTCACTCCCTTGCGTCAGCCGGCAACTGGCGCGCCCCAGCCGCCCCAGATGTAGATGGCGAAGAACAGAAACAGCCAGACCACGTCGACGAAGTGCCAGTACCAGGCGGCGGCTTCGAAGCCGAAATGCTGTTTCGGAGTAAAGTCACCACGGATGGCGCGGATGAGGCAGACCAGCAGGAAGATCGTGCCGATCAGCACGTGGAAGCCGTGAAAACCGGTCGCCATGAAGAAGGTGGCGCCGTAGATCGAGGCTTTGAAGGCGAAGGGGGCGTGCGCGTATTCGTAGGCCTGGACGGCGGAAAACAATACGCCGAGCGCCACGGTCAGGGCGAGGCCCTGGATCATGCCCTTGCGGTCGTTGTGCAGCAGCGCGTGGTGGGCCCAGGTGACTGTCGTGCCGGACAGGAGAAGGATGATGGTGTTGTAGATCGGCAGGTGCCAGGGATCGAGCACCTCGACGCCCTTCGGCGGCCATTGTCCGCCGGTGAAGATGACACGCGAGGCCTGGATGGCTTCGTTGGGAAACAGGCTGACGTCGAAATAGGCCCAGAACCAGGCGACGAAGAACATCACCTCTGAGGCAATGAACATGATCATGCCGTAGCGCAGGTGCAGCGACACGACGCGGGTATGGGCGCCCTCATGGGCCTCCTTCACCGTATCGGCCCACCAAGCGTACATGACATAGAGGATGACGGCGAGCCCGATGAAGAACAGCCAGGGGCCGGCGAAATCGAAGCCGAACAGCTTGAACGGGCTGTTGTTGAGGTAGCGCATATAGGCGACGCCGCCAAAGGTGACGACGAGCGCGCCTATCGACGCGAGGATCGGCCAGGGGCTTGGATCTATGATGTGATAATCGTGGTTCTTCTGGTGTGCGTCGGCCATGTCAGCAATCCCCGAATAACTTTTCCCTTAAGACGCCGGCGAACCGGGCGCCCTCCTCCCTAAAGCTTCTTCACCACGGCCTTGGCCGGGTCCTCTTTCGACGCCACGGGCTTGGCATCGTCCCGTGGATAGAATGTATAGGACAGCGTCATCGTGCCGATGTCCTTGGTCTCCGGCGCCTTGGTGATCTCTGGATCGATGTAGAAGACCACCGGCATCTCGCGCTTTTCCCCCGGCGCAAGATCGGTCTCGTTGAAGCAGAAACACTGCACCTTGTTAAAATAGGCCCCGGCTTCGACCGGAGAGACGTTGAAGATCGCCTGGGCGCGGGTCGGCTGGTCGGATTTGTTTTCGGCGACGAACTTGATCATGACCGTCTCGCCGATCTTCGGATCGACTTCGCGCTGCATGGCCTTGAAGTCCCAGGGTACACCGGAGGCGACGTTGGCATCGAAGGTGACGCGGACATGCCGATCGAGAATGACGGTCGAGGCCTGCTCGACGCGCTGCGTCGTGCCGTTGAAGCCGGTGACCTGGCAGAACATGCGGTAGAGCGGCACCGCCGCATAACTCATCGCGCCCATGCCGACCACGAAACTCAGGCACATCATCACGATCAGGCCGTTGTTGCGACCGGCCGACCTTGCTCTCCCCGATGTCTCCTCCTCCAAAGAGCCTCTCCCCTAATGTCCTGTGCCGATCTTGATGATCGTCATCACGTAGAAAATCACCACGAGACCGGCGAGCACCAGACCGAGCGCGATATTGCGCCCGCGTCTCGATTTCTTCTGGGTGTCGCTCAGCTTGATGGTTTCCATCAGAACCAGCCTCCAGTTCCCGAGGACAGGACTGTCACCAGCCGGTCGATCATCAGGGCGGAGAAGATGGCAAAAAGATAGAAGATCGAATAGGCGAACATCCGCTTGGCCGGGACCATCTTCACATCGGTTTCCGGCATCCGCCAGACCGTGATCGAACAGTAGACGAAGATGGCGCCGAGAACGCCGGCGACGATACCGTAGCCGATCGAAGACATGCCCATCATGGTCGGCGCCACGCCGACGATGGCTGTCAGCACGGCATAGACGACGATCTGGTTCTTGGTGGTGGGGATGCCCGAGACATTCGGCAGCATGGGCACGCCGACGGCGCCGTAGTCCTTCATCTTGAACAGCGCCAGCGCCCAGAAGTGGGCGGGGGTCCAGAGGAAGATGATGAGGAACAGGACGATGCTCTCCATCGGCACGGTGCCTGTCACGCAGGCCCAGCCGATGACGGGCGGAAAGGCGCCGGCAGCACCGCCGATGACGATGTTCTGCGGCGTCGAGCGCTTCAGCCACATGGTGTAGACGACGGCGTAGAAGAAGATGGTGAAGGCAAGGATGGCGGCGGGCAGCCAGCCGACAGCGAGCGCAAGGATGACGATCGAGAAGCCCGACAGCACCAGCCCGAAGCCAAGCGCTTCCGCGCCGGTCACGCGGCCCGACGGGATCGGACGCTTGGCGGTGCGGGTCATGATGGCGTCGATATCGGCATCATACCACATGTTGAGCGAGCCGGAGGCACCGGCACCGACGGCGATGCAGAGGATCGAGATGACAGCGA
Source organism: Rhizobium sp. HT1-10 (assembly GCF_049472505.1). NCBI lineage: Bacteria > Pseudomonadati > Pseudomonadota > Alphaproteobacteria > Hyphomicrobiales > Rhizobiaceae > Rhizobium > Rhizobium sp. HT1-10. Next base: position 389,321 of record NZ_JBCEBQ010000001.1, on the reverse strand, counting down.
GAAACGGATTGATGTGACCGGGCGCCAGCATCAGGCCTGCAAACGCCGTGAACACCACGAGCTGCATGACGCCGGGCTTCAGAAGCTCGAAATAGTCGCGCGCGCTCGCCTTCGAAAGGCCAATGTCGCCTTCGGAAGCCAGGATCTCGTTGGTGTCGATAACGGTCATTACTCAGTCCAGTGTTGCCGCGAGCAAAGCGCCGCCCGACCGGCGGCGCTTTGACACGCGATTACTTGATACGCGGGAGTTCTTCCCACTGGTGGTAGGGCGGTGGCGACGACAGCTGCCATTCGAGGGTGGTGGCACCCTCGCCCCAGGGATTGTTGCCGGCGACGCGCTTTTTCGCAAACGTGTCATAGACGCCGTAGAGGAAGATCAGGACGCCGACGCCGGAAATGTAGGAGCCGATCGACGAAACGAAGTTCCAGCCGGCAAAGGCATCGGGATAGTCGATGTAACGGCGCGGCATCCCGGCAAGACCGAGGAAATGCTGCGGGAAGAACACCATGTTGACGCCGACGAACATCACCCAGAAGTGCAGGTTGCCGATCTTCTCGTTGTACATATAGCCGCTCATCTTCGGCAGCCAATAGTACCAGGCAGCAAAGATTGCAAATACGGCACCGAGCGACAGGACGTAGTGGAAGTGGGCAACGACGTAATAGGTGTCGTGGACCGGCCGGTCGAGGCCGGCATTGGCCAGCTGGACGCCGGTGACACCACCGACGGTGAACAGGAAGATGAAGCCGATCGCCCAGATCATCGGCGTGCGGAACGAGATCGATCCGCCCCACATGGTGGCGATCCAGGAGAAGATCTTCACGCCCGTCGGCACGGCAATGACCATCGTCGCAAAGACGAAGTAGCGCTGCGTGTCGAGCGACAGGCCGACCGAATACATGTGATGCGCCCAAACGACGAAGCCGACGGCACCGATCGCCACCATGGCATAGGCCATGCCGAGATAGCCGAAGATCGGCTTTTTCGAGAAGGTTGAGACGATGTGACTGATCATGCCGAAGCCGGGCAGGATCAGGATGTAGACTTCCGGATGGCCGAAGAACCAGAACAGATGCTGGAACAGGATCGGATCGCCACCGCCTTCGGGCGCGAAGAAGGTCGTGCCGAAGTTGCGGTCGGTCAAAAGCATGGTGATCGCGCCGGCGAGAACCGGCAGCGACAGCAGCAGCAGGAAGGCCGTGATCAGCACGGCCCAGGCAAACAGCGGCATCTTGTGCAGCGTCATGCCGGGGGCGCGCATGTTGAGGATGGTGGTGATGAAGTTGATGGCGCCGAGGATCGACGAGGCGCCGGCGATGTGCAGCGCGAAGATCACCAGATCGACCGCCGGGCCGGGATGGCCGACCGTCGAGGAGAGCGGCGGATAGAGCGTCCAGCCGCCACCGGCTCCATAGGCGCCGGCCGGGCCTTCGACGAACATAGACAGCAACAGCAGGATGAAGGCCGGCACGATCAGCCAGAAGGAGATGTTGTTCAGCCGCGGAAAGGCCATATCAGGCGCGCCGATCATGATCGGCACCATCCAGTTGGCAAAACCGCCGATCATTGCCGGCATGACCATGAAGAAGATCATGATCAGCGCGTGAGCGGTCGTGAAGACGTTATACATCTGCTTGCCGCCGTCGATGGCGGCATCGCCCGAATAGCCGTAGACCATGGCGGCGAGACCATTGAAGATCTGGATGCCGGGCTCCTGCAGTTCCATGCGCATCAGCACGGACAGGATACCGCCGATGACGCCGGCGATGATCGCGAAGATCAGGTAGAGCGTGCCGATGTCCTTGTGGTTGGTCGAGAACAGCCAGCGATTGGCAAAGCTCGGCTTGTGCGCGTGATCGCCGCCATGGGCATGGGCGTCGCCATGATCGTGGGCATCGGTCAGCTTGTCGTGTGTGGCGGAACCAGCCATGTTAATCATCTCCCCCCGGATTACTGCGCGACGTTCGCGGCGACATCGACCGTCTGCGACGGTGCGTCAACCTCGGCCATCAGCGCCTTGTTGGCCTTGCTCAGATCGGTCGAGGCGACCGTCAGCCACTGCTTGTACCTGTCCTCGGAGACGATCCGGATGGCGATCGGCATGAACGCGTGGTCCTTGCCGCACAACTCCGAACACTGGCCGTAGAACATGCCTTCGCGCTCGGCCTTGAACCAGGTCTCGTTCAGGCGGCCGGGCACGGCGTCGGTCTTGATGGCGAAGGACGGCATGGAAAAGGAATGGATGACATCGGTCGGCGCTGCGGTGACGAGCACGCGGACGATCTTGTTGACCGGCAGCACCAGCTCGTTGTCGACGGCCAGCAGACGCGGATAGATCGACTTGTCGGTCTTGCCGGAAGCGGCCCGGTCTGGATCCTTCAGCATGTAGGAATCGAAGGCCAGCGGCGTATCGCCGGAGTTTTCGTATTCGTAGTTCCACTGCCACTGCGTCCCCGTGACCTTGACGGTGACGTCGGGATTCTTCGGGAAAGTCAGCTGCGCGGTCAGAAGGTCGAAGGACGGGACGGCCAGAAACAGCAGCACCAGCACCGGACCGACAGTCCAGGCCACTTCGATCAGCGTGTTGTGGCTGGTGCGCGACGGCACGGGGTTCTTGCTGGCGCGGAACTTCACCATGACGATGATCAGGAGGGCGAGGACGAACAGCGTAATCGGCACGATGAACCAGAGCGTATACTGCTCGAACCACCGCACCTGGCTCATGATCGGCGTTGCCGATGGCTGCATCCCCATCTGCCACGGCTGCGGTTGATCGGCAAAACTACGGGTCGTAAAGAGCAGACAGGCGAGCGACGCCAGAACTGCATTGGTCCTCTTCATGACGATGTATCTCCCTAAAGCGCCTGAACCCTCTCCGTTCAAACGCAGAATCCCACCATTCCTCACGCTCTTCAAACCACAGTTTCGTCGAAGCAGCAACAATTCCCGCTTTTTGCCCGTGCGGCATTTTTGCTCGATCTAATCTTTCCGGCAGCCCTCAAATGCCAAGTATTGTTGGATATGACGGAAAATCAGACGTCTATCCTGGCCCGGGCTTCGACAAATGCCCTCGCAGGTCCTATTTCCGCCGCAGTGAAAATGGAATCCAGGCTCAAGGGCTTTCATTTGCCGGGTACAGCCGCAAGAATGGCCGCAATGATTCGACACTAGGGGTTTCCATGGGTTTTCGTACGCTCGCGCGGCTGGGATTGCTGGCGGCAGGTATCGCCGCTTCGGCTTCACTGCCCGTTTTTGCCCAGCAGCCTCAGGCCGCCACGCCGGCACCGGCACCGGCTCAGGGCACGCCACAGGTCGGTCAGCAGCCGCCCGGCACCGTTCAATCGATGCATGGCGCATGGTCCGTCATCTGCGACAAGCCGGCCGGTGCCCAGACCAACCAGTGCGCGCTGATGCAGAACGTCATTGCCGAGGATCGGCCTGAAGTCGGCCTTTCCGTCGTCGTGCTGAAGACGGCTGATCGCAAGGCCAAGATCCTGCGCGTGCTTGCGCCGCTCGGCGTCCTGCTCAATCCATTTCAGCCGACCGATGGCGGTCTTGGCCTGATTGTCGATGGAAAAGATCTGGGAAAGACCCAGTTCGTGCGTTGTTTTGCCGATGGCTGCTATGCGGAAGTGGCTTTGGACGATAATCTTTTGAAAATGCTGCGTTCGGGATCGACTGCGGTCTTTTCCGTTCGCGAGGCTGCGGATAAGGATAAGATCGGTATCCCTGTCGATCTCAAGGGTTTCGGCGAGGGCTACGACGTCCTGCCGTGACGGTTGCGGCATGATTGCCGAGTCATGACGGTTCACGACGCCCCGCCTTCTGCGGGGCGGCGCATTTACAAGAGGCTTCGATGCGGTTTGGTTCTTCTGCCGGCTTTTGGGTACCCCGCACGGTCGCTGCGGCGCTGCTGGTCTTGTCCGGCGTGGCGCCGGCTTCTGCCCAGACGGCGCCGACCCCGCAGCCGAGCCCCGCACCTGCCGCCCAGCCCGCAACGCCGCCTGCTACCGCGCCGGCGACAGCCGCTCCGGCCACCGAGCCAGTACCGGCTGCCGAGCCAGTACCGGCCGCTCCCGCTGCCGGTCAGTCGAAGACGACATTCGGGGCCTGGACGGAAGTCTGCGGCACGGCAGACGGCAGTCCGGCCAAGAAATGCGTCCTGATCCAGACGGTGGTTTCTCAGGAACGACCGGAGATGCAGATCTCCGTGGCCATTTCCAAGGCGCCCGGTGGCAAGACCGGGCTGTTGCGCGTGCAGGCGCCACTGAGTGTGCTGCTGCCGAACGGCCTCGGCCTCTACGTCGACGGCAACGATATCGGTAACGCCTATTTCGCCCGCTGCTTCTCCGACGGCTGCTATGCGGAGGTCGTGCTCGAGGAGCAGTTGCTCGGCACCTTGCGCAAGGGCACGACCGCGACCTTCACGGTCTTCCAGACCCAGGAAGAAGGCATCGGCATTCCCGTCGACCTCAAAGGCTTTGCCGAAGGCTATACCGCCCTTCCCTGATCGGCGGGCCTTGCTCTGCCCGCGCGGCGGACCTACATCGGCATGAACGGAGCACCAATCTCATGAACACCGATCTGCTTACCCTGTTCGACACGGATGAAACCAAGCTGCGCGGCATCGTTGCCGACGCGCTCAATGGCGCCGATGACGGCGAACTCTTCGTCGAGCACGTCCAGTCCGAATCGCTGACCTTCGACAATGGTCGGATGAAGGGCGGCAGCTTCAACACAGAACAGGGCTTTGGCCTGCGCAGCGTTGCCGGCGAAGCGGTCGGTTATGCCCATGCCGGCGACCTCTCGGAAGCGGCGCTGAAGCGTGCCGCCGATGCCGTCGGCGCCGTGACGCGCGGCTATGCCGGCTCCTATGCCGCGGCGCCGCAGCGGACGAACACAAAACTCTACAGCGACGAGAACCCGATCGGCAGCCCGAGCTTTGAGGACAAGGCCAAGCTCCTGCAGCAGATCGACAGCTATCTGCGCGACAAGGACGGCAAGGTTCGCCAGGTCACCGCATCGGTCGCCGCCTCTTGGCAGGTCGTCGACATCCTGCGCGCCGATGGCCACCGTGTCCGCGACGTCCGGCCGATGACACGCATCAACATTTCAGTCATGGTCGGCGATGGCGACCGGCAGGAATCCGGCTCCTACGGCACCGGCGGCCGCGTCGGCTTTACCGATTTCATCACCGAGGACAGCTGGCACTACGGCGCCGACGAAGCGCTGCGCCAGGCACTGATCAATCTCGACGCCATGGAAGCACCGGCCGGTACGATGGACGTCGTGCTCGGCAACGGATGGCCGGGCGTGATGCTGCACGAGGCCGTCGGGCACGGGCTCGAGGGTGATTTCAACCGCAAGAAGACTTCGGCCTTTGCCGGACTGATGGGTGAAATGGTTGCCGCCCCCGGCGTCACCGTCGTCGACGACGGCACCATCGAAAACCGCCGCGGCTCGATCACCATCGACGACGAGGGCACGCCGTCGGCCTACAACGTGCTGATCGAGAACGGCAAGCTGGTCAACTACATGCAGGACCGCCAGAATGCCCGGCTGATGGGCATGAAGCCGACCGGCAACGGACGCCGCCAGGGCTATGCCCATGTGCCGATGCCGCGCATGACCAACACCTTCATGCTGTCGGGCGACAAGACCCCTGCCGAAATCATCGCCTCCGTGAAGAAGGGCATCTACGCCGTCTCCTTCGGCGGCGGCCAGGTCGACATCACATCCGGCAAGTTCGTGTTCGGCTGCACCGAGGCCTACATGATCGAGAACGGCAAGATCGGCGCGCCGATCAAGGGCGCCATGCTGATCGGCAACGGCCCGGATGCGATGAAGCGCGTCTCGATGATCGGCAACGACACCAGCCTCGACACCGGCATCGGCAACTGCGGCAAGGGCGGCCAATGGGTCCCCGTTGGCGTCGGCCAGCCGCATCTGAGGATGGACCAGGTGACTGTGGGTGGGACGAAGGCCTGAGGGTTGGAAAGGTCGGAGCTAGGCCGTGGTCGATATCGCCATCAGACCGTTCGAGATCAAGGACATGACGGCTGTGATGGGCGTCATCCTGCCGATCCAGCGCGAGGAATTCGGCATTGCGGTGACAGCCGAGGAACAGCCGGATCTCGCTGCAATACCAGCCTTCTATCAGTCGGGGAACGGCAACTTCTGGGTTGCGCAAGCCGATGGGGTGATCGTCGGGACGATCGGATTGAAGGACATCGGCAACCGTCAGGCGGCGCTGCGAAAGATGTTCGTTGCCGCAGACTTTCGTGGTGGCGGCCATGGCCTGGCCGGGCGACTGCTCAAGACGCTTCTCGAACATGCTGTGAGGCAGGATGTCGCCGAGATCTATCTCGGCACGACCGCCAAGTTTCTCGCCGCGCACCGATTCTATGAGAAGAATGGGTTTGAGGAAATCACGAAGCTCGCCCTGCCAGCCCCATTTCCAATCATGGCTGTAGACACGAAATTCTATCGAACGCTTCTATCTGGGGCGCGATAACCGGCCCTTACTGTGTGGTCAGGCAAAACCAGGCCTAAACCGCCACTTCCGTTCAATCGCCGCTAGAAGGTCAAGATCCTGAGCCTTCGCGAGCAGCAATACATGGCCAAGCACATCGGCCGCCTCGTCGGCCAGCGCAACGGCCATCTGCTCATCGCTTAAACCCTTGCGGCGGCCGCGGCCGGTCTTTCGGTTGAAGGCCTGCGTCAGCTCGCCGACCTCTTCTTGAAGCTTCAGCATGAACCAGTCCGCATCGCGAACGAAGCCGTTTGCCGCCGCATAGGATTGTGATGCCTTTTCAAACTGATCCGTCAACTCATCAAGCATTATCGTTCCCCATCCGTTCTCATGGAGACATGCCTGATTCACCCCTCGGCGTCCATGCAGTATGGGCGACCGGAATGCCCGGCCGCAAGCGGCATCAGCCCGGCATCGCCGTGCACTTGTAGTCGTGCTTCTTCAGCGCGCTGCAGGCGTTGTCGGCGGCGGCGCGGCTGTCGAAGCCGACGAAGCGGGCGCGGTAGACCTTCTTCTTGCCCTTGCCGGCTTCTTCCGTATAGGCGAAGGCGTTGAGCAACGGGCCGCCGGTCTTGGCCTGGGCCTTGGCAAGCAGCTCCTTGGCTTCGGCAGCCGATGGAGTGGCGGCGATCTGGACCTGCCAGGCGCCCGAGGATTCGCTGGACGCGGAAATTTCCGGGGCTGAGGGAATGGCTGCCGGCGGGGCAGCACTTGCCATCACCGGCATCGGCTGCGGACGGTCCACCGGGACGGCAAAACCGGGGTCGGTCGGGACAGTGCGGCTGATGGTGGCCGTATGGCGTGGCGCGACAGGTACAGGAATGTCGAGATCTGGCGACGCGGAGGCAACTTCCACCTCGGGCGTGCGGCTGATGCTGCTGCGACCGCCGATGCTGGCCACCATGCGGCTGCTGCCACCCGACGATGCCTGGCTCATGTAGCGGTTCAAAAGGCCTGCCATCCTGTCGTCGCGGGCGCGGGCGGTGGCGCCGCCGAGAACGACGCCGATGAGGCGACGATTGCCGTCGCGAACGCTGCTGACGATGTTGAAGCCGGAGGCATTGGTGTAGCCGGTCTTGATGCCGTCCATGCCCTTGTAGCGATACATCAGGTTGTTGTGGCCACGGACCGGGCGGCCGCGATAGACGAAGCCGGTCTGCGAGAACAGGCGGTATTCGGTCGGGTAGTCGTTCATCAGCGCGACGGCGAGCGTCGACATGTCACGGGCGGTGGTGATCTGGCGGGGATCTGGCAGGCCCGACGGATTGACGAAGGTGGTGCGGCTCATGCCGAGCTGGCGGGCCTTGGCGGTCATCATCCGTCCGAAGCCGCTTTCGCTGCCGCCGAGCGCCTCGGCGACGACGGTGGCGGCATCGTTGGCCGACTTGATGATCATGCCGTTGACGGCTTCGCGAACGCTGACGGTGCTGCCGGGGCGCAGGCCGAGCTTGGTCGGGCTTTTGCCGGCGGCATTGCTCGACACCCTGAGCTCGGAGTTCCAACCGAGCTTGCCGCGATGCAGCGCCTCGAAGGCCAGATAGAGGGTCATCATCTTGGTCAGGGATGCCGGGTGGTTGAGCGTATCGGCGCTCTCGGAAGCGAGAACCTTGCCATTCTTGGCATCCATGATGAAGTAGGCGCTGCCGGCATAGGCTGCGATGGACGAATTTGCCAGCACGACCGCTGCCGATAGAGCGACCCAAAATTTCTTCATCGATGTCCCCAATCGAAACAAATGCCAATGCGCCGCGATCGGCTTCATGTCCAATTTAGCGACAGAAGCGCCTTTTTGCCGCGATTTCGAGACGATCGCGACAACTTAGGCTCTATTTTGCGGGTCAGGGTAAAGGCGGGGTTAATATCAACAAATTTAAGCAGAATTTAGCAAGGCTTAAGGCTGATGCGCTAGTCTCCCACTGTCGGCCATAGGCCGGGATTCTGCGAGCCGGATCGACATCATGGGACATCTCATCAGCCGCGGGCTTCAGCGCCGGCTCAAACAGGCAGCGATAGCGGGCGGGCTGGATGCGGCCCTGCTGCTGAAATCGCTTGGCGCCATGAAGGATGCCGCCGGCCTTGGCGCCATCTTCACCCTGCACCATGTCCGTCCGCATACCCCCCTGCCCTTCGAGCCGAACCGTCATCTCGAAATCTCGCCCGAGTTCCTCGACCGGACCATCCGCGAGATGAAGGCGGAGGGCCGGACATTCCTAACGCTCGAGGCGCTGCCGAAGCGGATCGCCGAAGCCCGGGGCAGGCAGCAGCGCTTTGCCGCCTTCACGCTCGACGATGGCAACCGCAACAATCTCGAACATGCGCTGCCGGTATTCGAGCGCCATGGCGTACCCTTCACCATCTTTGTCGCCAAGGGGCTTTCGGAGCGCACCCATACCATGTGGTGGGAGACGCTGACGGTGCTGCTGGGCACGCACCAGTCGCTCGTGTTCGACTTCGGCCAGGGCAAGGAGCGGCTCGATCTCGCCGATGCCGACGCCAAGCAACTGGCCTTCGACCGCTTTGCCGCCTTCGTTCACCAGCACGACGAAATGCAGGCGGTCTCGGCGATCGACGCACTGGCGGAGGCACATGACATTCAGCCGCTGGAGATCGTGCGCTCGCTGGTGATGGATTTTCGCGAGCTGCGCTCGCTGGCAACCCATCCTCTCGTCTCGCTCGGCGCCCATACCGTCAGCCACAGGGCGCTGGCGCGGCTGAGCACAGCGGAAGTCGCCTTCGAGATTCGCGAATCCGCCGGTTATGTCGCGGCACTGACCGGGGTGCTGCCGACGACGATCGCCTATCCCTACGGCACCCGCGAGGCGATATCGCTGCGGGAGGGGCAGATCGCAGCCAGCCTCGGTTTCGAGGTCGGGGTGACGACGCGGCCTGGCACCGTCATGGAAACGGCAGCGGGGGCGATGACCCTTCTGCCGCGCATCTCACTGAATGGCTTCTACCAGAAAGCCCGCTATGTCGAAGCGCTGGCCTCAGGCATTCCGATGCGGATGTTCGGAAAAACTGGTTAGCCGGCCTCAAGGATACATCCGTACCTTGTCCCAGTTGGCCTCCAGCGTTGCCCGACGGAATTCGATGCGATCGTGAAGCCGGAACTTGCCGTCCTTCCAGAACTCGATGGATTGCGGCCTGATCCGGAAGCCGGACCAATATTCGGGACGCGGGATTTCGCCGATGGCATAACGGGCGGTGTATTCGGCAACCGCCTTTTCCAGCGCGAATCGGCTTTCCAGCGGGCGCGACTGCTTGGACGCCCAGGCGCCGATCCGGCTGCCGCGCGCCCGGCTCTTGAAATACTCGTCTGCCTCGTCATTGCTGACGACTTCAACCGGTCCGCGCAGCCTGACCTGCCGGCGCAGCGATTTCCAGTGGAAACACATGGCTGCTTTTTTCTGGGAAAGGAGTTCTTGGCCTTTCTGACTTTCAAAATTTGTATAGAATACGAATCCTTGATGATCGAAACCCTTCAGGAGGACCATCCGAACGTTAGGCAACCCATCCTCATCGACCGTTGCCAACGCAACTGCATTCGGATCGTTTACCTCGGAAGCCTTGGCTTCCTCCAACCAGCTCGAAAATAGCACAAACGGTTCGTTTTGCAGGGTGAAGTCACTGCTTGTTAACTCGTTTTCCGACATATTCCTGAAACGCTCCGCATTTAATCAACTTGTCAGTTTTCTGACAACAGCACACGGTGGAAGTCATAGCAAAGTCGACAGTCTATACAAAGGGCCTGCTATCAAAGCGCGGCATGATCGCCGCCACCGTTATGGTTCTTCTGTCGCTTACAGGCTGCACGACCGGCGGCATGGATCTCTTCAGCTCCACCAAGGTCGATAGGTCGGTTACGACAAGCGCTGTTCCAAAACCCGCGTCCGCGCCCGACACGGTCTCCGACGAAGTGACCGTTCGCAACGCCGTAACCTCCGCCGATCTCAGCAAGCTCAAGGGCCAGCCGCTCGCCTGGGCCAACGCCTCGACCGGCAGTGCCGGCGTCATCGATACCATCGTTGAGAACAATGCCACCGGCCAGGTCTGCCGGCAGTTCCGCACCACCCGCCACGCCTATGACGGGATCGCCAATTTCTACGGCAAGGCCTGCCTCGTCGGCGACAATGACTGGCAGGTTCTGGCTTTTCAGCCACAGAGCTGAAGCCTCTTTCCCGATCCGGACGTTTAAAACAGAATCAGCCTATGGCGCATCGCAGGATTGCGATGCGGGATCGCGCGTTGCCGCAAATCGGCCGGTCAGCCGCGCTTCAATTGGGTGATCGAAAGCAGCGTATCCGCGCTGATGCCGAAGGTGCCGTTCGATTGCAGGACGGTCAGCGCCGAGGACGAGCCGCCGTTGCCGTTCTTCAGGTCGTATTCGACGGAGAAGCGCTGCATCAGCTTGTTCAGCTTCTTGGAGTCGTGCAAGTCGTCGACGTTGACGAATTTCTTCAGGAGCTTCGCCTGCGCGTCCACGTCCATCGAGGAGATGGCGCTCGGCAGGCTGTAGGTGGTTGTTACCACCGAGTAGAGAGCGCTATCGGCCATGATGTCGTAGACCGAGTTGATATTGGGCGCCTGCCGCTGGAAATAGAGAGCCAGGCGGATGCCGTCATTGGCCTCGCCCTCCTGTTTTTCCAGCGTCTGGTGCAGATAGAGATCGTTGGTCGCGTCGAGCGCGCCCTTGTTCTGCGCCGTTCCAAGCTTGGTGTCGACCAGTTTGCCGTCCTTGCCGAAGTTGAATGCCTCGACGATGGCCTTATAGGGGGCGCCATCGGGGGTGTTGATGAAGCTCTTGGCCTTGTCGGGATCCGAGGTGAAGGCCTTCTTCAGCGTATCGGCCGTCACCTTCTTGGGGTCGAAGCCGTTGGCCGTCAGCACGAAACTCGTCAGCTTGCTGTCCTTCAGGAAGTCGTCAAGGTTGGTGACGTCGGCCATGTGCGTGGCGAAATAGGTGGCAGTGGTCTTGATGTCGGCAACGGCCTTGGTAAGCGCAGTTCCGGTCAGGCCGCGTTTCGCATCCTTGGAGTATTCCGAGATATAGCTGTTGATCTGCGTGGTCGAGAGCGCAGCTACGGGCAGCTTCAGCTTGCCCTCGCTATCGAAATTGAAGGCCTTGGCCAGGTTGACGAAGCGGTCGTCCTTCAGCTTGTTCACGTAGCTCTTTGGATCATAGGGATCGCTCTCCATGATCTTCTTCATCTCCGCCTTGGAGATCTCGTTCTCGCCGATGCCGTAGGTGCGCAGCGCCATCTGGTAGAGTTCGGGAAGATTGTCGTTCTTCTTGTTCTTGTCGGCAGCGTTGCTGGCGAAGAACTGCTCGATGGTTTTGACGTCGGCGATGCGGGTCTTGTAGTTCGCGACGGCGTCGACGGTGGTTGCCGTCTGTTCCGCCGCGTAGTTTGCCGCATAGGATTTTGTCGCGGCATCCAACTGCGTGGCAGTCTGCGCCTTCTGACCGGAAGCCACCGTGCCATCAGACTGGAAGTTGAACTGCGCCACCACGTCGGAAAAGCCGATCAGCTTGGCATAGGTCGGATCTTCCATGGCCGTCTCGAAATCGTAGCGCAGCGTGTTTTCCGTCGCCTGCCCGTCCAGCGCCTCGAGATTGTAGGCGATCTTGACATAGTCGAAGAGACGCTTGTTGTGGGTCAGTTCCTCGACCGAGGTGACAGAGCCTATGTTGGCCTTGTAGTAGGCGGCATCGTCGGCGGCGGCGGCTGCCGTCACGAAGGTCGGCACCGTGTCGTTATAGGCGTCCATGATGACCGCCTTCTGCCCGAGCGTCTGGGCCTGGCTCTTGTACTGAGCGACGTAATTCTGCGATGTGGTTGCGATCTGGTCGGCCGTCTGCACAGAGGCACCGTCGGGAACGGCGCCGCTCGGCTGAAAGTTGAACTGCGCCAGCGCGGAGGTCAGGCCGTATCGCGCCGCCGTGCCGGCATCGGCAATCGATGCGGTGAACTGCACGTCGGTGATGCCGGACGGGATCGCATAGGCGGCCTTGACGTAATCGAACAGCCGGGCGTCGGAGACGAGATTGCTTGCCGACTTCACCGCCCCGATATTCGCCTCGTAATAGGCCTTGTCGCTATCGGCCGTTGTCGTCGCGATGGTTCCGTCGGCATTGAAATTGAATTGCGCGGTTATGGTCTTGCCGGCCGCGCTGCCGCTGACATTGACGAAGCTATTGGGGTCGCTGAGGTCGCTTGTCAGCATCGATCTCAGAAAGCTGGTGGAGACGTTCTTCGGGTCGATGCCGTAGCCCTTCAGCACGTAGTCCCTGAGACGGCTGTTCTTGAGGAGGTCGTCGACTGATTTGATCGAGCCGATATTGGCGTCATAGTAGTTGGTCTCGGTCTTGGCGGCCGCTTCCTCCGTGGCGAAGGACTGCTGATAGAGACCGATGGACGCATCGGTCGTCTTGGTGGCGGCCGTGCCGAACATCTTCGTCTGGGTGCTTGCGGTCTGGGCAGTAGCGGCACCCGTCGCGCCGAAATTGAAGGCGGCGGCGATCTGCTTGTATTTGGGATCGTTCAGGCGGTTGGCAAAGCTGGTGGGGTCGCTGAGGTCGCTGGTGAAGACCTTCTTCATGAAGCCTTTAGCATAGGTGAAGTCTTCGAGACCATGCGCCTTCATGGCGTAGCTGTAGAGCTGATAGTTGCCCATCAGGTCGTCGAGCGTCTTCACCTTGCCGATGTGGGCGTTGTAGTAGTCGATTTCACGCTTGGTGCTGGTCTGCGAAGCCACCCGCGACAGCGTCGACGTCATATTTCGCGTATCGAGCGTAAAGCTCTGATAGGTTGATGTCATGATCGCGTGGCCCCACAGCTTGCGTCAAGTCGAAGAAGATTACCCTTCATGATAGCAGCCTAAGCTTACCTGAGACTTTACGATGTCACGCAGGCGATTGCTCGCAATGGAGCGGCGGCGCTACAGGTCGAACTGGGGCGGCAGCAAACGTCCGGCAGCGACGGCACGGGAGAGAGCATAGATGTCGTCGCTCGACGACCGGTCCCGATCCAGCGGCGGGACGATCGTCCGCACCTTTGCCATCAGGGTTTTCGCACCCTGTCCAAGAGCGATGTTGCCTCGCAGATCGATGGCACGGGCGGCAATGATCAGCTCTATCGCGGTCAGATAACGCAGCTTCTCGACCAGCCGCTGCGTCTTGTCGATCACCGACATCGACATGGATGCATAGTCCTCGACCCGATCCGCGACGGGTGTGACGGCAAACGGCATCGGCAGAGCCAGATGGCCGATCTCCGCCGTCAATGCGGCAATCGTCTTTTGCAGCGCGCCAAAGCCGTTGGCGCCCGGTTCGTCAGGCGCAAGGAAGCGCGGCAGGTCGGAGAAGCCTGGCGACAGAAGCTTCATCATCCGCTCCGCCGCCATCGCCGCCAGTCGCGCAAGCGCCAGACCGAGGGTGTCGAAGGCAAGCACCATATGTGTCGGATCGAAATTGCCGGTCGGCAGAACGAGATCCTGATCGGCGATGACAGAGGGATTGTCGTCGCTGGAGCGCAGTTCAAGTTCGGTGGCGGCATAGGCAGCCCTCAATGCGTGAAGGGCCGTGCCGGATACGGCTGGGGCGCAGCGCAGGCTGAGCGGATCCTGAAGTCGGCGCGCGGCCTTTGTTGCGACGAGGTCGCCGCCCTCGAGCAGCGTCCTGATGGCCGCCGCCGCTTCGCCCTGGCACGGGCCCGGCCGCAGGCGATCTGCCCAGGGATGGAGAGGGTCGACATTCGCGCGAAAGCCCTCGAAGGACAGGGCGACCGCGCCGAGATGGGCGTCGAGGACATGCCTGACATCCTGCAGCAGAAGGCAGGCGAGCCCGATCGAGGCAGCATTGGAGGAGATGAGCGACAGCCCGTCCTTCACTCCGAAGGCCGGCAGAGGCAGGCCTGATGCAGCGAAGGCTTCGGCGCCTGACATGACAGCGCCTTGCGGGGCAAGGACGGCACCCTCGCCGATCAGCGTCAGCGCGATGTGAGCGAGCGGCGCCAGGTCTGCCTCGCCGAGCGAGCCGGTCATCGGCACGCGCGGGTGGATGCGATGGTTGAGCATGTCGGCGAGCGTCTGCACGACAGGCGCGGAGACCCCGGAATAGCCGAGACAGAAGCGGGCGATCCGCACCGCCATCATGGCGCGCACCTCCTCCACTTCCGCAAACCGGCCGACGCCGACGGCGCGGGGGCGCGGTATGCGATACTGGGCGGAGCCGGATGAGGGATCGAGGCGGGTGTCGACGGCGGCGCCGAGACCGGTGCTGACGCCGTAGATCGCCTCCCCGCTTCCCGCATGACGAAGGAGACAGGCATAGGCGGCGTCGATAGCGGCAACGGCGTCTGCACCGATCTCCACCTTGGCGCAGAGCCTAGAGATGGCGCACACTGCCTCGACGCTGCCGCCCGTGGGCGTGAAGGTGACGCTGCTGCTATCCATGCTGGCCTCCATGCGCCAACGACCTCAGGCGAAGCGCAGGCGCTGGCCGATGCCCAGCTGCCGCGCCTTATCGACCATGGCAGCCCCTAGCGCAATATCGGTGGTGCTGAGGCCGCGATGCCAGAACAGGATGGTTTCATCATCGCTCTCGCGGCCGGGCCGCGCGCCGCAGACGATCTGGCCGATTTCGGCGTGCAGATTTTCCGCCGTCACCTTGCCTTCGTCGACATGCCGGCGCAGCGCCCCGTAGGGACGGCCGGGACCGCACTGGCCCCAATCGTCGACCACCACCTTGTCCATGATGTCGGTGAGATCGAATTCCAGCGCGCTCATCGTGCCATAGGGAACGACGAAGGCACCCTTCTTGACCCAGGCGGTCTTCAGAAGCGGCGTGGGCTCCGGCAGGCGGCTCGCCTCGATAAGGATGTCTGCGCCGTCAAGGCAGCCCTGCCAGTTGTCGGTGACGACGATCTTCTTGCCCAAGTCCTGCTCTAGCCGGGCCGCGAAGGCATTGCGGCTTTCGGGGCGGCGGGAATGGATGCGGATTTCGTCGAAATCGAAGATGTGGTCGAGCAGCCGGACGTTCCAATAAGAAGTGCCGCGCGCGCCGACATGACCGAGGATCTTGCTGTCCTTGCGGGCCAAGTGGCGAGCGCCGATGGCGGTCACGGCACCGGTGCGCATGTCGGTGATGGCGGTGGCATCGACGATGGCCCTGGGCACGCCGGTATTGGGGTCGAACAGATTGAGCACCGCCATCTCGGAGGGCAGGCCGACTTTGTAGTTGTCGACGAAATCCCCGACCACCTTGACGCCGGCATAGCCGAGCGCCTTCACATAGCCGCGCAGCACATTGAAGTGCCCCTTGTCGGAGCTCTCAGGCACAAGGTGGACGCGTGGCTCGATGACGGTCTCGCCCCGCCCCTGGGCATCGAGCGCCTTGGACACCGCATCGAGGATGTCGTCATTGGTCAGCGCCAGGGCCTTCACATCGAGAGCGTTGAGATAATCGATCCAGATTTCCTGCATGGGCCGTCCTGTCCTTTACCGGCTTGGGGTGCGCGCCGGCGATGCATGAGATGCTTCAAAATGGCGGAAGAGACCGGCAGAGTTAACCGTCCGGCCGTTTATTACCCCAATTTTTAGTGAATGAATAACCATTGCCGAAGTTCGCCTGAGGCCGAAGGCGCACTGTAACGCCTGATTAGCAACTGTCCAGCAGGATCACAATATATGCGTGACGGATTCCGCTTCTGGCGGATGAGCCGTGGCGTGCGTTGAGTGAGTACGGCAGGGCCTTTTGACCCTGCCGATGAAAAGCGGCGATCGAAGAATGCGTGATCCATACAAGACCCTGGGCGTCAGACAGGACGCCGACGTTGACGAGATCAAGGCAGCGTGGCGGACCATGGCCAAGGCGGTCCATCCCGACCACAATCGCGACGACCCGACGGCAACTGCACGCTTTGCCGAAATCGGTCGTGCCTATGAAACATTGAAAGATCCGAAGAAACGTAGTCGCTACGATCAGGTGACCAACATGTCGTCTTCCGCAAAGGGCAACGGCCCGACCATCATGCAGCAGCGCCAGGCCGCCCGCGAGGCCGAGGAGCGCGCCAAGGTCGCCCGTGCCAACGCGGAACGGGTCATGGAAGAACTCGCCCGCGCCGCCGCGCAGAAAGCCCAGAAGGCGGCAAGTGCTGCCGCCAGCGCCTCTGCCGCTGCAGCCGCGAAGGCTTCGTCGTCGACCGCGCAACCGCCACCATCGGGGACCGCATCCGCTGCCGACGCCGCCGCGCCGGAAACGGCGGAGGATATGGTCGAGCGCATTTTCGGCGCCCGCGCCGCCGCCTCCCCCGTCGAAAAGCCAGCCTCCGCGCAGCAGGCCAGCGAGCCAGCCGAACCGGAAGTCGTCGATGCCGGCCCTGACGGTGCCGAGCCGGCGGTCGCCACCAGCGCCATCGCCGCCATCATCGGGCTGCCACCATTCGCCATCCTGACCTCCTTCGTGCGTCGGATTACAGGCATTGCGCCCCCCGCCCAGGAAAAGGCGCCGGAGATTGCCGCCGAAGCGCGCATCACGCTCGACGATATCATCAGCAACCGCTGGATCACCGTGCCGCTTGCCGACGGCAAGGAAGTGCGCTTCCAGGCCGCTGCCGGCATGAGCGACGGCCATGTCGTTCGTCTGAAGGGCCAGGGATTGAAGCTGCAGGGCATGATGCGCGGGGATGTGGCGGTCACAGTGCATCTCGAACCGCACGAACGGTTTGCCGTGAAGGGCTCCGACCTCCATACCCCGCTTCCGGTCACGATCGAGAATGCCGTGCTTGGCTGGGAGACCAGCATCGAGGGGCCTCGAGGGCCGGTCGCTGTCAGCGTCCCCGCATGGTCCGGCTCCGACCATACGATCCGCATCACCGGCGAAGGTCTGCCGGACGAAACGGGCGGAAAGGGGGATCTTGTGGTCGAACTACGGTTGATGCTGTGGGAAAAACCCGATCACAAGATGACCGACCTGATGCGGAGCATGAAAGACGGGCTGTTTCTCTGATATTTTTGCAGCGCACACCCTTTATTACGCTCCCTAACAGTTGATGATGTCAGCCAAGCTTGAACCCTCGAACCGCCTATGCCATAGGCAGGGTCGATTGAAGTTCAAGGGAGCAGACTATGGCTCAAGCGACAGGCCTGATGGCAGGCAAACGCGGCGTTATCTTTGGTGTCGCCAACAACCGCTCGATTGCATGGGGCATTGCCAAGGCAATCCATGCACAGGGCGGCGAGGTTGCCTTAACCTATCAGGGCGATGCGCTGAAGAAGCGGGTCGAGCCTCTGGCTGCCGAAATCGGCGGACATCTGGTCGGTCACTGCGACGTGTCCGATGAAAGCACGATCGACGATGTCTTTACGACCGTCGAAAAGCTGTGGGGCAAGATCGACTTCGTGGTTCACGCCATCGGCTTTTCCGACAAGGACGAGCTGACCGGTCGCTACGTCGATACGTCGCCCGACAATTTCGCCAAGACCATGCAGATCTCGGTATTCTCGTTCACCTCGATTGCGCGGCGCGCCGAGAAGCTGATGACCGATGGCGGCGCGATGCTGACCCTCACCTATTACGGTGCCGAGAAGGTCATGCCGAACTACAACGTCATGGGCGTGGCCAAGGCCGCTCTCGAGGCCAGCGTCAAGTACCTCGCCGTCGACCTCGGACCGAAGAACATCCGCGTCAACGCTGTCTCGGCCGGCCCGATCAAGACTTTGGCCGCCTCCGGTATCGGCGACTTCCGCTATATTCTGAAGTGGAACGAGTACAACGCGCCGCTGCGTCGCACCGTGACGATCGAGGAAGTCGGCGATGTCGGTCTTTACCTGCTGTCCGACCTGTCGCGTTCGGTCACCGGCGAAGTCCATCACGCCGACAGCGGCTATCACGTCGTTGGCATGAAGGCCGTCGATGCGCCTGACATCTCCGTCATCAAGGACTGACCTTAGACAGGAACTGCTTTTGCCGCTTTACGTCATCCGCCACGGCCAGACGGACTGGAACGCCGAGCGCCGGCTGCAGGGGCAGCGGGATATCGAACTCAATGAGGTCGGTCGCGAGCAGGCCCGCGTCAACGGATTGACGCTGGCCGCCATTCTCGGCGACAGTGCCGGGACCTTCGACTATGTCGCAAGCCCTCTCAAGCGCACGCGCGCAACGATGGAAATCGTGCGCGCTGCGATGGGGCTTCCACCGGAGGCGTACCGCACGGACGAGCGGCTGGTCGAAGTGTCGTTCGGGGCCTGGGAGGGCTCCACGCTCAAGGAAGTCAAGCTGACGCAGCCGGATCGGCTTGCGGAGCGCAATGCCGCCAAGTGGGACTTCATTCCTCCTGGTGAGGATGCCGAAAGCTATGAAATATTGTCGTGGCGGGTTGGGGCCTGGCTGCAGTCGGTCGACAAGCCGACGGTCTGCGTTGCCCATGGCGGCGTCATCCGCGCGCTGTTTCGCCTGATCGCCGATACCCCCAAGAATGAGGCCGCCGAGGGCCAGATCCCGCAGGACCGCATTCTGAAGATCGATCTCGGGGCAAAGACCATCGGCTGGATCGACTGATCCATTGCTTGGTTTTAGACGATATCGAGATCGTTGATGAGGCGGCGTCCATCGACTTCCGTATAGAAGACGATAACTTTGAGGCCGACTGCTAGTCCCTCGAACTCGAAAGCGGCTGATGCCTGGTAGGTCCTGCCGTCGTCCAGCGTGATGCTCCGATTTTTCAGATCGACTCTTTTTATCGTCGCCTCGACGTCGGCGCTTTCAGCGAAGCCTGCAACCGGCGCAAGAAAGCTGGCTGTGGCCAATAATGTGGCAACGAAAAATCGCATTTTACCAACCTCTTCCAATATCCGGTCATTCCGATGTTCACCAAATGCCTTCCGAATATGGCTGAAGTTGCTCGCAACAAAGGCTTTCACCGCCTTAATGATGAATCGTTTTTAAGCGCTTCATGATATCCGGATGGAAATGCAGTCCCGTTTCCTTGCGGGCTATCGCGTTGGCCGGCTCGGCCACTTGGCATTCGGCCGGCCGACAGCACTTCAAACTCTGATTGTAGCGCCGCGGCCTCGCCGCATACGCGAGCGGCGCGGAGATCGCAGCGCAGTCGCAAGACGCAGGCAATTGTGTTTCTGCGGCCGATCCGCGGCAAAGAAAGCCTTTTGCCTCGGCATGATTTTGTCCTAAGAGTGTGCCGCAATTCATAGAAGAAGCCTGCCCGTCGGAACGACAGGCCGGCTCAGAGGCAAGCCGGTCATTCTCCATGTCGCATAACACCTTCGGTCATCTGTTCCGCGTTACCACCTGGGGCGAAAGTCACGGGCCTTCGCTTGGCTGCGTCGTCGATGGCTGCCCTCCGGGGCTGCACTTCACGCTGGCCGAACTGCAGGTCTGGATGGACAAGCGCAAGCCGGGCCAGTCGCGGTTCGTCACCCAGCGGCGCGAGGACGATATCGTCAAAGTGCTCTCAGGCGTGATGCTGGACGAGGACGGCGTGACCATGACGACGACGGGAACGCCGATCTCGATGCTGATCGAGAACACCGACCAGCGCTCCAAGGATTACGGCGAGATCGCCAACCAGTATCGGCCCGGCCATGCCGACTATACCTATGACGTGAAGTACGGCATCCGCGACTATCGCGGCGGCGGACGCTCGTCGGCCCGTGAAACGGCGGCACGGGTGGCGGCCGGCGGCATTGCCCGGCTTGTCGTGCCCGGCGTCACGGTTCGCGCCGCTCTGGTGCAGATAGGCAAGCACAAGATCAACCGCGACAACTGGGACTGGGCGCAGGTCGACCAGAACCCGTTCTTCGCGCCGGACCCCGAGATCGTGCCCGTCTGGGAGGAGTATCTCGACGGCATCCGCAAGGCCGGCTCGTCGATCGGCGCCGTGGTTGAGGTGATTGCCGAAGGGGTTCCCGCCGGTCTTGGCGCACCGATCTACGGCAAGCTCGACCAGGACGTCGCCTCGCTGCTGATGTCGATCAACGCGGTCAAGGGCGTCGAGATCGGCAACGGATTTGCGGCGGCGGAACTGAGCGGCGAGGAAAATGCCGACGAGATGCGGATGGGCAACGACGGCAAGCCGATCTTCCTGTCCAACCACGCCGGCGGCGTGCTCGGCGGCATCTCGACCGGCGAGCCGCTGATCGCCCGCTTTGCCATCAAGCCGACATCGTCGATCCTCACCGAGCGCCAGACCATCGACAAGGACGGTCGCAACGTCGATCTGCGCACCAAGGGCCGCCATGATCCCTGCGTCGGTATCCGCGCCGTGCCGATCGGCGAGGCGATGGTTGCCTGCGCCATTGCCGATCATTATCTGAGAGACCGAGGCCAGACCGGCCGGCTGAAATAAGGACGTTTCCATGCCCTACGACCAGAAGCGCGTCGTCGATGCCATCCGAGCTTTCGAAGCCGGCGAGATCGTCGTCGTCATGGATGACGACGACCGCGAGAACGAAGGCGACCTGATCGTCGCTGCCGTCCACTGCACGCCGGAAAAAATGGCCTTCATCGTTCGCCACACCTCGGGCATCGTCTGCACGCCGATGCCGCGCGAGGAAGCCAAGCGGCTGAACCTCAACGCCATGGTGGCCGAGAACGATTCCGCCCACACCACCGCCTTCACCGTCTCGGTCGACTTCAAGCACGGCACGACAACAGGCATTTCCGCCGACGACCGGAACCTGACGGTGCGCAACCTCGCCAACCCGAATGTCGGCCCCGCCGACTTCGTCCGTCCGGGCCATATCTTCCCGCTGATTTCGCGCGAGGGCGGCGTGCTGATGCGCTCCGGCCACACAGAGGCCGCGGTCGACCTCTGCCGGCTCGCCAACCTGCCGCCCATCGGTGTCATCAGCGAACTCGTCAACGACGACGGAACCGTGATGCGCGGTCCGCAGGTCATGAGCTTTGCCGACACCCACGGTTTCAAGTCGATCTCTGTCGCCGACCTCATCGCCTATCGCCAGCGCAAGGAAACGCTGATCGAACTCGGATCGAGCTTCGACATCGAGACCGCCTTCGGCAAGGCGCGCGCCCACACCTACTCGCTGCCCTGGGACACCATGCAGCATCTGGCCGTCGTCTTCGGCGATATCCGCGACGGCGCCGACGTGCCGGTCCGCCTGCACCCGGAGAACGTCGCCAGCGACGTCTTCGGCAAGGGTCGCCCGGTCGAGCACTACATGAAGAAGATCGCCGATGCCGGCCGCGGTATCATCGTTTATCTGCGCGAGGGCTCCGTCGGCGTCGGCCATCAGGACAATGGCCGCAAGGCGCGCCAGGATCGCGAAGCCCATGCGGAAGCGCAGAGCCGTGACAGCGAGTGGCTGGAAATCGGCCTCGGCGCACAGATCCTCAAGGATCTCGGCGTCACCTCGATCAACCTTTTGACGACGCGCTCGCGCCACTATGTCGGGCTCGAGGGTTTTGGCATCAAGATCTCCAAGACCGAGATCTGCTGAGGTCGCCTGGAGCCGGTGAAAAGAGACAGGGGCGGATGGCATCAACCGCGCCAGCCGTCCTGCAGCACCACCCGCTCGACGCCGGCAAAGCGAGCAATGCGGTCGAGCTCGGCCGCCAGCTTCTCCAGCCGGCCGCTCGATGGTCGCACGCCCGGCTCGAGCCATAGGCGCTTGACATCGAGGGTGCCGGCCTGGCGGTCGGCCTTCATGTCGATCCGGCCGATCAGACGGTCGCCTTCCAGCAACGGAAAAACATAGTAGCCGTATTCGCGCTTGGCTTCCGGCACGAAAATCTCGATTCGGTAGAAGAAGCCAAACAACCGCTCGGTCCGGTCGCGGTCTCGCAGCGCCGGATCGAAGGGGCTCAGGACCCGCAGGCGTGCCGGCGGCTCCGGATAGTCCTTGAGCGTCGCGTCGAAATCCGCGAAGGCAAAGGACGGTCGCGGCTTGCCGCCGAGCGCCGGTTCGATCAGCACCTCGCAGAGTTCATCCCTGTGGCCATCGACCCAGGCCCTGGCCTCTTGCGGCGACAAGAGGTTCCAGAAGGCGGCGATCTCGCCTGATGTCGCAAAGCCGAGGCGCTGCAGCGCGCTGCGGCAGGCCCAGTCGACAAAGGCGTCGTGCTCCACCTCGCCTGTGAGGAACTCCGCTGGAATAACGCGCTCGGTGAGATCGTAGATTTTCTGGAAATTGCGGCGGCCGGCGATGGCGAATTTTCCGGTGCGCCAGTGATATTCCAGCGCCGTCTTGTTGGGATGCCAGTTCCACCATCCGCCCGACACATGGCCGTCCGCCTTGATCTCGCGGGCCATGATGGGCCCGCCGCTCCGCACCCGCTCAAAGGTCTCCTCGAAGGCGGCCTCGAACCCCTCGCCCCGCCATTTGCGCCAGCGCTCGAGGATCGATTGGTCCTCGCGGCGGAACTTGTGTTTCCAGTAGACAAAGAATTCGCTCGGCAGGATCGAGGCATCGTGCGTCCAGTGCTCGAACAGCGCGCCGTCCTTCTCGAGGAGTTCGGTCAGGTGTTCGCGCCGATAGGTCTGGTTGCGGGAAAACAGGATCTGGTGATGGGCCCGCTCGACGGTGCCGATGCTGTCGACCTGGACGAAGCCGATGTCGGTGATCAGCTGCAGCAGGCCGGCCTTGCTCAAGGCGCGGTTGGGCGGACTGGCCAGCCCCTGCTTGGCCAGAAAGACGCGACGGGCATCGGCATTTGCGATCAGAATCGTCATGCGAGGAGGATGGCCTGTTCTCCTCCCGATATCAAACGATGACCTTCGATATTTGCCGAAGCAGGTTTACGCGATATAGGAGCCACTTCACTCAAGGAGACCGGCGTTTGGATATTCGCTTCGAGCAGGCCGGCTTGCGCTACGGGCCGCAGATCGCGTTGCAGCCCCTCACCCTCACTCTGTCCGAGCGACGCATCGGCATCATCGGCCTCAACGGTTCCGGCAAGAGCAGCTTTGCGCGAATGATCAACGGGCTGGCGAAGCCGACCACCGGCCGGGTTATCGTCGGCGGCCTCGATACCATCGCCGATGCCAAGGCCGTGCTCGGCAAGGTGGGGTTCATTTTCCAGTCGCCGCAGAACCAGATCATTCTACCGGTGGTGCGCGACGATATCGCCTTCGGTCTTAAGAACAGGGGCCTTGCCAAGCCGGCTGTCGAAGCTGCCGTCGAAGCCGTGCTCGAGCGGCTCGGCGCGCGCCATCTGGCGGACCGGCGGGCACACGAGCTTTCCGGCGGAGAATTGCAGCTGGCGGCGCTTTGCGCGGTGCTGGTCACCGGTCCCGACATCCTCATCCTCGACGAGCCGACCAACCAGCTCGATCTCAGAAACCGTGGGCGCGTCGAGACGATGATCGGAGATCTGCCGGAAAAGGTGATCGTCATCAGCCACGACCTGGCCCTGATCAACAATTTCGACCGCGTGCTTGTCTTCGACCAGGGCCGGCTTGTCGCCGATGGCGCCCCTGGCGACAGTATCGCCCGCTACCGGGAGATTGCGCGCTGATGCAATCGCTCTATGTGGACGCCGACAGCTGGATGCACCGCGCCTCGCCGCGCCTGAAGCTGGGGAGCCTTGCCGTCCTTGGCGTCGCACTGTTTGCGACGACGGATCTCCGCAGCCTTGCCGTCACGCTGCTTGCCGGCGGGGTTCTCTATCTCAATGTCGGGATGACCTGGCGGGAAGCGTTGCGGCGCCTGCAGCCGGTGCTGCTGACCATCGCCTTCGTGACGCTGTTCAGCCTGTTGTTCAACCCCTGGCACGAGGCAGCCGTCACTGTCTTCAGATTGGTGACGCTGACGCTGTTTGCCGCCACACTGACGGCAACGACAACGATTGCCGCTTTCGTCGACGAAATCACCTGGGCAGCGACACCCCTCGAACGGATCGGCCTGGTGAAAGCCGCCGATATCGGGCTGACCGTCGGGCTGGTGGTTCGCTTCGTGCCATTGATCGTCGGTCGCTATGCAGCCATCCGCGAGGCGCATGAAGCGCGCGGCTTGAAAATCCGGCTGCGCACCGTGCTGGTGCCGCTTGTTATCCTGACGCTGAGGGATGCGGACAACATCGCCGCAGCGATTGACGCGCGTGGCATTCGTCGGCATTGAACAAGGACGTCCTTTATCTGGAGCCCGTGATGAGCACCCGCGACCTCGTTCTGTCCGCCCTCTTCGCCGCGATCATCGTTGCGCTCGGCCTGCTTCCGCCGATCTCGCTTGGTGTGATCCCCGTGCCGATCACCGCGCAGTCGCTCGGCGTGATGATGGCGGGCGTCGTTTTGGGCGGCAAACGCGGTGCGCTGGCGGCGCTGATCGTCGTGCTGCTGGTGGCCATCGGCCTGCCGGTACTCTCGGGCGGACGCGGCGGCCTTGCGGTCTTCGCGGCACCGACAGCAGGCTTTCTCATTGGCTGGATCTTCGCGGCCCTGGTGACCGGCTATATGTCGGAACTGCTGGTGAAGCCTGAGCAGTCGAGCATCGCCCAAGGGATCGGCTTCTTCATCGCCTCGGTCGCCGGCGGCGTCGTCGTGCTCTATGCCTTCGGCATCGCCTACCTGGCGCTTGCTGCCCATATCGACCTCAGCAAGGCATTCTTCGGTTCGCTCGCTTTCGTACCGGGCGATGTGGTGAAGGCCGTCGTCGCCGCTCTCGTGGGACGCGCCGTCATGGCCGGCTATCCGCTGCTGCCGCAGCGCGGCTGATCAGTCGAGATATTGATAGAGCCAGTCGCGGGTGTCTTCCGGCAGCGGCGACGGTTCGTGCTCCTCGCCGCGCACGGCCAGCCACAAGATCTCGACCTCGGCCGCGATCTCGTTGCCGGCCTCGACCATCACCATGAAACCGACCGACTTGCCGCCGATCTTGTTGACGCTCACCGAAAACCGGGCGAGTTCGTCGTAGCGCAAGCCGCGACGCAGCGAACAGGACGCGCGGGTCGGAATATAGATTGGTTCATCGCTGACCTCGGGACGGCCACGCCAGAATTTCGACAGCGCAGTTTCGGCTTCAGAGATGTAGGAGGCAATGAACATCTGGCCGAAGCGGTCAACATCGCGCGGTGGGACGCGCATCTCCGTGACATCCAATCGCTGTACGCTACTCATATACTGAACCCTGACAACATTCTGTTGTTAACGAAAGCTTAAGCA
Source organism: Rhizobium sp. HT1-10 (assembly GCF_049472505.1). NCBI lineage: Bacteria > Pseudomonadati > Pseudomonadota > Alphaproteobacteria > Hyphomicrobiales > Rhizobiaceae > Rhizobium > Rhizobium sp. HT1-10. The sequence continues at coordinate 363,655 of NZ_JBCEBQ010000001.1, read as the reverse complement.
CCGGCCTCAGCGAAAGTAAACCGGGTTCGGGTCTTCGTGGTTAAGAGGGTGCATTGACATTATGGTGATCGTTCCGATCTTCCGTGGTAGTTGAGCGCTATGATCGATAGGCTGATAGAATGAGCACACGTCTTTACGAACACGCGATCTTTCTGGAGCATATCACTCCTGAGGGTCATCCCGAGCGTTCCGACCGCTTGCGATCGCTCAATATCGCACTGGAGCATCCGAATTTCTCCCGCCTTGAGCGTCGCGAGGCGCCGCAGGCCAATGAGGACGCCATTCTCCTGGCGCATCCGGAGGAGCACCTGGCCTTCGTCATGCGCTCCATCCCCGATGCGGAGGATGGTGAAGGGCAGATCAACCAGCTGGAAGCCGATACCTATGCCAGTCCGAAGAGCCTGCAGGCGGCCCTGACCGGTGTCGGCGGAGCGATGGCTGCGGTCGACGACGTGTTCACCGGGGCGGCCGACAACGTCTTCGTCGCTTCCCGCCCGCCCGGCCACCATGCCGAAAAGAACAAGGCGATGGGGTTCTGTTTCTTCAACAACGCCGCCATTGCCGCCCGCCATGCCCAGCGGAAATATGGTGCCGAACGGGTGGCCATCGTCGACTGGGACGTCCACCACGGAAACGGCACGCAGGATATCTTCTGGGACGACCCCTCGGTGCTGTTCTGCTCGACGCACCAGATGCCGCTCTATCCGGGCTCGGGCGCCAAGACGGAAACCGGCAAGACAGGCAACGTCGTCAATGCGCCGCTGTCGCCCAACAGCGGCAGCGACCATTTTCGCGAGGCGTTCAAGTCCCGGGTGCTGCCGGCGCTCGACGAGTTTCGCCCGGACCTGATCATCATCTCGGCCGGCTTCGACGCCCATCACCGCGATCCGCTGGCGCAGATCAACCTCACTGGCGAGGATTTCGACTGGGCGACCGGCCGGGTGCTGGAAATGGCAGACAAGAGCGCCAAGAACCGGGTCGTCAGCCTGCTCGAAGGCGGCTATGATCTGGAAGGGCTGGCCGAATCGGCGGGCCTGCATATTCTGCGGATGATGAAGGGTTGACGATGACTGACAGTGCCAAGCCGGATGTGTCCGACTACTCCTTCGAGAAGGCCGTGGCCGAACTCGAGAGCATCGTTGCGCGGCTGGAGCGCGGCGACGTGGCGCTGAACGAATCGATCGAAATCTACGAGCGCGGCGAAGCGCTGAAGAAGCATTGCGAAGCCCTGCTCTCGGCCGCCGAAAACCGTATCGAGAAAATCCGCCTCGACCGGGCCGGCAAGCCTGTTGGCGTCGAGCCGCTCGACGGCCAGTAGGCGTTGACGGGGTGACGGCGGCGATCGCACCGACCGTCTATTGCCCGTCCACATCGTGATGCTGCCGAGATCGAGACCGCCGGAGGCTCTGCGCTGTTCGCGTGGTGCGGCGAAAGAGCCAGAAGTTTTGCTGGGCGGGCTTGCGATCTTTGGATAGTCTGGCACCACAGACAGGAGCCTGCGATGTCCTTTTTCCCCGGCAAAGATCCCGCTCCCGGCGATGCCACTGCTTCCGACGCCATTGCCCAGCTGATCATTCCGCGCACCGCCGACATCGGCGGCTTTTCCGTGCGCCGCGCGCTGCCGACCAGCCGGCGGCGTCTGGTCGGGCCGTTCATCTTCTTCGACCGGATGGGGCCGGCGGTGCTGCGGGCGGACCAGGCGATGGACGTCCGTCCGCATCCGCATATCGGGCTTTCCACCGTCACCTATCTGTTCGACGGCGAAATCCGCCACCTCGACAGCCTCGGGACCGAGAAGATCGTCCGGCCCGGCGATCTCAACCTGATGACGGCAGGACGCGGGATCGTCCATTCCGAGCGGACGCCGGACAAGCTGCGCGGCCATCCGCTGTCTATATCGGGCGTCCAGACCTGGCTGGCGCTGCCTGACGACAAGGAGGAGATCGATCCTTCCTTCAACCACACGGATCGCAGCGCCATGCCTGTCATCGACAGCGACGGTGCGAGCGGGCGAGTGATCATCGGCAGCTTCGAAGGGCTGTCCTCGCCCGTCAAAGTCTTTTCCGATACGCTGTATGTCGATCTTCAGCTGCAGCCGGGGCGCACCTTTCCGTTTGGCGCCGATCACGAGGAACGGGCTGCCTATATCCTTGCCGGCTCGCTCATCGTGGCGGGCGACCGGTTCGAGGCCGACCAGCTGCTGGTGTTTCGCCCAGGTGACGCCATGACCTTGACGGCCGGTGAAAATGGCTGTCACCTGATGCTTTTCGGGGGTGCAGCACTGGGGTCGAAGCGCTATATCTGGTGGAATTTCGTGTCGTCCTCGAAGGAACGCATCGAGCAGGCGAAGGAAGAGTGGCGCACCGGCCGCTTCGACATCGTGCCTGGTGACGAGGAAGAGTTCATTCCGCTGCCCGAGGGCTGATCGGGATCATCTTGCCGCAGCCCCTTGAAACGGCTTCTTTCGCGACGATCTATTTTGGGGTAAAGGCGGGCCGCCCGTCCAAGAACATAAGAAGAGGCTCCAGCCTGTGACATCATTGCCGAAGACGCCCCTGCTGGATCAGGTCGACTTTCCTGCCGACCTTCGAAAGCTGGAAGACCGCGACATGCCGCAGCTTGCCCGCGAACTCCGCGACGAGATGATCGACGCGGTGTCGCGCACCGGCGGCCATCTGGGCGCGGGCCTTGGCGTCGTCGAGCTGACGATCGCCATCCACAAAGTCTTCGACACGCCGAACGACCGTCTGATCTTCGACGTCGGCCACCAGTGTTATCCGCACAAGATCCTCACCGGTCGCCGCGACCGCATCCGCACCCTGCGCCAGGAGGGCGGGCTCTCCGGCTTTACCCGCCGGGCCGAGAGCGAATACGACCCCTTCGGGGCTGCCCATTCCTCGACATCGATCTCTGCCGGTCTCGGCATGGCGGTCGCAGCCGAACTCGACAGTACCGCCCGGAAAGTCATTGCCGTGATCGGCGATGGCGCCATGTCGGCCGGCATGGCCTATGAGGCGCTGAACAATGCCGGCGCGCTGGACGCGCGGCTGATCGTCATTCTCAACGACAACGACATGTCGATCGCCCCGCCGACCGGCGCGATGAGCGCCTACCTCGCGCGCCTCGCCTCCGGCCGGAGCTACATGGGCTTTCGCGAACTCGGCAAGAAGATGACGGCCTATCTCGGCAAGAGCGTCGACCGCGCCATCACCCGCGCCGTCGAGCATGCGCGCGGCTATGTGACCGGCGGCACGATGTTCGAGGAGATGGGCTTCTACCACATCGGCCCGATCGACGGTCATTCCTTCGAGCACCTGCTGCCGGTGCTGCGTAATGTCCGCGACAATGCGCAGGGGCCCGTGCTGATCCATGTCGTGACGCAGAAGGGCAAGGGCTACGCGCCTGCCGAAGCCGCCGTCGACAAGTATCACGGCGTCAACAAGTTCGACGTCATCACCGGTGCCCAGGCCAAGGTGAAGCCGAACGCGCCGAGCTACACCAGCGTCTTTGCCGACGCGCTCGTCCAGGAAGCCAAGCTCGACGACAAGATCGTCGGCATCACCGCCGCCATGCCGAACGGCACCGGGCTCGACAAGCTGGCCGACATCTTCCCGAAGCGCTGTTTCGATGTCGGCATTGCCGAGCAGCATGCGGTTACCTTTGCCGCCGGTCTTGCCACGGAGGGCTTCAAGCCCTTCGCCGCCCTCTACTCCACATTCTTGCAGCGCGCCTACGACCAGGTGGTGCACGACGTGGCGATCCAGGGGCTGCCGGTGCGCTTTCCGATCGACCGGGCCGGCTTCGTCGGCGCCGACGGTCCGACTCATGCGGGCTCATTCGACACAACTTTCCTGGCGACCCTCCCCGGTTTTGTCGTGATGGCGGCATCCGACGAGGCGGAGCTGAAGCATATGGTGCGCACAGCCGCTGCCTATGACGAAGGCCCGATATCCTTCCGCTATCCGCGTGGCGAAGGCATCGGTATCGAGATGCCGGAGCGCGGCGAAATTCTGGAGATCGGCAAGGGCCGCATCGTCAAGCAGGGCTCGAAGGTCGCACTGCTGTCGTTCGGCACGCGGCTCGCCGACAGCCTGCTGGCAGCCGAGGATCTCGATGCCGCCGGCCTGTCGACGACCGTTGCCGATGCGCGCTTTGCAAAGCCGCTCGACCACGACCTGATCCGCCAGCTGGCCCGCCATCATGAAGTGCTGATCATCGTCGAAGAGGGCGCAGTCGGCGGCTTCGCCAGCCATGTGCTGCAATTCCTTGCCACTGACGGCCTGCTCGACAACGGCCTAAAGGTCCGGTCGCTGGTCATGCCCGATATCTGGATGGAACAGGCCAAACCCGAGACGATGCTGACCTATGCGGGCCTCGATCGCTCGAAGATCGTTTCAACGGCGTTCCGGGCGCTGGGCCGTCCCAACATCGTCGGGGTCGCCGGCTGACGCGCGGCGACACCCTGCATCAGCCGACTTCGCGCTCTTCATCGATCCGGTAGAGAACCATCCCGGCGTGGTACAACACGCCGTCGATGAAATCACCGTCGGCGGTGAAGCCGGTATCGTCCCAATAGTCGATATGATCGCCGCGCACCGCATAACGGCCGCGGTAGGCACTTTCCGTCTTGCCACGAGCTTCATCATACCGACCCTCGGCGAGGAGCCTGTGTCGGATGAAGCCGTCGGCTGTCATCCACATGCCGATATAGGGATGGGACATTGCCTGTCCTCCTTGTTGCTAGCGGATGGATCTCTGTCCCGCGCAGGGTGCGCTCAGGACGCGGCGGTGGGGCGGACGACGATCTCGCTCGTATCGACGTCTTCGGGCTGAGCGATGACATGGAGAATGGCCCGCGCGATCGCGTCCGGCTTCAGCGCAATGCTGCGATAGGCGACCATGGCTTCGGCCGTGGCGGAATCGGTGATCGTATCTGCAAGTTCGGACTCGACCACGCCCGGATAGACGCAGGTGACGCGCAGCCTGGAGTTTTCCTGACGCAATCCGTCTGAAATCGCCCGGACGGCATATTTCGTCGCGCAGTAGACGGCAGCGGTGGGCGACACCGCAAGACCGCCGATCGACGACACATTGATGATCTGTCCGCTCTGCTGACGGTTCATGATCGGCAGCACAGCCGCGATCCCATACAGGACGCCCTTGATATTGACATCGATCATTCGGTCCCACTCGTCCACCTTCAACGCCGCCATTGGCGACAGCGGCATCACGCCCGCATTGTTGACGAGAACGTCGATGCGACCGAAGTCCGCCTCGGCCGCAGCGGCGAAAGCCACCACATCGCTGCGGCTCGTCACGTCGACCGCATGGTAACGGACCGTTCCGCCGCTGGCATCTATCTCGGCCGCGAGTGCCTTGAGCCGATCCTTCCGTCTTGCCCCGATAACGACGCGCGCGCCAGCCGCTGCCAGTTCGATTGCCAAGGCGGCGCCGATGCCACTGCTTGCCCCGGTGATCAGAATGACCTTGTCCTTGATGCCCATCATCTCAATGTTCCTTGCTTCGACCGGGAAGCGCTTGATCGCTTTCCCCCACGCTGTTTGCGCCTGCGGACAAATTGCGCGGCAATGCCGCCAATGGGGTAGACATGTCTTCCGAAATTCTTGCACGATCCTCCGAAGGTCGATGTGAGCCCTTGGCAATGCGCAATTGACGGCTCAAGATGGCGGCATGCACGACATTACAGAACTCGCAGGATTAATTGCCCGGCATGCCACCGTCGACGGCAGCCATGATACCGTTATCCCGCGCATCGGGCTGATCCGTTCCTCGGCCGAAACCGAGCCGCTGCACACGCTCTATCGGCCATCATGCTGCATCGTCGCGCAGGGGAGAAAACAGGCGGTGGTCGGGGGGAAGACCCTCGTCTACGACAGCGCTCACTATCTGGTCGTCGGCGTCGACCTTCCTGTCATCGGCGCCGTCATCGAGGCCGATGCCGACAGGCCCTATCTCTGCTTCAAGCTGGAGCTCGACCGGAGCCTGATCGCCGAGATGATGCCATCCCCGTCTTCCCCCAGCGACCAGCTGGCGGCAGCAGGCGTCAGCATGGCAACGCCCAAGCTCGTCGACGCGGCGGCACGGATGCTGATGCTGCTCGACGAACCCGACGATGCCGCAGCGCTGGCGCCGCTTTTGGAGAGGGAGATCCTGTATCGCCTTCTGCGCGGGCCCCAGGGACCGATGCTGCGCCAGATTGCCAATGGCGAGAGCCGCCTGAACCAGATCGGCCGTGCGATCGACTATGTCTGCCGGAACTTCCACGCTCCCTTCGCGATCCGGGATCTCGCAGCGGTCGCCGGCATGAGCCCGTCTTCATTCCACGAACATTTCCGCACGACGATGGACATGAGCCCGCTGCAATTCCGGACGCTGATCCGTCTTCAGGAAGCAAGGCGTCTGATGATGATCGAGGGGTTGACTGCGGCGGAGGCAGGCTTCCGGGTGGGGTACGACAGCCCCTCCCAGTTCAGCCGCGACTATCGGCGCGCCCACCAGGCAACGCCGAGACGCGACGTGGCGCGGATGCGCGGCATGGTCTCACTTGCCACGCAGAACTGAAAAAGGGCGATGCTACTGCACCGCCCTTCTCCCTTCGTCCGGATGACCCGACAGGCTTAGAATTCTTCCCAATTGCCCTGGCTGGAGCTGGCGGAGGCAGCAGCCTTGCCGCCGCCGAAGGCGTTGGCGATGGACTGGCCGAGCGCACGTGCCGGAGAGGCGATGGGTCGCGAACGGTTGTCCGCGACGGCCGGCTTGGAGGCGGAGCCGAGCGACCGCACGGGGGCCGCGGCTGACCTTGGCTGCGCGGCGACGGGCTTTGAGACCGAAGCCGAGCGCTCCTTGCTGAGCTTGAACTGGCTGAGCAGGTCATTGAGGGCGCTGGCCTCGCTGGCGAGCGAATGGCTGGCGGCCGTCTGTTCCTCGACCATGGCGGCGTTCTGCTGGGTGCCCTGATCCATGGCATTGACGGCGAGGTTGATCTCCTGCAGGCCCGTCGATTGCTCGCGCGTCGAGATGACGATGGCGGCGATGTTCTGGTTGATCTCGCGGACTTCCGAAACGATCGCTTCGAGCGCCTTGCCGGTCTCGCCGACCAGCGACACACCGGCATTGACCTGCGTGCCCGAGGTATTGATCAGCGCCTTGATTTCCTTGGCGGCCTTGGCCGACCGCTGGGCGAGCTCGCGTACTTCCTGGGCGACGACGGCAAAGCCCTTGCCCGCCTCGCCGGCACGGGCCGCCTCGACACCGGCGTTTAGGGCCAGCAGGTTGGTCTGGAAGGCGATGTCATCGATGACGCTGATGATGTTGCTGATTTCGCCCGATGACTTCTCGATCTCGTGCATGGCCGAGACGGCCTTGCGGACGACTTCGCCCGAGCGCTCCGCGCCGAGGCGGGCGCGCTCGACCAGGCCGCCGACATCTTCGGCGCGCTTGGCGGAATCGCGCACAGTGGTGACGACCTGCTCGAGGGCTGCGGCTGTTTCCTCGACCGAGGCGGCCTGCTGCTCGGTGCGGCGGGCCAGATCGTCGGCGGCAGTGCGGATTTCATCGGCGCCGGCGTTGATGGCCGCGGCATTTTCGCCAACCGACTGCAGGGTGATGTCGAGCTTTTCAGCGGCGTTGTTGAAATCGACGCGAACGCTGTCGAACTGCGGCGCGAAGGACTGCTCGAGGCGGGCGGCGACGTCACCGCCGGCAAGCGTCGAGAGGCCAGCCGCCAGGGCATCCATGGCGAAGCGCAATTCGGCTTCCTCGCGGGCCTTCTGGTCGTCGTCCATGTGGCGACGGCTTTCGGCATCGCTGCGCATGCGCTCGGTCTCGCCGGCAAGTCGCAGCTTCTCGATGGCCGAATCCTTGAACACGCGAACGGCATCGGCCATGCGACCGACTTCGTCGCGGCGGTCGGAAGCCGGGATCTCGACATTGTTGTCACCGCCGGCAAGCCTGCCCATGGCCGCCGTCATGCCGACGATCGGGCGGACGATGGTGCGCGACAGCAGCCAGGCCAGGATGCCTGCCGCCAGCGAGGCAATGAGACCGCCGACGATCAGCGTCAGGCTGAGGTCGTTGTTGGCTTTGGCCTGAACTGCAGCAAGATGGTCTGCCGTGGTCCGGGCAATTCCCTTGATCTTCGCAGCCGCAGCGCGGAAGCCATCCAGCTGGCCCTTCGCCTCGTTGACGCCGATCTTGACAACCTGGTCGAGCGGCATCTCGGTTTCCTTGCGGGCCTTGGCCTGAGGCTCAGCCAGCTGGTGGAAATAAAGGTCGGCGGTCTTCTGCATATCGTCGATCGCCTGCAGCACGTCCGTCTGGCCGCTTGCTGCCGTTTTCGCCGCCGCGATGCTCTTCAGCATGCGATCGCGATTGGCGAAGATGTCGCCATAGGTGCTGTCGCTGCGGAAGAGAAGGAAGCCGCGCAGGTTGACGGCCTGCTCCAGCATCGCCTGCAGCGAGTCGTCGATGAAATTGACCAGGGTCTGCGATTGCGCCTGCTGGGCGGCGGCGGATGCCGAGACCCGTGCCTTGGAATAGACGAAGGCGGAAACCGAGACGAACAGCAGGATGAGAGCGACAAAGGTCATTGCCAACTTGCCGTTCAGGGAAAAATTCTTTGCAAACATCGCCGCGCCTCCTCAGCGCCATTACGGAAATGTCCGGCGGCGATCGGCGCGCGCTGGAGTTCCAAAAGCGAAAAAATATGATCCAAGGACGCGACGTGGCACACGCCGTCATGGCGGGCTCGGCCCAGCGGACCGTCGCAATGGGGCTACGTTAGGGCGGAGAGCTTTCCATTCACTTAACTTCGGATTGCAGACGCGCAGCGGACAGCCTTATTCCGGCTTCACGGCGTTCAGGATCAGGATGTCGAGATCCTTCTCCGGGGAGAAGTCGGTGGCGGTCATCTCAAAGGTTGTCGGCCCGACCTTCTTTACCCCCGTCCCGCAGAAGCTGACGTAGTTTTCCGGATCGCCCTTGTCGACCGTCAGCTTGAAATGCCCGATCGGGCCGCTCCAGTTGGCGCCTGTTGTCAGGATGTAGGAAATCCAGCTTTCCGTGTAGTTCATCCCACCCGCTTCGGCAGCCTTGGCAAGCTTTTGCGCGGTTTTGACAAAGCTTTCGTCCAGGCAATAGCGTTGCGCATAGGTGCGATAGGTCTCTCCCTTGGGCAAACCATCGTCGAGGAAAGTGATCGCGACCGTTCCGCCGACGCTCGGCTTGTAGCGATGCTGCACCCGCACGGACGCCTTGGCCGGAAAGGTGGTGCGCCACCAGTAGGTCGAGCGCAGCGTCCAGATCGGCACCAGATGGCGCTCCATCCCTTTGCCCTGATCATACTCGTCCGTCATCACGATGCCGCGCGCTATCCAGTCGGCCTGCACTTCGGGAGGCAGTTTGTCGAGGGCGGCACCCGTCGCCTGGCTCAGAGGCAGCAGCGGAATGTGCTGCGCAACGAGGTCATCCGTCACGTCGATATTGGTTGCGAGAACCCGTTGCTGCAGCTTCGGCTGGATCGGCTGGCCATCCTGGCTGACGGTGAAATCGAGGAAGTTGTCGGAATCGACGTTGCCGGCGGCGATATTCTGCTCGAAGCTGCCCACGACGTCCGGCATCGGAAAGGCGACCACACTCTCGACCGGCTTGTCGGCCGTGTTCGTGAATAGATAATCGACGCGGACCTGATCGGGGGAAATGAACAGGCTCTCGTCAGTCATGGTAATTTCGCCCGACCGCACGAATTCGAGCCCGCCGGTTTTCAGCACCGCCATGGTGTCATTGGCAAAAGCCGGCGATGCGAGCGCCGATACCGCGCTCACCAACCCTAAAATCCTGCGCATGAATTCCACCCATCCAACCTGTCCCCGGCGCCCACTATGCCAGCCGTGAGGACCGCGTCAACATGCATTCCTGGGCAGATTTCGCTTGGGAAGGCGCAGTTTTTCCGACCGCTGAAAGCCCATGCAGGGCGCTGGAAGGTCTGGGCGAGCGCCGCGACCGGAACCACCGTGGCGCGTAGCAATCCGATGGCGGCGCGGCGAAAGGCCCCTGATATCGCACGCCGAGCCACAAAAAGCTTGCAACTGAGGGCATTGGCGGTCATGGACAGGCCATGTCAGAACAATTCCCAACCCAGTACCGTCTGGATCAGCTCGTCCTATCGCGCGGCCTCGTCGCCAGCCGGTCGCGCGCCCGTGACGCCATCCAGCGCGGCACCGTCAAGGTCGACGGCAAGGTCGTCACCAAGCCGAGCCTTACCTTTGCCGACGATGTCGTGCTCGAGATCGACGATCCGGCTCAGGATTACGTCTCGCGCGCCGCCCTGAAGCTGGTCGCGGCGCTCGATCACTTCAAGCTCGATCCGGCCGGCCACGACTGTCTCGACGTCGGCGCATCCGCCGGCGGCTTTACCGAGGTGCTGCTGCAGCGCGGTGCTGTGCATGTCGTGTCGATCGACGTGGGGCACGGACAAATCCATCCGCGTGTGGCCGGCGACGAGCGGGTCACAAGCATCGAGGGCCTTAACGCCCGCTATCTGACGTCGGAAGATATCGACGACCGCGCCATCACCTTCATCGTTTCCGACGTGTCGTTCATCTCGCTGAAGCTGGCCCTGGTGCCGGCGCTCGAGCTGGCCGAAGCCGGTGCCTTTTGCGTGCTGCTGGTCAAGCCGCAGTTCGAGGCAGGCCGCGAGGCCGTGAGCAAGGCCGGCCTGTTGAAACTTCCGGAGACGGCGCCCGATGTGGCGGCCGAACTGGAGCGCTGGCTGGTGGAAGACATGGGCTGGGAAACGCTTGGCCTGATCCCTTCGCCCATCGCAGGCGGCGACGGAAACCATGAATTCTTGCTGGCGGGACGCAAGCCATGAGCGCCGAAACAGTCACCATTAACAAGCTCGGCGGCCAGGGCGACGGCATTGCCCACGATGCCAGCGGCCCGATCTTCGTGCCCTTCACGCTGCCAGGCGAAAGCGTCGCCATCGCCCGGGTCAAGGACCAGGGCACGCTGATGTCGATCGCCAAGGCCTCGCCGGATCGCCAGGAGCCGCCGTGCCGCCACTTTGGCCCGGATGGTGTCAACGGCACCTGCGGCGGCTGCACGCTGCAGCATTATGCAGACGCTCCCTACCGCGCCTTCAAGCGGCAGCTGGTCGTCGATGCGCTGAAATCGAAGGGCCTGACGCCCGAAGTGGACGATCTCGTTCCAGCCCATCCGGGCCAGCGCCGGCGGGTGGTGTTTGCCGCGCGTCGGACCGAGAAGGATGTGCTGATCGGCTTCAATCAGGCCGACAGCCACCACATCGTCGCCATCGAGGAATGTCCCATCTCGTCACCCGATATCGTCGGCAAGCTGCCGGCGATCCGCATGGTGGCAAAGGCGCTGGCAATCAACGCCGAAGCCTTTCGCATCAGCGTGCTCGAAACGCTGGCTGGCCTCGATATTTCAGTCGACGGCATCAAGGCGCTTTCGGACGAACAGCGCCGCGCTGCCATTGAGACCATCCTGTCGCTGCGCGGCATCGCGCGCATTTCGCTCAACGACGAAATCATCATCGAAAAGACCAAGCCGATGATCGATTTCGGTGGCGTCCAGGTCTCGCCGCCGCCGGGGGCCTTTGCCCAGGCGACGAAGGAAGCCGAAGACACGATGGCCGAACTCGTCGTCGCCCATGTCGGCAAGTCCAAGCGCATCGTCGACCTGTTTGCCGGCTCCGGCACTTTCGCACTGCGGCTGGCCCGGCTGGGGCGTGTCCATGCCGCCGAATCCGACGGCAAGGCGCTGGCGGCCCTCGATCTCGCCGCCCGCACGACGCAGGGGTTGAAGCCCGTCAGCTTCGAGCGACGCGACCTGTTCCGCCGGCCGCTGATGACGGCCGAATTCAAATATATCGACGCCGTCGTCTTCGATCCGCCGCGCGCCGGCGCCGAGGCGCAGGTGAAGGAACTGGCTCGCTCTGCGGTCAAGAAGATCGTCGCCGTCTCCTGCAATCCGCTGACGCTTGCGCGCGACCTCGCCATCCTCGTGGAGGCAGGCTACCGCATCAAGCGGGTGACCCCGATCGACCAGTTCCTGTGGACCTCCCATGTCGAGATAGTCGTCGCGCTCGAGAAATAGGCGCGACGCCTGACCGGCTGACTAGCTCAGCGTTTCAGGAAAGCCTCGAAGGCGGCGCGCGCTTCCGCGCTGCGCAGTTGCGCTTCGAAGTGGGTCGCCTCTTCGGCAATGCGCTCGAGGATATCCTCGCGTGGGCCGCGAAGCAGGTTGCGGGCGATCCGCAATGCGCCCTGTGGCTTGGCGGCAAGCTTCAACGCCACCGCCAATGTCTCGGCCTCCAATGCCTCCGGGCTCGTCACCCGCCAGATCAGCCCGTCGCGGCACGCCTCTGCTGCCGTCAGCGCCTCACCGGCCGCCAGCAACGCGAAAGCGCGTTGATGGCCCATCCGCCGCGGTACGAGCAGGCTGGAGGCCGCCTCAGGCACCAGCGCCAGATCGACAAAGGGTGTGCGAAAGACGCTGCGCTCGGAAGCAAGGGTCAGGTCGCAATGCAGGTGGATAGTCGTGCCGATACCGATGGCCAGGCCATCGACGCCTGAGACCAGCGGCTTGTCGAAGGTGGCAAGCGCAGTGAGAAAGTCGAGCACCTCGCTGCCCATTGCCCCTTCCCTGGCAAAGGCGAGGAAATCGGCCATGTCGTTGCCGGCCGAAAAACACCCCGGCTGCCCGAGGAAGACAACGACATGCACGCAGGCATCCGCACTGGCCGCCTGCAGCGCATCCGTCATCGCCGCATACATGGCGCGGGTGATGGCGTTCTTCTTGTCCGGACGATTGAAGCGGATGACCCGGACGTTCGGCGCCGTATCGGGATTTTCTGTCAGGATATGCTCTGTCATAGATCCTCTCAGTCGAGCGCAATTCGGGCGGCCAGCAGGCTGGTAGCGCCATGGACGATTTGGTCCTTCAAGCCTGCCGTTTCACCAAGCAAACTCTGGGCGGCGAAGGCGGCAAGGGCGATTCGCCCCTCTTCCGCCCCGTCGCCAGCGTCCGCCAATGCGCCCTTGGCGAGATAACAGCCGGTGAGTGACAGGCCGAACAGGCGCAGATAAGGTGTGGCGCCGGCAAGCGCTTCCTCGATCCGTTTCTCGGCCTGCATCGCCAGAAGCCATTCGGTCGCAGCAGTGAGATCGGCAAGCGCCTGTTGCAGCTTGCCGGCCGTCGCACCCAAACCCTCGATCGCAGAGTTCTCGACGGCTGTCGCAATGGCCTGCATCTCATCGATCAAGCCACGCACGGCCGCACCTCCGCCGAGCGGCAATTTGCGGGTGACGAGATCGATGGCCTGGATGCCGTTGGTGCCTTCATAAATCGGCGCGATCCGGGCATCGCGCCAGAGCCGGGCGGCTCCGGTCTCCTCTATATAGCCCATGCCGCCATGCACCTGGATGCCGAGCGAGGCGACGTCGACGCCGCAATCGGTGGCGAACGCCTTGGCGACCGGGGTCAGCAGTGCCGCCCGCGCCTGCCAATGGGCGGTGTCGACTGATCCGTGCGAAAGGTCGATGGCATGGGCGCAGGCATAGGTGATGGCCCTTGCACCCTTGGTCAGTGCCTTCATGGTCAACAGCATGCGGGCGACATCGGGGTGATCGACGATCGGGCTCATCGCGGCGGCACGTTGTCCAGCCGCCCGTCCCTGGCGGCGCTCCCGGGCGTAAGCGAGCGCTTTCTGCGTCGCCGCCTCGCAGATGCCGACGCCCTGCATCGCGACGGCGAGCCGTGCATTGTTCATCATCGTGAACATGCAGGCGAGGCCATGGTTCTCCTCACCGACCAGCCAGCCGATCGCGCCGGGCGTTTCACCGAACCTGCCATCGCCGTAGATCATGGTGCAGGTCGGCGAGCCATGGATGCCGAGCTTGTGTTCCAGCGAGTGGCAGAAGAGATCGTTGCGCGCACCGAGCGATCCATCCGCCTCGACCATGAACTTCGGCACCAGAAACAGCGAGATACCGCGTGTGCCTGGCGGCGCATCGGACAAGCGGGCAAGCACCAGATGAATGATGTTGTCGGCGGCGTCGTGATCGCCCCAGGTGATGTAGATCTTCTGGCCGAAGATCCGATAGCTGCCGTCCTTGTTGCGCTCGGCGCGCGCGGTCAGCGCGCCGACGTCGGAACCGGCCTGCGGCTCCGTCAGGTTCATCGTGCCTGTCCACTCGCCGGAGATCATCCGGGCGAGATAGCTTTCCTTCAGCGCCGTGCTGCCATGGGCCGACAGCGCTTCGATGGCACCCATGGTCAGGGTCGGGGCCAGGCCGAAGGCCATGGACGCGGCATTCCAGATTTCCAGCGTCGCGACGTTGAGACGTTGCGGCAGGCCCTGCCCCCCGAACTCAGGCGATGCCGTCAGGCCGTTCCAGCCGCCAGCGGCCCAATCGCGGTAAAGCTGCGGCCAGCCCTCGGCAAGCCTCACGGCCCCGTCGATCAGTCGCGCGCCTTCGAAGTCGCCGACTTCGGCTAGCGGCGCAATCTCGTTCTCGGCAAAACGCGCTGCCTCCGCGAGAATGGCGTTCACGAGATCGTCCGTCAGTTCCCCATCCTCGCCCGTATCGATGGCGACATTGGAACCGACGACATGGCTCAAGGTAAAGGCGATCTCCGCGACGGGCGCCTTATACATGCTGTCTCCTCCCGATGGCACAGCTGTCGCCTGGCGGCGGCAGGAGCAAATTTTTCCAACAGACGGCTCGCACGGCAGCCAAGAAACTGTCACAAGCGGAGCCTATGGACTTGTTCATCTTAAACGGCGATGCGGCATGACGACAACATTCAATCCGACAATTCCGGGCTTTGTCTGGGCACATCATCTCTTGCCGCATTCGGGACGCGCCCAACGCCTTCCCGACACCATCGAGAAATCCGAGCTCATCGCGGCGGAGGGCTTTTTCTGGCTGCATCTCAACCTGGTCGACACCCGCGTCGTCTCGTTCCTGGAGGACTTCCCCGACCTGACGGAAGACATGCGGCAGGCGCTGACAAGCCACGATACGCATGCGACCATCACCGTCGACGAGAAAGTCATCTTCGGGACGCTGGTCGATTTCCAGCGCGACTTCGATCAGGACACGCGCGATATCGGCTGGCTGCATTTTGCGATCTCGGAGCGCTTCATCATCACGACCCGGCTGCAGCCCTTGCGCAGCGTCGAAAGGGTGCGCGCCACCATCGAGAAGAACCCGGCCCGCTTCCATCGCCCCCTGGACATCTTCGAAGCACTCGTCGTCGAGTTCCAGCGGACGCTGATTTCGCTCGTCATCGAGACCACCGAGGAGATGAACCAGATCGAGGATGTCGTCTACGATGCCTCCTTCCGCGACGAACGGCGGCGCTTGGCGCCCGTGCGGCGGACCATCGTTCGCGTTCATCGACACCTGCGCACCATCCTGTCGCTGATGCGCCGTGCGGCCGCATCCGACGATGACGAAATGCCGGAGGGGTTCGACGATGTCGCCGGGCGTCTGACCTCAAGGCTCGAGACCGTCGACCATGATGTCTATGCGCTTCAGGAACGGGCGCGGCTTCTTCACGAGGAAATCGACTCGAAGCTCTCCTCGGAGACCAACAGGCACCTCTTCATCCTGTCGCTGATGACGGCCTTCCTTCTGCCGCCGACCCTGGTCACCGGCTTCTTCGGCATGAACACCGCCAACCTGCCGTTTGCCGGCGATGAGCACGCCACCGCCTATGCGGTCGTCATCATCGTGTTCTCTATTCTGCTGGCGTGGTGGCTGCTGCGGCGGGTGCGCATCCTCTAACGCAAAATGCCCGGCTTGGGGCCGGGCATTTCTCTTTGCTTTAACTCGCGATCAATAGAAGGGCGACAGGCACTGCTGGCGCGGGCCGTTATTCGGCTGGAAGGTGTTGTCGTAGCCGCGATAGGACCGGTAACGATTGGCGCACCATTCGTAGTGACGCGGGTTGATGCCATTCGATGGACGCACGTAACGCGGCTGGTCGCTGGCGATCGCGCCGCCGATCAGCGCACCGGCGCCGAAGGCCGCCAGCGGGAACCAGTAGCCATTGTGGTAGCGATAGCCGTGACGGTAGCCGTTGTAACCACGGTATCCGCCGTAATATCCGCCGCCGCGATAACCGCCGCCACGGTAGTAGCCGCCGCGATGATGGCGCCAGTACTGAACTTGCTGCACATCCGATGAAGGTGCGGCGGCGGGTGCGATCGCGACCGGCGCGGCGGGCATCTGAATGGCGAAGGATGGTGAAAAGCTCGTCAGAGCGATCGCTGCCGTGACAGCGAACGTGAGAGCCCTGCTACGCATGTTTGACATTGTGGTCTCCGTTCCGAAATCCAATCGTCTTAAATGGGCAATCACGCGGAAAGTTCCAGCGCTTGTCGCCTCACAACCTTACACGATCGTGTCAGATCCTGCTAAGGTTTCATTAACCATGGCGGCGTAGGCTTTCCAGATTATGGGAAAGCGAAGCGTTTTGACCCTGATAGTCGGCTCTCTGATGATCCTGGCGCTGCCGGGTGCGATGAGACTGGCGCTGGCCGGCGAGCGTGAGCCCTGGAACAATCCCGAACGTGCGCTCATCATCGACGCCTACGAGCTGAATGCCATCGATTGGGACGCGCTTTTGGGCGACACGCGCGTCAACGGCTTTGTCGCCAAAGCCTCGGACGGACTGCCCGAAGATTATGCCTGCAAACCGAGCGATCACTCCGGCGACACCGTCTCCCACTGCCGGACCATGTGGCGCAAATATGCCGTCAGCCGCGAGCTGTTCCGCAGCCGGCGGCTGATCGCAAAATCGAACGGCATGCTCTGGGGCGCCTACCATCTCGGCCGCCCAGGCAACCCGATCGACCAGGCCAATCACTTTCTCGATTATGCCGATCCGCAAGCCGACGAACTGATGGTGCTCGATCTCGACGGGCTCGACCCGAAGCAGTTCATGTCGCCGGCCGATGCGCAGATCTTCGCGATCCACATCAAGGAGCGCACGAGCCGCTATCCGATCCTCTACGCCAATGACGTTGTCGCCAACTATATCGCCGACCATCGCGACGACTACGGGATCCTGTCGCGGCTGCCGCTCTGGTATGCCCGCTACAAGGCCGATGTCGAAGGCACCTTCCCGCTTGGAAACTGGACAAACTACGCCATGTGGCAGTTCTCGTCGGCGGACAACTGCACGACCCGGCGCTGCCCCTACCGGGTTCCCGGCACCCTGCCCGATATCGACGTCAATCTCGCACCGATGACGAAAAGCGAGTTGGCGCGGATCTGGCCGCATGGCGACCTCGTGCCGCCGCGCTTCGATACGCCGTCCATGCTCGCCGGGTCGCCGGAGCCGATCCAAAAGCAACAGGTTACGGCTTTCAATTACCAGGATTTCTGACGAGATGCGCGTCGTCTAGGCTTCGATCTGGACATCCGTCTTCGGGCGCGAGCAGCAGGCGAGGATATAGCCCTCGTCGATCTCGTCATCGAGAATGCCGCCATTGTGGTGCATCTCAACCTCGCCGGCGAGTTTCATCACCTTGCAGGTGCCGCACAGGCCGGATTCGCAGGCCGCACCGATGCGGATGCCGGCACCGCGGGCAGCCTGCAGGATGGTCTGGCCAGGTGCGCAGGCGACGTCCTTGCCGGCCATGGTAAAGCGGATCGAGGTGGCGACTTCGCCGTCCGCGCTGACGGCCGGTTCCGGCTCTAGCTCTGCCGAGGCCGGGCGGAAGCTTTCCTGGTGGTAGCGGCTCATGTCGAAGCCTGCTGCCTCGAGGCTGGAGCTCACAAAGTTCATAAACACGTCCGGGCCGCAGCAGAACACAGTCCGATCCAGGAAGTCGTGGGCCAACAGGGCAATCTTTGCCTTGTCGATGCGGCCGCGAAGGCCGGACCACAGCTCCATCTGGCCACGCTCCTCGACGATGAAGCCGAGACTGAGGTTGGGCATGAAGCGGGCGAGATATTCCAGCTCCGAGCGGAAGATGATCTCCGACGGGCCACGGGCGCAATTGATAAAGGAGATATCCGACAGCGGCGCGACATCGCTCATGTAGCGCGTCATCGACATCATCGGCGTGATGCCCGAGCCGGCCGAGATGAACAGGTATTTTTCGCCGGGATGGCGGATATGCGTGAAGTCGCCGAGCGGCCCGAAAGCGCGCAGGCGCATTCCGGGCTTCAGGTTGTCGAACATCCAGCGGGTGCCGATGCTGTCCTTCTGCGCCTTGACCGTGACCGCGACCGAAAACGGCCGAGTCGGCGTCGACGACAGCGTATAGGTGCGCATCAGCGGCTCAGGACCCACCGGGATTTCCAGCGTGACGAACTGGCCCGGCAGATAGCGGAACCAGTTGTCCTTGTCGGAGCGGAAGGTGAAGGTCATCACATCGGGCGCTTCCGGCGTGACCGAAAGGCATTCGAGGAAGTGCTGCCTGTCGCTCCAGGGCTGCATCTGATCCAGGTGCACGTGACGCGGCGGTACCGACACGCTCATGCTCAGGCCACGACCGAGAGCTTGGCCTGGTCGCCCTGCAGCCGGCTGGTCATGAAGTCCGCGTACCATTCGACGAACTGCGCGACGCCGCCCTCATGCAGCTCCGAATAGGGGCCGGGCTCGTAGGCCGGCGAGTGAATGCCGAAGGCATTTTCCTCGACGATGCGACGGTCCTGGTCGTTGGTTTCGGTCCAGACATGGGTCAGTTCTTCGAGATTGTAGTCGACGCCCTCGACGGCATCTTTGTGGACCAGCCATTTGGTGGTGACGGCGGTTTCCTCGGCATTCAGCGGCAATACGCGGAAGGAAATCGCATGGTCGACCAATAGATGGTTCCAGGTCGTCGGATAGTGGAACAGCAGCATGGTGCCGATGTTGCTCATCGTCACGTCGTCCGACAGCGGCTTCTTGACGGCGCGCTGGCCGGACATGGTGTAGCTCTCTGCGCCTTCGATCAGCGGCATGCGGGCAACGCGGAACTGGCCGGTCGGATCCATCTTGAACTCGCTCGGCAGGCCGCCGGCTTCGCAATGGGCCCAGTGGGCGGCGATCACAGGATCGTCGCCGGCGCCCTGGACGCCTGTGGCCGTCGGGGCTTCCGGATAGGTGCGGCAGAGTTCCGGGTGATTGGCGGCGCAGTGATAGCACTCGCGGTTGTTTTCCCAGACGAGCTTCCAGTTACCCTTCTCTATGATGGTGCTCTGGAAGGCGATCTTGGCTTCGCTGAGGCGGTGGGGCGCCATGTAGGGGGCGATGCTGTCGCGGACAGGCTGGAAGTCGGGTGCTGTATGGGCCAGCGAGATGAAGATGTAGCCGGCGACACTCTCGCAATGGATCGGCTTCAGGCCGTACTCGCTCTTGTCGAAGCTGTCGGCCATCTGGCGGGCGAACTGCAGCGAGCCGTCGAGATCATAGGTCCACTGGTGGTAGGGACAGACGAGCTTGGCAGCCGAGCCGCGCTCCGAGGTGCAGACGCGCGAGCCGCGATGGCGGCAGCTGTTGTGGAAGGCGCGAATGACCTTGTCGCGGCCGCGGACGATGACGATGGGATAATCGCCGACCTGCGCGGTGATGTAGTTGCCGGCGCGCGGGATCTCGCAGTCGTGGCCCATGAACAGCCAGTCGCGATAGTAGATCATCTCCATGTCGATCTTGAAATAATCCTGATCGATATAGAAGGGCTGCTCGAGGCTGAACCCTTCGCGGCGGTTCTTCAGCTGCCGCAGCATCGTATTGCGAATATCCATCTGAATGTCCTCATGCCTATCGCCGACCAGCGCGATGAAAAATGATGCGAACGAGCCGATACCGACCTGCCCCGTGACCCTTCGGCCGCCTCAGGCGGCCCCATAAACGCGTTGCCCAAGGCTCGAGGCCAAAAGAGGCTCCGTCCAAAAGAACATCATGCCGCCTTTCCAGACCTACGACCAGAGGCGTTTTCGCCGAACCCGACCAGTCCCCGCTTGAGAGTACCCGATCGGATGCGGCTCCCCGGCAGAATAACCCTTGAGGCCGTATTTCTATATAACCACCGCGCTCCATCCCGACGTGGCTTTAATGCGACATAACCACGGAAATTGACGACAGAACCGACAGCTCGGAATTGCTCAGCTGAAATCGCTGCAGCCCATGTCGATCAACGGTTTATGCGGACCAAGCGGCTGCTAGCACTCCACGGACGAACCACCCGGACAGGTGCAAAGCCTCCAAATGTCTATTTGCGACATAATCCCATCGGAGGGGGCGCAATCGGTGCCTGGCGGCCTGAACAGCAGAATTCTCCATTCGATTGCATTTTCATCGTTCTTTAACGATGCAAACATAGTCTGTGGACAGGTTCACAGAGCGAGAGCGTGCGACATGGCCAAGCTCAGATATTTCGACGCCAGGGCCGAAGCAGCGGCACCTCCGGCCGCGCCGGCCGCGATCCACAGCGAATTCCTCCGCACAGGCCGTATCACACGCGATAAAACGCCGCGCGAGCAGGAGCGCCGCTATCTCAGCTACGACGCCGTGGCCGCGCGCACCGCGATGCGCCTGCAGGCAGCCGGTGAGAAGACACATGACCGGCTGAACAGTTTTCATCAGTCTATCCGCTTCCCGAAGCTGATCTTCCACCGGACGCTGGCCGATCTGCCGCATCTCGGCTACTGCCATGTGACCGCCGCAAGGACCCAATTCGCCGAATACAAGAATGTCAGCTGGGCCTTCTACATCGCCAATTTCTACGCGGAGATCGACGACAGCGAGGCGAGCTTCGTCAAGATCGACCAGCGGCTTTCCCGCATGTACTTCGCCGTCGCCGTCGAGCGGATGCAGACGGCCGAGGACAAGACGCTGAGCATCAACCGCGCTGTGCGCGGCAACGGCGTGCTGTTCCGAACCGCCGATCCCCAGGCCGCCATCCGCAATGTCCTGCTGCTCGGTGCCCGCAACGAACAACTGCGCGATATCATCCGCCAGCTTTGAGCCTGCGCATTGATCGCGGCGGCCGAAAGGCCTATGGACGGGTCCTCAGGAAGCGGACCGTCCATGGCCAAGATCATCGACATTTTCACAGACCACGACGGCGCGATCGCGCAAGCCTTGGCTTTGCTGGTCGAAGGCTTTCCGGTGGCGCTGCCGACCGAGACCGTTTACGGGCTTGCGGGCGACGCCACCAATCCTCTGGCGATCACCCGCATCTACGAGACCAAGGGGCGGCCGAGCTTCAATCCGCTGATCTGCCATATGAGCGATCTGGCCATGGCGGAGCGCTACGCCGTGCTCGACCCGCTCTCGCGTAAGCTGGCCGAGGCCTTCTGGCCGGGGCCGCTGACGCTGGTGCTGCCGTTGAAGCCCGACAGCGGCATTCATCCGCTGGCGACGGCGGGTCTCGACAGCGTCGGGATCAGGGTGCCCGAAGGCTTTGCCGGCGATCTGATCCGCGCCCTCGACCGGCCGCTCGCAGCACCCAGCGCCAATACATCCGGGCGCATCAGCCCGACCTCCGCCCAGCATGTCGCGGCGGATCTCGGCAACCGGATCGGGCTGATCCTCGACGGCGGGCCCTGCGGCGTCGGTGTCGAATCGACGATCGTCAAGATCGATGGCGACGGCATCCGGCTGCTGCGCCCCGGCGGGTTGGCGGCAGAGGACATCGAGCGGGTGGCCGGCATGGCGCTGATCCGCAGGCAAGGTGCCACAGCGACCATCGAAGCGCCTGGCATGATGGCTTCCCACTATGCGCCTGAAGCCAAGGTTCGACTTGACGCCACCGAGGTCGTCGCCGGCGAGGCGCTGATCCGGTTCGGCGAGCGACAGGTCGCAGGAGATGACAAGGCCGCCGCCGTCTTCAACCTCAGCCCGTCGGGCGATCTCGCGGAAGCTGCGGCCAATCTTTTCGACGTCATGAAACGGGCCGATGCCATGGGCGTTATCGGTCTGGCCTTCACCAC
The DNA here is from genome assembly GCF_049472505.1 of Rhizobium sp. HT1-10. Lineage (NCBI taxonomy): Bacteria > Pseudomonadati > Pseudomonadota > Alphaproteobacteria > Hyphomicrobiales > Rhizobiaceae > Rhizobium > Rhizobium sp. HT1-10. The sequence goes on along the minus strand of NZ_JBCEBQ010000001.1, from coordinate 341,675 downwards.
CATTCCCGACGACGGTCTTGGCGAGGCGATCAACGACCGCCTGCGCCGCGCGGCGGCACCGCGCGACTAGACCGCCAGCACAAGGACCCGCACGCATGGCCATCCCCTCTCCTGCCCTGCTCGACCGTTTTGCCGACATCGTCGGCGCCGCCCACGTCTTGCGCGAGGCCTCCGAAATCGCGCCGCGCCTGGTCGAAAACCGCGGCCTTTATCACGGCGCCTCGCCGATGGTGCTGAAGCCCGGTTCGGTCGAGGAGGTTTCGGCCATCCTCAAGCTCGCTTCGGAGACCGGCACGGCCATCGTGCCGCAGACCGGCAACACCGGTCTCGTTGGCGGCCAGACGCCGCGTGAAGGCGGGTTCGATCTGATAGTCTCGCTGGAGCGGCTGAACCGTATTCGCGACATCGATCCGGTTGCCGGCATCATGGTTGTCGATGCGGGCTGCATTCTGGCTGACGTGCAGAAGGCGGCGGAGGAACATGGGCGGCTGTTTCCGCTGTCGCTCGGCTCCGAAGGCTCCTGCCGGATCGGCGGCAATCTTGCCACCAATGCCGGCGGCACGGCGGTGCTTGCCTATGGCAACATGCGCCAGCTCTGCCTCGGCCTCGAGGTCGTGCTGCCGACGGGGGAAATCTGGAACGGGCTGCGTCGCCTCAAGAAGGACAATACCGGCTACGACCTGCGCGACCTGTTCATCGGCGCGGAGGGGACGCTCGGCATCATTACCGGCGCGGTGCTGAAACTCTTTCCGCAGCCGCTCGGCCATCAGGTGGCCTTTGCCGGCATCCGGTCGGTCGAGGATGCCTTGGCGCTGTTCAGGAATGCCGCCGGCCTCTGCGGTCCGGCGCTGACCGGGTTCGAGCTGATGCCGCGCATCGGCGTCGAGTTCACCACCCGCCATATCGACGGCGTGCGCGATCCGCTGGAGACCGTCCATCCCTGGTATGTGCTGATCGACATCTCGACGTCGGATTCGGCGGAGACCGCCGAGCGGATGATGACGGCGCTGCTGGAACAGGGGTTCGAGGCCGGGCTGGTGCAGGATGCGACGATCGCGAGCTCCGAGACGCAGCAGAAGGCGCTGTGGCACATGCGGGAAAGCATGTCCGACGCGCAGAAGCCGGAGGGCGGCTCGATCAAGCACGATGTCTCGGTGCCGGTGTCTGAGATCCCCGCCTTCATGCACGAGGCGGAAGCGGCTGTGATGGCGGCCATGCCGGGTGCCCGGATCTGCGCCTTCGGCCATATGGGCGACGGCAATATCCACTACAACATCTCGCAGCCAGTCGGCGCGGACAAGGCTGAGTTCATCGGACGCTGGCGGGAGATGAACCGCATCGTCCATGGGCTTGTCATGAAGCACGAGGGCTCGATTTCGGCCGAGCACGGCATCGGGCAATTGAAGCGCGACGAACTCGCCTCGGTGCGCTCGGAGATCGAGATCGACTTGATGCGCCGCATCAAGCGCAGCTTCGACCCGGCCGGGATCATGAACCCCGGCAAGGTCGTCACGGTTTAGGCGGCGCAGTCGGCAGACAGCGCGGGTCCCCTCCTCCCTTTCGGGAGGAGGTTCTCACTCAGTCCATGTCTTCCTGTGGCGGCGCCGGCGGCTGGGCGTTGCGGTTGCCGGAGATGATCTCGCGCTTGCCGACGTGGTTGGCCGGGCCGACGAGGCCTTCCTTTTCCATCCGCTCGACCAGCGAGGCGGCGCGGTTGTAGCCGATGCCGAGGCGGCGCTGGATGTAGGAGGTCGAGCACTTCTTGTCGCGCATGACGATCTTGATCGCCTGCTCATAGGTGTCGTCGCTATCTTCGGACCCCATGGCGCTCTTGTCGAAGACGGCACCGCCGTCCTCTTCCTCTTCCTCGTCCTCTTCGCCGGCGGTGACCGTATCGAGATATTCCGGACGGCCCTGCATCTTCAGGTGGGCCACGACCTTCTCGACTTCCTCGTCGGAGACGAAGGGACCGTGGACGCGCGAGATGCGGCCGCCACCCTGCATGTGCAGCATGTCGCCCTGGCCGAGCAGCTGTTCTGCACCCTGCTCGCCGAGGATCGTGCGGCTGTCGATCTTCGAGGTGACCTGGAAGGAGATGCGGGTCGGGAAGTTCGCCTTGATCGTGCCGGTGATGACGTCGACGGACGGACGCTGGGTTGCCATGATCAGGTGGATGCCGGCGGCACGGGCCATCTGCGCCAGACGCTGGATGGCGCCTTCGATTTCCTTGCCAGCGACCATCATCAGGTCGGCCATCTCGTCGACGATGACGACGATATAGGGCATGCGCGAGAGGTCGAGTTCCTGGCTCTCTTCCGTCGGCGCGCCCGTGGTCCGGTCGAAACCGGTCTGGACGGTGACGAGGATGGTCTCGTCCTTCTCGCGGGCGATGGCGACGCGAGCATTGTAGCCGTCGATATTGCGGACGCCGAGGCGCGACATCTTGCGATAGCGATCCTCCATCTCGCGCACGGCCCATTTCAGCGCCAGCACGGCCTTCTTCGGATCGGTGACGACGGGGGTCAGCAGGTGCGGAATGCCGTCATAGACAGAGAGTTCGAGCATCTTTGGATCGACCATGATCAGGCGGCATTCTTCCGGCGTCATCCGGTAGAGCAGCGACAGGATCATCGTGTTGATGGCAACTGATTTGCCAGAGCCGGTGGTGCCGGCGACCAGCAGATGCGGCATCTTGGCGAGTTCGGCGATGACGGGCTCACCGCCAATCGTCTTGCCGAGGCCGAGCGCCAGCTTGAAGCTGCTCTGGGCAAAATCTTCCGATTCGATCATCTCGCGGAAGTAGACGGTTTCGCGTGTCGCATTCGGCAGTTCGATGCCGATGACGTTACGGCCGGGGACGACGGCGACACGGGCCGACAGGGCCGACATGGAGCGGGCGATGTCGTCGGCAAGGCCGATGACGCGCGAGGACTTGACGCCTGGCGCCGGCTCGAATTCATAGAGGGTGACGACGGGACCGGGGCGGACATGGATGATCTCGCCCTTGACGCCAAAATCTTCCAGCACGTTTTCCAAGAGGCCGGCATTCTGCTCCAGGGCTTCCTGGGTCATGATGACGCCGACGCGTTCCGGCGGCTCCTGCAGCAGCTCGCGCGGCGGCAGTTCGTATTCGCCATCGCTGGCGATCGAAACCGGACGCCATTCCATCGGCGCGGGGCTGACCGGCCGGTCGGCACGGGTCGCGACCGGGATGCGGCGGCTTGGGGCCGGCTCGACGACGGCAGCCTTCGGCGCCGGTGCTGCGACCGGCGCTACGGGTGCGGCCTTTGCCGGAGCTGCGGCGACGGATGCGGCGGGCTTCGGCAGGACGACGGCGGCAACCACAGGTGCCACGATCTCGGCCGGCGCGACGGGCGTAAGCACGATCGGCTCGGCAACCGGCGTCAGTTCCACCGCTGCGGCTTGCTGCGGGGGGGCGAGAGGTGCCGGATCGGCCGCAACGGGCAGGACTGGCGTACGGCCTGTCGGCTGCCAGTCGATGATGCGATAGAGCGACAGGGCCGCATTCTGCGGCGCCTCGGCGGATGGGGCTGCATTTGGCGGCGCGACGACAGCCGGTGCGGGCGCTGCCGACGGTGCGATATCGCCATCGAAGGGCATGACATCCCAGAAGGCGTAGTCCGAAAGATTGGCCAAGTGCGAGGCGAGTTGCGCCTGCGGCACGACGGCAACAGGCTGGCGCTCCCAGGCCGTCAAAGGCGGGACTTCGACTGTCGGCGGCGTGAAGATGTCCTCGACCAGCCTGTTGTTCCAGGGCATGGGCGCGGCCGGACGCGGCGCCTCCGTCACTTCAGGCGTTGGGGCGGCAGGCGCCTCCGTGACCGGCTGCGTTGCTGGCGGCGACAGGTCGCGCTCGCGGACAGCGGATGATTTGGCGGCACGCGTATCGATGGTTTGCTCCGTCTCGTTGACATCCTGATCAGGCGATTTCTTGCGGGTGATCAGACTTTCAGGTGTCCGCGTGAAGCGGACATTCGGTGCCAGCGAAAAGGCGGTCTGCCAATCCTGCACGGCATCGGCCGGCACCAGGGGCGGCACCAGCGGCATATTGGTCCGGACCGGCGAGGCCATGCCCATATCGGGAGCCGCCGGGTGACCGAGCTGCGCCTGGCGCAACTGCTCGGCCTTCAGCTGGTCGGCCCGCTGCTGATGGGCGATCTCCGAGCGGCGCTTGGCCTCGCGCGCCTGGATCAGCTTCTGCTCCAGATAGGCACGGCGTTCGGCGATCTGCTGGGCCTCGCGGGCTTCGGCTGCGGCCCGCTCGGCGTCACCCTGGACGTCCCGCTCGAAACCCGTCTCGCCGTTGGAAAAGTTCGTCTTGGAAAAACGCATAAGACCTGCAATCCAGTCATTGATTTGCCGATGGCTAACCTCATTCGAATAGGCCAGGGACGGTTAATAAGTTCCTTCCGAAACGACGCGATTTTGAGACGACGACTGCGAAAAGCCCGGATTTCCGGGCTTTTTCATCATTAGGCTTCGATTAAATTTTTGTTGCGGCGACTTTCGTCCAGCGGCGCGACAATGCGATGAGGGCGCGGCGCTCGGGCGCCGTTTAACCTGCCTTGCAGCGGCAGGGAGACGCCTTTCAGTGTGCGTTACTGGCGCGTCAGGAATTCGATAGCTGGGCGATGGACAGCAGGGTGTCGGCGCTGATGCCAACCGATTTCGACGACTGCAGGATCGACAGGGCGGAAGAGGTGCTGCCGGAATTGTTCTGCAAATCATACTCGACCGAAAAGCGCTCCAACAGCTTGTTCAGCTTGGTCGCATCATGAAGGTCGTCGACGTTGACGAACTTCTTCAAGAGCGCCGCCTGGTCATCGACGTTCATTGCCGAGATGCCGCTCGGCAGGCTGAATGTGGTGGTGATGACGGAATAGAGCGCCGTATCGGACATGATGTCGTAAACCGAATTGATGTTCGGCGCCTGGCGCTGGAAATAGAGCGCAAGGCGCGTGCCGTCATTGGTGTCGCCCTCCTGCGATTCGAGCGTCTGGTGGAGGTAGAGCTCGTTAGTGGCGTCGAGGGCGCCCTTGTTCTGGGCCGTGCCGATCTTCGTGTCGACCAAGGCGCCATCGGTGCCGAAGTTGAACGCTTCGACGATGTCCTTGAACTGGGCGCCATCCGCCGTGTTGACGAAGCTCTTCGAGTTATCCGGATCGGAGGCGAAGGCCTTTTTCAGCGTCTCGGTCGTCACCTTCTTCGGGTCGATGCCGCTCGCCTTCAGGATGAAATCGGTAAGCTTGCTGTCGGCCAGAAGGTCGGAAACGCTCGTGACCTTGTCGATATTGGTGGCAAAATAGGTGGCGTCTTTCTTGATGCTGGTGGTCGCCGCCGTCAGCGCCGCTCCCGACAGGCCACGCTTCTGCTCGGTCGAATATTCGGAGACGTAGCTGTTGACCTGCGTCGTCGAGAGCGCCGTGACCGGCTGCTTGAGCTTGCCGTCGCTGTCGAAGTTGAAGGCCTTTGCCAACTTGACGAAGCGATCGTCCTTCAAGCTGTTGACGTAGCTTTTCGGGTCATAGGGATCGCTCTCCATGATCTTCGTCATCTGCGCTTTCGAGATCTCGGTTTCGCCGATGCCGAAGGAGCGCAGCGCCATCTGATAGAGCTCAGGCAGACTGTTGTTGGTGGTGCTGGTATCCGCCGTGGCATTGCTGGCGAAGAAATCCTTGATATTCTTCACCTTGGCGATACGAGTCTCATAATTGGCTACAGCGTCTGCCTCGGCCGTCGTCTGCTCGGACTGGTAGTTGCTCGAGAAGGCGGTGGTGGCGGCTGCCAGTTGGGTCGCCGTCTGCGCCGAACTGCCGAATGCCACCGTGCCGTCCGACTGAAAATTGAACTGGGCAACGACATCCGAAAAGCCGGAGAGCTTGGCATAGCTGGGGTCTTCCACCGATGTCTCGAGGTCGTATTTCAGCGTGTTGTCCGTCCCCTGCGGATCCCGCGACTGCAGATTGTAGGCGATCTTGACGTAATCAAAGAGCCGGCTGTCCGAGGTCAGATCCTCGACCGATTTGACCGAGCCGATATGCGCCTTGTAGTAGGCGGCATCGTCGGCTGCGGCCACGGTTGTGACGAATGACGGGACAGTTGTGTTGTAGGCGTCCATGACCGCAGCTTTCTGGCTGAGCGTCTGGATCTTGCTGGTATAGTTGGCGACATAATTGGTCGAGGTGGTGCTGATCTGGTCTGCGGTCTGGGCAGAAGCGCCAGCAGCGACTGACCCGTCGCTCTGGAAGTTGAATTGCGAAAGGACGCTGGTGAGGCCCTTGTCGGAAGCCGTTCCCGCATCCTTGACCGCAGCCACGAAGGCGGCGCCGGTGAGGCCGGGATCGATGCCATAGGCGGTCTTGACGTAGTCGAACAGCCTTGAATCGGAAACGAGCTGATCGGCCGAGGTGACATTGCCGATGTTGGCCTCGTAATAGGTCTTGTCGGCATCCGGTGTCGTGGTCGCGATCGAGCCGTCGGCGTTGAAGCTGAACTGTGCCGCCATCGCCTTGTCGGCCGCGCTGCCGTTGACGTTGACGAAGCTGTTCGGATCCGAGACGTCGCTTGTTAGCATCGACTTCAGGAAGCTGTTCGAGATGTTGGTCGGGTCGATCCCGTAGCCCTTCAGCACGTAGTCCCTCAGCTCCGTATCGCTGAGGAAATCGTCGACATTCTTCACCGAGCCGATGGCGGCATCGTAACTCTCGGTGGTCGTCTTGGCCGCAGCCTCCTCGTCGATGAAGGATTGCTGATAGAGGCCGATCGCGGCATCGGTCGTGTCTGAGGTGCTCGAGCTGGATGTGGATGTCGTGGAGCCGAACATCGTCGTCAATGTCGCGCTGGACTGGGCGGTCGTGCTTGTGGATGTGCCAAAATTGAAGGCGGCGGCGATCTGCTTGTATTTCGGGTCGTTCAGGCGGTTGGCAAAGCTCGAAGTATCGCTGAGATCGCTGGTCAGCACCTGTTTCATGAAAGCCTTGGCATAGGTGAAGTCCTCCAGCCCGTACGCCTTCATGGCATAGCTGTAGAGCTGGTAGTTGTTCATCAGGTCATCGACGGTTTTGACCTTGCCGATATTGGCCTTGTAGTAGTCCGCCTCGCGCTTGGTGGACGGCTGGGAGGCAACCCGCGCCAGCGTCGACGTCATGTTCTTGGTGTCCAAGGTATAGCTGAGATAGGTCGAGGTCATCCGCGAGCGCCCTAAAGACTTGGCTTAAAATCATAAATCAATCGGTCGGATTATCGACTTCAAACCTTACTCGAGACTTTACATATGCGGCCGCGCGACTGCGCCAGGCTGGCACGCCACAGGCCGGCACATCTTCACCTTATGGAAACCCTGGCGGCTTGGCTTTTGCTAACCATTTGAGGATGCAAAGTTTTCTTAACCGCAATTTTTAAGCTGTCTGGAAGGGGGCAGGCCTAGTCTTGGGCTATCGAGAGGGCAGAAGTCCTCCGTCAAAAAGACCGGAAAACCGGCTCTCAGGTAAGACAAGGGTAGAAAACGATGACCAACACCGTCCTTAAGCCCGCTTGGGCTGCAACGACCCTGCGGCTCGATCCAAACCGCTTTCCTCAGCATGTCAGCTATGCCATGCGCGGTGCTACCGGCGACGTAACGATCACCATTGACGCCCGTGGCGCCGTCCTGCGAAAGGTCCTGCCGTCGAGCGGCCTGCCGCTGTCGATCGCCCTTCCAAAGCGCGCCTTCAAGGGCGTCGCAGCCCGCGCCATCGACCATGGCGACGGCGAAGTCACCGTGACGCTCGAACTGCATCACGACGATCCGGATCTCTGCATTCCGCTGCTCGTCGCCCACGATCTCAGCGATATCGCCGCCGATTGGCGCACCTGGTCGGAAGCATTCGCCATTCCGATGATGATGGTCGAAGCCGATGGTGTGGCACGCATGCTCGAAGATCATCTGGGCGGCGTTCGCACCAATGAAACCCAGCCGCGCCGTCGCCACTCCTTCTTCGCCGATCGCCGCCCGCGCTTCCTGGTGCGCAGGACATCGGGAAAGATGGGCGTAGCCTTGAAGATCGCCGGACGCGAGATCATCGCCCGCGATTAAACACCGACCTATCCCTCCCCGCGAAACCCGGCGCCCGCGCCGGGTTTTTCGTTTGTCAGGGAACGGTCAGGATAAACGACAGCATCAGGCCCACGAAGATGACGAAGCCGACCTTGCCGTTCGACCTGAACAGCGTCAGGCATTGGGCGGCATCGTCGATGTCGAGAACGATGACCTGGTAGGCGAACATGCACCCGGCGACGACCAGGCCGAGAAAGGCAACCACACCGGCGCCCGCCAACCCGAAGGCGATGAACATCAGCAGCAGCGCCATGCCGTAGAGGCCGGCCAGCCAGAACTTGGTGCGGTCGCCGAACAGCCGCGCGGTCGAGCGGACGCCTATCAACTCGTCGTCTTCCTTGTCCTGATGGGCATAGATCGTGTCGTAGCCGATGGTCCAGAGGACGGCGGCGATGTAGAGCAGGATCGGCGCCAGCGACAGGCTGCCGAAAATGCCGGCCCAGCCCATCAGCGCGCCCCAGGAAAAGGCGAGCCCGAGGAAAAACTGCGGCCAGTCGGTGAAGCGCTTGGCAAAGGGGTAGAGCGCCACCAGCCCGAGCGACAACAGGCCGAGCAGGAAGCAGAACCAGTTGAGCTGCAACAGCACGAGCAGCCCGACCAATGCCTGCAAGGCAATGAATTTCTTGGCTTGATTGCGCGAGACGCGCCCGGACGGCAGCGGCCGCGACCGCGTGCGGGCCACGGCAGAATCAATCTCAAGGTCGATGAGGTCGTTGAAGGTGCAGCCGGCGCCGCGCATGGCGACGGAGCCGATGAAGTAGAGAATGAGATGATACAGCAGCTGCGGGCCGACGAATTGCCCGAGCTGCGCTGCCGCACCGGCGGCAAGCGTCACCGACCAGACGCAAGGCAAAAGCAGCAGCTGCCAGCCGATCGGCCGGTCCCAGCGCGCCAGCTGGGCATAGGGCCACAGCCAGGGCGGCAGGGCCCGGTAGACGAAGTTATCGGATGGCGCATCGGCGACGCGGCCGCGGGAATCGTGACTGTTGCTCATGACGCATGTCTAGTGCGTTTCGCATCGCGCTGGAAGAGACGCCATTAACGGAGTCCACCCGGCGATCACGTGACGCTTGCGAGGATTCCGGCGTCAGTTGAGCGTAAATCCGAAGCGGTAGGTGGCCGACAAGCCGATGACCAGTTGGTTCCTGTCGCCACGCTCGCGCACCAGGCTGCTATCGGCGGCGGACCCCTTCAGCCGCTGGTATTCGACGAAGGAGCTGGTGCTGAAGTTCTTGGTTGCCTGCCAGGTCAGCGCGCCGCCGACACCGACGGATTTCAAACCGCCGCCGGGATTGTCGCGATCGAGGCCGCTGGCGGCCGACTCCTTGGCGTCGACACCGTAGTAGGCATCCATATATTTGGCCGTGGCAAAGGTGGCCCGGGGCCCGCCCGATAGGCGCAGGTTGGGCGCGATGTCGGTAAAGGCGTCGACGGCGACGTCGGCGACCAGCCCGTTATGAGCGCGGATACCCTGGCGCAACTCGGCGCGGGCGCGGATCCAGTCGGTCGGATAAAGCTCGACGAAGCCGCCGGCCTCTGCACCCCATTTGACGTCCTTCAGCCCGCGCAGTTCGCGACCGTCGCCCGAATCCCGGCTTGGCACGAACTTGCCGACGATGCCGGCGCGAAATGTCCCGGTATCGAGCAGCGCGAACGCGGGATTGTCGTTGCGCGAGGAAAATCGCGGTGCGGGACCCTGCTTGCCGAGCGAGATCAGCGGCGAGAACTGCAGCTTGTTATGCTTGGCGCCTTCGAACTTTGGGCCGAGGAAGCCAGCCGCACCGACGCTCACATACCAATCGCCGGACCACCAGTGCTGGCCGTCCTGCGCCGCCGCAGCGCCCGCCGTTGTCGCGAAAAAGGCGAACGAAATCAGCAGACGCGATGTCTTGGCCATGGGAGATCCTGTACTCAATACAAAGGCACGTGCCCGGAATGCGACACCCTATCCGGATCGCATTACCACTTGCTTAACCAAGACAGCGAAGTATCCTGCCGACCTCCCGAAGTGCGAGCCAAGCTCGGCACAGCGTCGGCGGTCAGAAGACCACTTTTTCCAAGGGAGCGCGGGTCGCCTCGAATTCCTTCAGCTTCGCCTCGCCTTCGGCGATGTAGTTGCGGTTGTCGGGGACGGCGAACTGGTCCTTGGTGATCTGGATCTGGAAAATGAACAGTTGCTCCCAGCGGAACGCCATTTCGGAACCTGCCAGGTAAAACTCCCACATGCGGAAGAACTGTTCGTCATAGAGGGCGACGGCCTCCGCCTTGCGGGCGACGAAACGTTCGCGCCAGTGGCGCAGCGTGTAGGCGTAGTGCATAGGCAGGATTTCGATATCCTTGACCAGCAGATTGGCTTTCTCGAGCGCCGGCGTCGTCTCGGCCAGCGATGGAATATAGCCGCCGGGAAAGATGTATTTCTCGATGAAGGCGTTCGTTGCCAGGCTCGGCTTGGGGCGTCCGATGGAATGCAGCACCATGACGCCGTCGTCTGCCAGCAGTTCCGAGACCTTGTTGAAGAATTTTCGGTAATTGCCGATGCCGACATGCTCGAACATGCCGACCGAAACGATCCGGTCGAACTTGCGGCCGGCGAGATAGCGATAGTCCTGCAACTCGAAGCGAACCCGGTCGGAGAGCCCGCGCTTGGCCGCGCGGTCACGCGAGATCTTCAACTGCTCCTCGCTCAGCGTGATGCCGGTAAAGTCGATGTTTTCGGTTGACTCCGCCAGGTACAGGCCCATGCCACCCCAGCCGGAACCGATCTCGAGCACGGTCTGGCCCGGTTGAAGGCGGAGCTTGGAGGCGATGTGACGCTTCTTGGCAAGCTGGGCCGCATCGAGACTGATGCCCGCCGGCTCGAAATAAGCGCAGGAATATTGCCAGTCTTCGTCGAGAAAGAGGTCGAAAAGTTTGGCCGAGAGATCGTAGTGATGGGCGACGTTGTGCTTGCTGCGATTGATCGGCAGCCGGCTCTTGAGCTGCTGCCAGGCGATCCGCCCGACCAGCTTCATGGCGATCTTTAAATCGAACAGCTCGTCCGTGGTATTCAGCTTCACCAGCGACAGGAAGTCGTAGATATCCCCCTGCTCGATGATGAAGCGCCCCTGCATGAACATCTCGCCGAGCTTCAGCGTCGGATCCGTGGCGATGGCGTCTTCCGCCTCCCGGTCTGCACCGCGCACGACGATGGTCTCGCCGGTACCATCGCCGAGCACATGCGTCTCGCCGTTGCTGAGTGTGAGCTGCAGGGAACCCTTGCGGACAATTTTGGTGATGAGTGCAAGCAGTGACGACGCCATGACGCCTCGCAATGAAATGACAGGACAATAAGGCGACAGTATCGTCTCTCATTCGGCTGGCAAGCGCACGCCACGGCCCACCGGAGCACTCCGGCAAAAGGTTGCCGGAGTGTGACATTCTTGCCAATATATAAGCTAAGTGCCTATTTTCGTTTGAGCGCATCTGCAAGCGCTGCGCCAAAACTGCCCTGCGTCTGGGCCGGTGGGCGGCTGCCCTGCTGCTTGGCGGGAACGGCGCGGGTAGCGGCACCAGTCCGGTTCTCACGGGCCGGCGGCACAGCGTCGTCGCCGGCGTCCTTGCGCATGCTCAGCGCGATCCGCTTGCGCTTGGCATCGATGTCGACGACACGCACCTTGACGACGTCGCCGGCCTTCACGACCTCATGCGGGTCCTTCACGAAACGATCCGCCAGCTGCGAGACGTGGACAAGTCCGTCCTGATGGACGCCGATATCGACGAATGCCCCAAACGCCGCGACATTGGTGACCGTGCCCTCCAGCATCATGCCCGGCTTCAGGTCGCCGATCTCGTTGACGCCCTCCGCAAAGGTCGCCGTCTTGAAGCTCGGACGCGGGTCGCGGCCGGGCTTTTCCAGTTCGGCAAGAATGTCGCGCACCGTCGGCAGGCCGAAACGCTCGTCGACGAAGGCGCGGGGATCGACCGACTTCAGCGTCGCGCTGTCGCCCATCAGGGTCCTGAGATCGCGACCGCATGCGGCGACGATCTTCTTGGCGACGCCATAGGCTTCCGGATGTACGCTTGACGCATCCAGCGGCTCCTTGCCGCCTGATATGCGCAGGAAGCCGGCGCATTGCTCGAAAGCCCGCGGCCCGAGACGGGCGACCTTCAGAAGATCGCGGCGACTTTCGAAACGGCCGGCTTCGTCGCGGTGGCGAACGATGGATTCGGCAATGGATGCACCGAGGCCGGAGACGCGGGCCAGAAGCGGTGCCGAGGCGGTGTTGAGATCGACGCCGACCGCATTCACGGCATCCTCGACCACGGCATCCAGCGAGCGCGACAGCTTCTGCTGGTCGACATCGTGCTGGTACTGGCCGACGCCGATCGACTTCGGCTCGATTTTTACGAGCTCGGCCAACGGGTCCTGCAGGCGGCGGGCGATCGACACGGCACCGCGCAGCGTCACGTCGAGATTGGGGAATTCCAGTGCGGCCGCTTCGGAGGCCGAATAGATCGAGGCGCCGGCTTCGGAGACGATGACCTTGGTGGGCTTGGTGCCCGGCAGCTCGGCCAGCATGTCGCCCACCAGCTTTTCCGTCTCGCGACTGCCGGTGCCGTTGCCGATCGAGATCAGCTCGACCTTGTGCTTGACGATCAGGGCCGCCAGCGTCGCCTGGGTGCCGCGCACATCGTTGCGCGGCTGGAACGGGTAGACGGTGGCGGTGTCAAGCAGCTTGCCTGTCGCATCGACGATGGCGACCTTGACGCCGGTGCGGATACCGGGATCGAGCCCCATGGTGGCGCGCGCGCCGGCGGGGGCTGCCAACAGCAGGTCCTTCAGATTGCGGGCAAAGACGTGGATCGCCTCCTGTTCGGCCCTTTCGCGCAACTCGCGCATCAGGTCGAGCGACAACGACATCGACAGCTTGACGCGCCAGGTCCAACTGGCGACCTCCATCAGCCAGCGGTCGCCGGGCTTTTGGGCGCCGATCTCGTAGGCGGTGGCGATCATTCGCTCGACCGGCTTGAAGGGCGAGGCAAGATCGGCATCGATCTCGATCGTCAGCGTCAGCATCTCCTCGTTCCAGCCGCGCAGCATGGCGAGCGCTCGGTGGCCGGGTGCCGTTGCCCAGCGCTCGGTGTGATCGAAATAATCGGAGAACTTTGCGCCCGCCTCCTGCTTGCCGTCGACGACCTTGGCGCGCAGCTGGGCATTCTGGCGCATGTGGGCGCGCAGGGTTTTCAACAGGTCGGCGTTTTCGGCGATGCCTTCCGCAATAATGTCGCGGGCGCCTTCCAGCGCCGCCTTCACGTCGGCCACCTCGCCGACGACATAGGTTTCCGCAAGCTGGGCCGGTTCGCGGCTGCGATCCTTCAGGATCGCTTCCGCCAGCGGTCCAAGGCCGCGCTCGCGGGCGATCTCGGCGCGGGTGCGGCGCTTCTGCTTGAACGGCAGGTAGAGATCCTCCAGCTCCGCCTTGGTGGCGACGCCGGCGATCTTGCGCTGAAGCTCCTCCGTCATCTTGCCCTGGCCGGTTATGCTGTCGAGGATCGAGGCGCGGCGGGCTTCGAGCTCGCGCAGGTAGACCAGCCGCTCGGCCAGCGTCCGCAACTGCCCGTCATCCAGCCCGCCCGTCACTTCCTTGCGGTAGCGGGCAATGAACGGCACCGTCGAGCCCTCGTCGAGAAGGCCGACCGCGGACACCACCTGCTCCGGCCGGGCATTGATCTCGGCGGAAATGATTGCGGCGATGGAGCGGATGTCTGCGGCCATGGGGATCTCTGCGTTCGGTTCTGTTGGCGCGACCATAGCCGCAGAAAGAGGCAAGGCAATGATCCTGACCGGGCGTTGCGGACGCCTCCACAGGATTTGCCGCTTGACCTTTGCGGCAGGGCTGCTTAACCGCCAAGTTCTGGCAACAAAGGGGCAGGCGATGAAAGTTCTGTTGATCGGATCGGGCGGACGCGAGCATGCGCTGGCCTGGAAGCTGGCGCAATCGCCGCTGCTGAGCAAGCTCTATGCCGCCCCCGGCAATCCCGGCATCGCCGAGCATGCCACGCTCATTGCCGTCGATACGGAAGACAATGAGGCGGTTGCCGCCTTCTGTCTCGAAGAGGCGATCGATTTCGTCGTCGTCGGCCCCGAGGCCCCCCTCGTCGCCGGTCTTGCCGACCCGTTGCGCGCCGCCGGCATCGCCGTCTTCGGTCCGTCTGCGGCTGCGGCCCAGCTCGAGGGCTCGAAGGGCTTCACCAAGGATATCTGCGCCCGCTACAATATTCCGACCGGCGCCTACCAGCGCTTCGACGATGCCGGCAAGGCCAAGGCCTATATTCTGGCCGAAGGCGCGCCCATCGTCGTCAAGGCCGATGGGCTTGCGGCCGGCAAGGGCGTGACGGTCGCGATGACCCTGGACGAGGCGATTGCGGCGGTCGACGACTGTTTCGACGGCGCTTTCGGATCGGCTGGCGCAGAGGTGGTGATCGAAGCCTTTCTCGACGGCGAGGAGGCCAGCTTCTTCTGCCTTTGCGACGGCACGCACGCGCTGGCGCTCGCCACCGCCCAGGACCACAAGCGCGTCGGCGACGGCGATACCGGCCCGAACACCGGCGGCATGGGCGCCTATTCGCCTGCCGCCGTGATGACGCCCGAGCTGATCGAGCGGACGATGAAGGAGATCATCGAACCGACGATGCGCGGCATGGCCGAGAGCGGCATGCCGTTTACCGGCGTGTTCTTCGCCGGGCTGATGATCACCGCCAAGGGGCCGGAACTGATCGAATACAATGTCCGCTTCGGCGATCCGGAATGCCAGGTGCTGATGATGCGGCTGAAGAGCGATCTGCTGCCGCTGCTTCTGGCCTGCGCCAACGGCACGCTCGACCAGGTCGCTGCTGAGTGGAGCGACGATGCGGCGCTGACCGTGGTCATGGCCTCGAAGGGCTATCCCGGCGCCTACGAGAAGAATTCGGTCATATCAGCCCTGCCCGCCGACAGCGATACGGCGAAGGTGTTTCATGCCGGCACAGCCCTGAAGGACGGCGCGCTGGTGGCGACAGGCGGTCGGGTGCTGGGGGTAACGGCCATCGGTCCGAGCGTCGGGGATGCCCAGAAAGGCGCCTATGCGCTTGCCGATCAGGTGCATTGGGACAATGGCTTCAGCCGCCGCGATATTGGCTGGCGGGCAATCGAGCGCGAAGGGCGCTGACAAACGGGCCGAGTTCGGCTGAAAATCAGCCGTTCCGCTAAATGTTTAGCGAATCCTCTGACGGGTTGGAAATGAAGGCGCGCTAGTCTCCTCGCAAGTCCCGATGGAGAGTTCTATGCGCCCCATGATCCTGACCACAGTGTTTCTGCTGACCGCAAGCTCTGCCATGGCTTCCTCGTTCCTGTCGGTGGACGGAGCGACCAATACCAGTGGCAACAGCATAGAAACGCGGGTCTGCGTCGATTGCCCGGCAGCCGAGCCTAAGATCGTCAATCGCGGCTATGTTGTTCCGGAGCTGCCGGTCGGCACCCAGACCATGATCGTTCGCGAGATCAACGGCGAACAGAAGGTCGTTCGGACCGAAGCCTGGCTCGGCGGATCACCAGTGGTCTTCTTCAGCAAAGCGTCGCCGGAAGCTCTTGCCGCAGCCGGCGTATCGACCGATGGCATCGATCTCGGCGCAAAGACCGCCGCAGTGCCGAGCCCCCCTCAGACCTTGTCCACGCTCGATACCTCCGGCTTTCAGCTTCGCGGCCAATAACGCGAGCAGGTCCGCCGCCTGACAACTGTCCTTATTTGCTGCCTATTATAAGGTTCTTATTCTTAAGCACTTGTTAGCTGATATACTGCATGGATATGCAACCGGCAGCAGCATGTGATTTTCAGCAGCAACAGACGCGTCCACCCACGACGCGTTCACGAGCGGTAGGATACCGCACCGGCACACGTGAACCTGCTCTGTTGCGAGGCGCAATGAAAAACCTGAGAATCTCCACCCAACTGATGGTGCTTGTCACTGGCCTGATGATCGCCTTCGCCGGCGTCACCTTCTACCAAATCCAAACTTCGGCAGCGGCCATCTACCAGGAGCGCTATGCTCTGCTGCGCACCCAGGTGGAATCCGGAATCTCCATTATGCAGCAATATTACGACCGCGAGAAAGCGGGCAAGCTGACGCATGAGGAGGCGCAATCGCAGGCCTTCAACGAGCTCTCCCATGTTCGATATGAGCCGGACGGATACTTCTTCGGCTACGACGACGATGTCGTTCTCAGAGTTCATTACGACGCGGCCAAGCTCGGCCTGAGCAGCAAGGGCAAGCCGGACCCCAAGGGCAACATGTATCGCGACCAGATCGTCAAGGTGGCGCAGGCCGGTGGCGGCGTGGTCGACTTCTATGGCCCGAAGCCCCAGCATCCGGCCGACGCCTTCTTCCGCAAGAGCGTCTACACCAAGCGGTTCGCGCCGTGGAACATAGCGCTGGCGACGGGCGTCTACATGGATGACCTGGAGGCGCAGATCAGATCGACGATCTGGCAGACCTTGCTCGTCGGCCTTGCAGTGTTCGCCGCCGCGCTTGGCGCCGCATTCTATGTCATTCGCGGAATATCGCAGCCGCTGGCCGACGTACGCGGTGCGCTCAACGCGGTTGCCGACGACGATGTCAACGTGCAGATCCCCCACATCGGCATGAGCAACGAGGTCGGCATGATGGCCAAGGCGACACAGTCGCTGCAGGAAAAGCTCCGCGAGCGTCAGGCGCTGGCCGATCTTCAGGTGGCGCAGGAGCGTCAGATCAATGCCGAACGCCAGGAGAACATCCGCCAACAGCAGGGCCAGGCAGAGCACCAGGAACAGGTTGTCGCCACCATCGGCGAAGCGCTGGAGCAGCTGGCCAAGGGCGACCTCACCGTGCGCTGCAGCGATCTCGGCACAAGCTATGCCGGATTGCGCAATAACTTCAACGAGGCGCTTTCGCATCTCGAAGCAGCCATGACACGCGTCAACTCCAAGGGTACGGACATCGGCGTCTCCAAGGAAGAGATCCGCCGCGCCTCCAACGAGCTGTCGCAGCGCACCGAACGCCAGGCAGCCAGCCTGGAGGAAACCTCGGCGGCACTCGACGAATTGACCGTCGCCGTTCGCCAGACCGCCGAAGGCGCCCATGAGGCGAGCAAGCGCGTCGAAACCATCAGCGCCGAAGCCTCGCGCAGCGACGGCATCGTGTCGGAAGCCATTGGGGCAATGAGCGGCATCGAACAATCCTCGACCGAGATCGGCAAGATCATCGGGGTTATCGACGAGATCGCCTTCCAGACCAACCTGCTCGCGCTGAATGCCGGCGTCGAGGCCGCCAGAGCCGGCGAAGCCGGCAAGGGGTTCGCCGTCGTCGCGCAGGAAGTCCGCGAGCTGGCACAGCGCTCGGCCGCTGCCGCCAAGGAAATCAAGGAACAGATCGCCCGCTCCTCGACGGAGGTCGGCCATGGCGTTCGCCTGGTCGGCGACGCCGGCGCAGCCTTGAAGCGGATTTCCGACCAGATCAAATCCGCGAACGAGATCGTCTCGAAGATCGCCCACAGCGCCTCCGAGCAGGACACCACGTTGCGCTCGATCTCGTCTGCCATGAACCAGCTGGATGCCGCCACGCAGCAGAACGCGGCCATGGCGGAAGAGACGACGGCCTCGGCCGAAACGCTCGCCAACGACACCGAAGAGCTGCTCGATCTGATCCGTGGGTTCCGCATCGGCAACGGCCGCCCGACCACGCAACAGACGCGCCGCGCCGCCTGACAACTGCCAGGCACCGCGCCTGAACATGTCCACGACATTGACTAGCCGCCGGAGCGATCCGGCGGCTTGTTCCGTCCGAACGTCCAGCCGTCAGGACAGTACGTCGACCTGTTCGACCAAGCGGTCGATGTCGCGTTCGGAAAACACCTTGATGCCGGCCTGCGCCAGCCGCGCCGCGGTCACGCCATGGCCCGCATGGCGAACGCCTGTGAAGGCACCATCGTAGATGAAGCCGGAGCCGCATGACGGGCTGCCGTCGATTAATAAGGCGAAGGTGCAACCGCTGTGAAGGGCGAGGTTCAGGGCATTGTCCGCGGCCTCAATAAACCCGTCCGTGACGTCGCCGCCGGTTATTTCCAGCACGCGCGCCGTGCCTGACAAAACGTCCTCGCCATTCATGCCAGCCGCGATCTCGGCAGGCGGTCGCGGTACCTTCATGCCGGCCGACATCTCCGGGCAGATCGTCACCAGCCTCCCCTCCCTTTGCCAGCGCTCGAGAGCCGGGTGCAGCAGCGGCTTGGCCTTGCCATCGTAGCGGACTGCATGCCCCATGAGGCAGGCGCTGACGAGAATCTTGATCATCGCCTGTGATAGCGCCTGGCGGCCTCGAGTTCCAGCCGGGCCGATCCCGGGCTCGGTCAGCGGCACGGGAATCTCAGGCGAACGGTTGACTCGGCGGCGCCGTCGCCTTGTTATGCGGCGGGCGGATAGGACGTCCGCAGACGAGCGAAAGGTAGTTCTTTATGAGCAGTGCATGGCCTGAAATTACCCTGGTGCGGCATGGTGAAACGGCCTGGAGCCTGTCGGGCCAGCACACTGGCCGGTCCGACATACCGCTGACGCCGGCCGGCGAAGCGGCTGCCGTCGCGGTCGCCGAGCGGCTGAAGGGCCAGCATTTCGATGCCGTCTGGTCGAGCCCCTCCATGCGCGCGTCGACCACCTGCACCCTGGCCGGCTTCGGCGAGCAGCGCGAGATCAAACAGGATCTCGCGGAGTGGGATTACGGCGCCTATGAGGGGGTGACGACAAAAGACATCCAGAAAACCCGACCGGGGTGGCGCATATTTCGCGACGGGGCGCCCGAAGGCGAAGACGCGGCCGCTGTCGGGGCGCGGGCGGATGGCATCATCGCAGCACTGCGGCAGCGCAACGACCGGGTGCTGATCTTTTCGAGCGCGCATATCCTGCGTGTGCTCGCCGCCCGCTGGGTCGGCCTGCCGCCGGAAGACGGCGCGCGGTTCACGCTCGACACCACGAGCATCAGCGTCCTCGGCTATGAGCACGACCTCAGCGAACCGGTGATCCGCCGCTGGAACCAGACGTAATCTTGCCATCGGCGGCGCAGAACGCCGCCGATTTGGCTGATCCGGCCTAGCCGGTGATCTTCGAGAAATCGGCAACCATGCCGGTCGCCTGCCGGATCATCCGCAGCAGGGCCAGACGGTTGGCACGAACCGCCTCGTCCGAGTCGTTGACCAGAACATCGTTGAAGAAACGATCGACCGGCAGGCGCAGCGTGGAGAGCGCAGTCATCGCCGAACGGAAATTTTCAGTTTGGATAGCCGTGGCGCCTTCTGAGGAAGCACGCATGACAGCATTGAAAAGTTCGTTTTCAGCGGCATGCGTCAACAACTCGGAGTCCACCAACGTTTTGACCACCGTTCCCTTTTTCTCCTCGGCCGCCAGAAGCTGGGTTGCCCGCTTTGTGCCGGCCAGCAGGTTCTTGCCGTCTTCGGAGGTGATGAAGAAGGTGAGCGCCTCGACACGACGCGCCACCATCAACAGATCGTCCGTCTCCGGCGTCAGCACCGCATCGATCAGATCGTAGCGGGCGCCCTGGTCGCGCAGGTAGACCTTCAGCCGGTCGTGGAAGAAGGACAGCAGGTCGGCATCCTTGACGACGCGGCGAAGCGGCAGCCGCACCTTTCGTTCCAGCAAGATCCGCACGACGCCAAGCGCCGCGCGGCGCAGCGCGTACGGATCCTTGGAGCCTGTCGGCTTTTCATCGATCGCCCAAAAGCCAACCAGCGTATCCAGCTTGTCGGCGAGCGCTACCGTCAATCCGACTTTGTCTTCCGGCAACCGATCGGACGGGCCGTTCGGCTTCCAGTGGTCCTCGATCGCAGCGGCAACGGAGGCATCTTCGCCCTGCAGCAGAGCATATCTGCGGCCCATCAGCCCCTGCAGTTCCGGGAATTCGCCGACGGCCTCGGTGCGCAAATCTGCCTTGGCCAGCACCACGGCGCGGTCGAGCAGCGCCTTGTCGGCGCCGGTGACCTCGGCAAGATCGGCGGCGAGCGCACGAATGCGGGCAACCCGCTCGCCCTGGCTGCCGAGCTTGGCATGGAAGGTGACGTTCAAGGCGTCGAGCTTGGCCATGCGCTGGTCGAGCGGCTTTTTGAGGTCGAGATCGAACTTGGCAGCAGAAGCCTGCAGCGTTTCGAGGTCGGGCAGGTCGCCCTGGTCGCGCTTCCAGAAATGCAGCGCGTCGGAGAGACGCGCGCGTACGACCTTACCATTGCCGTGGATGATTTCGGCACCGCCGTCGCTCGCCTCGATATTGGCGATCAGCACGAACTTGTTCGACAGCGTCTCGCTGCCCTGCGGGCGGGTGACAAAGCACTTCTGGTTGGTCTTGATCGTCAGGCGGATGATTTCGGAGGGGATCGTCAGGTAATCTTCCTCGAACTCGCCCATCAACACCTGCGGCCATTCGACGAGACCCGAGACCTCCTCGAGCAGCGCCGGGTCATCCACCAATTCAAGTCCGCTGGCGAACGCCAGGTTGGCGGCATCGGCGGCGATGATTTCCTTGCGACGTTCGGCATCGAGGATGACCTTCGCCTTTTCAAGGCCGGCGACATAGTCGTCGAAGCGCTTGACGGTGAGTGCGCCGGGGGCGTGGAAGCGATGGCCATAGGTGACATCCGACGCCACGATGCCGTCGATCTCGAAGGGGATGACGACGGTGCCTTCATGCTCCGTGCCGAAGGTGCAGACGATGGACTGCAGCGGGCGGATCCAGCGCAAGGAGCCGGGTCTGGCCGAAGCGGCGCCCCAGCGCATGGTGTTGGACCATGGGAAGCTGCGGATGATGCCGGGCATCACGTCAGCAATGATTTCCTCGGCGGCCCGACCGGGCTTGGCGATGATGGCGACGTAGAACTCGCCCTTCTTCGGATCGCTCTGGATTTCCGCCTCTTCGATGGACGACAGGCCGGCAGCCCGCAAAAAACCTTCGATCGCCTGGGCGTTGGCGTCGCGGCGCGGACCCTTGCGTTCCTCGCGCACATCGGCGGAGCGCGCCGTCAGCCCGCGAATGTCGAGCGTCAGCCGCCGGGGCGTCCAATATTCCCGCGCGCCTTCGTAGGACAGCCCTGCTTCGACCAGCGCGTCTGTGACGAGCTTCTTCAGATCGCCGGCAGCCTTGCGCTGCATGCGGGCCGGGATTTCCTCGGAGCGGAGTTCAAGCAGGAGATCGGGCATGTCACTATTCCTCACCCTCCCCGTAAGGTGGAGGGTCGGCACGCGGTGCCGGGGTGGGGTGAAAACTGTCGGCTTCTGCTAGCAAAATTTGCGGCTGCTGCACAATGGCAAATATAGTATCCAAAACAGCGTCGAGTTCAGCATGAACCTCGGTGTTCCAAAATCGGATGACGCGGTATCCTTGGTGCTTCGCCGCGACCTCCCCCCTCAAGGGGGAGGTTAACGCATTAAGCCCGCTTCTCACGCACAGCACGGCGCTCCTACCATCCGCCTCCGCCCCCGCCGCCGCCGCCACCGCCGGACGAGCTGTCGCCGCCGCTGCTGGAGAAGGCGCTGTCCGAGCTTGAGACCGGGGCCGGGATGGTGGAGGCGATTGTCGAGGCCATCGATCCGGAAAAGCCGCCGATGCGGTCTGAAAAGCTGTCAGGACCGAAGCTGCCGACATACCAGACAGGTGCGTAAGCGACGCCCCCTACTGCTGCGGCGGCAAACCAGCTCTCGAAACTTTTCGACCAAGGTTTTTCGACGCCGAGCGCCACCGCGTAAGGCAGCAGGGTTTCGAAATGTCTTGGCGACATCATCGGCGCACCCTGCATGTTCATCCGGTCCTTTTCGGCCAGCGTCAGGTATTGCCGGAGCCCGGCCACGCCGTCCATCATCTTCGCGCCAAGCGCCGTCGGCGCACCCATCAGGAAGAAGAACACGCAGTTGGCTGCGAAGATGCCGATGATCGCCACCGTCAGCGGTAGCTCGCCGCTCATGTCGGGCGTCGAAGTCAGCGTCGCGATCAGGATGGAGATGACAGAGACGACGACGAAGCCGATGACGGCAGCGACCAGCACCGAGAAGACCTTGCGCACGGCACCGCCGCTCGACCGGAAGGACTTGCCGAGGAAGACGGCCACCAACACCGCCAGAACCGACAGGATCGCCGGCACAATGATCAGCGGAACGGCGTTTTCATGAAGTCGCCCGAAGACGACGATGCAGACGAAGACGGCAAGCGACAGCATCATGCCGCCAAAGGTATAGAGCGCATTGCTTTTGTAGTAGCGGTCGCGATGCTCCTTTTCGATGGCGTCGCGGAATTGGCCGCCGATTGTCTGGACCTTCTCACCGTGAGCCTTGTCGATCACGAGCCTATCGTCCTTGCCGCCGATCGCCTCGAGCAAGGTTCGCTCTCCTGTCTCCAGCTTGGCGTCTGCAGCCTTTGCCGTTCGGCGGATGACGATGCTGCTGTCGAGATCCTCCAGCACCACATAGCCGTTGACGGCGAGATTGAGCGCAGTGGCCGACACCGCCGTCCAGCCGCCGCCGGAAAAGCCACGATTGTCGATATAGTTGACCAATGCCGGCGATGCGCCCTCCGGGGCGTCCCAGCGCGGCACGACGACGCCACGATCCGGATCGCGTCCGACCTTGACCCAGCTACGGCCGTAATAGAGCAGCACCAGCAGCAATCCGCTGCCGGCGATGATGAGATCGCTGTTGTCGCGTAGAAACCAGCTGCGTTGCCGGCCGGCGCTGGGGGCTGCCACGGCGCCCTTTGCCAGCTTGACCGCAATCGTCAGGCCTTCGCCGGGGGCGAGCGGCCTTGTGGCTGCGAAAACGATGTCGCTGCCATCTTCCCGGACCCTCGCGTTTTTTTCCTTGGCGCCAAGCGGGCCAGTCGAAAAGGCAAGGCCCTGCTGCGTCACGCCTTCGGGCAGCGTTACCGTTGCCGAGGTTCGCAGGATCGGAAACAGCCAGCCATTGCCGGTGACGTTCCAGTAGAGTTCGTCATGGTCATCGAAATAGCGGACCTGCCGGTCGGTCTTGTAGGTCAGCACATATTCGTGAGGACCAGGATCGAGCGTCACATCGGCCGATCCTACGTAGATCCGCGTGCCGCCGTCGATCCTTTCACTGCGCCATTCTTCCGGTCGTCCATCGCGGCGCACGGACTGGACCGTGAAGTCGACGGTCACCAGCTTGCCGGCGCCGTCGCGGAAGGTGAGCGGAAAATCGCGAAATATGCCGTGCCTGACGTCCCTGCCCTCGGACGTGATGCTGATTGTCTCGGTTACATCCATCGATGCGTCGGCATCGAGGACAATGGCCTGCTGGAAGTCGTTGATGACCTCGCGCGCAGATGCGCCCTGCGCAAAAATCAGCGCCAGGCCCATCATGCAAAGGCGTGCGGCATTCGCTATCACGGTGCGTTCCCCCGAACCCAGTTTGGCGCCCCGCGAAATGCTTTCGCTAGCCGGCGTCGTCTTCGAAAGTCACCCCGAGCGATGCCAGCACCTGCCAGTAGGTGGGAAATGTCTTGGCAACGCAATCGGGGTCCAGAATGGTAATCCCGTCCACCATCAAGCCGGCCAGCGCGAAGCTCATGGCGATCCGATGATCGGCAAAGGTATCGATCGATGCCTCTAGACGCTGTCCCGCAAGGCTCGGGTCGGCGGCGACGACCAGATCGTCGCCTTCCTCCGTCGCCAGCCCTTCCCGGATCGCGTTCAAGCCGGTCGATAGCGCGCGAATACGGTCGCATTCCTTGACGCGCAAATTGGCGATGCCGACGAACCGCACCGGTGTCTCGTTGAAGGCGGCAAGGACCGCGATGGTCGGGATCGCATCCTGCATCTGGCTACCGTCGATGACAGCCGGCAGATGCGGGAAGGCCGAAATCACCGCATGCGCCTTGGCGTCGGGCTGGGTAAACGCGTCGGCCGGCGTCCCGAGATCGATGGCACCGTCCGTCAGCACATCGGCAGCCCATAGATAGGTCGCAGCGGAAGCGTCGGGCTCGATATGGAAATCGGTGGCCGTGTAGCCGGTCGGCTCGACCCGCCAGATCACGGCACTGATGCGCTCGACCTTGGCACCGAAAGCCTGCATCGCCGCCGTCGTCAGGTCTATGTAGCCGAGCGCACCGATATCCTCGCCCAGCAACTCGATATCGACCGTCCTGTCGCCGCCGGCAGCCATCATCAGCAGCGCCGAGACGTACTGGCTGGACAAGCCACCATCGATCTGGATTTTGCTCGCCTGGAATTTCCCTGTGCCGTGGACGGTGACGGGCGGGCAGCCGGTCTCCGCTGACGCATCGATGCCGAGAGACTGGAGGGCAGCCACAAGCGGCGCGATCGGCCTTTTACGCATATGAGCATCGCCATCGACCACGACGGTGCCGTCAACCAAGGCCGCTGCGGCCGTCAGGAAGCGCGTCGCAGTGCCGGCATTGCCAAGGAAAAGAGGACCGGCGGGCGCCGTGAGCTTACCACTGCCGGTCACCACAAATGTCGTATCGTCGGGCTCCTCGACGTTGACGCCCATGGCGCGCAGGGCGTCCGCCATGTAGCGGGTGTCGTCGCTTTTCAGCGCGCCGGTCAGCCGGCTGGTGCCCTTGGCAAGGCCTGCCAGAAGCAGCGCACGGTTGGTGATCGACTTCGATCCGGGCGGCATGGCGCGGCCGGTGAGCGGCTTGCCCGGCGGAATAATCGTGAGTTTCGCTCTGCCCATCGTCAATCTCTTCCATCTGCAAAGGGAACCTTGCCCCGACCAGCGGGGCCATGGCCTCCTTTACCCGTCGCAGTGCCAATCCGAAAGCAAAAAA
This sequence comes from Rhizobium sp. HT1-10, assembly GCF_049472505.1. NCBI lineage: Bacteria > Pseudomonadati > Pseudomonadota > Alphaproteobacteria > Hyphomicrobiales > Rhizobiaceae > Rhizobium > Rhizobium sp. HT1-10. The sequence continues at coordinate 316,717 of NZ_JBCEBQ010000001.1, read as the reverse complement.
GGTTCAGAACTTGACGGTCGGAACGGCCCGGTCGGCCTCGTTGGTGATTTCGAAATAGGGCCGCTTGGAGAAGCCGAATGGACCGGCGACGAGATTGTTGGGGAAGGTCTCGACCTTGACGTTCAAGTCGCGGGCAGCGCCATTGTAGTAGCGCCGGGCCATCTGAAGCTCGCTTTCCATGGTTTCCAGCGAGGCTTGTAGTTCGGAAAAGTTCTGGTTGGCCTTCAGGTCCGGATAGGCTTCGGCGAGCGCCATGACCCGGCCGAGGGCTTGGCCGAGTAGGCCTTCGGCCACGCCGCGGGCGGCGACGTCGCCGGACGGTACGGCCTGGGCCTGGTTGCGCAGGGAGACGACTTCCTCGAGCGTCGATTTTTCGTGGGTGGCGTAGCCCTTGACCGTCTCGATCAAGTTGGGGATCAGATCGGCGCGCCGCTTCAACTGCACGTCGATGCCGGACCATGCCTCTTCGGCCATCTGCCGGGCGCGCACCAGACCATTGTAGACAAAGATCACATAGACCGCGGCAAGGGCCGCAATGCCCAGAACAACATACATCGTTAAGCCCCCAGAACGACACCAAATTCCGCCGGAGACTATGCGGTCACGGTGGCTTTGTCATGTGTCATTTCGGGGTCTATCGCGGCGTTCTCAGGCGGCCTGCCTGTTCCAGTTGGCACCGCCGGCATCCGTCAGCAGGAAGGCCTCGCCGCAGGCTTTGGCCAGCGTGCGCACACGCAGGATGTAGCTCTGGCGCTCGGTGACCGAGATCACGCCGCGCGCATCGAGCAGATTGAAGACATGGCTGGCCTTGATGCACTGGTCATAGGCCGGGAAAACGCATTTATGCAGGACCTGGTTGTCGCCCTCGCCCGGCGCGCCAAAGGCCAGAAGCGCCTGGCATTCCTTCTCCGCATCGATGAAGTGCCGGTGCAGCATCTCGGTGTTGGCGAATTCGAAATTGTGGCGCGAATATTCCTGCTCGGCCTGCAGGAAGACGTCTCCATAGGAAATCTTCTCGTCGCCCTCGCGGCCGTTGAAATTCAGGTCGTAGATGGAATCGACACCCTGGATATACATGGCCAGCCGCTCCAGGCCATAGGTCAGTTCACCGGCGACGGGGGCGCATTCGATGCCGCAGATCTGCTGGAAATAGGTAAACTGCGAGACTTCCATGCCGTCGCACCAGCACTCCCAGCCGAGGCCCCAGGCGCCCAGCGTCGGGCTTTCCCAGTCGTCCTCGACGAAGCGGATGTCGTGCAGTAGCGGATCGAGGCCGATGGCGGCCAGCGAGCCGAGATAGAGCTCCTGCAGGTTCGGCGGGTTGGGCTTCAGGATGACCTGGTACTGGTAGTAGTGCTGCAGGCGATTGGGGTTTTCACCGTAGCGGCCATCGGACGGGCGGCGCGACGGCTGCACATAGGCGGCCTTCCAGGGCTTGGGGCCGAGCGCGCGCAAGGTCGTTGCCGGATGGAACGTGCCGGCACCGACCTCCATGTCGTAAGGCTGCAGAACCGCACAACCCTTGTCCGCCCAATAGGCATGCAGGGTGAGGATCAGCGCCTGGAAGGAGCGCTTCGGGTTCATGTGATCGGGGATGGCTGCAGCCGTCATGATAGGGATCCGAATTGCGGTAAGAAGCGCGACAGGTGCCATGGGAGGGGACAGGGGTCAAGATAACAAGTATATAGAACACCTGTTTCACCGGAGAAGGACAATGAACGTCAAGACAGAGATTTCGCTGACAGAAGACCAATTGCGTTATGCGGAACGGTTGGTCAAAGAGGGTAGCTATCCCTCGATCTCAAGCGTCGTTGAAGCCGGCATCGCCCGGATGATGATTCAGGACGAAGCGACGATCGAGACACATACGGGACTGACCGATGAAATTGGGCGACGGATGGCGCTGCCCGAGGAAGAATGGTTGCCGTGGGACGGTACGGACATGGCCGAGCGCGTGAAGCAGAAGCTTCACTTGCGGCACAAGATGTAGGTCCGACATGCGCTACACGATCCGCAGGCATCCGGCCGTCGAAGACGATCTTTTCGAGACCGCCTCGATGATCTCGGCCTATGCTGGCGTCAAAGTCGGCGAGGCCAAGACAGACGAGATCGTGAGCTTCATCGCGACGCTTGCTGACTTTCCGAAAATCGGGACGGTGCGCAACGACATCTATCCCGGGCTGCGCGCCATACCGGCTTCCGAAAAAGCAGTCGTGTGTTTCACCGTCGACGACCAGACCCGCACGATCCATGTCATCTGCATCAGCTATGCGGGGGCCGACTGGGTTTCACGGGTTCGGGACCGGGGTTAGCGGTCACCCGACAAAATGCCTGTCCAATTCCGGAAGCGGCGGATTGTTGCAATGTGCCGGAAAGCATTGACCCGCTTCCGCCCGCCTACTCCTCGTCGCGCTTCACCCGATACTCCCCCGTCACCGGATCCTTCACCAGCGTGCCCATCGCGCCGGTGCTGCGCTCGCGTTCCTGGCGCTGCGATTTCTGTTGCAGCCGTTGCGCCGCCACGACGAAACGCTTGTAGATCAGCCAGCAGACGCTGCCGATGACGATGATGAAAATGAGCTGCGCCATGCCGGGGCTGTTCCGATCCTATAATCCGTACCGGCCCCATAATGCCTTGTCTTCGGCGGCCTCCGCAAGCCCGGATGCAAGGCCTGCGGCAATGGCGTCAAAGCCGGGCAAGGCGATGCTCGGGGCGCGCCTGCCGAACAGGCTGCGGCCGGCGGAGACGGGTTCGAGCCTCGTCTTTTCACCGTAGCGCTTCTTCAGTTCGCCGCGCAGATCGCCGAGCCCGTCGATGAGGCCAAGCTCCAGTCCGCGCGTCCCCGTCCAGAACAGGCCGGAGAACACGGTATCGTCGTCAGCCCTGATCCGCCCGGCGCGCCGCTCGCGCACCATGTGGATGAAGATCGCATGGATCTCGAGCTGCAGGCTCTTCAGGTACTCGATGTCCTTCTCTTTCTCCGGCTGGAATGGATCGAGGATCACCTTGTTGCTGCCGGCCGTGTAGACGCGTCGCTCGACGCCGATCTTCTTCAGAAGCTCGGGAAAGCCGAAGCCGCCGGAGACGACACCGATGGAGCCGACGATGGAGGTCGGGTCGGCAATGATCTCGTCGCCGGCCAAAGCGATCATGTAGCCGCCGGAGGCCGCCACGTCCTCGACGAAGACCAAAACCTTCTTTTTCTTCTCAACAGCAAGATCACGAATGCGATTGTAGATCATCCGTGACTGCACCGGCGAGCCGCCGGGCGAGTTGATCACGATGGCAATGGCGGGCGCCGCCTTCACCGAAAACGCCTTGTCGAGCGCCTGCCCCACGGTTGCCAGATTGAGCGCCGGCCGAAATGGACTGCCGCCTGCCATGATCGTTCCACTCAAGCGAACGACGGGGATGACCGTACCTTCCTTGCGAAAGCGCTTCGGCAGCAGTCGTCTCAGCAGTCCGGCCATAGTCAAACCCTTGTTTCGTCCCGATTGTCAGCTGCATGTATGGTTTGCCACGGCAAACACAATCCCCGACGTGACGAAAGAGCTTGAACCCAGGCAAGCGTCATTGTTCGACGCCTGATGGACCGCGCATATCCACGGCTTCAGGCGAGCGACGGAAGTATGTGCCGCCACTGCCGTATTGGCACGATCAGGACCAAGCGCCCGCCCGTGTCACGGGTGGCAATTGCCGCCATCCGCGCTAGCCCCAGACGACACAGCCGCCGCCGTCGTTACGATGGCTGTGAAGTCGTTCTGAGCTGCGTAGACGAGACGCTCCAGGTCGTCGTAGGCGGCAGGTTCCAGCTCCCGCTGCTTCAGGACCAGCTGGCGATGCACCACGAGGCAATTGTCCCGGTGCTCATAGACCGCCTTGTAGGAGCCGGCGGCGTTGCTGACATCAACGCCCTTGGGTGCATTGGAAATTGTCAGATCCGGCGGTACATCAACGCTGAAATTCCAGGTGAGATCGCGCACGGGCAGCGCCATCGGCGTCAACCGCCGGCCCTTCCGGTCGAGAAACGACCGCGGTCCATCGATCGGATCGAACGAGGGCGGTGCCGGCAAGACGAAGGCACCGGCCGTCGGATCGATGCCGTGCGGACTGTGCCAGTTCATGGTCAGCTGAAAAGGATGATCCAAGTCATAGGGCCCGCTCGTCGCAAGGTGGCCGAAGCCGCCTTCGGGCGTGTTGCGGAGCTTTCTGTCGATACGGCGATTATTTTCGTCGGGGTTCTGCAGCGCCGAGCGGAGCGGCTCCTCGATGCTCGGGGACATCGTCGCGGTCGCCTTGCCGCCAACGGTTCCGTCGCCGCCGATGTGGATGGAGCCCGTGGTGACGAATTGGGCGGTCTCCGGCTTCATTTCGGGCGTGCGACGCACTTTTGAATGGTCGCCTGCGACAATCGCGATCTTGCCGCTCAGTCCCTGATCGAGAACGCCGAACGGCGTGAAGGGGCTCGTCGGATTGGCGAAAATGTCGAAGTCGGGAAGGTAGATGATCGCATGATTGATCTCACCGGGCGACGGCAGCGGCAGGGGTCTCGCACGGTCGCTCCAGTCGATCAGGGCCGCCTCGGAGCGGATGCCTGTTGCCGACAGAAGTGCCTGCATCAAGGTGACGTGGTCTTTGCAGTCGCCATAGCCGTTCTTCAAAACCGTCGCCGCGTCATGCGATACCCACCCATCGTCGACGCTCATGGAGACCGCGAGATAGCGGATGTTTTTGGCGCACCAGTCATAAATTGCGCGGGCCGCATCGACCCCCTTGCGGTCTCCGACGATCTGCTTTGCGAGCGCCTCGATCTCAGGCGTGACGGCAGGCTTGTTCCTGTTCAAGCGATAATAGATGTCGCCGAGGTCCTCGTAACCGTGCAGCGATGTACCGAGAAAGAGCGGCTGAAACTCCAGAAGAGCTGCCATGTGCTGTTCTCTGTCGCCGGCCGACACGTTTCTCACGCTGGCATCCGCCACGATGTGGCGCATGCCGTTCGTGGTTGTGTCGGTGATCACGAAGCCGCCCTGTCCGGCGACGTTAAGGGGGAGAGTGGAAGGCATGTCGATGACGACATGCACGCTGGCATTTTCGAACGGATCAAGCCACGCCCACGGATTGAAGCCGACCACGGACGGTTTGGAGACGACCTCCTCGATCTCGTAGTGAACACGGCTACCGGTCGTCACGGCAGGCATGACGACCGTCGTCTTCACCGAGGAGACGAAGCCCGGCGCATCGCGGGAGGCGGTGCTTGGGCGGGTGAAGACGGCATTCGCTGCCGGCTCGTGACGAACGCCGTCGGCCCCCTCGACCCAGCCCTTTACAAAACGGAACGTCGTTCTTTCCGGATCGTAGGTCAGCGCCAGTTGCGAGAGATCCTTGATTTCGGCCTGTTTTCGCACGAAGTCGTCGATCACCAGCGTGAACTTGTAGCTACAGTCCGGGGCCACCTCGTAATGGATGCTCGACACCCGCTCCAAGGGTTGATCCGCGTGGCTTTCGCCGGCAAGGCATAGGATGCTCGCCGTCCCCATAAGCGCTTGAACGGTCAATTTTCCGACCGTAGCGGGTGACATGCGACACGACCGAGAGAGCAGATTGGCTTTCATTGGGATCATCTTTGCGGAGCAGCCTGCCGGCAGATACATTATGAGCATCTTGCCAGTAGCGCCCCGGAATGAAATCAAGCTGAATTCAAGGAACGTGCGTTGCTTTCATCGGAGACGTTTTTGAGCGCCGCGCCAGGCGTCAACCTCTGGCATATGCCACGTTCGGTGCTTGCCCGTCAGCCTGAGGCCAATGCGCCTGGCATGGTGGGCTGCCGCGAATGACGCGCTGCGTCGAGGGCGCATTCGACAAAGCGGGCGATATCGGTTTTCGCGAAGGGCACGTTGCCGTTATTGCCGAGTTCGGCAAGCGGCCTCATCGATACTGAAGCGCTACCACTCGCACGCGGCCGCTGTTCGCGGAACGGGACGGCCAGTGTCATCAGGCCACGGCGGATCAACTGGCCCGAAATTTCCAGATGCAGGGCGGGACCGATGCTGTCGCTGCTGGCAAGGAAGACGGCATGCCTCAGCGGCTGCGGGCGGTGGGAGGACATAATTTCGAGCAGTTCGATGCTGCGGAGAAAAGGCTCGGCATTCGCCTCGTGGGGAAGAAATGGAAGAAGGATCAAATCCGCGCTGGCAAACGCGATGGCGGAGATCTGATCGCTGGCATCGGAGAGATCGACAAGGAGATGCTCATGCAGAGACCTCAGCCGCCGCGTGTCCTCGATGAATTGCCGCCCGCAGACCGATGCCCGACGAGTGTCGACATGCTCGGGCTGAAAAGCCGCTTCGCGATCCGCGCCCCGCAGGCATCTGTACAAGGCCGTCGTGACGCCGCTCTGCAACAGCTCATCGGCAACGGCGGCCGCAGCGCGTCCACCCATTCCCCGTCCACTATTTGCAAAGCAAATCATCGCCACGGAAGCCCCTCCGAAACCCGCTGTCGCCCCTTAATAGGCGCGGGCCAAAGACGAGTCTTCATGACCGATCGATGACATTGATATGACACCACGGTTATTAACAACAATCTAAAAGAAGCTTGGGAAGTAGTCAGGAGAACGACTGACCGGCAGCAGTTGCTTCAACTCTCGCCATCAACCACGCGCCGGGAACGAGTTTCGGAACGGAAAAACGAGCTTTAAAATTCTTATTGCGAATGACTTGCATTATCATTCTAAAAAGCTACTCTTGCACTGCAATATTGCACGCGAGGAAATGATGGACGCGATCAAACCGAAACCTGCGGCCGGATGGCGACAGGACAGTCTCGACCTCAGCCTTGCCGACGTGCACGGTTCCGTGAACACCCATAACGGCGGCTCCAAGCTGCGCCGCATGATGGCCTTCGCCGGACCGGGATATCTTGTTGCCGTGGGTTACATGGACCCCGGAAACTGGGCGACATCGCTCGCCGGGGGCTCCAAGTTTGGGTATGCGTTGCTCAGCGTGGCGCTGTTATCCAACCTCATGGCGATCGTGCTGCAGTCCCTTTGCGCCAGGCTTGCCATCGCCAGCGGCCGCGATCTGGCGCAGGCATGCCGCGATGCGTTTCCGCGCTATGTGGCAGTGCCGCTCTGGGCGCTGGCGGAAATCGCCATCATCGCCACCGATATTGCCGAGGTGATCGGCACCGCCATCGGCCTCAACCTGATTTTCGGCCTGCCGCTGGAACTGGGTGTGCTGCTGACGGCGCTGGACGTGTTTCTCATACTCTATCTGCAGCGCCTCGGCTTCCGCTGGATCGAGGCGCTGATCATCACGCTGCTCGGTGTCATTGCCTTCTGTTTCGCCTTCCAGATCGTGCTGGCCGACCCTGACTGGGGCGGTGTCGTGCGTGGCTTCCTGCCCACGACCGATATCGTCCGCGATCCGCAGATGCTGTACCTGGCGCTCGGCATCCTCGGCGCGACCGTCATGCCGCACAATCTTTACCTGCATTCGGGCATCGTGCAGACCCGCAGATACGGCAAAACCCTGCCCGAGAAGCGCGAGGCGCTGACCTTCGCAACCATCGATTCGACGCTGGCGCTGACCTTCGCGCTGCTGATCAACGCCGCCATCCTGATCCTTGCCGCCGCTGCCTTCCATGCCCACGGCAAGACCGAAGTGGTCGAACTCGGCGACGCGAGTTCGCTGCTGGCGCCGCTGCTCGGCATGGCGATCGCGCCGACGCTGTTCGGTATTGCGCTGCTCTGCTGCGGCATAAACTCGACGGTGACGGCGACGCTTGCCGGCCAGATCGTCATGGAAGGCTTTCTGCAGATCAAGCTCAAGCCCTGGATCCGCCGCGCGGTCACCCGGGGGCTTGCCATCATTCCAGCCTCGATCGTCACGATCTGGTTCGGAGACAAGGGTACGTCGGAACTACTGATCCTGACCCAGGTGGTGCTCAGCCTGCAACTGTCCTTTGCAGTCTTTCCGCTTGTCATGTTCACCGCCAACAAGGCGAAGATGGGCGCCCTGGTCGCGCCGCGATGGCTGAGCGTCATCGCCTATCTAATCGCCGTCGCTATCGCGCTTCTGAACGTCAAACTGCTGGCCGACATCTTCTTCTAAAGGCCGTCAGCGGCGGCGGTAGGCCGTCCGGCCGTTGTTGAGATCGTCGACGAAGGGCGTGAAGTTGTGCCCCCCCTCCTCGTGCATGACGAGCGGGAAACGGAGGGTGAGGCGCGCGCGTGATCCTTTGATCGCAGTCACCAGGATGCGAACGGCGGCCTCGCCGAGACGCGGATGGATGGCGGTGATCTCCAGGCCGCCAAAACGTCGGCCGCAGGCAGCGATGATGTCCCCCACCGATTCCGGCCGGGCGATCAGCGACAGCTGGCCGCCCGACATCAGTATGGCGCTGGCGGTGCGGAGCCAGGTTTCGAGCAGGTCCTCCGTCATCGCATGGGCTTCAGCCTTCAGGGGGTCCGGCGTCAGCCGGTCGCTGCCGTCGTTGAAGGGCGGGTTCATGATGACGTGGTGGAAGGTATTGTCGATCAACCCGGCCGCGTTGCGGCTGTGGCCCGTCAGGGTAACATCGGCACTCACGACCGAGACACGTCCGGCGAAGCGGCTGTTTTCGACAAGAGCCAGGCCTTTTCGGGCAAAGGCGACCATGTCGGGAGAGCGCTCGAACAGCGTGACCTCGGCATGCTCGAGCCTGGAGGCAACGGCCAGGCCAGCAGCGCCGGCCCCGGCGCCGAGATCGGCGACCCGGATGGCCCTGATGTCGTTGACGAGGGAGGCCAGAAGCATGGCGTCCATGCCGGCACGATGGCCCCGCCCCTTTGGCTGGACAATATGGAAGGCGCCGCGATGGAAGGCATCGATGGTTTCGGCGGGCTCGGACATCTCAGCCTCTTTCGCCCCTAACGCCGGTCGTCGCGCAATTCGTCGGCAAGTCCGGCATCGACGAGGATGCGGCGAGCCTCCGTGGCACGGTCCTCTTCAACCAGGAAGCGACGCGGCAGCATGCCGAGAGATCCCTCGAGAATGCTCATCGCCTCGTCCGCGATCATGCAACGGATACCCGCCTCCTTCATCAGGCTTTCGGCGAAGGACAGCGTCACGGGGTCGTTGGTGCGTATCAATTCGTGCATGAACCTGGCGTTTCCTGTCAAATCTGCGCGACCGAACAATTCGCCCCTTGCCGCGCCTCCTGTCCCTTCTTATTGTCGTTTTCACGAAATGAACAGGAGTCCGGGTCGTTGGGCGTCGTGATACCGCTTGAAGAAAGCAAAAACAAATTGGCCTCCGTAACTCCGCTGATCGACCTCACCAAGGCGGACATGGAGCGCGTCAACCAGTTGATCCTTTCCAAGGCTGGGTCCGATGTACAGATGATTCCGGAGGTGGCCGAGCATCTGATTTCCTCAGGCGGCAAGCGCCTGCGGCCGATGCTGACACTCGCCTCTGCGGGCTTGTTCGGCTACAAGGGCGATAACCACATCAAGCTGGCGACTTCAGTCGAGTTCATGCACACGGCAACGCTGCTGCATGACGACGTGGTCGACGAGAGCGACCTGCGCCGCGGTCGCTCCACCGCCCGGATGATCTGGGGCAACCAGGCAAGCGTGCTGGTCGGCGACTTCCTGCTCGGCCAGGCCTTCCGCATGATGGTCGATGTCGGCTCGCTCGAGGCCCTCGACGTGTTGTCGACGGCGGCCTGCGTCATTGCCGAGGGCGAAGTCCTGCAGCTGTCTGTCGCCAAGAACATGGAAACGACGGAGGACGATTATCTGTCGGTCATCCGCGCCAAGACGGCAGCACTTTTTGCCGCCGCTGCCGAAGTCGGCCCGATTGTCGCCAATACCGGCAAGTCCGGCCGCAATGCGATGAAGTCCTACGGCACCAATCTCGGCCTCGCCTTCCAGCTTGTCGACGATGCGCTCGACTATGGTGGCAAGGCTGCCGATCTCGGCAAGAATGTCGGCGACGATTTCCGCGAAGGCAAGATCACCCTGCCCGTCATCCTCGCCTACCGTCGGGGCACCCAGGACGAACGGGCCTTCTGGCGCGACGCGATCGAGGGCGGCAACAGCAGCGAGGCCAATCTCGAAAAGGCGATGGGCCTGATCACCAAGTATGGTGCGCTCAACGACACCATAGGCCGGGCTGTGCACTATGGCACGATCGCTCGCGATGCCTTGGCACCGCTGCCGGAAAGCCCCTGGAAATCGGCCTTGCTTGAGGTCATCGACTTCAGCATCGAGCGCGTTCACTGAGAAGCGCCAGCTGTATTTCTTGCGGGCCCGCTTCAAAAAAGCCATCCTGTTGTGAATCAGTGCTGACAGTATGCATGGTGCGACCGGCTGCCGGTTGCCCTCCAAGAAAGGTTTTCTAATGCGGCAAAGACTTGCCATCCGTTTGCTTTCGAGCGCAGCTCTGGCGGCATTGCTTTCAGTCACCGCGATGACCGCTGTGCGCGCCGAGGATGCCGCCAAAAAGCCCGATACCGCAAGCGACACGGTGACGTTCCAGCCCGACCGCGTCGACACCTTCTCCGGCGCATTCCTTGCCGCCCGGACAGCCGATGTCGACCATGACTACGACAATGCCATCGCGCTCTACAAAAAGGCGCTGATGATCGAGCCGGGCAATCCGGAAATCCGCCAGCGCCTGATGATTTCCCTGCTGCTGAACGGCAATATGGACGAAGGCGTGAAATACGCCAACGATCTGAAGGGCGACCCGACCGTTGAACGGATAACCACCATCGTTCGCGGCATGGATGCCCTGCGCCGCCATGATTACAAGGCTTCGCAGGCGATCCTGAAATATACCGGCCCGAACGATCTTGACCGGATGATGAACAGTCTGCTGTCCGCCTGGGCACAGGTTGGCGCCGGACGGGGCAAGGAGGCCCTGGCGACGGTCGACAAGATGCAGGGGCCGAACTGGTTCGACATCTTCAAGAACTATCAGGCCGGCATGGTCGCGCTCGTCATCGGCGACACAAGATCGGCCCGCTCGCATCTGAACAGCGCCATCCTCGACAAGGATGGCGGCGCCACTGCACCCGATACCTACATGCGCGCCGTCATGGCGCTGGCCTCGCTCGAGGCCAAGGAAGGCAACAAGCAGAAGGCGCTCGACGCCATCTCGGTCGGCGACAGCATGATCAGCAATTTCGCGCCGTTGAACGCGCTGCGCGACCGCATCGGCAAGGGCGAGATTCCCGAGCAGGCGGTCGGCAACGCTGCTCAGGGGGCTGCTTCGGTGCTGTTCTCCGTCGCAGCTGCGCTGAACCGAGACGGCGCTGAAGATGTGGTCTCGCTTTACCTCCAGACCGCCAGGGCACTTGATCCGACGAGCCCCGATACTCTCGTTCTGCTGGGCGGTATTGCCGAGAAGCAGGACCAGATGGACCGGGCCATCGCCTTCTACAGGCAGGTTCCTTCGGATTCGCCGATGGCCCGCATCTCCGAGCTGCAGCTCGGCCTGGCGCTGGCGCAGGGCGGCAAGTCGGACGACGCACTGAAGCACCTGAAGGCGTTGATCAACTCCGACCCCAAGGACATTCGCAGCTATCTCGCCTACGGCAACGTGCTGTCGCAGGCCAAGAACTACCAGGCGATGGCCGAAAACTACGACAAGGCCGTCGAGATCATCGGTCCGGTGCCGACCAAGGTCGACTGGAACATCTTCTACCAGCGCGCCATCGCTTACGAGCGCCTGAAGAAGTGGGATATCGCCGAGCCGAACTTCAAGAAGGCGCTCGAACTGAACCCCGACCAGCCACAGGTGCTGAACTATCTCGGCTACTCCTGGGTCGACATGAACCGCAACCTCGATGAAGGCCTGGCGATGATCCAGAAGGCCGTCGATGCCCGGCCAGACGACGGCTACATCGTCGATTCGCTCGGCTGGGCCTATTTCCGGCTCAACCGCTTCGACGATTCGGTCAGGCAACTCGAACGCGCCGTGCAGCTGGAAGCGGGCGACGTGACGGTCAACGACCATCTGGGCGATGCCTACTGGCGTGTCGGTCGGCGCCTGGAGGCTGTTTATCAGTGGAACCGGGCGATCACCTACAAGCCCGAGGAAGCCGACCTGCCACGCCTGAAGGACAAGATTGCCAACGGACTGCCGCCGATCGACGATCCCAAGGCCGCCGACAAATCGAAGCCGCCGGCAGCTGTGCCGGTGGAAAATCCGCCTGCCGACAAGAAGTCCTAAAGGCTGATGCCATCGATGTTCGACGCGGGCGCCTTCGACCTCCAGGAAGATGCGCCCGCGAAAATCAACCTCGCCCTGCATGTCACGGGCCTGAGGGCGGACGGCTATCATCTTCTCGATATGCTGGTAACCTTCGCCCGTCATGGCGACCGCATCGGCTTCAGCCGATCGGAGGCCGACAGCTTCGAGGTCTCGGGGAAATTCGCCGCTGATCTCGGCGAGCAGGGCCAGTCGGGCGGCAACCTCATTGTCAAAGCGCGGGATCTGCTGCGCAGCGTCTGCCGCGACAGCGGCGCCGATGCTCCGCCCGTGCGCATCCACCTTGAAAAGAACCTGCCGGTCGCGTCCGGGATCGGCGGCGGCTCTGCCGATGCCGCCGCAGCGCTGCGGGGACTGATGCGGCTTTGGGATGTCAGCCTGACACCGGAGGCACTCAAAGGACTGGCACTGCAACTCGGCGCCGACGTACCGATGTGCCTCTACAGCCGGCCGCTGATCGCACGCGGGATCGGCGAGGACATCGCCTTGCTGCCGGCCTTCCCGTCCTTCGGTATCGTTCTCGGCAATCCCCTCGTCGGTGTCTCGACGCCGGCAGTCTTTCGGCGCCTGCAGGACAAGACCAATCCTTGTTTCGATTTCCAACCATCCAGGCGCGGCAGCGCCGAGGACTGGATTTCGCTGATCGGCAGCTTGCGCAACGATCTGGAGCCACCGGCACGAGCGCTTTGTGGCGAGATCGGTGCGCTATCGACGCTTCTGGCGGAACAGGAACCGAGGCTTGTCAGAATGTCCGGCTCGGGCGCGACCTGCTTTGCGCTGTTCGATGATCTGAGGGCCGCCGAGGCCGCCGCAACTTCGCTTCGCCTGAAGAGGCCGGACTGGTATTTTCAGGCAACGACAACAACTGCAGGAGATCTATAATGGCAGGCATCAGCCAAGAGCGCCCCTTCGTTCCCGTCGGCATCGCTGTGCTCACCGTCTCCGACACGCGGACATCCGGGGACGACAAATCGGGCGATACCCTGGCGGGCCGCATCGCCGAGGCGGGGCATCGCCTCGTTGCGCGTGCCATCGTTCCGGATGACAAGGCGCAGATCCGGGCGATCGTCGAGAACTGGACCAGGGACCCGACGGTCGATGTCGTGATCACCACCGGCGGCACCGGCTTTACCGGCCGCGACGTCACGCCGGATGCGCTGGAGCCTCTGTTCGAGAAGCGCATGGAGGGCTTTTCCGCCGTGTTTCACCGGATTTCCTACGACAAGATCGGCACATCGACGATCCAGTCGCGGGCGACGGCGGGGGTCGCTAACGCCACCTTCATCTTTGTGCTGCCAGGCTCACCCGGGGCCTGCAAGGACGCCTGGGACGGCATTCTGAAGGCGCAGCTGGACTATCGTCACATGCCCTGCAATTTCATCGAGATCATGCCGCGGCTGGACGAACATCTGAAGCGTGGCGCTCAGACGGCCTAGAGAGCCAGTCGGAGACGCGCATCGGGGGTCTCAGCGCACCGCGCGCGCCGCCACCCAGGAAGGGATCATCTCGCTCGCCAGTCTTTTGGGCTTCCGACCCCTGGTGAATTCCGCCAGGGCCATGCCGCTTTTGGCAACAGCCATCGCCTCAACCTTGGAGATCAGAAAGCCGAATTCGAGCGGCGAAAACATCCGGCGCAGCCGCTGCATCAGCGGCCGCCTGTAGCCGCGTGAGGCGGTAAAGCGCGCCGGTAGCGTGTTCAACGCCATGTACTCACCGATTTCGTCGATCCAGCCGGACTGGGGCCGGGAACCGGGCTCCACCAGCAGCAGCCACTCGCCACGCGCCGAACCCAAGATCTCGCGGATGTCCCACTCGGAATAAAAGCGGCATCCGGCTGCATCAGCAACCCGCGATGTGCCGTCGCGCGAGCCGTGATCGAGGACCACGACGTCGCATACGAGCCCCTCGATAGCCCCCGATACGAGCGCCGCAAGGGTCTGGGCCAATTCGGGTTCCTGGTCCCGGCATTCGATAATGACTGTCAACATCGCCCATTTATAGAGCGGTGCACAATCGATTGCCAGTGCGAGTTTTCCACATTTTGTTCTTGCATTGTTCCCATCTTCCGGTTAGGAATTTAGTCAAGGTTAGACGCAGGATGCAGGTGCATTTCCCGCCGCTGGAGCCACCGATGAACCAACAGTCCCTTGCAGGGCAGGCCGCATTCGCGCCTGCCAACACGGCAGATATGGCTGATGCACTGATCGTTTCGTCCGGTCTTCGGATCGACGTCGATCGGCGGCGTGGGCGCGGTGCCGGATTGAACCCCGGCGGCCGGTTCGAGCCATCCAGCCGGGAGAGCATCGACGACGGCTGGCAGTCGCTGGAAGACCTGCCGCCGTTCAAGACCGAAGTCCAGATCGAGAAGGCGCGCACGGCGATCAGCCGCAACACCTCGCCGGACATCCCCTTCGACCGCTCGATCAATCCCTATCGCGGCTGCGAACATGGCTGCATCTACTGCTTCGCCCGCCCGACGCATGCCTATATGGGCCTCTCCGCCGGTCTCGATTTCGAGGCAAAGCTTTTTGCCAAGCCGGACGCCCCAAAGCTGCTCGAACGCGAGCTGGCCAAGCCCGGCTATGAACCGAAGGTCATTGCCATCGGCACCAACACCGACCCCTACCAGCCGATCGAAAAGGAATGGCGGATCATGCGCCAGATCCTCGAGGTACTGAACAGGGCCAACCATCCGGTCTCGATCGTCACCAAATCCGCCATGGTGCTGCGCGACCTCGATATTCTGACGGAATTGGCTGAGAAGAAGCTGGTACGGGTCTCACTCTCGGTGACGACGCTCGACCGCAAGCTCGCACGCACAATGGAGCCACGCGCCTCGACGCCGTCACGCCGGCTGGAGGCGATCCGGGCACTGTCCGAAGCCGGCATCCCGACATCGGTAATGGTAGCGCCGATGATCCCGGCACTCAACGACCACGAGCTCGAGCGGATCCTCGATTCGGCCAAGGCCGCGGGTGCGCTGGAGGCCGGCTACGTCATGCTGCGTCTGCCTCTCGAAGTCAGCCCGCTGTTCCGCGACTGGCTGCTGCAAAATTATCCGGATCGCTACCGCCACGTCATGTCGCTGGTACGGGAGATGCGCGGCGGCAAGGATTACGACGCGGATTTCGGCAAGCGGATGAAGGGTGCGGGGCCCTATGCCTGGCAGATCAGTCGCCGCTTCGAGATGGCGACGAAACGCCTCGGGCTTACCCGCCGCAGCATCCAGCTGCGCAGCGATCTGTTCGTGCCGCCTGACGGCAGCGGCGTGCAATTGTCGCTGCTCTGATTTGACCATTCCGGCGGACGGGTAGCCCTACCTGTGCGACGGATGTCCCCCGGCTCACCGCCCTGAGCCGGGGGACTTGCAGGAAATCGGGTTGGCGTGCGAGGGTCAGCCGCATGACACGTCGCACGCCACCCGATTCTCCTCGGCTCTTCGAAGAAGGTCCGATCGTCCCCGATTTCACCCTGGAACTCTCTGCGCGCAAGGCTGGCCATTGGCCGGTCGCCGGCACGGATGAAGCCGGGCGGGGCCCGCTCGCGGGGCCTGTGGTGGCTGCTGCGGTCATCCTCGATCCGGACAATATTCCCGAGGGCCTCAACGACTCGAAACAGTTGTCGGCAGCACGGCGCGAAGAACTATTCGATACGATCATCGCCACGGCCATTGTCTCGATCGCTTCTTCCAGCGCCGGACGCATCGATGCCACCGATATCCGCAAGGCGAGCCTCGACGCCATGCGCCGCGCCGTGTGCGGCCTCGCCATCCCGGCAAGCTTCGTGCTGACGGATGGTCTCGACGTGCCGCCCGGTCTCCCCTGCCCCGGCAAGGCCGTCGTCAAGGGCGATTCGCGCTCCCTGTCGATCGCCGCCGCCTCCATTCTCGCCAAGGTCACACGTGACCGGATGATGGTGCGGGCCGGCCTTGTCTTTCCAGCCTATGGCTTTGCCGCCCATGCGGGCTATGCCACCGCTGTCCACCGGAGCAGCATCGAGCGGGTCGGTCCTTGTCGCCTCCATCGGATGAGCTTCCGACCGATGCGCAAGGACGAGGTCGTCGAAGACCTGCCTTAACGCAAAAGGCCGGGACAATGCCCGGCCTTCTCCACTAATATATGCCTGCTGCTAGTTGAGCTTGGCCTTCACTTCGCCAAGCGCTTCCTGGAACAGTCTCGCCTGAATGCCGGCATCTGCCTTGCCGGCGATGACCGCCTGCGAAGCAGCGATAGCCAGATCGACGGCGGTAGAACGGACCTCCTTGATGGCGTCCAGTTCTGCCTGCTTGATCTTCTGCTCGGAAATCGCAGTGCGCCGGACGACGAACTCTTCCGTCTTCTTCTTGGCTTCAGCGGTCAGCAGCTCGGCTTCGCGGGCTGCTGCGGCGACGATGTTGGCCGCTTCGACTTCGGCTTCCTTGCGCTTGCGCTGGTATTCGGCCAGCAGGTGCTGGGCCTCTTCGCGCAGGCGCTTGGCTTCCGACAGATCGTTGCGGATCTGGTCGGCGCGCTCGTCGAGCGACTTCGCCATCATGCCCGGCACCTTCATGTAGACGATAACGCCGATGAAGAGGATCAGGCCAACGAGGGCGAAGAAGGTTTCGTCGAGATGGAATTCCATGGCTTAACCCTCCTGCTTGGCGTTGGCCACGGCCGTGGCAATGTCCGCCTGCGAAGCCTGGGTGCCGATCAACTGCTCGACGACAACGGTCGCTGCCTCTTCGGCGACGGCGCCGACGTCGGCAAAGGCCTTGGCCTTGATCTCGGCGATCCGAACTTCGGCAGCCTTGATCTTTTCGGAAAGGCTCGCCTCGATGGCGCGACGCTCGGCTTCCGCCTTTGCCTTGGCATCGGCACGGGCAGCCGCCCCGATCGCATTCGACTTGGCACGGGCTTCGGCCAGTTCGCGTTCATAGGTCGCGACGGCAGCGTCCGCCTCGGCCTTCAGGCGCGCGGCTTCCTCGACGTCCTGGGCGATCCGTGCATGCCGGCTTTCCAGAATGCCGCCGACGCGCGGAACGAGGACCTTCTGCATGACGATGTAGAAGGTGGCGAAGGTAATCACCAGCCAAAGCAGCGCGGACGGAAAAGTCTTGGGGTCAAAGGGCGGGAATGACGCGTGATGGGCCGGAGCCACACCCGTTTCCGTATGCACTTCGCCTGATGCCGGCGCGGCTTCTTCAGCATAAGCCGGAGTTACAAACATGCTCACCTCCAGTGGCGCAAATACGAAGAATCACGGCCCGCTCTACGCAAGCCGTGATCCATCAAACCGTCGAAATCAAACGGCGAAGAGCAGGAGGAGAGCGACGAGCAGCGAGAAGATGCCCAAAGCTTCCGTAACGGCGAAGCCGAAGATCAGACGGCCGAACTGGCCATCGGCAGCCGACGGGTTGCGAAGCGCGCCCGAGAGGTAGTTGCCGAAAATCGTGCCGAGGCCGATGCCTGCGCCACCCATGCCGATGCAAGCGATACCGGCGCCGATGAACTTTGCTGCTTCTGCGTCCATGTTAAAAACTCCTTAGATTGATAGGTTTGGCTTTGACTGGTGCACGCGGCACCAACGACTTTACTTCTCAGTGACCATCCGGATGCAGCGCATCGTTCAGATACATGCATGTCAGCACGGCAAATACGTAAGCCTGCAGGAATGCCACGAGAAATTCGAGGGCCGTCAGGGCGACGGTCATGATGAGCGGCAGGATGGCGCCGCCTATGCCGAGCGCGCCAAGGGCTCCAAGCGAGGCAACGAAGCCCGCGAACACCTTGAGCGTGATATGGCCTGCCAGCATGTTGGCGAACAGACGAACGGAGAGGCTGATCGGACGGGCAAGGAACGAGATAACCTCGATCGCAACGACGAGCGGAAGCAGAACGCCGGGGACGCCCGATGGCAGGAACAACTTCAGGAACCCGAAGCCGTGCTTGAAGAAGCCGTAGACAACGACGATGCCGATCACCAGCATCGACAGCGCAAAGGTGACGATGATCTGGCTGGTGACGGTGTAGAAGTAGGGGAACATGCCGAGAAGGTTCGCGGTCAGCACGAACATGAACAGCGTGAAGACAAGCGGGAAGAACTTCATTCCGGCGGAACCGGCACCTTCGCGCAGAATATTGGCTATGAATTCATAGGACATTTCGGCGACCGACTGGGCCCGACCCGGGATCAGGCTGCGCGATGCGGTGGCGAAATAGAGAAAGCTGCCGGCCAGAAGAACGGATACGACCATGAACAGCGACGAGTTGGTAAAGGAAAAATCCAGCCCGCCAATTTCGATCGGAACGATCGTATTGATCTGGAATTGATGAATCGGACCGTTGGCCACCGCGTGTTCTCTCTCACTTGCCCGCCTTAGAGACGGATATGAATGCCTGGAAGACCGCGCTGACGCACAACCCCCGTGCTCATTTCTTGTCTGCCTTGTCGCCACCGACCGAAGGTGTGGACACCTTGCCGGCCATACGCAAGACATTCAGAACGCCAGCACAAAATCCGAGCAGCAGAAAGACGATCATGCCCCACGGCGCAGTGCCAACCAAACGGTCCAAGAAGTAGCCTATCAGCGCGCCCACGATGATTGCAGAAACGAATTCGCTGGAGAGTTTCAGCGCCTGAGCGTAGCCTTTCCGGCTGGCTTGGGCGCGCGCTTCCCCCCGTTCGACTTCGCCGGTCGCAGCACGCTTGTTCGCCAGTTCGGCTCCCAATTGCGCCCTACGCTGCTCCAGACCTTCGTCTTGGTCCCCCACCATGGCGCCCTCCCTGCTACCGTTCCTTACGCTACCCTACCCCGATAACCGTAAGAACGAACTGCAGGTTTAGCCACCTATCGGCCCGTTTTGAACTCGGGCGAACATAGTTTTATGGAAAAGCATAGTCAAGACGTAGAAAGCACATGTCCCGCCATTAATAAAGGCAGGCAAATCATCGGCTTATGGGTGCCACGGAGGTCGTCTGCGCAAACATGACAGAAAGTCGCACCCAAAGCGCCGGGGGCGGTTCGTCGCTCAACTCCAGCCGCCGCCATAGGTTCTGTAGAACAGGTGCATGCCGATCCGCCCGACCTTGACCATCTCGCCCGCCCAGCGCGGCTTGACGTAAACGGCGTGATAATGGGTGGCGGAGCCCACTTCCGGAAGCCAGATCTTGCCTGCCGTCACGGCCATCGCCACCTGGCGGGCGATCTGCCAATGGGCGGGGGAATTCACCCTGTCCTTGACCTTGTCGCAGGCAAAGGAGAACTGGCAGGCGTTGGTCCAGTCCTCGTTCTGGTAGACAACGCCGCAGATCGTTTTCGGATAGGCTGGATTGCGGACGCGGTTGAGAATCACCTGGGCAACGGCAGCCTGGCCTTTCACCGATTCGCCGCGCGCCTCGAAATAGATGCCGGTCGCCAGGCATTGCTGCTCGTCGGACGAGAAGACTTCGGCGGGCAGCACGCTCGCCGCCCAGGCGTGGTCCTTGGCGCCGATCTGCGGCACGAAGCGGCCGCTGTCGGCCGGCTCCTTGCCGAGGATGCTGTCGAAGGGCGAGGTCGCCGCATAGTCGGGTCCCGGCTCGGCATAGCCCATCGCCAGGCTATCGGCGCGCGGGTTGGTGACGAGGCTTGCCAGGATCGGCGGAACGCCGCCATCGGCCTTCAGCGGCTCCTGCTTGGAAAACAGGAAGGCTGTTTCGAGGCCCGTCGCGCCGAGATCATCCTTGATGAAGGCGGTCCTCTGCGCGCCCGTCGACGACGGCACGTCGAGTTCCGGGCGGAAGAACAGTGTGGTGCGCTGCAGGATCGAGCCGGCCGTAAAATCCTTCGGAGGAGCCATGGGGACGACATTCGCCACCCTGCCCTTCTTGTCACGGCGGCGGACGCGATCTTCGTCGGGGCGCGGGTCGCTACCCTTCTCCTTGGACTGGAAGGCGATGCGGCGACCGTCCGGCAGGAGCATGCCGCCATCCTCGGCGCTTCCCGTAGCCGATGCATTGGTGAAGGCGAGTTCTGCCTGGTGGATGGAGCCGGCCGGCGACGTGGTGAGCACCATGCGCCAGTTGCTGTCGCCGTCGTCGATGCCGGAGAGCATGCCGGCGACATCGGCCTGGGCAACGATGGAGGGGAAGATCAGCCAGGCGCAGCAACCGAAGACGGTGGGCGAGAGCCAGTTACGCGAGTGCCGAGGCGGCTTGTTTTCGAACGAACGCATGGGACGCAACACCGGACTCCACGACCGACGGGAACATGCGACAATAATCTCCCATTAACCTTGATGGATGGTTAATGGAAGAGTGGATAGGGCTCCGCACCTGGTATTGGCGGTCTTTCCGGCCGTTCCCACGGATCAGATGATGACGTGCGAGCCGAGTTCGACGACGCGGTTGGCCGGCAGGCGGAAATAGTCGGAGGGATCGGTGGCGGCGTTGGCCAAGGCGATGAACAGCCGATCCTGCCAGTGCGGCATGCCGGATTTTGCATCCGGTACCAATTTGCGGCGTCCGAGATAGAAGGAGGTCGACATGATATCGAACTTCAGCCCGGACTTGCGCAACGCGGCCAGCGCCTGCGAGACGTTCTGCGATTCCATGAAGCCGAAGCGCAGTTCCACCTTGGAAAAACGATCGGAGATCTTTTCCACTGTGTAACGGTCGCTGCTTGCCACCCTCGGCTTGTTGACGGTGCGGATCGTCAGGATGACGTTCTTCTCGTGCAGGACGTGATTGTGTTTCAGATTGTGCAGCAGGGCGGCCGGTGCGGATTCGGGGTCGCTGGTGAGGAAGATGGCCGTTCCGGGCACTGCTGCCGGCGAATGATCGCTCTTGCGTTCGATGGAACTGACGAAGGACGGCAGCGGGATGTCCGTGTGGCGGGTCTTCTCCATCAGGATTGCCGTCCCACGGCGCCAGGTCCACATGACGACGGTGAAGAAAGTGGCGATCATCACGGGGATGTAGCCGCCGTCATGGATCTTCAGGAGATTGGCGCCGAGGAAGACCATTTCGAGCAGGAACAGCGGCATCAAGACGACGAGCGTCAGCGGCAGCGACCAGTTCCAGCGGACGCGGACGAACTCGAAGGCCATGACCGATGTGACGACCATCGCGCCGGTCACCGAGATCCCATAGGCCGTGGAGAGCGAATCCGAGGTCTGGAAGGTGATCACCAGGAAGATGACGCCGAAAAACAGCAGCGTGTTGACCGACGGCAGGAAAATCTGGCCGGTGTTGGTCTCCGACGTGAAGAGGATTTCCATGCGCGGCAGGAAGCCCAGATGGATCGCCTGACGGGTGAGCGAGAAGGCGCCCGTTATGACCGCCTGGCTGGCGATGATGGTGGCGCAGGTCGCGAGGAAGACGACCGGCAGCAGCGCCCAATGCGGAAACATCAGGTAGAACGGATCCGACATCTTCAACGGCTCGCGCAGCACCATGGCGCCCTGGCCAAGATAATTCAGGGTCAGCGACGGAAAGACCACTACGAACCAGGCCCACTGGATCGGCCGGCGTCCGAAGTGGCCGAGATCGGCGTATAGCGCCTCCGCCCCCGTTACCGTCAGGAACACGGCACCCAGCACGATGATGCCGAGAATGCCCTCGTTCATCAGGAAGGAGATGCCGTACCAGGGATTGAACGCATTGAGGATGCCGTAGTCATCCGGAATATGCAGCAGGCCGGCAAGGCCGATGACGATGAACCAGAGTGCTGTTATCGGACCGAAATAGCGCGCGACCGCACCGGTGCCGTGCGACTGGATGGCAAAGAGCAGTGCCAGGATGGCAACCGCGATCGGCACGACATAGGGCGCCAGATGCGGCGTCACCAGCTTCAGGCCTTCGACGGCCGAAAGCACGGACAGCGCAGGCGTGATCATCGCGTCGCCGAGAAACAGGGCGGCGCCGCTGAGGCCTAGGAACATCAGCACGGCCGTATGCCCGTTGGCGGTCTTCAACAGCAGCGCCAGCAGCGAAAGCGTGCCGCCCTCGCCGTCATTGTCGGCGCGCAGCAGGAAAAGCACGTATTTGAACGTGACGATGATCGTCAGCGCCCAGAACATCAGCGACACGAGACTGATGACCTCGCCACGCGTCAGGCCATCGGCGGCAACAGGCTTCAGCGCCTCGCGAAAGGCGTAGAGCGGACTGGTGCCGATGTCGCCATAGACGACGCCGACCGAGCCAAGCGTGAGGTAGAAAAGCTTGCGCGGGCTCATTTTCCGTTCGGGAGAATGCTCGGTATGTTGGGACATTCGGGATCACTCGGCTCTCAGAGCCAGCCTTTCCAACGAAAAAAGAAGAATGGGACGATGGCCGAGACCACCATCAACAACAGCGAGGCCGGATACCCGAATGTCGAGTGCAACTCCGGCATATGTTCGAAATTCATGCCGTAGACGGAAGCCACCAACGTCGGCGGCAGGAACACGACTGACGCGATCGAGAAGATCTTGATGATGGAGTTCTGCTCGATGTTGATCAGGCCGAGAGAGGCATCCAGCAGGAAGGTAATGTTGCCGGCGATGAAGGAAGCATGTTCGGAGAGAGACTGGACATCCCGCGTCACGTTGCGACAGAGATCCTTGGTCTCGCGATCCTGCTGAACGGCCGGGATCGTATGCATGAAGGTAAGAAGTCGCGACAGCGACATCAAGCTGTCGCGCGACTTGCTCACCAGACGATGATGGCCTGCCACGTCGCGCAGCTTGTCCTCGAGGTAGTTCGATGGGCGGCGGACCTTGCGTGCCTTGTCCCCGAACACATGGGTCGACAGGATATCGATACGGGCGACAGCCTGCTCGAGGATTTCGGCGGTGCGGTCGACAATCGTTTCCATCAACTTGGCGAGCAGAGCCGCGCCGCTGCGCATGTCTTCCGGGATGCGATGGAGCGCCGCAATGAACAAGGCGAAGGATTTCGGATTAGCGTAGCGGATCGTCACCAGACGGTTGCCGACGAGAATGAAACCGACGTCGGTCAGGCTCGGCACCTCGGAATCGGCGCGCCAGACGAGCGATGCCGTCAGGAAGACAGCGCCGCCTTCGTTGTAGAGGCGGCTGGATGGCTCGATGTCCTTGAGGTCGTCGCGGGTCGGGACCTGGATACCGAGCAGGGCTTCCAGCTTGTCTTCCTCTTCGCGCGTGGGATCGACCATATCGATCCAGACGACGTCGTCAGACAATGTGGAGGCTGCCACGATATCCGGCATCGACACGGACTGGCAGTTCGAGCGATAGGCAGTGATCAACGGATCACCCGTGTGCCAGGACGGACATTCGCAGGGATCGATGCCTGGCGACTGACGTCACGGGGCAGCCGGCGGGATACTCGCAAGCCCATGGGCGAAATCTCTGAAAGGGTCATCAAACTCTAGGACGCGTTCTGCCGATGATGTCGGAAAGGCGTATCCGTGCTCCACTGCGTTGCAGTACCAATTCAGGCCGACGCTCAATTCTCGACGCATCAGCGAACCGAAGTTTCAGACAATCCCGTCCGCCCTATCTTCAGGCTTATCCGCAGACCATCGCATCGGCGGCGCATATGCAGCAATGCGAACGAAGAATCAAGCCCAAGCCTTTTCCAGCCCGCATTCACGGCAATTTCGCTGCAGTGCAATGCCTAGCACATGCCGCCGACAAGGCAAGACCGCCGCACCGGCTCAGCGCTTCTTTCCGCTTATTCGAAGACAATGTTCGGCGCGGCGCGCTGCGGCTTTTCCTTGACCTGCGCCCAGACCTTGGTGGCGATATCGCGATAGACACCGGCAATGACGCCATCCGGATCGGAGACGACGACAGGCGTACCCGCGTCCGAGGTCTCGCGGATGTTGATGGTAAGGGGAACCTCGCCCAGAAACGGGACGCCGATGCGCTCCGCCTCGAGCCGTGCGCCGCCATGGCCGAAGATGTCGTAGCGCGCGCCGGTGTCGGGTGCGATGAAATAGCTCATGTTCTCGACGATGCCGAGGACCGGCACTTCGACCTTGCGGAACATGTTGAGACCCTTGCGGGCGTCGATCAGGGCCAGGTCCTGTGGCGTCGAGACGATGACGGCGCCGGCCAATGGCACCTGCTGGGCCATGGTCAGTTGCGCGTCGCCCGTGCCGGGCGGCATGTCGACGACCAGCACGTCGAGTTCTCCCCAGGCAACCTCGCGCAGCATCTGCATCAGGGCGGATTGCACCATCGGACCGCGCCAGATCATCGCGGTCTCTTCCTCGACGAGGAAGCCCATCGACATGACCTTCAGACCATAATTCTCCATCGGCACGATGATACGGTTCTCGATCTGCCGGGGGCGGCCCGAAATCTTCAGGAGGCGCGGCATCGACGGGCCGTAGATATCTGCGTCCAGGATGCCGACGCGCAAGCCGTTGGCGAGAAATGCCAGCGCCAGGTTGACGGCGGTGGTCGACTTGCCGACGCCGCCCTTGCCGGAGGCAACGGCAATGATGGCACCGATGCCGGGAACGCCGATCTTGGCGCCACGGGTCTGCGGCGCGCTTGGCTGAGGTGCATGGGCATGCGGATGAGCGTGCGGCGCGGGGGAACGGGTAGGCTTCGGCTCGCTGGTGCCGGCCTTCTTGTCGGCAGTCAGTGTCACCAGTGCACCGGTGGCACCGGGAATGGTTTTCACGGCCTGTTCGGCCGCCAGACGCGTCGGCTCCAGAGCCGTCGCCTTGTCGGCCGGAACCGTGATGGAAAAATATACCTTCCCATCGGAAATGAAGATATCCGAGACCATTCCCAGCTCGACGATGCTCTGCTCCAGGTCCGGGGCCCGAATGGTCTTCAGCGTTTCGAGAACCTGTTCCTTGGTGACTTCGGCCATGCGGCAAAAACTCCCTGCGTTATGCCCGCATTCATAGACCTTCATACGCGCCTGCCAAGGGCCGAGACGTATTTTACCTGCTCGGTATTTCAAAACGCAAAGGCCGCTGTCGCCGACGGTGCTGGGAGGAGCATCACATCGTTGACAGCGGCCACCTTGACCCGCACCATTTGCCTGGCGCTGTTATCAAAGCCCCCTCTGGACTTCGCGACTAATAGAAAGCAGAAAGCATGCCAGTTTTCACCAGCATCATATGCTTAGAAAAATCAAAGGGATAGAAAATATCCCGGCATGACGCAGCCGCAATTGGCGAAGAATTGCCTGTTTTGTAAGCTGCAGCGCGCTGATAGCCCAAATAATGCGCAGCGTTACTTGATGATGCCGATGCGCAACGCTTTCGCGACCGCTTGGGTGCGGTTGACGGTGTCGAGCTTCTTTGTGGTGCGGTTGAGGTAGTGATTGACGGTGTGCTCGGACAGCCCGAGAATTTCGGCGATTTCCGCACTTGTCTTTCCCGCTGCCGTCCAGGTGAGACAGTCGATCTCGCGGGTGGTCAACGCGTCGGTCACGCGCGTATCGGAATTGCGGATCCTGCCGAGCTGCTCGAAAATGTGGATGGCGATATAGCAGAGGTCGCGCATTTCGTGCGGCGCAAAGGTCTCGCGATCGCCGGAAAAAGACACCGCGCCACGCAGGCCCGATGCATCGTGGGTCGGAAAGTGCGCGCTGCGCGGCATGTGGAAGCGCTCCAGCAGCGATATGATGAGCTTTGTCTTGCCGTCCTCCCGCTCCATATCGGCGCTCGAGGTGTCGACATGGAAGGGCAGCGTCGAATTGCGCAATTGTCGCATGACGTTGCTGTTGAGGAGAAGGCGCTCCTGGTCGTAGTTGCTCAGAAGCTCCGGTGGCCAGTTGCTGAGCACCGTGTTGCTCTGCAAGACGGAGGATGTGACGGGCGGCAGGTTTAGAACCATGAAGTACCGGCTACGATAGGCGTCCGTGACCCGCTTCATGAACCTGAAGACGTCGAATTGCGTTTTAAGCTCCGCAATTTCGAACACAATGCCGTCCAAGCCGGCGCTGGCGACTGTCTTATCCAATATTGCCATCATACAATCTTTACACGCTGCATCGGATCGATGCCGTGGCCTCATCCATCGGAGCTTTTGCTCTCCCGGGGACATCCCTAACATGGCCATTATACGACCAAGACTCAACTAGCAATTTCAAGTTGCTATCGAAACAAGCGCGTTCGTCTGAAGGTAAATTTTCGCATCATGCGCAAGTCAACGACGTGGTCCCAGCCGCACGGAAACGTCCTCGTAGATAGACTGTGCGGTCCTCTGCACCAGCGGCGCCCAATCCTGCAAGCGCTGCAGGCTTACGCGGTAGGCCGGGGCGGTGACGGAGACGCCGGATGGACCTCGGCCTCCGACTGGCGGGATCGCGGCGGCAACGCAGCATATCCCCTCCTCATGCTCCTCGCGATCCAAGGCATAGCCACGCGCCCTGATGTCCTGAATGTCGTCCAAAAGCGATACTATCGTCCGATGGGTATGGGTGGTGAAGGCACGAAGTTCGAGACGCGCCGCAACGGCATTCAGCGACCGATCATCGAGGCTCGACAACGCTGCCTTTCCGACGCCGGTGCAGTAGGCAGGCGCGGCATTGCCGATATGGGAATACATCCGCACCGATTGCCTGCCCTCGACCTTATCCAGGTAGATGACCTGAAGGTCGCTGAGGACGCCGAGATGAACGGTCTCGCCGGTCTGCTCGTGGAGGAGGCCGAGATGCGGCTCGGCGATACGACGCAGGTCGCTACCTGCCCAGCTGCGCGCGGCGAAGGTGAGAAGGCGAACGCCGGGCAGATAGCGACCCTCCCTGTCCATCTCCAGCAGTCCTTCGCGCACCATGTGGGTGAGTTGCCGGTGGAGCGTGCCGCGCGGCTGCTCCGAGAGTTCGAGAATATCGGTGAAGCGCATCGGTGCATCCGCAAGCGTAACGAGGTCGAGCAAGGCAATGATCTTGCCAAGCGTGCCGGTGTCGGGCAACGTCCGCTGCGTTTCTTCCGTCATTCCATGCCCCGCTGATGACGGCCATTCCAGACCGTTGACAGGGATGGATAGTAGTTGGATAATTCCAAATAGTCAAATTAGGTTCCAAATAATGGAACTAATGACGGGAGTAAATGTTGACGGAACCCACCACATTGACCGGCGATCTCCAGGATAGCGCCGTCCTCATCACGGGTGGCGGCTCGGGCATCGGCGCGGCCCTCGTCGAGGGCTTTGCCATGCGTGGCGCACGCGTGGCGTTCATCGATATCGCCGAAGCGCCGAGCCGGGCGCTGGCGGCACGACTGTCGGCCATTTCCGCTCATCCTGTCGCCTACTACCATGCCGATCTGCGCGACGTTGCAGCCATCAGGAACACAGTCGCTGCCATCGAATCCGACTTTGGGGCGATTCGTGTGCTGATCAACAATGCCGGCTGGGACGACCGCCATGAGTTCGACACCGTGTCGGAAGCCGATTGGGACAACAGCCAGGCGATCAACCTGAAGCAGATGTTCTTTGTATCGCAGGCGGTCGCTCCTCTGATGCGGGCAGCCGGCGGCGGATCTATCATTAACTTCTCGTCGATCGCCTTCATGCTCAACATGCCTGAAGTGCCTGTCTACGCCACAGCCAAGGCGGGCATCATCGGCCTGACCAAGAGCATGGCCGGGCGATTGGGGCCGGAAAACATCCGGGTCAACGCGATCTTGCCGGGCATGATCGTTACCGAACGGCAGAAGGCCCTGTGGCTGACCGATGAGAGCATCGCCCGGATGGTCGATCGGCAATGCCTTAAACATATCCTGACGGCGCAGGACCTTGTCGGTCCCTGCCTGTTTCTCGCATCGGACCTCGCAGCCAGCATCACCGCGCAGTCCATTATCGTTGACGGAGGCATCTTCTGATGGAAAAACCAGCCTATGTGGCTGTCGATTGGGGTACCAGCAGCTTTCGCTTGTGGCTGATTGGCGTCGATGGCGGCATTCTCGGCGAGCATCGCAGCGCAGAAGGCATGACGACGGCGGCCAGCCTCGGCTTTGCCGGCGTGCTGCAGGCACATCTCGACAGTCTGTCGGTCCCGGCCGAAATCCCGGTGATCATCTGCGGCATGGCCGGCGCCCGGCAGGGCTGGGTCGAAGCCGGATATATCGATACACCAACCTCGTTGGGGGCGATCCTGACGGGCGCCGTCTCGGTGCCCGGCCAGAGCCGCGATATCCGGATCCTTCCGGGCCTTGCCCAGCGCTCGGCAGAGGCCCCGGACGTTATTCGTGGCGAAGAGACCCAGTTGCTCGGCGCACTTGCCGGCGAGAGCCAGGGCGAGCAGATCGTCTGCATGCCAGGCACGCACTCGAAGTGGGTGCGGGTTGTCGACGGCATGGTCACCGGCTTTTCGACTTTCATGACCGGCGAACTCTTCGACGTGATCAGCAAGCACAGCATTCTTGCGCAGGCTATTGCCGGTGCCGGAGAGCCGGATGGCGCTGCCTTCAAGGCGGCCGTTGGCGCCATCTTCAAGCAGCCGGCAATGGCGACAAGCCTCCTGTTCGGCGCTCGATCAGGCCAGCTGCTGCACGGGCTGTCGCCTTCAGGCGCCAAGGCGTGGATCTCGGGAACCCTCATCGGCAGCGAGATTACCGGTGCGCTGTCATCGGCCGGCCATGACGCCAGGATTACGCTGGTGGCCTCGGGCGGCCTGCAAACGCTCTATGAAACCGCGTTCCAATGCTTATCTATCTCCTATCAGACAATTGACGCCGATGCCGCTGTCCGCCGCGGGCTTTCCGCAGCCGCCAAGGCGATCTGGCCTAATGATGAAAGAACAGTCGCATGACCCGCATCCCCTTCCCTCCCATGAAGCGCCCGCTGATCGCCATCCTGCGCGGTATCAAGCCCGAAGAAGCGGAAGCCATCGTTGGCGGACTGATCGAAGCCGGCCTGACGGCCATCGAAATTCCGCTAAACTCGCCCGACGCCTTCCGCTCCATCGAGATGGCAGCAAAGATGGCACCGGCCGATTGCCTGATCGGCGCCGGTACTGTTCTTGATGTCGAGAATGTCGACAGGCTCGACGCTGCCGGCGGCAAGCTGCTGGTGACACCGAATGTCGAGCCAGCCGTGATCAGTCGCGCCCGCGATCTCGGCATGGTGTCGATGCCTGGCTGCTTTACGGCGACAGAGGCCCTGTCCGCCGCGCGCGCCGGTGCGACGGGCCTGAAGTTCTTCCCGGCCGGCGTGCTTGGCGCTTCCGGGATCACGGCAATCCGGGCCGTGCTGCCGCCGGAGCTGACGATTGCCGCCGTCGGCGGCGTCTCCGACCAGAATTTTTCCGAATACACCAAGGCAGGAATCCTTGCCTTCGGGCTCGGGACCAGCCTCTACAAGCCGGGAATGACGGCTACCGAGGTTGCCGAGCGGGCGCGCGTGACCATCTCTGCCTATGATGCAGCAATCGGAGCGTAACGGCATGACGGATATTCATGAGTTCCAGGGCAACATCCTTTGCGACACGGCGTCTGTGCTGGGCGAAGGTCCGACCTATGATCCGGATACCGACACGGTCTGGTGGTTCAATATCCTCGGCAAGGAACTGCACGAGCTGCAGCTTGGCACTGGGACTAAGAAGGTCCATGAACTGCCGATGATGGCGAGCGTACTTGCGCGCATCGATGCGCACAGGCAGCTGCTGGCAACGGAACAGGGCCTGTTCATTCGTGATATCGCCACCGGCGCGCTGACCTTCTACCTGCCGCTCGAGGCCGACAAGCCGGAAAACCGCTCCAACGACGGCCGCACCCACCAGTCGGGAGCGCTCTGGATCGGCACGATGGGCAAGCGCGCGGAGATGCAGGCCGGCGCGATCTACCATGTCGCCGCCGGCAAGGTGACGAAGATCTTCGATGGCATCAGCATCCCGAACTCGATCTGCTTCTCGCCCGACGGTTCCTTCGGCTACTACACCGATACGCGGATCAGCCGCCTCATGCGCGTCCTTGTCGATCCGGCAACAGGCCTCCCGATCGGCGAGCCGACGGTCCTGGTCGACAGCTCGGAAGACATCGGTGGGATAGACGGCTCGGTCTGCGACGCCGATGGCTACATCTGGAATTCCCGCTGGGGATCGGGTTTCGTCGATCGCTACAGCCCCGACGGATTGCGCATCGAGCGCCACCGCGTGCCCGCCATGCAGCCCTCCTGCCCGGCTTTCGTCGGCACGAATGCCGACCGCCTGGTGGTAACCACCGCCTGGGAAGGGCTCGACGACGAAGCCCGCGCGACGCAGCCTCAAGCCGGCGCGCTGCTGGAGCTCGGCGTGACGGTCAAGGGCGTGTTCGACCCGGCCTACATCCTCTGAAGACACGGCAAATTCCAGGCGCCGGCAAGATTTCGGCGCTTGGACGTTAGGGAGCAAATAGAATCAGCACTACACGAGCTAAAGGGTCGCTAGCGATGCCTACGGCAATATCGCAATTGGCTTTCAGCTAATTCAGGCCATAGCCTCCCAGCTCGAGATTTGCAGCACCATCTCACCGCCGTTGACATCGGTTGAGTCGAGGTTAATCTCTTTGTGGCAACAGCTGACGAGGCAGCGTCATGAAGAATCAGGTCCTCAATGATTACCTGTTATACCTTGCACCTGCATTTGTAATCCCGGCGTTCGTCTACTTGTTGGACAATTCAATCTCACCGCAAAACCTCGTAAAGATGGGCCTGTTGGTGCCTCTTTTCGCGCTCGCAATGAAGGGCGTAGGAGGATTCTTTCCGCCCGAAAATCTAGTCCACCGTTCGACAAGCCGGATGGCGGAAAATGCCGTGCTGCAAGGACTGGTATTTGGAGCGTTCATGCTCTTTATCCGTGACCTGCTGGAGCCGGAAATGCACTCGGACCTTTCCATCATGTTTCGGCAGTTCGCCGTAACGACAATCTTAATGTCAGGCGTGAATTTTGCCTTGGCTGTCAGCGCACGCAAAAAGCTTCAATCGGCTAATAGTTCTAAGTGACATGCTTCGCTTGACACCGGCCGGTCGGCCCGACGCGCACAGGTAATGCTGACACAACAGCAGCTCGCGCTACAGTTTTCTTACTTTTTTAGGAACAATGCGGATATTTGGTCATTCTCCTTGTGACCGAAGCGTGATGGTCAGCCTGAAAGAGGCGCCGCTCGTATCGGGGGGTCAACCGATCCAGAAGAAAGGGAGATTCACGATGAAATCCAAGTTCCTTACCACCGTTGCCGCTGGTGCAGTCTTTGCTACCGCATCCGTCCTGTCGCCTGCCGCGTTCGCACAGACCGCAACGCAGCCTTCGGCCACAGCGCCGGCAACCACCACCACACCGGCCACAACCGATGCAGCCGGTGGCGCAGCGGCCAGCACACCAACTGGTTCCTACCTGACAGAGCAGTCGCCTGAGCAAGTCAGCGCCAACACCTATATCGGCCAGTCCGTCTACAACGGCGCCAACGAGAGCATCGGTAGCGTCAGCGACTTGATCATGCAGAAGCAGGGCGGCATTGTCGCGGCTGTGGTCGGCGTCGGCGGTTTCCTCGGCATTGGCGCGAAAAACGTTGCCGTGCCGATCGCCAATATTTCGGTCGCGCAGAACAAGGACGGTACGGTCCGCCTGACGACCTCGGAATCGGTGGATTCGCTGAAGGCCGCACCAGAGTACAAGACGCTGGCCATGCAGGCATCGCAGTCGGCTCCGAACACCATGTCGAACGGCAGCTCCACGTCTGACGGCTCCACCGCGCCTGCTACAGGGACCGGAACGGGTACCACTCCCGCCAACGGCGGTGCGGCGGGTTCGACAACCGCGCCATAACGGCATCTGAATTACGAACGAACGGCGGCGCTATCAGCGCCGCCGTTTTGCGTTTGAGGGTCATATTCACCTGATGCTTCAGAGCAACGAACAATAGCGCAGCGCATCGTAGATGGCGGCGTGGACATTCCGGCTGGACACGGCGTCACCGATCCGGATGAGATCGAAGCTACCTTGGGGGTTGCGGTCCTGCAGCGGCCAGCGACGGGCGATCAGCGCGCCGTAATCAACGGCCCCAAGGTTGCGCGACATGGGCTTCAACTCCTCATAGAGTTCGGCATTCGCCATGGTTCCGTGCTCGACCACCACCTGCGAGACACGACGTTCGGTTCTCAAGGTCGGTGCATAATCGGAGCCGAGCACGGCCACCAGGCCGTTGCCCTCGCGGCGCACGGATTTCAGGCGCGTATTGATGGTGACCCGGACGTTCTTTTCCGCGAAGGCCTTGGCATAGGGGACATGGTTCATGCCGCCCATCTCAGGCGCGAAAAACCGCTCCGGCGAGACCAGTTCAAGCTCGGCGCCGGTGTTGGCGATGAGTTCCGCAGCTGACATGCCGGGGTGGCCGCCATTGTCGTCGAACAGCAGGACGCTACCCTCCGGCTTTACGGCGCCGGCCAGGATATCCCAGCTCGAGGTCACCAGCTCGTCTCCAGCCTCCAGCTCCGGAGATTGGGCAATGCCTCCCGTGGCGACGACGACGAGATCGGGAGCGAAGGGCAGGACATCATCGCCTGAAGCATAAGTGTCGTAGTGGATGGCAACGCCGAGCCGCTCGAGTTCGGCCAACCGCCAGTCGACGATGCCGACCATCTCCCTGCGGCGTGGGTTGCGGATCAGGAGATTGACCTGGCCACCTGCCTGACCACTGGCTTCAAGAACGGTGACCTGGTGGCCGCGTTCGGCCAAGACGCGGGCAGCCTCGAGGCCGGCCGGCCCGGCCCCGATCACGACCGCACGGCGAGCAATCTCGGCTTTGGGGATATCATGCGGGATCTCAGCTTCACGGCTGGTCGCGGCATTGTGGATGCACAGGGCTTCGCCACCCTCGTAAATTCTGTCGAGACAATAGGTGGCGCCGA
Organism: Rhizobium sp. HT1-10; assembly: GCF_049472505.1. Taxonomy (NCBI): domain Bacteria; kingdom Pseudomonadati; phylum Pseudomonadota; class Alphaproteobacteria; order Hyphomicrobiales; family Rhizobiaceae; genus Rhizobium; species Rhizobium sp. HT1-10. Next base: position 283,685 of record NZ_JBCEBQ010000001.1, on the reverse strand, counting down.
CGCAGGGGCGGATGCGGGCTTCTTGCCCGGCGACGATCTTGTTGACGATATGGGGATCGGCGATATGGGCCCGCGTCATGCCGACCATGTCGAGCTTGCCCTCGGCGATCGCGTGGCGGGCGGTGGCGACATCGGCGATACGGGCGGCATGAAAGACCGGAAACTTCGTTGCCGCCCGGACTTCGCCGGCGAAATCAAGATGGGGCGAAGCCGGCATGCCCTGGATCGGGATGACTTCGTTCAGCGCAGCGTCGCTGTCGATGTGGCCGCGGATGATGTTGAGGAAATCGATCTGGCCTGAGGCTGCCAGTGTTCGGGCAATGGCCACGCCCTCCTCCCGCGAAAGCCCCTTGTCCCAATCTTCGTCGGCGACAAGACGGATGCCGACGATGAAATCCGGGCCGACGGCGTCGCGAACCGCCTTTGTAACCATGGTCGAGAAGCGCATGCGGTTCTCCAGCGACCCGCCGAATTCGTCATCCCGATGGTTTGTGGCCGGCGACCAGAAGCCGTCCATCAGGTGACCATAGGCTTCGAACTCGATGCCATCGAGGCCCGCTGCCTGCATCCGGACAGCGGCAGAGGCATAGTCGGCGACGATGCGCTCGATGTCCCAGATCTCCGCTTCCTTGGGAAAGGCGCGGTGGGCGGGCTCGCGGATGGCGGATGGCGCAAGCACAGGTAGCCAGGCACCCTTGTTCCAGCCGGTCCGGCGGCCGAGATGCGTGAGCTGGATCATCACGGCCGCGCCGAACTCATGACAGTCGTCCGTCAGCGCCTTCAGCCAAGGCACGATCTCGTCCTTGTAGGCGTGCAGGTTGCCGAATGCCGGGGGCGAGTCCGCTGAGACCACCGCCGAGCCCGCCGTCATTGTCAGGGCGATGCCGCCCCGCGCCTTTTCCCGGTGATAAAGGCGATAGCGATCGGTCGGCATGCCGCCTTCGGAATAGGCCGGCTCGTGAGCCGTCGACATGATACGGTTCTTCAGCGTCAGATGCTTCAACTGGTAGGGCTGTAGCAATGGATCGGTCGTAAGGGCCATGATTGGGATCTTCCGCTTCGGACAGGACGAGCCATCATTGCCGAGCCTGACGCTGAATGCGAGGCCTAATGGCGGCGCGCACTGGCCGTCGCGCGGCGCGATGGGCAAAGACCTTCGGCAATCAATCTCGAGCGCTGCCGCGTTCGCCGAAATCGTAATAGTGCTCTTGTAGATAGCGCAGCGTCGCCACGCCATCGACCGGCTTGCCGTAGTAGTAACCCTGCCCCATGCCGCAGCCGAGGGTGCGCAGCTTCTCGGCCTCTTCGCGATTTTCTATTCCTTCGGCCACGACTTTCAGGTCCAGGCCTTCGCACATGGACAGGATGGCCTTGATGATGTGTTCGGATGCCCGATCGGTGTTGATGCGGGACACGAAAGCACGGTCGATCTTGACCTTGTCGAAGGCGAAATCGCGCAGCCGGCCGAGGCTCGACTGGCCCGTGCCGAAATCGTCGAGCGAGATCCGGACGCCGGCGACGCGCAGATCGCCGATGATCTGGTGGGCAGTCTCGGTCGAACTCATGACCGCCGTTTCGGTAATTTCCAGCTCGAGCCGGTGCGGGTCGAAGCCGACACGCGCCAGGATCGCAAGGACACTGCTGCTGGTATTGGGGTCCATCAGCTGCGCGGATGATAGATTGAACGATAGAAAAAGTTCGCGCGGCCAGGCAAGGGCCGCCTCGGCCGCCTTGCGCAACAGCGCTTCCGACAGCGCGTCGATAAAGCCCCGCTCCTCGGCGAGCGGCACGAAGACCGCCGGCGAAATGAAGCCGAGATCCGGATCGTTCCAGCGCGCCAGGGCCTCGAACCCCAAAATTGCGTTGTTGCCAAGCGACACGATGGGCTGGAAGTGGACATCGATGGAGTCCGAGATGATGGCATTTCGCAGCGCTTGTTCAAGCTGCGTCGCGCGCTTCATCTCCCGCGCGATATCGTCGGAATAGACGGTGATCTGGCCGCGCCCGCGGCGCTTCGAGCGGTAGAGGGCCGTTTCCGCACTTTTCAGCAGGGAGTCGAAATCCTCGCCTGCAAACGGGTGTATGGCCAGGCCGAAGGAAGCCGAAAGGCGGACATTGCGGTCGCCAAGGTCGTATGGCGCCGACAGGACTTCGCGGATCATCTGGCCGAATTTCTCGCCACCGACCCGCTCGAACACCAGGGGCAGAACAAAGGCGAATTCATCCCCCGCGTGGCGCGTCACCGTGGCTCCGTCGGGAACGCAGGCTTTGAGGCGATGGGCCACCTGACAGAGAATTTCGTCACCGGCTTCCGTGCCGAACAAATCGTTGATGGGCTTGAAGGCGTCGAGGTTGGCGATGGCGATGGTGAAAGGCGCCGGATCGCTGGCGCGTTCCGCAACAAGCAGGCGAACGCGGTCACGCATGCGATAGCGGTTCCCCAACCCGGTCAACGGATCCGTGTAGGCCATCGCCTGGAGCGCCGTCTGGCTCTCGGGCAAAGGCGGCAATTCCGTCAATTTCATCTGTAATTCCGAGACTTCTACCACCGTGGACGAGAATGCGGATTAAGTCTTAACAATTGAATAGCGTGGTCGCGGTCCTCGAGAGCGCACCATCAGGCAAAAGATTTCGGTTTGGGGTTTTACTAGGCGGTGGCTCGCTCCGTCGTCTTTCCGAGATGCTTGTTAAAGACCAGCTGCAGCATATCCGGGCTGACCGGCTTCAGAATGCTGTCATCCATACCCGACGCCAGGCACGCCTCCCGATCCCGCTCGATCGCCTGCGTGAGGACACCGATCAGTGGCGTTCTGCCGGTCCCGCCGGCTTCCATCTGGCGAATCAGCTTGGCTGCCTCGAAGCCGTTGAAGCCGGGCAAGGTAATGTCCATCAGCACAAGCCTTGGCCTGTATTCGGTCCACATCCGCACGGCTTCGTCGCCGCTTGCGGCGATCTTGTAGCGATAGCCGAGACCCTCCAATATCTGCGAAAAGACGATCTGGTTGATGGCGTTGTCTTCGGCCACGAGGATTTCGCAGCCCTCGTCCTCGGTGCTGATCGAGATCGGCCAGCTCTGCTCTTCCATCGTCTTGGCGTCTGTGGCCAGACCCCGAATATTGCGATTGAAAAAGCGGGCGATGCGGAAGGTCAGCTCATTGGCAAGCTGTGTGCCGTCCAGGCAGAGGGCCGGGATGCTCTGGCGCTCTGCCAGCTCCATGGCCCGCACACCCATCTGGTTGTCGACCACAACCAGGTCGATGCGCACACCAAGCGAGCTGGCGATGTCGAGAAAGGCTGCCTCCTCGCTCTCACTGCGCACGACGCAGGCTTCGAAGCCGTACTTGCCGAGCATCTTCAATGCCGATGATTCAGCGGCCTTATCGGCGGTGACCAACAGGATCTTCTGGCCTGCGAATTTCTCAGGCAGGAAGGTTTCCATCGCAGGCGGTCTATAGAACGCGGCCTGCAGCGTATCTGCCGGCACATAGGCGCGCCGGTAGCTGCGATCCTCGGACTCCTTCATCGAGGAAGCGATTGCGAACTCGGTGAAGTCGGCGCCGTCCTTCGGAAGATCCTGCATGGTTGCCACCAGGAAATAGCGGCCCGGCTTGCCGATCCGAATCTTGCGCGTGACGACGTCGCCTTCGACGCCATCCCGGTCCATCTGGCGCTGCCGGGAGATCGACAGGTCGCCGCTGTCGAGGACGTGCTGATCGCTCTGTCCGTATCGCTCGGCGACGTCCGTCGAGAACAGGTCGCTGCCCTTGCGCCCGAGGATCTCGTCGGCCGTCCGCTGGTACTTGGCGCAGAGCGCCTTGTTGACCGCGACATAGGTCATCTCCCTGTCCTTGACGAACAGCGGAAAGGGGAGGTTATCGAGGATATCCTCGGTCAGTTGCACGCGCTCGAGGTCCGCCCTCCACTGCTCCTCGCGTTTGCGGCTCTCGGTAATATCGGAAATGATGCAGATGCCGTAGCCGCTGGATAGGCGCCGCTTGGTGAAGCGCACCCACCGGTCAGCACCGTGGCGTTCGGTGAATTCGTAGCGCTCGCGCCAATGGGTGGCGATGGTTTGCGACAACCAGTCTTCGCGGCTGCTGGGTACGGGCCGCCGGCCGGCAATATCGCGCTGGCGGATGCCGGTGTCGAAGACCGCGCCAAGAAAATCGCGCAGGCGGGTCTGCGGCCGCAGCAGATTTGCAGATAACGGATAGAAGTTCAGCACCTGACGGCTGGCGAACAGCAGAAGATCGTGCTTGTCATAAACAAAGAATGCCGACTGCAGCCCTTCGCATATCGTATCGAACAGGGCCGCCTGAAGCGTTGCATCAGCGGGCATTTCGTCGCTGACGTCAAGGACTGCCTTCTCAAACTCGGCAGTCATTGGCCCGATTCCCACATAGCTTTTATCACTGTGAGGCGCCTGGGAGACAGAAGAGACCCGGCGCCGAATTTCGGAGTGCATACTGGCATGCTGTCTGAAACAGGCGAATGCCGACCGGTATTTATGACGGTATCCAGTAAGCCGTCACGGGCCGAGAAAGGTGCTGAGCACCGCCTGCGATCATTTCAAACAGTATCGCCGATACTTGCCGATTTAGTATTAAATTCAAATTAATGGCCGGCGAAGCGCGTTGTTTTGCGGAATTGGGTGGACGGCGGCGGCCGGACGCAGTTTGGCCTTTCCACGGCGACCAGAATCCGGGAAAATGCCGCCATGAACATCAAGCAACTTTCCGAAACCCTGGTGAACCAGATCGCCGCCGGCGAAGTCATCGAGCGGCCTTCGAGCGCAGTCAAGGAACTCATCGAAAACGCGCTCGACGCCGGTGCCACCCGCATCGACATCGCGACGGCCGGCGGCGGCAAGGCGCTGCTGCGGGTCAGCGACAACGGCAGCGGCATGGACCGGGCCGATCTGGAACTGGCGATCCGGCGCCACTGCACGTCGAAGATCTCGGACACCCTGGACGATATCCGCACCCTTGGTTTTCGCGGGGAGGCATTGCCGTCGATCGGCTCGGTGGCCCGCCTGACGATTTCGAGCCGCAGGCCCGATGGGGCCGACGGCGCCGAGATCGCCGTGGCCGGTGGCAGGCTCTTGCATCTTCGTCCGGCGGCGGCCAATCCCGGCACCATTGTCGAGGTCCGCGACCTGTTCTTTGCCACGCCGGCACGATTGAAATTCCTGAAGACGGAGCGGGCCGAGGCTGCTGCCATCACCGAGGTCGTCAAGCGCATGGCCATTGCCTTTCCGCATGTGCGCTTCGTGCTCTCGGGCTCCGACCGCACGACGCTGGAGTTCCCCGCTACCGGCGACGACCGCCTGGCGCGTGTGGCGCAGGTGCTGGGTGCCGATTTCAAGGACAACGCCATCGCGCTCGATGCCGAGCGGGAAAGCGTCGGGCTGACGGGATTTGCCGGTGTCCCTACCTTCAATCGCGGCAATGGCGCGCATCAGTATGCCTTCGTCAACGGTCGGCCGGTGCAGGACAAGCAGATCCTCTCGGCCATTCGCGGCGCCTATGCCGAAACCATACCTGCAGGTCGCTATCCCGTCGCGGTCCTGTCGATCACCATCGATCCGGCGCTTGTCGACGTCAACGTCCATCCGGCCAAGTCCGACGTTCGCTTCCGCGATCCGGGACTGGTGCGCGGCCTGATCGTCGGCGCCATCCGCGAGGCGCTGGCGCGCGATGGCGACCGGGCGGCGACCACCGGAGGCGATGGCCTGCTGCGCGCCTTCCGGGGCGGCGCCTCGCCGTCCGGCTGGCGCGCCGCTCCACCTTCGGCACCCTGGTCGGCAGAGACGTCCCCTTCCCGTCCCTACAGCCCGTCAGGCGCCTTCGGCTTTGCCGAACCGTCCCAGTCCATGTTCGGCGGCGTGTCGATGCCGACGGCGCGGATGGAAGCTGTCGCCGCCGACGTCGTTCGCGACGAGCCGCCGGCACACTATCGGCTGGGGGCCGCGCGGGCGCAGATCCACGCGAATTACATCGTCGCCCAGACGGAGGACGGGCTCGTCATCGTCGATCAGCACGCTGCCCATGAAAGGCTGGTCTTCGAAGAGATGCGCAAGGCGCTGCATTCCAGGCGCATGCCGTCTCAGGTCCTATTGATCCCGGAAATCGTCGACCTGCCGGAAGAGGACTGCGACCGGCTGATGGTGCACGCGGAAAGTCTCGGCAATCTGGGGCTGGCAATCGAGCGGTTCGGCCCAGGCGCCATCGCCGTGCGGGAGACACCAGCGATGCTTGGAGAGGTCGATGCTCAGGGGATGATCCGACAACTGGCCGACGAGATCGCCGAATGGGACACGGCCTCGCTGCTCGGTGCCAAGCTCGAATATGTCGCCGCGACCATGGCGTGCCACGGATCGGTCCGCTCCGGCCGACGACTGCGTCCGGAGGAAATGAATGCGCTGTTGCGACAGATGGAGGCAACGCCGGGTTCGGGGCAATGCAATCACGGCCGGCCGACCTATATCGAGCTGAAGCTGACCGACATCGAACGGCTGTTCGGACGCAGCTGAAAAGGCTGGAAATCTGGACGCCGCCGCGATAGAGCGTCTGATGCTTGCAAAAGCCGCGCTAACGGCCGAACTCGGGTCGCGGACGGTGATGACTGGAGAATGGTGGCAATGAATCTTTTTGAGGGAAATGGCAATCGCGAGGCGAAGGTGCGCTATCTCGACGGCGACTTTCAGATCCTCGCGCCTGGCTCCTATGTGGTCTGCGCCATGACCGGCCAACGGATCGCGCTTGACGAGCTGCGCTATTGGAGCGTGGCGCGGCAGGAACCCTACGCCGATGTCGTCGCTTCGCTCGAGGCTGACAAGCGCGCCGGCGTCTTGCCCAACCAGCGCCGCTAAGAAACGGTGCTACCCTTAGCGTCCGCAAGCCGCCGCTGACGACAGGCGGCGATGGCCGCGTCGATGATCCGCCGGGGAGCGCTCCGGTCTGAGAAGGTCATCTCGACCTCGATGACGCGACTTTGCTCGACTAGCTGTTCTGCCGGACCTTTTCTTCCCAACAGACGCACGTAATCCTTTGATGTCGTGACGATGCGCAGAGCGTGACGCTCCGCCGTGTCGAGAATATCGCCAATCTGCACGTCGCTGAGATGCTGATGATCGCCGAAAGGCCGGTGGACGACGATCTTGGCGCCCAGAGATTCGACGGTGCGGAAGAACTTGCGCGGATCGGCGATACCGGCAAAGGCGAGCACGCTGCCGCCGGCCAGATCCTCCTGCCCGCAGACCTCGACGCTTGCCGTGAAGAACGGCTTCCCGGCGCGGGCTGCAAGCCGAACCAGCGGCTCGGCAGCCTTGCCGTTGCCAACCTTCAGCAGGCCCGAGGTCTGTCGAAGCTGTTCGGCGATTGGCGCCCGCAGGGGTCCGCCCGGCAACAGATGACCATTGCCGATGCCACGGCCGGCATCGATCACCAGCAACGCATAGTCGATCGCCAGGCGGGCGCTCTGGAAACCGTCATCCATGATGATGAGATCGGCGCCCTCCTCGACCAGACGACGCGCCCCGTCAACGCGGCGGCGCGAGATCACCGTCAGCGCCTCGCGGGCGAGCAGCAGCGGCTCGTCGCCGACCAATTTTGCCGTGTGTATGGCAGGATCGACAACGGTGATGCCTCGCGCCGAACCGCCATAACCGCGACTGAGAAACCCGGGCTTCAGTCCCCTGTCTTTCGCCGCCCGGGCAAGGGTCAGCGCCGTCGGCGTCTTGCCGGCTCCGCCGACCGTGAAATTCCCGACGCAGATGACCGGAATGGGCACCGAAGCGCGTTCTCCATTCGCCATGCGGGAACCGGCAATGCGGCCATAGACGAAGGAAATGGGCCATAGCGAGCGGGCGCGCCAATCTGGCTTCGTCCACCAGAACGGCGGTGCTTCCGATACCATATATCTGTCTCCGCCCTTCGGTAGTGGCCGCCGCAAGCCCTGTTCAACCCGCGGCAAGGAAAAAGGAGAACGGCCGACAATGCAACCCCGCTTACGATAAGGCCGGCAGCGCGGGCAACAGCGATTCCAATGCAGTGATGTCCTCCAGGCAAAAGTCGGCTGCCTCGGAGAGGCTGTCGATCGACCCCGTGCCCGTCAAGACGCCGATATTCAGCCGCACACCGGCGTTTCGGCCCATATGCAAATCATGATTGTTGTCACCGACCATCGCCACCTGATCGGGTGACAGCCCAGTCGCCTGGCAGAACCCGTGAACCATGCCGGGCTGAGGCTTGACGCCAAAGCCGCTGTCGTAGCCGGCGACGTAGTCCAGGCAATCGAGAAACCCGAAACGTTGCGCCGTCCGGCGGATCGAGGCCTCATTATCGCTGGAGGCAACCCCAAGACAGTAGCCGCGCTCCTTCATGCGACGGAAAAACACGCCGAGATCGGTGACCGGAACGGCAAATTGCGCGGCATCGGCAAAGAGTTCGTCCAGCCGAAGAGTGAGATCGTCGACATCAAGCGCGGAGCCAGCAGCGACGAGCCCTTCGGAGATCTGCCGCGTGTTGCCTGCGGCCAGAAGGCTGTCGGGAACGACGTGCCCTGAGACCGGGTCCATACCACAGGCACTCAGCAGACGGTCGGCAAGATCGGCATTGTCCTTGGCGGCAATCCGCGCCAATTCGCGGTTCACCGGCAGCCAGCTCGCATCGTAGTCGAGCAGCGTCCCATCCTTGTCAAAGAGAATGCCCCTGACAGCGGCCAGCTTTTCGCTCGTCACGCTAAACACCTCAAGCTTGCGCACCCTTTGGCAGCAGCCGAGCCTTAAGGGTCAATGGGTTGATGTAGGGTTCCAGCCCCTTGATCGTCGCTGTCAGCGCGCCGCGCATCTCGTGCACGGCCGTGAAGCCGGATTCGATCATCGTCGCGCGAGCGGTGTCGTTGGTCAGGAGGTAATGGACGCCCTTGGCCAGCATCTCGGTATCGCGCACCATGCGGGCGCCGCCGTTTCGGGCCAGCGTCTGATAGGCTTCACGGAAATTCTGGACATGGCCACCCGTGAGGATGGCGCAACCCGTCATTGCCGGCTCGATCGGGTTCTGCCCGCCCTTGTTCTCGAACAGCGAGCGGCCGACGAAGGTCACTTGCGTCAGCCTCAAATAGAGGCCCATCTCGCCGATCGTATCGCCCAGGAAAACATCGACGTCGGGCGTCAGCGGATCGTTGCGGGTGCGGCGGGCAACCTTCAATCCCTGCGCCAACAGCATTTTCTCGATGTCGTCGCAACGCTCCGGATGGCGCGGCACGAGGATGGTGAGCAAATCGTCGCGGGCCTTCAGCGTGCGGTGCACGACGGCAGCGGCATTCTCTTCGCCCTCGAAGGTGGACACGGCAGCCCAGGTCCGGCGCGTGCCGATCTGATTGCTGTATTCGGCAAGAACCGCGGCATCGTAGGGCGGTGCGTCGGTATCGACCTTGAGATTGCCTGACGTGGAAACCTGCAAGGCGCCGAGGTCGCGAAAGCGCTCGGCATCGACATCGGACTGAGCGAGGACCAGCGCCATCTTCTCCATCAGGGCCGCCGCCAAAGACGGGCTTCGCTGCCAGCGGCTGAACGACCTGTCGGACATACGGGCATTCACGAGAATCTGCGGAATGCCGCGCTTTCCGAGCTCGCCGATAGTCGTCGGCCAGATTTCGGATTCGGCGATGATGGCGCAATCCGGCTGCCAATATTCCAGGAAGCGGGCGACCGACGGCTTCAGGTCGAGCGGCACGTACTGGTGGATAACTTCTTCGCCGAGACGCTCGCGGGTCACCTGGGCCGACGTCATCGTGCCCGTGGTCAGCAAAACATGGATGTTGCGCTGGCGGATTTCGCGGATCAGCGGCACGACCGCGGACGTTTCGCCGACGCTCGCGGCATGAAACCAGATCAGTGGCCCCTGCGGGCGGTTTGCGCTCGGATGGCCGAAACGCTCGCCGCGCCGGGCACCGTCTTCCTTGCCGTTGGCTGCGCGCAAGGCCAGGTAGGGCGACATCAAAGGTGAGATCGCAATGCCGCCAAGACGATAGGCTTTCAGCGCCAAGCGCGCCCTAAAGCTGCTCATCTCGGATGCCTCGGATCCTCAGTGATCGTCATCGATGCCAAATCCCAAGTGTTGCGATCGTATAAAATGAAGTTCAGTTCGAACAGAACAGTAAAATCAAATGCTTGGCAATAATATGATGACGACCGCAGAAATCGCGGCCCGAAGCACCCGCGGGTTTGGCTCAGCCCTTGATAGACGCGTCGGTTTGCGGGTCGAGCAGGCGATGCATGTGGACGATAAAGTAGCGCATGTGAGCATTATCGACAGTCTGCTGGGCCTTCGCCTTCCACGCCATATGGGCGGAGGCGTAATCGGGGAAAATCCCGACAATATCGAGGCCGCTGAGATCGCGGAAATTCACTTCGCTGAGATTTTCGAGCTCACCGCCGAACACGAGGTGCAGGAGCTGCTTTTTACCGCTGGAGTCAGTCATATCGGTCTTTCTTTGCTGTCTCTCTCCCGGCCTTCATCTGAGCGATTTTGGCGGAAAGGTCAACTGGCTCGTCGAGAGGCGAGCTGGTGCAGGAATTCAGGCATCGAAGCCGTTGCGGCGCCGCAGAGTTCGTCATGCTTGACCACAGGCTTGTTGTAGAGGAGCTGCTCGCCGGAAAGGTCGACAAGCGCACCGCCGGCCTGCTGCAGGATGAGATCGGCGGCGGCCAGATCCCAGTCGTGGGAGTCACGCTTGACGAGCGTGCCTTCGAGGCGCCCGTCGGCGACCATCGCCAGTCGGTAGGCAAGCGACGGAATGTGCTTGACGCGCTCGACCGTGCGCCGGAATTCGGCGCCAAAGCCGGCGATCATGTCTTCAGCCGTCGCGAGGCGGTGAATGTCGCCCGTTCCGGCTTCGGAGACTTTGAGGACCTCGCCGTTCTTCAGCGATGGTCCTTCCAGACCAGCGACGAACAGTTCACGCAGGGCAGGCGCGAACAATACACCTGCGACCGGTCGCCCGTCGGTCACGACGGCGACGCTGATGCACCAGATTTCAGAACCGGCAAGGAAGCCGCGCGTGCCGTCGATCGGATCGACAACGAAAAGGGTGCGTCTCTCCAGCCGGTCGGACGCATCGTCGGTTTCCTCGGAGAGCCAACCGTAGTCCGGCCTCGCCTGGCGCAGGATCTTCGACAGAATGTCGTTGGCAGCATAGTCGGCGGCACTGACTGGGGATTGCCCGCCATTCTTCCACCAGACCTCGTTCGCCTGCCTGAAAAATCCCAGCGCCACCGCGCCGGCTTGCTTTGCCGCATCGACGATCAGCTCAAGGTCGCTCTGCCAGCTGTAGGTTGTCGTGTCGGACATGCTTGTTATTCCATCTCGGCCTAGAGGCCGGCCAGCGTCATTCCCTCGATGGCGATGGTCGGGGACGCGGTGCCGAAGGAGCGGTCAATGTCGTTGGCCGGCGTGGCGCGCATGAACATGTCCTTGAGGTTGGAGGCAACAGTTACCTCCGACACCGGAAAGGTCAGTTCGCCATTCTCGATCCAGAAACCGGTCGCGCCGCGGCTGTATTCGCCTGTTATCATGTTGACGCCCTGGCCGATCACCTCGGTGACGTAGAAGCCATCCTTGACGCCCTTGATCATCTCTTCCGGCGACATCTCGCCAGGCTCGAGCGCGAGGTTGGTGGAGGACGGCGTTACCGTGGTTCCACCGCGCACGCCGCGTCCATTGGTCGGCAGGCCGATTTCCCGGCCGGTGGACGTCGACAAAAACCAGTGCTTCAGCACACCGTCCTCGATCATCACCAGGCGTTCGCCAGCCACACCCTCGCCATCGAAGGGGCGCGAAGCGGAGCCACGCACGATCAGCGGATCGTCGGTGATCGACAGTCCCGATTTCAGCACCTGCTGGCCCATCTTGTCACGCAGGAAGCTGGACTTGCGGGCAACGGAGGAACCATTGATGGCGCCGGCGATGTGCCCAACGAAGCCGCGCGCGACGCGGGGGTCTAAGATGACGGTGACATTCTTGCCGGTCGGCACCTGGCGCGGATTGACGCGCTTGATGACCCGCTCGCCGGCGCGGCGTCCGATATCCTCTGGCGTATCCAGGTCGGCAAAATAGAGGCGGCTGTCGAAATCGTAATCGCGCTCCATGCCGGTGCCCTCGCCGGCGATGACGCTGACGGAACGCCCGAAACGCGAGCCCCTGTAGCTACCTTCGAAGCCGCGCGAGGTGACAAGCACCATGCCGCCCATGCCCGAGGAGGCACCCGAGCCGGAGGAGTTGCTGACACCCTTGACCGCGAGGCCGGCCTCTTCCATCGCCAGCGCCGCGTCGCGCAGCTCGTCGGTGGAGACTTCGGTCGGATCGTAGAGATCGAGATCGGGGTAGTTGCGGGCCAGCTTGTCGTCATCGGCGAGGCAGGCGAAGGGATCTTCCGGCGACACCTTGGCCATGGCGACGGCGCGCTCTGCCAGCACCTGCAGGTCGAAACCAGGATTGGCCGAAACGCTGGCAACCCGGTTGCCGACGAAGACACGGAGCGAGAAATCGTCGCTTTCGGAGGATTGCGTGCCTTCAACCTTGCCGAGACGGACGCTCACCGATTGCGACCGGGAGCGCACGACGACGGCGTCGGCGGCATCGGCACCGGCCTTGCGGGCGAGATCGATCAATTGACTGGCGCGGGAAAGAAGTGTGACGGAGTCGATTTCAGAGGACATGAGTTGGCCTTTCCTTCGCCTTCCATTTATTGTGCACACTCAAAAGCATCAAGGCCGAGCATGTCGATTCTTGGGCTCGACTGCATATGCACTGCCTGCCTGCGGAAAGATACAGACCATGTCAGCCCCCAATGCCTTCTTCACGGAAACGCTACTATTGCTTGGCGGCGCCGTCGTCACCGCCCCGATCTTCAAGAAGCTCGGATTGGGTACGGTGCTTGGCTACCTCGCCGCCGGCGTTGTCATCGGCCCGGTGCTGCATGGCATCGGCGACGGCGAAGCCGTGCTCGGGGTGGCCGAGCTCGGCGTCGTCTTCCTGCTGTTCATCATTGGCCTCGAGTTGAAACCGACCCGCCTGTGGCAGATGCGCAAGGACATCTTCGGCCTGGGTAGCGCACAGGTCATCCTCACCGGTATGGCGCTCACCTATGCAGCCTGGATCACCGGCATGGTCGATTGGCGTGGCAGCCTGATCGCTGGCTTCGGCCTGGCGCTGTCCTCGACCGCCTTTTCGATGCAGATCCTCGACGACCAGGGCGACCTCAACACACGATACGGCCAGCGCTCCTTCTCGATGCTGCTGTTTCAGGATCTGGCCATCGTGCCACTGCTGGCGCTCATCACCATCCTCGACGGCCCCAAGGATGACGCCAATCCGCTTGCCGATCTTGCGATTGCCGTCAGCGCCGTGGCCGCCATGATCGTCGTCGGCCGCTACCTGCTGACACCGCTTTTCCAGGTCATCGCCCGCACCGGTGCCCGCGAGGCAATGATTGCGGCCGCGCTGTTCGTGGTGCTCGGTTCGGCGACGCTGATGCAGATGGCGGGGCTATCGATGGCGATGGGTGCCTTTCTCTCCGGCGTGATGCTGGCGGAATCCTCCTACCGGCATGAGCTCGAAGCGGATATCGAGCCGTTCCGCGGCGTGCTGCTCGCCATTTTCTTCATTGCAGTCGGTCTGTCGCTGCAGCTGCAGGTGATCTACGACAACGCGCTGTTCATTCTGATGGCGGTGCCGGTGCTGATGGTGATCAAGGGTCTGGTCATCTACGCCATCTGCCGCCTGTCCGGCTCTGCCCACAACGATGCCATCCGTATCGCCTTCCTGCTGCCCCAGGGCGGCGAATTCGGCTTCGTGCTGTTCAGCACCGCCGCCTCGACCGGCGGCCTTCTGTCGGACAGCATCGCCTCGCTGCTGATCGCGGTCGTCACGCTGTCGATGGCCCTGACGCCGCTTGCCGTGGCGCTGTCGAAGCGACTGCTCACCGGCGAGGCCCATGAGGAGATCGACGAGAATTTCGAGGGTGCCGGGGCCGACGTGCTGATGATCGGCTTCTCGCGTTTCGGTCAGATCGCCGCGCAGATCCTGCTTGCCGGCGGCCGCGACGTGACTGTCATCGACTTCTCCGCCGACCGTATCCGCCAGGCCTCCTCCTTCGGCTTCCGTATCTACTTCGGCGACGGCAGCCGCAAGGACGTGCTGCGCTCGGCCGGCATCGACCGCGCCAAGATCGTGGTCATCTGTACCCACACGCGGGAGATTACCGACAAGATCGTCGAACTGGTGCAGACCGAATATTCGCATGCGCGGATTTTCGTGCGCAGCTATGACCGTATCCACTCGATTGCTCTGCGCAAGATGGGGGTCGACTACGAACTGCGCGAGACACTGGAATCGGGCCTGCTGTTCGGCCGCAAGACGCTTGAGGAACTCGGGATCGGCGAAGCGGATGCCATGGCGATCCAGGAGGACATCCGCAGGCGCGATGAGCAGCGGCTCGAGCTGCAGACCACGGAAGGACCGCAGGCGGGCACCGACATGCTGTTTTCAAAGCCGGTCAAGCCGGAACCGCTGATCAAGCCGAAGCGTGCGGTCGATGTTGTCGACGAGAACGACGACTTGTCCGAACCGGCGAGTGTCTAGGCGCCACGGGCCGTCAGGATTTCGTCGAGGGCGTATTTCAGCTCGTCCTTGACGCCCACCGACATCGCCAGGATTTCCCGGGCTTTCAGGAAATCCATGACGCCGATGCGGCCGACGGCCGGGCAGAGAAAGATCTGCGGCGGCCGCAGACGCAGCTTCAGAGCAATCGCCGTCTGCATCATCAACTGGCCGCTGCCAAAAATGCTTTCCATGCGGTTCGGCACATGCGTACCGTCGCCATCGGGAGCCCCCACGACATCGACGCCGATGACGATGTCGGCCAGGTCCATCAGATGCTCGTAGGGCACGGGGTTGATGATGCCGCCGTCGATCATGATGCGATCGTTCAGCCGCACCGGCATGAAGACGGCCGGAATCGCGGCCGACGCGGCCAGGGCCTGAATGAGATCGCCGTTTTCGATCACCACCTCGGACTGGCCATAGTAATCGGTTGCGATCACCTTCATCGGGATGCGCAGGCCATCGAAGTTGTCCGGCACTTGATGCGGCAGGAAGGCGCGCAGCACCCGTTCCAGATCGAACTGACCAAGCCTGAGGCCACGCACAGATTTCGGCCGCAGGCCCCAGATGCGGTTGGCCACGGCCTTCTTGTTGCCGATGCTGGAGAGCGCATGATCACGGATCTCGATGCCGGTCATGCCGGCGGCCATGCCCGAGCCCATGATCGCGCCGATCGACGAGCCGGAGATGGCGACCGGCCGTATGCCGAGTTCATCGAGCGCTTCTATGATGTGGATATGGGCAAGGCCGCGGGCGCCGCCGCCGCCGAAAGAGATCGCCACGGAGGGCGACGTCGATGTCCGGAGCGGAAGCTCCGAGACGATCGGGAAATCTGGGTTGACCATCGCGCTCATCGCTAAGCCGGCTGATAGTGGAAGAAATGCATCTTGCTGTCGCCGAAGGTGCGTACTTCGAGCAGGACATAATCGCTGGGTGCGTTGACGACAACGTCGGCCCGCTCTTCCAGAATGGCAAGGGCGCCAGGCACCAGCCAGCCACCCTTGGCGGCTGCCGCGAACGCCTTTTCGCCCAGGCCCTGGCCATAGGGCGGGTCGGCGAACAGGAAGTCGAAAGGTTCGAGATTACCGACGCCGCCGAGATCGGTGGCGTCGCGGCGGAGCATGCGTGTGCGGCCGTGCAGGCCGAGCGCATCGATATTCTCCCAGAGCAGCCCCCTGCCCTCGACGCTGCTTTCGACGAACAGCACGTGGCGGCAACCCCGCGATGCGCCCTCGAGACCGACCGCGCCGGTACCGGCGAAGAGGTCCATCATGCGGGTGGCGTCGATCGCTTCGGGATAGGCATGGCTCAGGATGTTGAACAGGCTTTCCCGCGTGCGATCCGCCGTCGGACGGATCGCATTGGATTTGGGCACGGCTAGAGACCGACCGCGAAACTCTCCGCCGACAATCCTCACCGCCCGTTAGCCCCTCTTGCCTCTAGGGCCGCCTCTCGGAGCACCCCCTGCCGGACGGCCGCTGCCGCCACCGTCGCGTGGCTTGCCGGAAAAGCTTTTGGCACCCGGCTTGCCCGCTGGCTTGCCGCCGAAGGACTTGCCGGCTGGCTTGCCCGTGTAGGGACGGCCGGCCGGCTTGGCACCCGCCGGCTTGTCGCCGTAGCTGCGCTCGCCGGATGGCCGCTCGCTTCTGGCCGGACGCTCGGAACGCTGGTCGCCGTCGGCGCGCGGTGCGCGATCGCCTGAAGGCCTGCCGCTATAGGGCCGGTCGCCTTGCGGGCGCTCGCTGCGAACTGGACGGTCACCACGGGGCGCGTCGGAGCGGAACGGCTTTGCGCGGGGACGATCCTCGCCCTCGGCACGCGGCCTGCCGGTATAGGGGCGATCGCCTTGCGGTCTTGCGCCCTGCGGACGGTCACCGCGGGGTGGCCGGTCGCCCTGTGGGCGGTCGCCGCGTGGGGCGTCGGAGCGGCTGTCGCTGCGGAAGGAGCTCGTGCGGGGACGATCTTCGCCCTCGGCACGGGGACGGCTCGGACCCCGTGGCCGGTCACCAAAAGGCTTGTCGCCCCTCGGCGCGCGTTCACCAAACGGCTTGTCGCCACGCGGCGGCCGGTCACCGAAAGACTTTGCGCCCTGCGGACGATCACCGCGTGCCGGGCGTTCGCCGCCGGCGCTCTTGCGGCCGAAACCACCACCCTTGCCCTTGCCGTCATCGCTGTCGTCGGTGGCGCGGATCCACTCGCCTTCGCTGTCGCTGACGCGGCTGACGCGAACGCGTGGACCTTCATCGGGACGGTCCGAGCCGGGGCGAGCGCGGGGACCGCGGGTCGACGGGCCGTATTTCTCGAGGTTCTTGGCGACCTTTTCGGCCGCCTTTTCGCCAAGCGGACGGGCGCCGGGCGCCATCCAGACATTGGCGCTGCGGCGCGGCGTCGTCATGGGGGCGCGCTTCGGACGATCGTCGTCCTTGCCACGGGCACCGCCCTTGCTGTCTTCGCGCTTGGTGTCGAGATGACCACGGGCAGGCGCACGCTTGTCTGCGGACTTTTCGCGCTTGACCCAATCGTCGCGCTGCTGCGGACGGGCGGCGGGCGCATCGTCCTCGTCAGCGGCATCGCCACCTGAGACATTGTAGATCGGTGCGTCGAAATTCGCCTTGGCGTCCTCGACGAGACGCGGGCCGAGCTGGTCGCGCAGCGTGCGTCCACGCACTTCGACGGCCTGGGTTTCTGGCAGGTCGCCGAGCTGGAACGGGCCGTAGGAAATGCGGATCAGCCGGTTGACCTCGAGACCGAGGGCGCCCAGCACGTTCTTGATTTCGCGGTTCTTGCCTTCGCGCAGGCCCATTGTGATCCAGACGTTGGAGCCCTGGACCTTGTCGAGCGTCGCTTCGATGGAGCCGTAGAGCACGCCGTCGACGGCGATGCCGTCCTTCAGCTTGTCGAGCGCATCCTGGTCGATCTCGCCATGGGCGCGGACGCGGTAGCGGCGCAGCCAGCCGGTCGTCGGCAGTTCGAGCACGCGGGCAAGGCCGCCGTCGTTGGTGAGCAGCAGCAGGCCTTCGGTGTTGATGTCGAGGCGGCCGATCGACATGACGCGCGGCAGGTCGTCCGGCAGGTTGTCGAAGACGGTGGCGCGGCCTTCCGGATCGGCATTGGTCGTCACGAGGCCGGCCGGCTTGTGATAGAGCCACAGGCGGGTACGCTCGATGCCCCGGATCGGCACGCCGTCGACTTCGATCTTGTCGTTCAGCGTCACGTTGATCACCGGGCTGTCGAGCAGCACGCCGTTCAGCTTGACGCGGCCTTCCATGATCATCCGCTCGATATCGCGACGGGAGGCGACGCCGACGCGCGCCATCACCTTGGAGATACGCTCCGCGTCATCGGGAATATTGGCCTTCGTCAGCTTCGACGGCGCGGGTTTGGCGGCATTGGTGTCTTCGCGCTTCGGCATCGGCTTGTCGCGAAGAAAGGGCTTGGACCCAGGCCGCTTGGGCTTGTCATTGAATGTCATTTGATGTTTGCCTGAGTTTTTAGACCAAATTGGTCTTTGGCGTGTCCTATCAGGTCACGCCGCTTCGGTTAAGTG
Source organism: Rhizobium sp. HT1-10 (assembly GCF_049472505.1). Taxonomy (NCBI): domain Bacteria; kingdom Pseudomonadati; phylum Pseudomonadota; class Alphaproteobacteria; order Hyphomicrobiales; family Rhizobiaceae; genus Rhizobium; species Rhizobium sp. HT1-10. The sequence goes on along the minus strand of NZ_JBCEBQ010000001.1, from coordinate 265,472 downwards.
GAAAATCTTGATGGCGAAGACAAATCAGTTCATGGCGCTGGCGCTGGACGAGGCCCGCGCCGCCGGTGCTCGTGGCGAAGTGCCGATCGGCGCCGTGGTGGTTTTCGACAATGCCGTGGTTGCGAAGGCCGGCAACCGCACCCGGGAAGACAATGATGTAACGGCCCATGCTGAAGTGGTGGCGATCCGCCTTGCCGCTGCGACGCTCGGCAACGAGCGCCTGATGGGGGCCGATCTCTACGTGACGCTGGAGCCTTGCACCATGTGTGCGGCGGCGATCTCTTTTGCGCGCATCCGCAGGCTCTACTACGGCGCCGAAGATCCGAAAGGCGGCGCTGTGGACAACGGCGTCCGCTTCTTTTCGCAGCCGACCTGCCATCACAGCCCGGAGGTCTATTCGGCGCTGGCCGAAAGCGAGGCCAGCGACATTCTCAAGGATTTCTTTCGAGCCCGACGCGTCGACGAGGGCTAGCTCACCCTTCTTACTGGAAGGGCTTCCACCAGCTGCTCGACTGCTGGGCTGCCTCGGCATCCTTCAGGCGCTTCTTTTCCTTCTTCGATTCCGGCGTGCCGAGATCGTTGAGGGCGGCCGGATCGGCAACCTGGCGGTACTGGGCCGGCGGATCGATCAGATAGCGGCGCTGGTCGATATAGGTGCCGTCCTGATTCTTGCGGGCTTCGCGGTAGGCGGCGGTCTGCTGCGCCTGGGTCTGCTGTGTCGCATGGCTGTCGGAATAGACCAGCGGCGAGCGGTAATTCGCGGAATTCTTGTTGGCATCGGCATCGGCAACAAGGCGCTTGCGGGCTTCTTCCGGCGATTCCACCCAGTTCGGGTTGTTGGACGAGGCCAGCGACTGCTGCGGCTGAGTGAGCGTCTCGCGGCCGGCAGGCGGAGGAACGACGAGGCCTGGGCGCGGCGGGTACTTGACGGTGTTTTCCTTGGGCGTGGCGGCAGAAAGCGAGCCGATATCGGCGATATCGTCGAACAACTGCTCGCCCGAGGTCTTGTCGGTGCCGTAGGTCGGGCTGCTCATGCAGCCGGACATCGCGCCGCAGCCCGCCACCAAAGCAGCCAAGCAGACGCCAACACGAACCCTATGCAACGCTTTCATGAAAACCCTTCCCAGCCACGCCGGTGCATCTATCGCCCGCCATGATCCTTACGCCCCTTCGCGCGAAAATCCGGCCAATTTCAGGCACTTTTACCGGATGAACGCGGTTAACGCAATTCATCCGGTAAATTTCTTCAGCCGATAGCGGCAAGCTCGCGCATGGCCGCCGCATCACGGGCGGAAATGTCCGGATAGGCCGGATCGGACCCGACATCGGTGGTGATGCGCCAGGAGCGGGCGCACTTGGTGCCTTCCGCGAGCTTCGGCTCGACGGCGACCTTGGTGCCGTCCTCCAGCCGGAAGGCCTCCGCAGGCCCCTCGCCGGCCACGACCGATATGTTCGAGGTGATGCAGATTTCCGCGAAATCGAGACCATCCAGCGCCGCCAGAAGTTCGGAATCGCCGACGTGGACGACCGGGGCTGCTTCCAGCGAGGCGCCGATGCGCTTTTCCTTGCGCTCGATCTCCAGCGCGCCGGTGACAGCGCGGCGGACGGTGCGGACCTTTTTCCACTTTTCGGCGACGGGCTCGTTTGCCCATTCCGAAGGGATCGTCGGGAACTGCTCGAGATGCACCGATACCGCGTTCGGATCGCGCGACAGCCATGCCTCTTCCGTGGTGAAGGGCATCATCGGTGCGAACCAGAGGACGAGGCAATCGAACAGCTTGCGGATGACATAGAGGGCCGCGCGGCGCTTCTGGCTCGACGGCGCGTCGCAGTAGAGCGCGTCCTTGCGGATGTCGAAATAGAAGGCCGACAGTTCGACATTGGCGAAATCCGACAGCGAGCGAACGATCCGCTTGAAATCGAATTCGTCGTAGCCGGAGCGCACGACCTTATCGAGCTCGGACAGGCGGTTCAGCATCAGCTGTTCCAGCTCCGGCAGATCGGCATAGGCGATGTCGTCGCCGTGGTCGTGGGCAAGCGTTCCCAGCATCCAGCGGATAGTGTTGCGGATCTTGCGGTAGGCATCGATATTGGTCTGGATGATCGTCTTGCCGAGGCGCTGGTCTTCCCAGTAGTCGGTGTTCATCACCCAGAGGCGCAGGATATCGGCGCCGGACTGGCCCATGATTTCCTGTGGGGTCACCGTGTTGCCGAGCGACTTCGACATCTTGCGACCGTCTTCGGCCATGGTGAAGCCATGGGTGACGACGGCGTCGTAGGGCGCGCGTCCGCGCGTCGCGCAGCTTTCCAGCAGCGACGAATGGAACCAGCCGCGATGCTGGTCTGAGCCTTCGAGATAGACATCCGCCGGCCATTTCAGGTCCGGACGGTCTTCCAGCGTGAAGGTGTGGGTGCAGCCGCTATCGAACCAGACGTCGAGAATGTCGGACACCATCTGCCAGCGCTCGCCATCATGAGCGTTGCCGAGGAAGCGTTCCTTGGCACCTTCAGCAAACCAGGCATCGGCACCTTCCTTCTCGAAGGCTTCGAGGATGCGGGCGTTGACCTCGTCGTCCTGCAGCACGTTGCCATCGACATCCGCAAAGACGCAGATCGGCACGCCCCAGGCTCTTTGACGGGAGAGTACCCAATCCGGGCGCTGCTCGATCATGGCGCGCAAACGGTTCTGGCCGCCTGCCGGCACGAAGCGGGTGTCGTCGATGGCCGAGAGGGCACGGGTGCGCAGCGTCGTGCCATCGCCGAGTTCCTTGTCCATGTAGACGAACCACTGCGGCGTATTGCGGAAGATGACCGGCTTCTTGGAGCGCCAGGAATGCGGGTACTCATGCTTGATGCGGCCACGGGCAAAGAGATTGCCGGCAGCGATCAAAGCCTCCATGACGCGCTTGTTGGCATCGCCCTTCTTGCCGTTGTCATCCAGCACGCGGGCAGCGCCACCTTCGGCGGAGGGATCGAAACCGGGCGCATCCTCGGTGTAGAAGCCGGCATCGTCGACCGGGAACGGGATTTTGGTGTCGACCCCACGATCTTGAAGCAGTTTTGCATTCGACATCCAAGCCTCGAAGTCTTCGCGGCCGTGGCTTGGAGCGGTGTGGACAAAGCCGGTACCGGCGTCATCGGTGACGTGATCGCCGTCGAGGAGTGGGACGTCGAAGGTGTAGCCAAGATCCTTCAGCGGATGGGCGCAAGTGATTGCGCCGAGCTCCGTGCCAGTGACGTCACGGATCAGTTTAAAGGTCAGCTTCGCCTTGGTCGCAGCATCTTCGGCGAGGCGGTTGGCGAAAATTAGTTTTTCACCTGGCTGCGGACCGAAGTCGTTGACCGCGTCAGTGACTTGATAAAGCCCGTACTCGATTTTCGACGAGAAGGAGATCGCGCGGTTGCCGGGGATCGTCCAAGGAGTAGTAGTCCAGATGACGACGGAGGCTCCTGCCATATCCGAAGACACAGGCGCGCCTAGTCTGTACGCACGTTCATTTTGCTCCTCAAGCTCTTTGCTGCCTGGTTTGGCTGCAATAGCTTTAGTCACAAAGCGGATAGGGAACTTCACCCAGATCGTGTCGCTCTCGACCTCCTGATACTCCACCTCGGCCTCTGCCAGCGCCGTGCGCTCGACGACCGACCACATGATCGGCTTGGAGCCGCGATAGAGTTGGCCGGACTTGGCGATCTTCAAGAGCTCGCCGGCGATGCGGGCTTCCGAATGGAAGGCCATCGTCGTGTACGGATGGTCGAAATCGCCCTCGATGCCGAGGCGGCGGAACTCGTTCGACTGGATGTCGATCCAGCCTTGCGCGAACTCGCGGCATTCCTTGCGGAATTCGTTGACCGGGACCTCGTTCTTGTCCTTGCCCTTCTCGCGGTATTTTTCCTCGATCTTCCATTCGATCGGCAGGCCGTGGCAATCCCAGCCCGGCACGTAATTGGCATCGCGCCCGCGCATCTGGAACGAGCGGGTGATGACGTCCTTCAGCACCTTGTTCAGCGCATGGCCGATGTGGATGTTGCCGTTGGCATAGGGAGGGCCGTCATGCAGGACGAATTTTTTGCGGCCGGCGGCGGAGGCACGGAGCTGCTTGTAGAGCCCCATCTGCTTCCACTTCTCCGCCATTTCCGGCTCCTTCTGCGGCAGGCCTGCGCGCATCGGGAACTCGGTTTCGGGAAGGTAGAGGGTCTTCGAATAGTCGATCTTTTCAGGCGTATCGGTCATTGTGCTGACAATCGTCTCTTGCAGCCCCTGGCGGGCGCATCCAATCGGGAAATGTTTGGTGGCGGAGAGCGCTCGGCAGAGCGCCGAAAACCCGGACCTTCCGGCAGCTAAAGCGCGCGGAAGGCCGGGCCAATAATTCGTATCGCTACTGCCAGCCAAAAATGGGTCATTGCCGGCGGTTAATAAGCGGTTTTCGGGGGAAAAGGAAGAGGCCGGCGGCGACCAAACGCGGCGATTGAAGATTTGGCCATTTGCGCGTATGGTGGGAGGCAAATGGCACGGAGCATCCCCATGGCAGACAGTTTTCCGATAGCCGGCGGCCGGTCGACACAGGCAGCCCTTGTCATGGTGACCGACAATGCCTGGCCATCATTCGAGGCGAAGGCAGTCGGTCAACTCAGAGAGCATGGCTTCTCGACGGAGGAGATCCATCGTTTCGTGGCGCCGCGCAGAACGCTTGCACGCCGCGTCGAGAAAGGCGAGCCCCTGACGCTTGCCGAAAACGATAGCGCCCAGCGCCTTCTCCGCATCAGCGAGCTGGCAGACAAGGTTTTTGGCGACCATGACAAGGCCCACCATTGGCTGCGCAATCCCAATCGCGCCCTGAAAGGGATCGCTCCGATCGACCTGCTGGAATCGGAGACCGGGGCCCGTCTGGTCGAGACGTCGCTGTATCAGATAGACTACGGCATTTATGTCTGATGACGATCCTCTGGCGCATATCCAACTACGCGGACCTCTCCGGTCGCGGCGGGCTGGTCGCGCCGGGCCGATGGCACGAGATGGGCACAGCTGTCGTCTATTGCTGCGACCACCCTTCGACGGCGTTGCTGGAGACGCTCGTGCAGGTCAGTCTCCAGCTGATTCCGGAGACCTTCCAGCTGTTGCGGATTTTAGCTCCCGACGATCTGCCATTGGTCGACATTGCGATGGATCAGGACGATTTCGACGACATCCATCGCACCCGGTCGAAAGGCAGCAAGCTCCTGCAGAGCGCCGAGGCCTGCCTGATCCGCGTGCCCTCGGCAATCATGCCGGCGGCGGCCAACATTCTCATCAACCCGCAGCATCCCCGCGCCCACGAAATCCGGATCGTCGATATAAAATCCTATCCCTTCGACAGCCGTCTCCTGCAGCCGTAGTGTGCTGGCAGCGGGAGAAAGCAAGCGTTGCCCCCACGGCCCGGACTGCTGGGCAGACCACGGCCCAGACGGCTTACAAGGGCCTTATCCGACAACTCTGGACGTCACTCGGGAAATTGAGGCGGTTGTCAAACTCCCCTCATCCTCGCCCTTGTTGCAGGGATCCAGTCAGCTCAAGTCCTTGAGCTGAAAGAGTCTTTTGACACGACAGACGTCGTGCCGCTGGATCGCCGCCACAAGGGCGAGGATGAGGGAGAGTGGGGTATCGCTCTCGTCAAACAAGCTTCTTCAGGGTTTGTCCGCAGTCTGAGCCGCGGGCGTTGCCGCCCACGGCCAAGGTCGATCCGTCACGCCTGTGCGACAGCCCTGCCCTTGGTCACAGCGTTCACCGCCGAAGCGACGACGATGTTGGCCGCAAGGGCCAGCAGGCCGATATAGATCGTGACCGGCGCGCCGCCGAAGGCGATGGCCTGCATTGGCTTCCAGCCGTTGATCCAGACCAGATAGGTGCCGCCGAAGAAGCCGACGAACCAGCCGGCGAGCAAGCCCTGCGCGCGGAACCAGTTCGTGTAGAGGCCGAACACGAGGGCCGGCAGGGTCTGCAGGATCCAGATGCCGCCGAGCAGCTGCAGATCGAGGGCGAACTGCGTCGGCAGGAACAGGATGACCAAGAGCGCGCCGACCTTGACCACCAGCGAGGCGATCTTGGCGACCTGCGCCTCGCCCGCATGGCTGACGTCGGGATTGACGTAGGCCTTCCAGAAATTGCGGGTGAAGAGGTTGGCGGCGCCGATGCTCATGACGGCGGCCGGCACCAAAGCACCGATGGCAATCGCGGCGAAGGCAAAGCCGGTGAACCAGCTCGGAAACAGCGACTGGAACAGCGCCGGCACCACTTCGTTCGGGCTGGAGACCGTCAGATGGGAGGCATGCGCCATGTAGCCGAGCAGCGCCAGCAGGCCGAGCAGCAGGGTGTAGGCGGGCAGCAGCACGGCGTTCTTGCGGATCGTGTTGCCGCTGTTGGAGGCGAAGATGCCGGTCAGCGTGTGCGGATACATGAAGGCGGCGAGCGCCGAGCCGAGCGCAAGGCTGGCATAGGCGACATACTGGTTGCTGCCGAGCAGCAGGCTGCCCGATCCCTTCGCCTGGAAATCGGCGTCGGCTGCGGCAAAGACGCTGGCGTAGCCGCCGAGCTTCATCGGAATGGCCGCGACCGCGACGATCACCACGATATAGATCATGATGTCCTTGACGAAGGCGATCAGCGCCGGGGCGCGAAGGCCGGACGAGTAGGTGTAGACCGCGAGGATGATGAAGGCGATGGCGAGAGGCAGTTCACCGTGCAGGCCGAGCGCCTTCAGTACGACGGTCATGCCGACCAGCTGCAGCGCGATATAGGGCATGGTGGCGATGACACCGGTGATCGCCACCGCCAACTCCAGGGCACGCGAGCCGTACTGGCCGTGGACGATGTCGCCGGCCGTGACATAGCCATGATCCTTGGCGCGCTTCCAGAGAACAGGCATGACCATGAAGACGAAGGGATAGACGACGATCGTGTAGGGCAGCGCAAAGAAGCCATAGGCGCCGACGGCGTAGACCAGCGCCGGCACGGCGATGATGGTGTAGGCGGTGTAGAAATCGCCGCCGACCAGGAACCAGGTGATCCAGGTGCCGAAATTGCGGCCGCCGAGGCCCCATTCGTCGATATGGGCGAGCGTCTCGGGCTTGCGCCAACGAGAGGCCACGAAGCCCATGACGGTGACCAGTGCGAAGAAAAACAGGAAGACGGCGAGCGCCGTGGGATTGATATCAGTCGTCATGGCGAACGCTCCGGTAGGCGATGTAGGTCAGGAGAGCGGTGATCGGCACCCAGAGCAGCTGATACCAGTAGAAGAACGGAAACCCGAACAGGACCGGGTCACGGAAATTGTAAAACGGCACCCAGAGGAGCCCGATATAGGGAATGACAAGCAGCCAGAGGGCTGCCTTTCCAGAACGCTTGTCCATGCTGGGTACTGCCTTTCAGACGTTTCCTGACGCGGCGAATCCGCTTGACGATTATCAAGGCATAAACGCTAAGCTTGGCTGCGCAAGTATTTTGCCTTGAAAACCACACAATTCGATTGTGCAGCGCGGCATCAGCTATTGAGGATGCGATCCAGCGCGCCCAGCGGCATCACGCCTGCAAGCAGCGCCCTCGCCTCGGCTTCGTCGTTGCGCATCTGGGCGATCAGCGGCTCAAGTCCGTCGAACTTCAGTTCAGGCCTGAGGTAGGCGAAGAACGATACGGAGCAGAGCTGGCCATAGAGGTCGCCGCTGAAATCGAAGACATAGGTCTCGAGCAACGGAGCGCCGTTTTCGGTAACTGTCGGGCGACGGCCATAGCTGGCGACGCCATCGTGCATGACGCCGTCGGCCGTGCGAAATCGCACGGCATAGATGCCGGAGCGCAATTCGGTCTCCGCCGGCAGCCGCATGTTGGCGGTCGGATAACCCAGCGTCCGGCCCAGTTTCTCGCCGCCGATGACCTCGGATTCGGCCAGATAGCGATAGCCGAGCAGGCCGGCTGCCTCCGCCATCTCGCCGTCCACCAGCAGCGCCCGAATGCGGCTCGAGGACACCACCTCGGCATTCTCGTCGCGGAAGGCGTCGATCAGCGTCACGCCAAAACCGTTGCGGCTGCCGGCGTTCATCAGGAAGGCCGGACCGCCCTCGCGCCCGTGGCCGAAATGGAAATCGAAGCCGGTGACGACCTCGGAGGCACCGAGCCAGTCGATCAGGATGGAATGGACGAAATCATCGGCCGAGCGCTGCGAGAACTCGCGGTCGAACGGATATTCGATGACGGCGTCGAAGCCGAGCGCCTCGCAGATGCGCGCCTTCAAGGGCGCAGGCGTCAGGCGGAACACCGGCTGGTCGGGGCGGAAGACGGTCCGGGGGTGCGGCTCGAAGGTCAGCACCAGCGCCGGCACGCCGCGCGCCCTGGCGATCTCCAGTGCCCGCTCCAGCACCGACTGGTGGCCGCGATGGACACCGTCGAAATTGCCGATGGCGATGACGCCGCCCTTCAGGTGCGGAGGCAGCGGCTCGCGGGTCTCGTTGCGGTGGAAAACGGTCATGGGGTCACTGTTCCGACTGCATCAGGCAAGTGCCGGCATCCACCATTTCGGTGCCGCCTGTTCTCTGTCCAGGAAAGCGTGCAGGATCGCCTCATCCGCTTCGCCGTTGATCGTGTATTCCGCAGCATGGATGCCTTGGCTGATATAGAGAAGATCGAGCCCGTAGCCGAGCGCGCCGCGCACATCCGTCGGCATGCCGTCGCCGATGGCAACGACGCGCGACAGGTCGAAATCGCCCCTGACAGCTCGGGCGGCGGCAAGGCTTGCCTCGTAGATCGGCCGATGCGGCTTGCCGGCGACGCGGGTCTGGCCGCCCATCTGGTTGTAATAGGCCGCCATGGCGCCGGCGCAGGGGATCATCCGGTGGCCGCGCTCGACGATCAAATCTGGATTGGCGCAGATCATCGGCACGTTGCGCGCCTGGAAGGCCTTCAGCATGTCCGTATAGTCTTCCGGCGTCTCGGTCTCGTCGTCGAAGAAGCCGGTGCAGACCACCGAGTCCGCCTCGTCGGCGGAAACCCGGTCGACGCCGATGCCTTCGATCAGCGCCAGGTCGCGGTCGGGACCGAGCAGGAACACCTTCTTCGGACCCTCGGCAATCAGGGTGCGGGTGACGTCGCCCGAGGTAACGATGCGGTCATAGGCGCCGTCGGAAACGCCGATCGTGCGCAGCTGCGGCACGACCTGCGACGAGATGCGCGGGGAATTGGTGATCAGCACCACCGTCTGGCCGCGACTGCGGGCGGATTCCAGCGCCGCAGATGCATCGGCATTGGCAACGACGCCGTTGTGCAATACGCCCCAGACGTCGCACAAGACGACATCATAGTCATTGGTGAGATCGCGGAGGCTGTCGATACGCTTGGCCATGCTCTGAATTCTTCCGATGATACGCGTTGCGGTTCACATCGCAAACCGGCTCGGAGATTACAAGTCTGAAAAACCGCTGGCCGGGCTCTCGGGGATCGGCCGGCACGGTCGCCGACACAGCAAAAACGGCGCTAGAAGCCGCGCGCCGCATCGATCGCCGGTTCACAATTCCAGCACAAAAAATCGCTAGGGTCATTCTTGACTCCCCCGGACACCGTCCTTACATGCAGGTTGTTAGCACTCGCCGAGGCTGAGTGCCAACATCACCCATACGGATCCCCCGTGATCCGTGAATGTCATTCGATCGAGGGATTAGACAATGGCAACCACCAATTTCCGTCCGCTGCACGACCGCGTCGTTGTACGCCGCGTCGAATCTGAAGCCAAGACAAAGGGCGGCATCATCATTCCTGACACCGCCAAGGAAAAGCCGCAGGAAGGCGAAATCGTCGCTGTCGGCACCGGCGTTCGTGACGACAAGGGCACGATCATTCCTTTGGACGTCAAGGCTGGCGACCGCATCCTGTTCGGCAAGTGGTCGGGCACTGAAGTCAAGCTCGACGGCGAAGACCTTCTGATCATGAAGGAAGCCGACATCATGGGGATCATCGGCTAATCCAGCCGGTCGTCTTCGTCACCAATTCCATAAAACCAATTGGGCACCAGCCCGGGAGTTTTTAACATGGCAGCTAAAGAAATTAAGTTCGGCCGTACTGCGCGCGAAAAGATGCTGCGCGGCGTCGATATCCTCGCTGACGCAGTGAAGGTCACGCTCGGTCCTAAGGGCCGCAACGTCATCATCGACAAGTCCTTCGGCGCTCCGCGCATCACCAAGGACGGCGTTTCTGTCGCCAAGGAAATCGAACTCGAAGACAAGTTCGAAAACATGGGCGCCCAGATGGTCCGCGAAGTTGCTTCGAAGACCAACGACATCGCCGGCGACGGCACCACGACGGCAACCGTTCTCGCCCAGGCTATCGTTCGCGAAGGCGGCAAGGCTGTTGCTGCCGGCATGAACCCGATGGACCTGAAGCGCGGCATCGATCTTGCTGTTGCCGAAGTCGTCAAGGACATCGTCTCCAAGGCCAAGAAGATCAACACTTCGGAAGAAGTTGCCCAGGTCGGCACGATCTCTGCCAATGGCGAGAAGGAAATCGGCCAGTACATCGCTGAAGCGATGCAGAAGGTCGGCAATGAAGGCGTCATCACGGTTGAAGAAGCCAAGACCGCCGAAACCGAACTCGAAGTCGTCGAAGGCATGCAGTTCGACCGCGGCTACCTCAGCCCCTACTTCGTAACCAACCCTGAAAAGATGGTTGCCGAACTGGAAGACGCTTACATTCTCCTGCACGAGAAGAAGCTCTCCAACCTGCAGGCCATGCTGCCGGTTCTCGAAGCCGTCGTTCAGACCGGCAAGCCGCTCCTCATCATCTCTGAAGACGTCGAAGGCGAAGCTCTTGCAACGCTCGTCGTCAACAAGCTGCGTGGCGGCCTGAAGATTGCTGCCGTCAAGGCTCCTGGCTTCGGCGATCGCCGCAAGGCCATGCTGGAAGACATCGCAATCCTGACGGGCGGCACTGTCATCTCCGAAGACATCGGCATCAAGCTCGAGTCGGTTACGCTCGAAATGCTCGGCCGCGCCAAGAAGGTATCGATCACCAAGGAAAACACGACGATCGTCGACGGTTCGGGCCAGAAGTCCGACATCGAAGGCCGCGTCGCGCAGATCAAGGCTCAGATCGAAGAGACGACTTCTGACTACGACCGCGAAAAGCTGCAGGAACGTCTTGCCAAGCTCGCTGGCGGCGTTGCCGTTATCCGCGTCGGCGGTGCAACGGAAGTTGAAGTCAAGGAAAAGAAGGACCGTATCGACGACGCGCTGAACGCAACGCGCGCTGCCGTACAGGAAGGCATCGTCCCCGGCGGCGGTACCGCACTTCTGCGCGCTTCTGTCGTCCTCAACATCAAGGGCGCCAACGACGACCAGACGGCCGGCATCAACATCATCCGCAAGTCCCTGCAGTCGCTGGTTCGCCAGATCGCAGAAAACGCTGGTGACGAAGGCTCGATCATCGTCGGCAAGATCCTCGAAAGCAACACCGACAACTACGGCTACAATGCCCAGACCGGCGAATATGGCGACATGATCGCCATGGGTATCGTCGATCCGGTCAAGGTTGTCCGTACGGCTCTGCAGAACGCAGCCTCGGTTGCCTCGCTCCTGATCACCACCGAAGCCATGATTGCCGAAGCTCCTAAGAAGGAATCGGCTGGCGGCATGGGCGGCGGAATGGGCGGCGGCATGGGCGGCATGGGCGGCATGGACATGATGTGATCCCATCGGATCATCGCTGAGACGGAAAGGGCGGCCTTCGGGTCGCCCTTTTTTGTTGAGATGCCAGCGGCCCGCAATTTGAGCAGCATCGCACTCTATCAGAAATTGAATTTTTACGAGGTACTCCGGATATTCACATGTACTGGAGTCGCCAGTTCAGATTTGACGCCGCCGCCACGGGCTGGTATTGAACACCCCGTTTGCGGTACGCTCCGCCATAGCGATAGCGTATCGATTGAAAGTGGCAAAGGATCGGAACATTAAGTCTCACTGGTGCGATTGAATAGTTCACAGCGGATTTCTTTTCACCCCATATGGACGCCGTCGCTTATCTGAATGTGTTTTCAAGCACTCCGCTAGAATAGCAAAAATTCGATTTTGGCATTTTTAGAGAGAGCTAGCTCCAATACAGTAAATATATTCGTTAAAGCGAATATAAACAATATTTCATTTAAATTGTATTGCTGTTTTTCATAAATCTTCTATAAAATTTTTGCGTGTGGTTACAGGGGATGGAAATGCACCCGGTCGTCGGAGGATAACCTTCGGCAACGAGGATGCGTGAAAAGCCCGCGACCACTAAAGTGTGGACGACACGACCATCGCTTGTCAGCGTTGAGACGGCTGCTGGTGGCAAAAGTTGCCGAGATGATGTTTGATGGCTCCGGCACGACAACAGGTCTGAACGGCAAATTGCAATCTGATGGTGTAAGTGGTTACCAGTTAATCGGACGGGAGTGAGGAACGTTTGTTTAAGATTGCCAAAGCCAATCTTGCTGCACCTTTCATATCGGGATCGCTCGAGATGGAAAGTGGCGACCAGGAACTCCTTGCTCAATTCTGCGTTTCCGAGGGGTGGATCGGGGACCTCGCCAACGGCGTCATCAAGATGGGCCACTTGAGCTCGATCCTGCATGGCCTGTCATCGACGGAATGCGGCCTGCTGAAACTGATGCGCTGCTACGACACTCATGATCACGCGCGCATCCTCCAATTGTTCGAGCAAGCAGCGACAGCATCCTCGTCCTTTTGCTTTTCCACGACCGTGCTCACCCAAGGCTACCAGCGCCAGCCAATCTTCTGCGTTGGCGAATCGATCGGCACGGAGGAGCAGCATTCCGGCAGCATGGTCGGCGTCTTTCTGTTCCCACGCTTCAAGCTCGGCGAATCCGACAGGCTCGTCAGCCGCCAGTAAGTCTTTCGAATCCATAGCTACCGGCGAGAGTGCACCGGTAGCCGCGCGACAGCAGCATCAATCACGCTTGGGGATATTCAGGCCCTTCTGACTGGCTGGGCGGGTGGTGGCGCGGGCGACCCAATCCATCACCCGTGGGAAACTTTCGAGCTCGAGCACGTCCTTGCCACCATAGAAGACGTCGACGCCCCTCACCCAGGGGAAACTCGCGATGTCGGCGATGGAGTAGAGATCGCCCATCAGCCACTGGCGGTCCTTCAGCCGATCTTCGAGGACACCCAATAGCCGCTTGCTTTCATCGCGATAGCGTTCGACTGGATAACTGTTGTTGGCCACCTTGTCGGCTGCGAACTTGAAGAAGTGGCCGAACTGACCGAACATCGGGCCGATGCCGCCCATCTGGAAAAACACCCACTGCAGCACTTCGTATCGCCCCGCTGCGTCCGTCGGCATAAGCTTGCCCGTCTTCTCTGCGAGATAGACGAGGATGGCGCCCGATTCGAACAGGCCAATGGGTTTGCCATCCGGTCCGTTCGGATCGATCATCGCCGGGATGCGCCCGTTGGGGTTCAGCGACAGAAATTCCGGCGTTTTCTGATCGTTTGTGCCGAAGGAAACGAGATGTGGCTCGTAGGGGAGTCCCAGTTCCTCAAGCGCGATCGACACCTTGACGCCGTTCGGCGTCGGCAGCGAATAGAGCTGGATGATATCGGAATTGCTGGCGGGCCAGCGCTGGGTGATTGGAAACGAGGAGAGATCGGCCATCGGATTGCCCTATCGGTAAAAGTGAAATGACAGGCGAGATGATAGTGCTTTGTCTCGAAAAGCAAAAGGCAGATGATCTGCAGGTTGTTCATCTTTAGTAAACGATATGTCTTTTACCGTTCATCTATTCAGCCAGCGAAAAATGGCCAATATCGCTCCCAGGAATTGCCGCGTTCGGCAATGGAATTTGGAGCCACCGATGTCCAACACCAATCATATTGTTATTCTCGTCGCCCGCATCCTGCTGGCTTTCATGTTCATCTTTGCCGGCTTCGGCAAGCTTGCCGACCCGACTGGAACCTCGGGCATGATCGCCGGCGCCGGCATGCCTGCAGCCACGCTTCTGACCTACCTTGCGGGCCTGTTTGAACTCGTCACCGGCGTCTGCGTGCTGGTGGGCTTCCAGACACGCATCGTTGGCTGGGCGCTGGCCGCCTTCTGCATCTTTACCGCCCTGGTGTTCCATCTTCCCACCGTCAGCGTCCCGGGCTTTCCGGATGCAGCACTCGGCTGGATCAACGCGCTGAACCAGATCATGGTGATGAAGAACTTCACGCTGGCCGGCGCATATATCATGCTCGCTACCTTCGGCCCCGGCCTCTACTCCCTCGACGCCCGCCGCGGCTCCTACGCCGTCGCCGCCTAAGGACGAAACATTCTTCTGACCAAACAGCCCGCCGTTCGCACGGCGGGCTGTTTGCATTGTCAGTCGACTTAAACGGAAAGGGCGCCGCTCACCGCGGCAATGATTTCGGCCACCTGAGGATCGTCCGCGTGGCCATCCTTTCGGGCCCGGACCAGGCAGGCCTCGGAACGCAGGATGATGCCGTCAGACAAGACCTTCAGATGATTGGCCCGGAGGGTCGATCCGGTCGACGTGATATCGACGATGATATCGGCCGAACCGGAGGCAGGCGCACCCTCTGTAGCGCCCAGGCTCTCGACGATCCGATAGAGCTGGATGCCGTGCTGGCTGGAGAAGAACTGCTGGGTCAGGCGCCCGTATTTCGTGGCAATGGTCAGGCGACGGCCGCGACGGCTGCGGAAATCGGCAGCAACATCGCCGAGGTCGGCCATGGTGTCTACATCGAGCCAGATCTCCGGCACGGCAACGACGACATCCGCCTTGCCGAAGCCGAGCCGGGCGCAGAACTCGACGCGACGGTCAGCTTCCGCCAGCCCTTCGCGGATGAGGTCCTCGCCGGTGACGCCGAAATCGACGCTGCCATTGCCGATCTCGCGCGAGATTTCCGAGGCGGAGAGGAATGCGATTTCGATACCATCCCGGCCCTCGATGCGGCCGCGATAGGAGCGATCGTTGCCGACGGCGACGATCGGCAGTCCCGCACGGGCGAAAATATCGGAAGCATCGTCCTTCATGCGGCCCTTGGACGGCAGGGCTATGGTGATGGTCATGCCGGTGCCCTCTCGCTCTGTATCCGATCGAGCCAGAGCGCAAAGCCCACGGCCGGAATGCGGTTCTGCGCGCCGAGCAGCGCCATCAGCCGGTCGAAGCGGCCGCCGCCGGCCAGCACCGCCGTTGATCCCTCCGCCGTGACCTCGAAGACGAGGCCGGTATAATAATCGAGCGGCCGCCCGAAAGCGGCGCGGTATTCGATGGTGGTCAGATCGACGCCGGCATTGGCAAGCGCCGCGACACGGCCGTCGAAACGCGACAGGGCGTTTCCGAGGCGCAGACCTGCGGCATCAGCAAAGCCGGCCAAGGCTGCCGATGCGTTGAACAGCGGCACTTTCAGCGACAGGAACTCCTCGAGAACACCGTAAGCCGCATCGTCGAGCCTGGTTTCGGAAAGCACCAGCTTTTCCTTCAGCCGCCGGGCGATCTCGGCCGGCGAGCGGCTGGCATTGCTCGAATAGCCGGTCGCCTGCATGGTGTTGTCGATATGGGCGATCAGGGCCGTCTCGTCATCGGCGCCGACCAGCCGGGCGACATCGTCATCGATGTCGGTGACGAATTGCGGGCTAACCAGCCGGGCAAGCAGGGCCTGCAACTGTTCGGTATTGCCGAAGGCATGGATGAGCCGCTTCTGCCAGCCGAGCGGCAGGCCAAGGGCCTGAACGACGGCTTCGAACACCGCCTGGTCGCCTAGGGTTACCTGAAGGCGGCGACCCGGAAGCAGACGGGTCAGGATGCCGGTCGCATCGCCGATCGCCCGCGCGTCGGCGCTGGAGATGCTGATATCGCCGAGGTCCTCGATACCGGCCTGGTAGAATTCATGGCTACCGTCGCGGCGCTGGCGAAACACCTCGCCGAGATAGGAATAGCGCTTCGGCGTGCCTGTCGCCGTTTCGATGTGGCGCAGGCAGACAGGAATGGTGAATTCCGGGCGCAGGCAGAGGCTTTCGCCGGTCTCGCTCTCGGTCATGAAAATCCGGCGCCGCAGGTCCTCGCCGGCCATGTCGAGAAACGGCTCGGCCGGCTGGATCACGGGCGTATCGACCCGCGTGGTGCGGCGCGCCGCAAACTCGGAGAGCAGATCGGGCGCGAAGGCGGGAAGGTCGATCAACGGCAAGGTGCTGCCTCCTGCAGGACGGCCTTGGAGACGGCGATTTCGAGGCGATTGACTGTCGCTGCGCTCATCGGCCCTGCCCGGCCTGCTTGCGGTCTTCGGCCTGGGCCGCCAGGATCTCGCGCACCTTGGCGACGAGATCGGCTTCCGGCACCGTTTCCTGCGCAACCCGCGCTTCGCGCCAGGCGACATTGTCCTCGATCTCGCCCGAGAGCCGCTTGCCCTCGATCAGGTCCTTGATCTGAACAACACCCTCGGCGCGCTCGTCGCCACCCTGGATGATGGCGATCGGGCAGCCGCGACGGTCGGCATATTTCAGCTGGTTGCCGAATTTCTTCCAGTTGCCCTGGTACATTTCGGCCCGGATGCCGGCATTGCGAAGATCCTGCGTGAAGCGCTGGTAGCGCCCCATGCTGTCGACATCGCCATCCATGACGGTGACGAGGACGGGCGCAAGCACCTCGTCCTGCCCGAGCTTGCCAAGGTTCTTCAGCGCCGTCATCAGGCGCGACACGCCGATGGAGAAGCCGGTGGCCGGCACCGGCTGGCCCATGAAGCGCGAGACGAGGCCATCATAGCGACCGCCGCCGCCGACCGAGCCAAAGACGACCTTTTCGCCTTTTTCGTTGGTGACGTCGAAGGTGAGCTCGGCTTCGTAGACAGGGCCGGTGTAGTATTCGAGGCCGCGGACGACTGATGGGTCGATCTTGATGCGATTCCCAGAATAACCGGCTGCATAAAATAGGTTACTCATGGTTGCCAGTTCTTCGAGACCTTGCAAACCGCTTACGCTCTTCGTCAGCAGCGTCGATTCCAGATCCTGAAAGAAGCTTGGCGCTCCACCGTTCTGTGCAGCTTCGATGAACTTAACAATTTCGCTCTGCTGTTCTTCGTCCAGCCCTGCGCCCTTGGTGAAATCGCCGCTCTCATCTCTGCGACCTGCCCCGAGCAGCAACCTGACACCTTCGGCACCGAACTTGTCGAGCTTGTCGATAGCGCGCAGCACATTTAGCCGGCGGCCAGCATGCTCCTCGCCGCCGAGGCCGATCGCTTCCATGACCCCGTCCAGAACCTTGCGATTATTCACCCGGATCACATAGTCGCCGCGCTTGATACCGAGCGCTTCCATGGTATCCGCCATCATCATGCACATCTCGGCATCGGCCTGCACGCCCGGCGCGCCCACCGTGTCGGCGTCGAACTGCATGAACTGGCGGAAGCGGCCGGGGCCGGGCTTTTCGTTGCGGAAGACGTAGCCCTGGCGGTAGGTGCGGTAGGGCAGCTGGATCTCGTTGAAATTCTCCGCGACATGACGGGCGAGCGGCGCTGTCAGGTCGTAGCGCAGGCTCATCCACTGCTCGTCGTCGTCCTGCAGCGAGAACACGCCCTCGTTCGGGCGATCGCTGTCGGGCAGGAACTTGCCGAGGGCATCGGTATATTCGAACTGCGGCGTCTCGATCGGGTCGAAGCCATAGCGCTCGTAGACCTCGCGGATTTTCGCGATCATCTCGTTGGTGGCATGGATATCGGTGGCAGTGCGATCACCAAAGCCGCGCGGCAGGCGGGCTCTCAGCTTCTGGGGCTTCTTCTGCTTGTCGTTCATGGCGCTGCATTCCGGTCCTGTGACAGTGGCGGTTTCCTAGCGGATCGGGCCGATTGCGGCAAGGGTTGGGCTCGGAATTCGGCGACTGGCGGTTGCCTGCGAAAAATGCCAGTTTCACCGATATAAGATGCGTCGAGGCGGTGTGAATGAGAAAGCGAGTCGCTTGGCGGCATTTGGAAGACATCGGACTTCGGGCTGAAGGCGCGCTTCCGACTGAGCGCGATTATCGCCGATGATCGCCGAGGCCCTCCTGCACCTCGCCACACTTCCCCTCACCTCACCATCGCACAGGCGTTTCATCCGCTCGTCCGTCAGCCTCTGGTCGCGCGCCAGGCGCTGCCGCAAGGCCTGGGCGGAGCACGAGAGGCGGAGCCAGAAGGCGATGCTGGAGGCAATAGCCGATCTGAAACAGCGGCGAACTGCCGTGGTGCTCGGCTCCGGGCTGTTGCGTGACGTGCCGATCAAGGCGTTGGTGGAGGCCTTCGACACCGTGGTGCTCATCGATCTCGTGCATCTGGCTTCGGTGAGGCTTTCGCTGAAGGCCCGGCGCCTCGGCGCTGTCAGGCTGATCGAGCGCGACGTCTCCGGCTATGACCAGATCGAGGCTCGGGAACCGCTGGAGCCGCTCGGCTTCCTCAGGCAGGTTCCCTATCTGGATTTCGTCGTCTCGGCCAACCTGCTGTCGCAGATCGGGCGCGGTGTGCAGAGACGGCTGGCGGCGGAGGCCAAGGGCCGCATGCCGGACGATACCGCCGCTGTGCTGGTCGAAGCCCATCTCCGGGGTCTTTCCGCCCTTGCCTGCCGCACATGCCTCGTCACTGATATCGCCTATGCCGTCATCGACCGCACCGGGCGGACGCACGAGAGATCTGACCTGCTGCTCGGCATCTCCCCGCCTGCGGCGATCGATCGCTGGCGCTGGCCGGTGGCGCCGCTCGGCGAGGAAAGCAAGGACTACCAGATCGTCCACGACGTCATAGCCTCCCGGCTATCGCCCCGATGACATCGGGCCCCGGACTGTTTTAATGTAGTACTTTTATTATCGACACGTATTCATGAAGCAGGTATGATCGCGATGAAGATCATCTGGGACGAACGCAAGCGCCTCAAAAACGTCGAGAAGCATCGGCTTGATTTTCGCGAACTCGAGTTGGGATTCTTTGCCGAGGCGATGATCCTCAACGCACGAGACGGACGCCTGAAGGCAATCGGCGACCTCGCTGAAGATACGGTGGCCGTCATCTTCGTCAGACTTGGAATTGAGGGAATGTCGCTGATTTCGCTGCGACCTGCGAGCCGTAAGGAAAGGAGCCTCTATGAAAGATATAGGTCACAGACGCCGTATCCTCACTGACGCCGAAGAAGCGAGAATTCAGGAAGGAATTGCCGCAGATCCCGACAATCCGGAATGGACAGAGGAAGACTTCAAGAACGCGAGGCCATTCGCCGAGGTTTTTCCGGATCTCGCCGAAAGCATCCGGCGTGCCCGAGGCCGACCTGCGGTGGAAGCGCCGAAGCGGCAGATCTCGCTGCGGCTCGATCCCGATGTCATCGATGCCTTCAAGGCCACCGGCAAGGGCTGGCAGGGCCGCATCAACGATGCGCTGCGCAAGGCGGCCAAGATCTGAGCAGCGTTATGCCGAGCCGCTTGTTTCCACCCGACAACTCCCTATCGAACAAGGAAGCCCCGCCCATGAAAACTCTCTTCGTCGCCTTCGCCGTCATGCTCGGCTCTTCGGCAGCCTTTGCCGATGACATGGCCAATATGGATATGAGCAAGCCGATGGGCGACCAGGGGCCTTCGAGCCGCGCCTATGCGGATGCCAATGCCAAGATGCACAAGGACATGGCGCTGACCTATAGCGGCGATGCCGATACGGATTTCGTGCGCGGCATGATACCCCACCACCAGGGCGCGATCGCCATGGCCAAGGTCGAGCTGCAATATGGCAAGGATCCGGAGCTGCGCAAGCTGGCCAAGGCCGTGATCGCCGCGCAGGAAAAGGAAATCAAGGACATGGAAGCCTGGCTGAAGGCGCATAAAAAGTAGCGCCCGATTTACCGGCTTCCTGCGACCCGCCGCACCGTTTTCGGAGACGTTCCTGAAGATAAGCGCCGCCCCGGCAAACCGGAGCGGCGGCGGCGAACCATCAGGCCTTCGGGTCGAAGGGCTGCGGGCGACGACCGGCGTTCTGGCGCGGCATCATCCAGCCCGGATATTCGGCATCGAGGGCGCTGATCTCGTCGAGCATGCCCATGTCTTCCGCATCGAGCTTGAGGTCGACGGCATTGAGGTTCTGGTCGAGCTGCTCGACGCGCTTGGCTCCGATGATGACGCTGGTGACGAAGGGCTTGGCGAGGATCCAGGCGAGAGCGACTTCGGCAACGCTGGCATCGTGCTTGGCAGCGACGTCGCGCATGGCGGCGACGCAGGCCCAGGCGCGGTCCTTGTCGACGGGCGGAAAGTCGAAGCTGGCGCGGCGGCCTTCTCCATTGCCGGGTGCGCCCGGACCATATTTGCCGGACAGCAGCCCGCCGGCCAGCGGCGACCAGACCATCAGGCCCATCTTTTCCTCCGCCATCATCGGCACGATCTCGCGCTCGATGTCGCGGCCGGCGATCGAGTAGTAGGCCTGCACGGTCTCGAAGCGGGCAAAGCCGCGCCGCTCGGAAATGCCGAGCGCCTTTTCGATGCGCCAGGCCTGCCAGTTGGAGACGCCGACATAGCGCACCAGGCCGCCCGAGACGAGATCGTCGAGGGCGCGCAGCGTCTCGTCGATCGGGGTGACCGAGTCGGTCGCATGGATCTGGTAGAGATCGATATGATCGACCTGCAGCCGCTCGAGGCTGGCCTCGACCGAATCCATGATGTGGCCGCGCGAGGCGCCGCGGTCGTTGGGCTTCTCACCCATGACGCCGAACACCTTGGTGGCGATCACGACGTCCTTGCGCGGCACTTCGAGGTTTTGCAGCGCCTGCCCAAGGATGGTCTCGGAGACGCCGAAGGAATAGACGTCAGCGGTATCGATGAAGTTGACGCCGGCGGCGAGCGATTTCTCGACGATCTTGTCGGCCGCGTCCTGGTCGACATCGGCGATCGCGCCCCAGGTGCTGCCACCGCCGGCTTCGCCGAAGGTCATGGTGCCGAGGCAGAGTTCGGAGACGAACAGGCCTGTATTGCCAAGCTGATTATAGCGCATGTGGATTTCCTCTTATTCGGCCGCAGGATCTAAATCTCATGAATTTTCATAAATCTTCGGCGGTGGGGCCGCCACGGGCCGCAATGCCAGCGCATTGCCTCCCGGACATAACGCGGGGGGACCGGATTGCAACGAAGGGTCAGGATGCACTCACGCATCCGTGATGCCAGCCAAACATCTTGTCTCTGCGCGTGGACCCGATAAGATCGGGCTCTGCAAACCGACGAGGAAGATGGCCATGGCCCTCCGTCCGCTGACGACCATCGGCTTCGATGCCGACGATACGCTCTGGCAGAACGAGCAATTCTACCAGCTGACAGAAAAGCACTTCACCGAACTTCTTGCAGATTATGCCGAGGGCGACAGGGTGTCCGAACGGCTGCTGGCTGCCGAACGCCGCAACCTCGCCCATTATGGTTTCGGCATCAAGGGCTTTACCCTGTCGATGATCGAGACCGCGATCGAAATCACCGAATGCACGGTGCCCGCCAAAGTCATTGCCGACATTCTCGACATCGGCAGGGATTTGCTGTCGCATCCGGTAGAGACCCTGCCCCATGCCCGCGAGACCTTGGAGGCGCTGGCCGGGCATTACCTGCTGGTGCTGATCACCAAGGGCGACCTATTCGACCAGGAGCGCAAGCTGGCGCAATCCGGGCTCGGCGATTTCTTCGACGCGGTGGAGATCGTCTCGGACAAGACGGCAACCACCTATCGCCGCATTTTCTCCAAGCTCGGCGACGGGCCGGAGCGGGCTATGATGGTCGGCAACTCGCTGAAGTCCGACATCGTGCCGGCAATCGCCGCCGGCAGCTACGGCGTCTTCGTGCCGCATGCGCTCACCTGGGTCTACGAGCATGTCGAGGAGCCGAAGGATGCACCCCGGTTTCGCAAGATCGCTGATCTCGGGGAGCTCAGGGCGCTGATCGAGGGGCTGGCACAGGTGTAACCTGGCTCAGTGGCTTCATCTCGCCCGAGTTGCGTAAGGCAGCGGCGTATTCCTGCATGGCGCGCGGCGCAAGAGTAACCAGTTCAGGCGCGTTCCGGCGGCCCTTCAGATCGATGAACAATGTTCTTGGCTTTCCAGGCTGCAAAATGGCGAGATAGTGGTCCGGCCCTTTGCGCCGGGGCAGCCACTCCCTTTCGGTCCTGTGTTCCACCAAAGCGAGCGGGCGGTCCAGCTTGTACTCCTGCGCAAAGGGACCGATGCAGCTGGTCTCTGTGATAAAACGGTCGTCCATAGACAGCAGGGTTTCGGTACGTGACGCCATGCAGACGGCGGCAACCAAGGACACGACAGCCATCCAGACCGCCAGTGCGATGATGCGATGGCGGGAGAACGGGGATTGTCCGTCCAATGTCGAAATCCTATAGGCTTCACGATATCCGTAGTCGGATCTCGGATAGTAAACGCCCCACGCCAGCTATGCCAGCATCAGCCCTTGCAGCGCGACTGCCGCAAGAAAGAGTATGCCCATGCGCTGATTGCAGCTGAAATGCGCCAGCATTCCCTGATGAAGCACAACCATGGCGACCTCCGACGATCGGAGATGGATAGCCTGCCGTTGTCAAGAAATGCTTACCATGCCGTCACTCCTATCACCTTGGCGGAAAAAGCGAGGGCTTGTCGGGGGCCGGCGTTGGCGCCGGTGCCGACTGCTGTGGTGTTCCTGGCGGCAGCGGCTCGATCAGGATCGAATAGGGCGCACCGAGGCCTCGGCGGCGGGTGACGCGGGAATAATAGGGCTTGATGAACCAGGTGGTATCGGCGCTGACGGTGACGTCGGCGGTCATTCCATCCTCGTCGGTGCCGAAGAAAGCTTCGTCGGCGCTCGAGGTCAGGTCGAAGATCGCCATGAACGCGTAGCGGCTTTTCGAGGCGAAGGTGATCCTGACATGTTGCCCGGCCTTGATCGGCAGGGTGTAGACCTTGCCCTTGCCGAACTTGGTCCAGCCGGTCAGTTTCTCGGTGACGGCCGGGAAGCCGAGCTTTTCCAGCTCTTCGCCACGGTCGAGTTCGGGCACCTGCAGGGGCGGCGCCTTGCTGTCCTCGGCGTGAACCGGGATCATGGAAGCCGTGATGGCGAGCCATACGCTAACCGCCAGGAGCAGCGGCCTCATGGCCGCACCAGGGCGTTGCGCATCTTTTCCACACTGTCCCGGCAATAGCAGCCCTCAAGATGATCGTTGACCAGACCCATGGCCTGCATGAAAGCATAGATCGTCGTTGGGCCGACAAAAGTCCAGCCACGTTTCTTCAGGTCCTTGGAGAAACGCACGGACGCAGCCGTGGTCGGGTTGGCCGAGAGCGTCGCACGGTCGACGACTGGAGGGCGCTCTTCGGGTTTCGGCTCATGGCTCCAGAAGTAGCGGGCGAGCGACCCGAACTCGTCCTTGAGTTCGATGGCGCGGCGGGCATTGTTGATGGTCGAAACGATCTTGCCGCGATGACGAATGATCCCTGCATCGGCAACGCAGCGCTCGATATCGGCGTCATCGAACAGCGCGACCCGGTTGAAATCGAAGCCTGCGAAGGCGGCGCGGAAATTGTCGCGCTTGCGCAGGATCGTCAGCCAGGAGAGACCTGACTGGAACCCCTCGAGGCAGATCTTCTCGAACAGCCTCACATCGTCGGTGACGGGACGGCCCCATTCCTCGTCGTGATAGCGCAGATATTCCGGCAGATTGCCGTGCCAGAAGCAGCGCTCCCGGCCATCCTCTCCCGTAATCAGTCCCGTTGCAGTCATCGCGGAATGCATTCCTTCCCAAGTTTACGATTTGCAAACCGTATTTCCAAACCAACCGGTAACCCTGACGAAAGGTTTACCAGATCAGCGGCATTTTCGTGAACCGCCGTTTACCATTCGCTGGCCGGCTGATGTCACGATTATCGTCGAACCGTGCGCGATAACGCCCGATCCTCGGTCCATTGTAGAGAGTCCGTCCGATGATGAAACAGTCTATTTTGCTTGGCCTCGGTGTTGCCACCCTTTTGGCCGCCCCTGCCCTTGCCACCGACCGCTACCAAACCCGCCCGCCCGTCATCATCAGCGCCGATCTCAGCGCTCCGTGGGTGATGCAGCTCGGCGGCAGCACTGTGCAGCCCGTCGTCTATCCGCGGCCAGTGGCTCCCCAGCCGCGCGGCTTGTTCCAGCAGCGCGCCTCGCGGCCGCTGTTCGGCGGCAGGCCGGTGCAGACGGTGGCCAATGTGCGGCCGAACCTTCCCGTCATACGCTCGACGCTCGATCCGCAATATTTTCCGCAGATGGTCGATTACCAGACCAAGGAACGCCCGGGCACGATCGTCATCGATACCAACAACCGCTTCCTTTACCTCGTCATGGACGGTGGAAAGGCGCGGCGCTATGGCGTCGGCGTCGGCAAGCCGGGCTTCGAATGGGCTGGCGCCCACACCATTACCCGCAAGGAGGAATGGCCGGGCTGGACGCCGCCATCGGAGATGATCACGCGCGAAGCCGCCAAGGGCCACTACCTGCCGGCACACATGGAAGGCGGCACCGGCAATCCCCTCGGCGCCCGCGCCATGTATCTCGGATCGACGCTTTATCGCATCCACGGCACCAACGCGCCCTGGACCATCGGCAGCGCCGTTTCGTCCGGCTGCATCCGTCTTCGCAACGAAGACGTCAGCGACCTGTTCGACCGGGTGAAGGTCGGTACGCGCGTCATAGTGATGTAATTACGCGCGTCATAGTGATGTAATTTTGCAATGGATGGCGACCGGCTGATGGAAAAGCCGGCCGCCATCGGTCAAAAAGCCCCAAGCCCCATCCGTCGACCTTGAAATTCCAATCCGTTTGATTAGCCTCTCGAACTTTAGATCAGAGGACATCGAGGATGAAGCAAGTTATTCGGCTGATGGCGGCAAGCGCCGTCGCGCTGTCATGCATGTTCGCCGTGGCCGCCGCCGCGCCGATGACGACCGCCAACGATGCGGTTCGCAACGTCAAACCGAACCGGACCGTGCCCGCGCAGTTCCACAAGCGTCTGGTCCGGCTGGTGACCAATGAAGCACCCGGCACGATCATCGTCGATACCAACAACAAGTTTCTCTACCTCGTCGAGGGCAACAACCGCGCCACCCGTTATGGGATCGGTGTCGGTCGCGATGGTTTCGGCTGGTCGGGCATCGTCACCATCGGCCGCAAAGCCGAGTGGCCTGTCTGGACGCCGCCGGCGGAAATGCGGGTGCGCGAAGCCAGGGAGGGCCATCCGCTTCCGGCGTCGGTGCCCGGCGGCGAGAGCAATCCGCTCGGCGCGCGCGCCATGTACCTCTACCAGAACGGCCACGACACGATTTTCCGCATCCACGGCACCAACCAGCCCTGGACCATCGGCCTCAACCTGTCGTCCGGCTGCATCCGGATGATGAATGCCGATGTCGCCGACCTCTACGGCCATGTGCCTGTCGGCACCAAGGTGATCGTCGTCGGCCCCGGTAACAAGCAGGGCGAGGTCAGCTACAAGGACCACGGCATGGATGTGCTTCGGACATTGTTCGGCGGCTTAGGCGGCTGATTGTGTGTGAGTGACCACCAGCGAGGGCGGCCAATGGGCCGCCTTTCTTTGTCTTTGACGGCATTGCATCTCCAAGGGCGATCCTGGCGGGGGTGTTGTAATAGCCCTGTCATCAAAGCGGGACATCAATACATCCCTGAATAGTTCGGGGGATCTCGCATGCATCTTGCCAACAGCATTCGCCAGCCTGCCTTTGCCGCACTGACATTTCTCGCTGTCTGGGCGACTGCCGACGACGCCTTCGCCGACATGGTGTTTTCCGCCTATGGCGGTGTGCAAGGAGCGACCGGCAGCAATGTCACGACATCGGACGGTGCCGACTTCGACCCGAACTGGTCCGGCAAGTCTTTCAGCAACCCGCCCTATTACGGCGTTCGCGGCACCTGGTGGCTGGATGAGCTGAACGCGCCCAACTGGGGCGTCTCGCTCGACTACACCCATGCCAAGGTCTATGGCGACCTCGGAAACACGCCGGGCTGGTCACACTTCGAATTCACCGACGGTCTTAATCTTCTGACTGCCAATGCGCTCTATCGTTTTCAGGACCCGTCCCGCAAATGGACGCCCTATCTCGGCGCCGGTGCCGGCATCAACGTGCCGCATGTGGAAGTGACCCGCGCCTCCGGACGTACGTTCGACTATGAGTTCGGCGGCCTGGCCCTGCAGGCGCAGGCCGGTGTCAGCTACGAGATCAGCAAACACTGGGCGACGTTCGTCGAGTACAAGGGCAACTATTCCTTCGTCGACAACGTCTCCATCGACAGCGGCGACACGCTGAAGACGCGGGTCTTCACCAATGCCGTCAACTTTGGTGTGTCTTTCAAATTCTGAAGCCGATTACTGGGCGTTGCACGTCAGGCGTCCGGTGAGCTTGACGGGCTTGGCATTATCGGGCGTGCCGAAGGTAAGCGTGTAGCTCCCCTGCATCGGCGCAGCATTTCCCTTGCCGGAGGCTAGGACCACCAATTCGGCGCTGGCAGCGTTGTCGCCGTTGCCATTGTAGGCGACGATCGCAAGGCGCAGGTCGTCGCCGAAGGACCAGTTTTCGCTCAACTGGCTGGAGTCCAGCATCAACTTGCGAAAATCGTCCGGCACCTGCGCCGATTTGGCGATCAGCGCTCCCCGAAAATGGTTGAGCTTGCGGCCGGGCGCATCGACAAAGCCAGCATCGATGCTGAGCTTGATGTTGGCATCGTCCACTGCACAATAATAGCGCTCGGCAGCCAGACCTTGCGTTGCAAAGAGGCAGATGCCGATCGAGAGCAGTCGTCCATGCCACATGGTCGGCAATTCCTATATTTTGAGCTGGCAACCCCCACGGTTCGCTCATCAGTGATGCTCAAACAGTAAGGGAAACTCTTTAATTTTTGCCCTATTTTAAAACGTTGGTCTGGACGACTTGCCGGGAATTGAAACGCATCGTCTCCGACATATATTAGAGATTCTAGACATCAACAGTCCGTGTATGTCGCAGTTCGTCGTCTCCAGGACGGCGGACGACGCTTTTTGAAGATGAAGCAGTGTATTTATTGATAATCAACACGGTAAAATCGGATCGAATTTTGCTATCTCAGTAGGTTCTGGTTGCGTTTGACGTAAACTGGTGCCGAAGATTGATTCCCACCAGAAATTGTAAAGGTGACACGACCCTTGACGCTACTCGACCGATTGGCTGCAGATATGCGCCTGATGTTTCGCCGCCCGCCGAGGCAGCAATACGCGGCCCTGTGCTATCGCTTCAAAAAGAAGACGGGCGAGCCGGAAATGCTGTTGATGACCAGCCGCGATACGGGTCGCTGGGTCATTCCCAAGGGTTGGCCCATGTCGGGCAAGCTGTCGCACGAGGTCGCCGCCATTGAGGCTTTCGAGGAAGCCGGCGTTCGCGGCACGGTGGAAACGGAAGCGCTGGGCTCGTTCACCTATCCGAAGGTTCTGAAGGACGGCATCAAGGTGCCATGCCGGGTTCAGGTCTATGCGCTTGCGGTCACCGAACTGGCAAAGAACTTCAAGGAAAGAGGCGAGCGCAAGCTTGAGTGGATATCCTTTAGCGAAGCCGCCAAGCGGGTCCACGAACCGGAACTGCGCGACCTCATCCTGATGTTTCAGGCGCGGATGGCAGATGCCCTGGCCGCAGGCGCTCCCCCGGCGCGCTCGATGCCGTAACCGCACAGGTTAGAGCCTCCTTTCCAGGGTGCTCGATGCGGTTCCCGACAGAGAGAGAAGACCATGCCCAACCAGCCCTCGCCATTGACCAAGCCGACGCTCGACAAGGATCTCGACAAGCTGAGCTATGTCGAGGGCGCTGCCGAGCATGTCGGCAACTGGCTGATCGCCCCTGGCTATGCGCTGATCTTTCTCGGCATCGCCATGCTGTTTGCCGGCAGCTATGTGCTTGACCGACCGGGTGCGACATTGGTGATCGCCGGCGTGGCGCTCGCGGGCTACATGGCACTCAACATCGGCGCCAAGGATGTCGCCAACACCGTGGGGGCGGCTGTCGGGGCCCGCGCGCTCAGCATGCGCCATGCGCTGGTGATGGCGGCGATCTTCGAGGTTCTGGGGGCAACGATCGCCGGCGGACCGGTGGTCCAAACCATATCCTCGTCGATCGTGGACACGTCGCGGCTCGTCGATAGTGGATTGCTCGCCTGGATCATGATTTCGGCCCTGACGGCGGCCGCCGTGTGGATCAATCTTGCCACTTGGCTGAAGGCGCCCGTTTCGACCACGCACGCGATCGTCGGTGCCGTCATCGGCGCGGGCATTGCCAGCGTCGGCGTCGATACGATCCACTGGCGGACGGTCGTGGCGATCTCGCTGACCTGGATGGTGACGCCGCTGCTGGCCGGTGCCATTGCCGCCGGCTTTCTCTACCTGATCAAGACCTTCATCATCTACCGCGAAGACAAGATCCGCGCCGCACGTTTCTGGATCCCGATTCTGACCGGAACCATGGCGGGAACGTTTTTCGCCTATCTCTTGCTGGTGCTCACCCGCGCCGCGCCGCTGCCACCGGTGATCGTCCTTGCGGCGGGCGCGGCTCTCGGGCTGTTCGTCTGGCTTCTGGCAAGGCCGCTGGTCGCCCGACAGTCGTTGGGTCTCGAAAACAAGAACAGCGCCCTGCGAAGCCTCTTCCGCCTGCCGTTGATTTGCTCGGCGGCGCTCCTCTCCTTTGCCCATGGTGCCAACGACATTGCCAACGCCATCGGACCGCTTGCGGCCATCGTGCGCACCGCCGGCCTGAGCGCTGCGGAACCATCGGGAGCGGCGCCTTTCTGGGTAATCCTGATCGGCGGCTGCGGCATCTCTGTCGGGATTCTCCTGTTCGGCCCGAGATTGATCCGGCTGGTCGGCGAGCAGATCACCAAGCTCAACCCGATGCGGGGCTACTGCGTTGCCCTGTCGGCAGCCTTGACCGTCATCGTTGCCTCCTGGTTTGGGCTGCCGGTCAGTTCCACCCATGTCGCCATCGGCGCAGTGTTCGGCGTCGGCTTCTTCCGCGAATGGTATACCCGCACCTCGCAACGGCGGATGTCCTACATGCGCATGAAGGCCGATCATTGGGACATGGACAAACCGGACGAGCACAATCCCGACGAGGTCAGCCGCCGTCGCCTGGTCCGCCGGTCGCATTTCCTGACGATCATCGGCGCCTGGGGCATCACCGTTCCCGTTGCGGCTGCGCTTGCGGCGACGGTATATTTGGTTATGGTCGCCGTCTTCCTGTAACGACCTAGGGATCCCATGCGCGCCAATTTTCGAATGCAGCGGCTGTTCGTCGCCGCCAATATTTCCGAGGGCCAGGCCGTTCCGGTCAGCGTCGAGCAGTTCAACTATCTGAGCAACGTGCTGCGGCTCGAGAGCGACGCGGAAATCCTGATCTTCAACGGCCGCGACGGAGAGTGGCAGGCGACGCTCGCCTACCCCACCCGCAAGCGCCTGCTGCTGATCCCGCGAGAACAGACCAGGCCGCAGCCGATCCCTGCCGACCTGCACTATCTCTTTGCCCCCTTGAAGGTCGGTCGGCTGGACTACCTGATCCAGAAGGCGGTCGAAATGGGTGCGGGTGTGCTGCAACCGGTCATGACCCAGCATGTTCAGGGCAAGATCGGCAATATCGACCGGCTGCGCGCCAATGCCGTCGAAGCGGCCGAGCAATGCGGCATACTTGCCATTCCTGACGTGGCGGAGCCTGTGAAGCTCGGCGATCTGCTCGATCGCTGGCCGACCGACCGGCGGATTATCTATTGCGACGAAGGCGATGCGGGGCAGAACCCCTTGCCCTTGCTGCGCGAGATCAAGGAGAGGCGGCTGGCGCTGCTGGTCGGGCCGGAAGGCGGGTTTTCCGAGGATGAACGCGCGCGCCTTCGGGGGCATGATTTCGTCACCGCCATCCCCCTCGGCCCACGCATTCTCAGGGCCGACACCGCTGCCGTGGCGGCAATGGCGGTTATCCAGGCAACGATCGGCGACTGGCAATAACGACGCCCGCGCCTTGATCTGAAGGCCGTCGAGGTCGTATATTTTTGAACGAGGCTTGAAACAAATTCACTTGCACCGTACCTCACTCCAGCCCTATCAGCCTTCCACTAGGCCTGCGTTCAGACCAGGCGCCGTTCCGAGATCAAGGTAACTTCATGGCCCGCGACACAACCGACCAGACCCCGATCTCATCGGTTTCGGAACTGAGCGAATATCTGGATGCCGGCAGCAAGCCGAAGGACAGCTTTCGCATCGGCACCGAACACGAGAAGTTCGCATTTTTCCGCGCCGACAACAGCCCAGTCCCCTATTTCGGCGAAGCCAGCATCTCCGCGCTGCTGAAAGGCATGCGCGACAAGCTAGGCTGGGACGAGATCATCGATGCCGGCAATATCATCGGCCTTGCCGAACCGGCTGGCATGGGCGCCATCTCGATCGAGCCGGGCGGCCAGTTCGAGCTTTCGGGCGCGCCTGTTGAAACCATCCACCAAACCTGCAAGGAATCCAACCAGCATCTGGCCACCGTGCGCGAAGTCGCCGAGCCGATGGGCATCCGGTTCCTCGGCATCGGCGGCAGCCCGAAGTGGACGCTGGCCGAAACGCCGCGCATGCCGAAGTCACGTTACGACATCATGACCCGCTACATGCCGAAGGTCGGCAGCCAGGGTCTCGACATGATGTACCGCACCTGCACGATCCAGGTGAACCTCGACTTCTCCTCCGAAGCCGACATGCGCCAGAAGATGCGCGTTTCGATGAAGCTGCAGTCGCTGGCAACAGCGCTGTTTGCCGCTTCGCCGTTCACCGAAGGCAAGCCGAACAGTCTTTCTTCCTGGCGCGGCGAAATCTGGCGCGACACCGATAACAACCGCTCGGGCCTGCTGCCCTTTACCTTCGGCAACGACTTCCGCTTCGAGCAATATGTCGAATGGGCGCTCGACGTGCCGATGTATTTCATCGTCCGCGACGGCAGCTATCACGACTGTACCCATGTCACCTTCCGGCAATTCATGAATAGCGCATTGAAGGGCGAAGTCGCCGAGTTCGAACCGACGATGGGCGACTGGACAAACCATCTCTCGACCCTGTTCCCCGACGTGCGCCTGAAGCGCTTCCTCGAAATGCGGGGCGCCGATGGCGGACCATGGCGGCGAATCTGTGCGCTGCCGGCCTTCTGGGTCGGCCTGCTCTACGACGATGCGGCGCTGGCAGCGGCCGATGAACTGACGAAGAGCTGGAGTTACGAAGCCGTCGAGACGTTGCGCAATGCCGTCCCGGCGCAGGGTCTTGCCGCCAGCTTCGACGGGCGTCCCTTGCTGGAAATCGCCCGCGACGTGGTGGACATCTCGCGCACCGGCCTGAAGTCGCGCGCGCGGCTGAACAGCGAAGGTCAGGACGAAAGCCTCTTCCTGGCACCGCTCGAGGAAGTGCTTGCCAAGAAAGCCACCCTCTCCGACGACCTGCTGATGCTCTACAATGGCCGCTGGAACCAGTCGGTCGAACCGGTTTTCGAAGAGTATCAATACTGATTCTGGGTCGAGGCTTGGTCACGGACAAGAAAAAACCCGGTGTCGGCTGAGCCGAGCACCGGGCAAGCGGCAGGGGTTTGGCTATACCCTGCGGGGAAACTTGAAGCTTCAGTTACAAAGTCCGTCCTTGCCGAGGTTGCGAACCCTATCGCGGGCTGACTGGGTCAGGTGCGACGACGGGTCCTCGAAGAAGGACGACCCCAGAACAGCGCGATTGAGATCGCCCCGCGACAGGCCGATATCGCGCAGCTGATTGTCGTCAAGATCATGCAACCGGTTGATCTGGGTGCGGTTGCGGAACACGCGATACACCGAGATCAGCATTGCGAAAAGCGTGGTCACCAGGGCTGCCACCGGCAGGCTCCGTCCAGCAGTCTTCGATGGCATTCTCAGTTCCGTCGTGCTCATGTGACTATCCTTCCTCAGGGCACGCAAAAACCACCCTCCCAGCCGAGGATCCGGGGGAAGCAATGGTGTTGATCGGGCGCGGACGACATGGTCGTTCGATTGCGATGCGATTTGCATCCCGAAGATGTCAAACGGCTATTGATCAGTCCAACGAATGTTTCTAATGCTTGTCATCAACTCTTTTCATAGGTGAGACGATGGCCGCGCCGCTTGATATCGACCAGTTGCAAACTTTTATCGCCATCGTCGATTCCGGCAGCTTCACCAAGGCGGCCGATCGCATCTTCAAGACTCAGTCGGCCGTCTCGATGCAGATGCGCCGTCTCGAGGAACGCGTCGGCAAGCAGCTGTTCATCAAGGACGGCCGTGGCAACCGGCTGACCGCTGAAGGCGAGAAGCTGCTGAATTATGCGCGCCGCATCATCCGCCTGAACAACGAGGCCATCGCCGCCTTCGACGACAATCGCCTTGAGGGTACGCTGCGCATCGGTACGCCGGACGATTACGCCGACCGCTACATGCCGGAGATCATCGGGCGCTTTGCCAAGACCCATCCCAATGTCGAGTTGTACATCGTCTGCGAACCCTCGGTCGATCTTGCGGAAAAGATGGCGCGCGGAGAGCTCGACATTGCCCTCGTGACCCATAATCCACGCGAGCGCGTGTCGGACGTGGTGCGCACCGAGCCGCTCTGCTGGGTGAGTTCAGCCAACCATCCGCTGCGCGACGATGCGCCGGTGCCGCTGGCCCTTGGACGAAGGGATTGCCCTTGGCGGCAGATGAGCTGCTCAACGCTTGATGCCGTCGGCCGCGAATATCAGGTGCTCTTTACCAGTTGGTCCTGCACCGTCATCGCCTCCGCCGTGCTCGCCGGCATGGCGGTTTCGGTGATGCCGGAATCGGCGTTGCGCAATGGGATGAAGGTGTTGAGCCAGGCAGACGGCTTTCCGGCACTGCCGCCGGTACAGATCGGCATCATGAAGCGTCCCGGCGTGTCGGCATCGCTGATGAACGCCATCACCGCCCATATATCCGCCTGCCTCGACAATATCACGCCGGCCGGCACCAGCGACGATGGCGATGCCGATGCCAAGAACCTCAACCGCTACCTGCCGCGCTCCAAGGCCGCGCTGGTTCTGCCGAGCTGGTAAAACCGGCTCCCGCCCCTGGTCATCGCCGGACGGTAGCGTTGACTTTCGATAATTGGAAGCTGTAATGGCTGCGATTTTCGATTGGGAAAAACTATCATGCTGACCTTGCGCCAGATGCGCTATTTCGAGGCCCTGGCAACAACCCGGCATTTCGGCCGGGCGGCCGAACTCGTGCATATCAGCCAGCCAGCGCTGTCGACCCAGATCATGGAGATGGAGACCTATCTTGGTGCCAAGCTGGTCGAGCGCACCCGCGGCAGCACCATCCTCACCCGCAAGGGCGAAGAAGTTCTCGGCCACGTCCACACCATCCTGCATGAAGTGGATCGGCTGGAGCGCTCGGTCAGGCGCCAGGGCGGCGTGCTGGACGGGCTGATCCGCATCGGCATCATTCCGACCGTTGCGCCCTATCTCGTGCCGCAGTTCGTGCCCTACCTTCGCCGCGCCTATCCCAATGTCGAGATCGAACTGAAGGAGGCGGTGACCAGCCGGCTGATTGCCGATCTCAACGAGGGCCGGCTCGACGCCGTCATCGCGGCGCTACCGCTGGAAGGTGACGGCATCCGCACCCGCTCGCTGTTCACCGACCGGTTCTTCATGGCGGTGGCCGAAAACGGCGACGATGTGCTGATGTCGCCGCTCACCGAGAACGACGTGGATGTCGAGAGACTGCTGCTGCTCGAAGAAGGACACTGCCTGCGCGACCAGGCTCTATCCGTCTGCGGCGCCGGCAAGCGAAGCCTCGTCAACTTCGGAGCGACCTCGATGACGACGCTGCTGCAGATGGTGGCGCACGACATGGGCACGACGCTGATCCCGGAGATGGCCGTCGCGACCGAAACCGGGCGCAACAGCATCCGCATCGTGCCTTTCGCCGAGCCGCAGCCGAGCCGCCAGATCGGGCTTGCCTGGCGGCGCAACAATCAGCGCGATCCGGACATGCAGGCATTGGCGGAGGCCGTCATTGCCGCCAGTCCCGTGCCGCTCCCGGCCTGATCAGGAGAAGGCCAGCCAGACGCCGAGCCAGATCCAGAGGCCGGCAAGGGCCAGGAAGCCAAGCGCGAACAGTGGGCTGCGATAGCGCAGATTGTTGCTGGTGACGTGGACGTAGGCATGGCCATAGCGGGCGGCGACGAAGATCCATGCCATGATGACCGCCGGCAGGTTGTCGGCCTGCGTCATGAACAGGATGATCGACACCGCGTAGAACAGGACCGGCAGTTCGAACTGATTGGCGATCGCGTTGCGTACCACCAGGCTTTCCGACGGCTCTTCGCGATTCTCGCGGAACTGCTCGACCTTGGCCCTGCCGGCCTTTACCGCTGCCGATCGGCGCAAGCCAAGCAGGCCGTAGAGAACCAATATCAAAACGGACTGCGCCACCAGGGGCCAAAACATCTCGTAGCCGGTCATGCTGCAACTCCATCAAACGCGGGATATGGCGTTGCTGTAATCGAAAAAAACTCAGCCTGCCAGCGCTCCCAACGGGTATCCGCCAAACGCGCGGCGGATACCGTGTGGCCACCGACTGGTGCGTGCCCACGCTTGGCAAACAGCCGGATACGTCGGGCGAGGAAAAGCGCGACCGTGGCGGCGTAAAGGTCAGAGGGGCTGTATCGATCAATCCTGTTCAGGACGGCGGCTGAGAAGTACGAAGCGGAGGAGCAGGATCGCCGTGACCGCTAGCGTCAGAAATTTCAGCTTTGCGAGGACTGGCATCATATCGGCAGCCAGCGTTATGGTCCGCTCGGATGGCATAGCCGGCGGGAAGATCAGCATGCCGAGAACGATCTCGCCGCAACCGGCCAGACCGTAGAGGATGGGCAGGCAGAACATTGCCATGACACCGGCGGGAGGGATGGGCCTGCCGAAGAAGATGCCGCCCGGCTTCACCCATTTCAGGACCAGGAAAAGCAGGGCTGACGACGCCACTGCCAGGGCGAGCGCCGGACCAAAGCTCAAGGCATGCTGGATATTGGCCGCGTCGGGATGGCCGCGCAGGAACTCGAGCGCGGCGTACACGTCGGCACTTTCGTATCCCTCGATCCGCATCGCCAGCATTTCACGGCCAGCCGCTACCGCACGGAACGGCAGAACGAAGCCGAGATAGATCCACGCCGCAAGGGCTGCGCAGACAGCGGCCAGGCCTGCGATCGTCGTCATCGAAGGCCTGGTGTCATCTACCATCGATCAGAGGCCGACGCCCGGATAGTTCGGGCTTTCGCGGGTGATCGTCACGTCGTGGGTGTGGCTTTCGCGCAAGCCCGCGTTAGAGATGCGCACGAAGGTCGCCTTTTCCTGGAAATCGGCGATGTCCTTGCCGCCGACATAGCCCATCGCCGCCTTCAGGCCGCCACCGAGCTGGTGCAGTACGCCGGAGGCCGGGCCCTTGTAGGGAACCTGGCCTTCGATGCCTTCCGGGACGAGCTTCAGCGTGTCGCGGACTTCGGCCTGGAAATAGCGATCGGCCGAGCCGCGCGCCATGGCGCCGACGGAGCCCATGCCGCGATAGGCCTTGAACGAGCGGCCCTGGTAGAGATAGACCTCGCCGGGGCTTTCGTCCGTGCCGGCCAGCAGCGAGCCGATCATCACGGCTGAGGCGCCGGAGGCGATGGCCTTGGCCAGATCGCCGGAGAACTTGATGCCGCCATCGGCGATGATCGGGATGTTCTGGGCCTTCGCCGCTTCGACGGCCGACATGATAGCGGCCAGCTGCGGCACGCCCACACCGGCGACGATACGCGTGGTGCAGATCGAGCCCGGGCCGATACCGACCTTGACGGCATCGGCGCCCGCATCGATCAGGGCGCGGGTACCGTCATAGGTGGCGACATTGCCGGCCATGACGCGAACGGAATTGGAGAGGCGCTTGACCCGGGTGACGGCGTCGAGAACGCGCTGCGAATGGCCATGGGCCGTATCGACCACGAGCAGGTCGACGCCGGCCTCGATCAGCCGTTCGGCCCGCTCGAAACCATCGTCGCCGACATTGATGGCGGCGGCGGCGCGCAGGCGGCCCTGGCTGTCCTTGGAGGCATTCGGGTTGAGCTGGGACTTCTCGATGTCCTTGACGGTGATCAGGCCGACGCAACGGCCTTCGGCGTCCACCACCAGCAGCTTCTCGATCCGGTGCGAATGGAGGAGACGCTTGGCTTCCTGCTGATTGACGTTTTCCTTGACCGTGATCAGGTTCTCACGGGTCATCAGCTCGTAGATTTTCTGGTTCGGGTCGGAGGCGAAGCGGACGTCGCGGTTGGTGAGGATACCGACCAGGCGGCCTGGCTTCTGGGTGTCGCTGCCGGGGCTTTCGACGACCGGGATGCCGGAAATGTGGTAGTGCTTCATCAGGCCGAGCGCATCGGCAAGCGTTGCGTCGGGACCGATGGTCACCGGATTGACGACCATACCGCTTTCGAACTTCTTCACCTGGCGAACCTGCTCGGCCTGGGCGATGGGGGTCAGGTTGCGGTGGATGACGCCGATGCCGCCGGCCTGCGCCATGGCGATCGCCAGCCGGCCTTCGGTCACGGTGTCCATCGCTGCCGAGATGATCGGCAGGTTAAGTTCGATATCCTGGGCAATGCGGGTGGCGACGTTGGTCTGACCAGGCATCACTTCGGAATGCCCCGGCTGCAGAAGCACGTCGTCAAAGGTCAGGGCTTCGAGCCCGGTTGCCGTTTCAATGATGCGGGCCATGCCAATTCCTTCGTCTTTAAGAAAATGCGGAGCACCCCCGGAATGATTATCCGCCCCGGCGGTGATGCAAGAATTGATTAAGAAGTTGGCGAGGGCTGGTACCACGTCTGTTGCCAGTTGGAAATAGCAAAACGCAGCTGGCTGGCTGCAAACCAGCTATGCGCCGGGCAGCCAGCAGCCTCATATGAACGGTGTCCGCGAGGTCAATAAAGGCCGTCAGAAATCGTATTGGTAGCTCTTCGGCACGAAGCGGAAGCCCGTGTCGATCTTCTCGACGAAGCCAACAGCTGGGAAAGGCATATGGTAGCCGAGGAACGGTATCCTGTCCTTGGCGATCAGATCGAAGATGCGGCGGCGCGTCTGGGCCGCCTGCGTCTTGTCCAGATCGAACCTGACTTCCCAATCGGGCTGCTGCAACGAAAGCACGTAGTGGTTGGCGGTGTCTGCCGTCAGCACGATCTGCTCTCCCTCCGACTGGATATGAAACACCATGTGGCCTGGCGTATGGCCGGGGGCGAGCATCGCCGTCATGCCTTCCACGACGGTATCGCCGTCGTTGATGAAGGTGATCCTGTCGGCGAGCGGTACGACGTTTGCAAGCACGCTTTTCTGGTTGCCCTCGACCGGCGTTCCTTTTCGTGCCGGGTCCGTCCAGAAGTCATACTCGATGCGTCCAACTGTATAGGAGGCGTTGAAGAAAACGGGCTTGCCGTCCTCCATCAGCCCACCGACATGGTCGCCGTGCAGATGGGTGAGGACGACGCGGGTGATTTGCTCCGGCCCATAGCCGGCAGCCTTCATGCCGGCGGCGAGTTGGCCGCCGCCCTTCTCGCGCATGCCCGCGCCGAAGCCGGTATCGACGAGAACAACCTCCGAGCCGCTGTCGATGATGACAGGGCAATAGCTGTTCACGAAGCGGTCGGTCGGCAGGAAGTTATTTGCCAGCAGCGCTTTTACCGTCTCTGGCTTCTGGTTGGCGCCAAAGGTTTCCCATGGATTTTCGAGAATGCTGGTGCCGTCCTTGATCACCGTGAACTTCAGGGCGCCAAGCTTGAACTGGTGGATATTCGGCAGCGGCAGAACGGTCATGCAGTCTATCTCCTCGTGCGCGGCCAAACCGCGTGTCGTTTCGACCCACGAATTCTTCCTTGTCGACAACGGGTGATCCGTGGAGGTCTGGATGCGTTTAGCACTTCCGTGCCGTTGGCATACGAAAATTTGCCTGACCACGCATACTGACAAGCCTCCTCACGAAGTCGTGATCTCGCGGGTCCAACGAGCTCGTTTAGGGGATTGGCAGGGCTTAGACAGAGGAATAGAGAGCGGATGCCGCGTCAGTGGCATCGTGCAGACGCCATCCTGTCCAAGGCAGCAGCCTATGAATCGCATCGTCCCCCTGATCCTGGCCGTCGCTCTATTTATGGAACAGATGGACTCTACGGTGATCGCCACCGCGCTGCCGTCCATTGCCGCCGATCTGCATGTCGGGCCGATCACGCTGAAGCTAGCCTTGACCTCCTACATGGTCGCATTGGCGGTCTTCATTCCGATCAGCGGCTGGATGGCCGACCGCTTCGGCGCCAAGCGGATCTTCCGGATCGCCATCTGCGTCTTCATCATTGGCTCGATCCTCTGCGCCGCCTCGGGCAGCCTGCTGGAATTTGTCGGTTCCCGTTTCCTGCAGGGCGTCGGCGGTTCGATGATGACGCCGGTCGGGCGCCTGGTACTGGTGCGCAGCACCAAGCGCAGCGACCTCGTGTCCGCCATGGCGCTGCTCAGCATTCCAGCCCTGGTCGGGCCCCTGGCCGGACCGCCGCTCGGCGGCTTCATCACCACTTATTTCTCCTGGCACTGGATCTTCCTGATCAACGTCCCGGTCGGCATTATCGGCGTGATCCTGGCGACAATCTTCCTGCCGGAGATGGAGGCAATGGCGCCGCCGAAGCTCGATGTCACGGGCTTCCTGCTGACATCGTTTGCGGCGGCTGGCATCGTCTTCGGCATGTCCGTCATCAGCCTTCCGGCGCTGCCGTCCTCTGTCGGCATATCCGCCGTCGTCATCGGTTTCGTTTGCGGCTTTCTCTATATCAGGCACGCGCGCAGCCACCCCGCACCGATCCTGAACCTCGAACTCTTGCGTAAACCGACCTTTCGCGCATCGGTAACGGGCGGAACGCTGTTTCGCATCTGCATCGGCGCCATGCCGTTCCTGATGCCGCTGATGCTGCAGCTGGGCTTCGGCCTCAACGCCTTTCAGTCGGGGCTGATCACCTTTGCCGGAGCCATCGGCGCCATCAGCACGAAGTTCATCGCCAGGCGGGTCTTTGCCGCCTTCGGCTTCAAGACAGCCCTACTGGGGGCTGCCGGTGTCACGACGCTGACGACGATTGCGATCGGCTTCTTCGAGCCAACGACACCACATCTCATCATCATCGGCGTGCTCCTCCTGGGCGGATTCTCGCGCTCGTTCTTCTTCACCGGCATCAATGCCCTCGCCTTTGCCGATGTCGACGACAGGGAGGCGAGCCAGGCGACGTCGATGAGTTCCGTGATGCAGCAGGTCAGCCTGGCGCTGGGCGTCGCCGTTGCCGCAGCCATCCTCGAAACGACGACCTATTTCAGCGGCACGAGCCTGCAGGTCGCAGATTTCCACATCGCCTTCTTTGCGATCTCGGTGCTGACAGTGGTGGCGACGATCCCCTTCATCCGCATGGATCGCAACGCCGGTGCCGTTCTCTCCGGTCACGCCGACCGACCGAGCAAGGCGGAGGTCCTCGCCGCGCCGGAAACGCCTGTCGTCAAATAGCGATGCGGGCTTTAGGTCCGCTCGCAGACAGCGCAGATCTTGTTGCCGTCTGGGTCGCGGACATAGGCTGCGTAGAAGTTTGCATGGTAGGAGCGCAGGCCCGGAGCTCCCTCGTCGATACCGCCATGGGCAAGCGCGGCTTCATGGAAGGCATCCACCGCGGCGCGGCTCACGGCCTCCAGCGCCACCATCGAGCCATTGCCGATGCTTGAGGCCCGCCGGTTGAAGGGCGTTACTATCCAAAGCCGACAGCGGGTATCGCCATCTGCGGCATAGCCGATCTCTTCCTCGGAATCGCGCTGACGCCGATAACCGAGACCTGTCAGGACCGCGTCGTAGAAATGGCCAGCGCGATGGATGTCGTTGGTACCGAGGGTGACGTATAGAAGCATAGGGGCAGGTTAATCAGAGAGACTGACTATTGATAGCCATCTTTCGATTAAATTAGAAAGTAGGCTTAATCCGTCTCTTCGTCGCCTTCTGCCTTGCGGCCCTTGAAGCCCTTGGCCAGCAAGAACATCTCGACGGATTCCTGCCGCGATGAGGCTGGCTTCACATGCACGACCTGCTTGAAATTCTGCTTCAGCAGCGTCAGCAGATCGCGTTCTGCGCCGCCCTGGAAGGTCTTCGCCAGGAAGTGTCCGCCTTCGGCCAGCACTTCGATGGCGAAATAGGCTGCAACCTCGCAAAGATGCATGGTCCGCAAGTGGTCGGTGCGGTGGTGGCCGGTCGTCGGTGCTGCCATGTCTGAGAGCACGATATCCGGCTGGCCGCCCACCGCCTCGATTAGGAGACGGGGTGCGTTTTCATCGAGAAAGTCGAGCTGCAGGATCTTTACTCCCGGCAGCTGCGTCATCTCCAGGAAGTCGATGGCCGCGACGCGAACGTCTTCGTCCGTCGAACCCGTCACTTTGGCGGCGATCTGCGACCAGCTGCCCGGCGCAGCACCAAGGTCGATGATGCGCTGGGCGCCTTTGAGGATGTGATGCTTCTCGTCGATCTCCAGCAGCTTGAAGGCCGCGCGAGCACGATATCCCTCGAGCTGGGCGCGCTGCACATAGGGATCGTTGATATGACGATGCAGCCACTGGCGCGACGACGCCTTCATCTTCTTCTTGGTGACGCGCTGTCCGAGCTTGCGGCCGGTCCGATTGGCGCCGACGGGTGGTTTGGTCATGACTGCGACCCTTTCAATTGTTCGGACGGTAGCTGCGGCGCGAGCGACCGCGCCGCCAGACCCCGTCTTCCGCCATCATGTCGGTGAGCAGGCCTTCGCGCAATCCTCGGTCGGCCACGCGCATGCGCGGGCTCGGCCAGCGCCGCCTGATGGCCTCGAGAATGGCACAACCGGCCAGCACCAGATCGGCGCGATCCGGGCCGATGCACGGATTGGCGGCGCGACCGGCGAAATCCCAGGACAGGAGCTTGGCCTGCATGGCCGTCACCTCGTCGTCGGAGAGCCAGACGCCATCGACCTTGCGGCGGTCGTAGCGCGGCAGGTCGAGATGGACCCCGGCCAGTGTCGTCACCGTGCCGGAGGTACCGATCAGGTGGAAATCGGTGCTGTCGCGCATGGCAAGCGGCGATGGCGGGCAATCGAACTTGTCGAGCATGCCCTCGACCTCGTTGATCATCGCCTCGAACACCTGGGGGCTGACGTCTCGCCCACCATGGCGCTCCGACAGGGTCACGACGCCAACCGGAAGCGATGTCCAATGGGTGATGTGATTGGCAAGACGACTGGAGCGATGGTCTTCGATGCGAATGACGGCGATCTCCGAGGAGCCGCCGCCGATGTCGAACAGCACAACGGAGCGCGCCTCGGGGCCGACGAGCGAGGAGCAGCCGGAGACGGCGAGCTTGGCTTCGGTCTCGCGGTCGATGATCTCAAGCTCGAGGCCGGTTTCCTCGAGCACGCGGCTAAGGAACAGTTCGCCGTTTTCGGCCGCCCGACAGGCTTCGGTGGCGATCAGGCGCATGCGGCGGATGTC
This sequence comes from Rhizobium sp. HT1-10, assembly GCF_049472505.1. Lineage (NCBI taxonomy): Bacteria > Pseudomonadati > Pseudomonadota > Alphaproteobacteria > Hyphomicrobiales > Rhizobiaceae > Rhizobium > Rhizobium sp. HT1-10. The sequence continues at coordinate 223,876 of NZ_JBCEBQ010000001.1, read as the reverse complement.
GCGCGCCTTGAGCTTGGAGGCGCAGATGCGCAGCGCCTCGACGGCGCGGTCCATTGCGTCGTCGGAGAGACGCCCACTGGCGCCGAGCCCCTCGCCCAGGCGGACGATGCGGGAGAAGGCGTCGATGACCCGGAACTGACCAGGCCGTGTCGGCTGCGCGATCAGCAGCCGGCAATTGTTCGTCCCGAGATCGAGCGCGGCGTAGAGATCGACCGGCTGATGGTGATGATGGTCGATGCTGTCGGCGGCCGGTTTCGGGTCGGCATGGACCTGCGGCGCGTGCCGGCCATGGCTGTGATGCGGCGGCCCGTTGCGCGCCGCCGGCGTGCCATGGTTTGGGGCAACCAGAGGCGCCGCTTTTTCCTGCGCAAGCGGACGACCCTGGAGGCCACGCTTGCCACGATGCTTGCGCCGTCCGGCGCCGCTCTTCGGCACAACGACCGGCGGATGCGGCACGAGATCCGCCACGACGGCCATCGGGGCGACAGCTGGCTGATCCGCTGCGGACGTCTGTGGTCGATCGGGACTGAGTCCACCATTTGCGCGACGGCGGCGCCTGCGCTTGCCGGGCGGACGTGTGTTTTTGCTATCCTGGGGGCGTTTGGCGGGATCAGCGCTGCTGATCTGGCCTGGTTCCGCAGAAGAGGCTAGATCGCGCGGAAGTCCGCCACGCTTTCGCCTTGCGCGTCGGGAAGATTTTTTCCCGCGCTCTGCCACCGACGCCCCGCCTGTTTGCGGCTTAGAGCCGCTGTCGGGGTCTTCCACGTGCTTTTTCCATCGCGCCGCGCAAGGCCATCATGGCATGCAGCAGGCACTCATTTGATTTTCGTTGGCACCAGGATACCAGCATGCGTGGCTTTCGCCAAATTCTTTTTGAATACAGCCATCAGGCCGTCGCAATTGATCAAGCCGAAAGCCTGGCCCGCACGTCGTCGGCAACGGAGTTCATGCGGTAGGCATCGGCGTGGCCGATCAGCATGAAGGCGTGGGCGCCTGTCGACCAATAGACGACATTCATGCCGCGCCGACGCTCCATCTCCGGACCCGCCGCGCCGCGCGTCGATTTGACGATGCAAAGCGCCATCGGGCCATCCTTAGGATCGAGATAGGCAAGCTGCGCCAACGGCTCGTCGTCATATTCGAGCACCTGGGCGCGGCGAAAGTCAGCACCCGGCAAGGCGACGGCTTCCGGGCTGAGCGACAGACCGATCTTCGATCCGACGAGATCGAGCTGGGCCATCTGCGCAGCCCTGTCACCGGCAGGCGCGCTCAGCGTGTCGGGCGTATAAAGCTCGATATATTCGGCGACGACGGCCCGCCACTCCTCCCCTTCGCCCGGCCGCTTCAGTCGGCGGTCGATGCCAATGAAGGCGCGATCGGCGGCGATGCCAGCGATCACGCAGGCTGCGGCGGCCGCCAGAAAGCCGCGCCGGCCCATGATGGAACGGGGCTGCCTTGCCTGCGGCGGAATGTCTGCGAGCATGCCCTCGAGCCTATCCACCGGGGCGACGGCAAGAAGGGTTTCGAACGATTTGGCATAGGGAAGGTCGGCACGGCTCAATTGGTCGAAGCGGGCAGCCACCGAAGGGTCGCTATCGATCAGCGCCTCGATCGTGGCCGCGTCCTCGCCATCCAGTTCCCCGTCGATGAAGGCGGTCAGCATTTCGTCCAAGGGCAACTGGTCGATGTTTGGCATGGTCATGGTCGTTCCCCATTCGATCTTCCGCCGCCCTCTAGCGACCCCATGTCCTGCGCCAGCTTTGCGCGGGCGGCTGCAAGACGGCTCATGACGGTGCCGATCGGCACGTCGAGCACAGTCGCCACCTCGCGATAGGAGAGGCCTTCGACATAGGCCAGAAACACCGCGCTGCGCTGCGCCTCCGGCAGGTCCTGCACCTTGCGCATCACCTGCGATGCCAGGAGATGCGTTTCCGCCTGCCCAGCACCATCGAAGACAAGCGTTTCATCGGCCTCGACGAAGCCCTGCCCCAGTCGCACCCGCCGTGAACGGATCTCGTTCAGCCAGATGGAATGCAGGATCGAGAACAGCCAGCGGTCCAGCCGCGTGCCCGGATTGTACTGCCCTGTCCGTTCCAGCGCCCGCACGCAGGTCGCCTGGACGAGGTCGTCGGCGACGTCGCGCTGGCGGGAAAGGACCATGGCGTAGCGCCACAGGCGTTTCAAATGTTGCGACAGGCCGGTCCTGATGTCGTCTTCGCTGGCGATGGCACCCTCCGCAGGCCTGATCGCGCTGGTCGCCGGGGTAACCGGCGACCGCGCTGTTGCCTGACTATAGGCGGGAAATGTCAAACGAACCACTGACACGCGGATGCCCTTTCGCAAACGCTGTTCATCTTTCGACGCCCCGCCCAGTCAGGCGAACCGGCATCAGATCTTTGCTGGGTTCTCGATGGCCTCGTGCAGGTCCTGATACTCTTCGCAGCCGGTGCCGCACAGCGACTGGATGGTCGCCAGCTGATCCCGGGCGAGATCGATCTGGCCCTTGATGACATAGGCTTCGCCGAGATATTCGCGGACCTTGGCATATTTCGGATCCAGCTGGACCGACTTCAGGTAGTAGGAAATGCCTTCATCGGTGCGGCCGAGCTTGCGGGTCGCGTAGCCGCGATAGTTGAGCACCTCGGCGTTGTTCTGGTCCTTGACGGTGTCGAGCATCGCAAGCGCTTCGTCGTAGCGCCCTTCCTTGGCGAGGGCATAGGCATAATCGGCGCGGTTTTCGTCGGTGATGTTAGCGCTCGACTGCTTGACGCACTTCTTCTGCTTCTTGTCGTAGACTTCGCCCTTCTTGCAGGTCGGCGGCGCACTCTCGTCATCCCCGATCGCAAAAACGGGAACAGTGAAGACGCCGAGGGTGAGGCAAGCGCCGAGCGCGATCGAGGCGAGGCGAATAGCGTTGGTCGTCATGGGATGGCTCCTTGGCAAAATGAACGTTGCAATTGGAGAACACGCCATGCCGCTCGTTTATTCGGTGACCCTGCAACTATTTCTTCGGCTCGGTCGTTTTGCAAGATCACACCTAAGTGATCATCCGAAATGAATATCCGAACATTTGACGTGTTCACGCCTCGAGCCGCGTTCAGCTCCGGAGGACCTATATTGACTGAAAATGCCAAGCTGCTGGGATTGGCCATCGCCACGCCCGAACACGTCATTCTGCAATCGGAAGCCAAGGAGATGGCAACCCGCTTGTTCTCCGACCGCTACCGCGAGTTCAAGCCGCTGTCGCGCGTCTTCGACAATGCCGGGATAAACAAGCGCTACGCGGCGCGGCCCCTGTCCTGGTTCTCAGAGCCGCATGCCTGGGAGGATCGGATGGCAGCCTATGCCGAGGTCGCCAGTGCTCTGTTCATCGAATCTTCGACCAAAGCCCTCGATCATGCCGGGCTGAAGGCTTCCGACGTCGATTGCATCGTTACCGTTTCCTCGACCGGCTTCACGACGCCGAGCCTCGAGGCACGGCTGGCCGGCCAGATGGGCTTTCGCGCCGACATAGAGCGCGTTCCCGTGTTCGGGCTCGGCTGCGCCGCCGGCGTTTCCGGCTTTGCCATCGCCGCCCGGATGGCCAAGGCGCGGCCCGGAGCCCTGGTGCTGTTTGTCGCCATCGAGCTCTGCTCGCTGGCTTTCCGGTTGGATAAACTGACCAAGCCCAATATCATCGCCACCGCCCTTTTCGGCGACGGCGCGGCAGCCTGCCTGTTGCGCTGCGGCCCCGGCGGGATTGCCGAGGTGGAATCGTCGGGCGAACACCTGTTCCCGGATACGCTCGGTATCATGGGCTGGCAGATCGACGACGTCGGCTTCGGCATCATCCTCGAACAATCGCTCCCGCCATTTGCCGAAAAAGAGGTTGGCCCGGCCATGGCTTCGATCCTGGCGCGCTCCGGTCTCCGCCTTTCCGATGTCGACCGCTTCATATGCCATCCCGGCGGGACCAAGGTGCTGGCGGCACTTGAATCAACTTTTGGTCTGGCACCAGAATCGCTCGACCACGAGCGGGAGATCATCTCCGAATACGGTAACATGTCGTCGCCGACCGTGCTGTTCGTGCTGCAGAGAGCCATCGCTGCGGGGCTACCGGAGAGGTCGGCCATGGCAGCACTCGGCCCCGGCTTCACCGCCAGTTGCGTCACATTGAAGAGGGTTGCCTGATGTTGCCTGCCATTGCGCTTCTAACCTTCGTCACGCTGCAGCGCCTGGCCGAGCTCGTCCATGCCAAGCGCAACACCCGCGCATTGCTCGCCAAGGGCGGACGCGAGGTTGGCGCCGAGCACTATCCCTTCATGGTCGTCATGCATGCGGCATGGCTGGTCGGACTGTGGGTCTTCGGCTTCAACCAGCCGATCAACCCCTTCTGGTTCGGTGTCTTCATGATCCTGCAGCTGCTGCGCGTCTGGGTCCTGGCAACGCTCGGCGGACGCTGGACGACCCGGATCATCGTGCTGCCGAAGGCACCAAGGATCGTCTCCGGCCCCTATCGCCTGTTCAGTCATCCGAACTATGTGATCGTGGTCGGCGAGATCGCAGCACTCCCCCTGGCCTTCGGACTGCCGCTCTTCGCGCTGGTTTTTTCGATCCTCAACGCGGCCATGCTGACGATGCGCATCAGGGCCGAGAACAGAGCATTAAGGGATGCGATGCTTTAGGCTTGCAATGTCTCATTTTTCGTTTGCAACGCGGCGGTTCGACAGGCAATTTCCGACTTTGAAAAGCTGACCGACCGCAGGGAAATATGAAAAAAGACGCAATCGTGCTTGGCGCCGGCATCGTCGGCGTATCGACGGCCATCCATCTGCAACGGCGCGGTCGGCAGGTGACGTTGATCGACCGCAAGCAGCCCGGCCAGGAGACTTCCTTTGGCAATGCCGGACTGATCCAGCGCGAAGGCGTCGTGCCCTATGGTTTCCCGCAGCAGTTTGGGCTGCTGCTCAAATATGCGCTCAACAACCGCATCGACGCGCATTACCATTTACGCGCCCTACCCGGCCAGCTGGCATTCCTTGCCAAATACTGGTGGAACTCCAACGCCAAGCGCCACGAGCTGATTTCCCGGGCCTATGCGCCCCTCATCGAGAACTCCATCCTGGAACATGCCGACCTGATCAAGGCTTCCGACGCCGAGCACCTGATCCGCAAGGACGGCTGGATGGAGATCTTTCGCACCGAGGCCGTCCGCGATGCGGAATTTGCCGAGGCAGCGCGGCTGAAACGCGAATTCGGCGTCGATTTCGAAGGCATGACTTCGGCCGACGTTGCCCGCGCAGAACCGAACATCATCGGCCAGTTCGTCGGCGGGCTGCGCTGGAAGGATCCTTGGTCGGTGCTCGATCCGGCCGGCCTTACCAACGCCTATATGCGCTATTTCGAGAGCCTCGGTGGCCGCTTCGTGCGTGGCGATGCCGCCTCGCTCGGCCAGGCTGGCTCGGGTTGGCGGATCATGACCTCGGAGGGTCCGCTGCAGGCCGATGACGCCGTGCTGGCGCTCGGTCCCTGGGCCGACACCGCTACCTACCGCCTCGGCTACAACTTCCCCCTCGGCGTCAAGCGCGGCTACCACATGCACTATGCGACCGCCGGCAATGCGGTGCTCAACAACTGGACGCTGGACAAGGAGCGAGGCTATTTCCTGGCGCCGATGAACCAGGGAATCCGCCTGACGACAGGCGCCGAATTCGCCTCGCGCGATGCGCCGAAGACGCCGGTCCAGCTCGACCGCGCCGAAGCGGTCGCGCGCACCGTCTTCCCGCTCGGAGAGCGGCTGAGCCCCGAGCCCTGGATGGGCGCCCGGCCATGCACGCCTGATATGATGCCTGTCATCGGCAAGGCGCCTCGTCACGAAGGGCTTTGGTTCGGATTCGGCCACGCCCATCACGGCCTGACGCTTGGACCCGTGACAGGCCGGGTGCTGGCGGAGATGATCACCGGCGAGGCACCGTTCATCGATGTCTCGGCCTATGCGCCGGAGCGTTTCAGGCCCTAGTCGTCGGCAAGGCATGTTCTCTATGCCGGCGGACTGGGTAGGCTGGTTCGCTTTCGCGGTGAATTGGAGAATATCGTTTCTCTTACTCGCCGCGAAACAGGCGTAAAAATGCTTCTCGAATTCAGGAGCATGCCATGTCCGTCGCCTCGCCATCCTTCACCGAAACGAAAGACCCGATGCTGGGCGCGCCGGGCGTCGGCTCGCTCGCTGTCTTGGTTTTGGGGACCCTCCTCCTCGGCTATTTCTATGGGCCGGCGCAGGGAGCACTGTTTCTGGTCGGCGGGGCGCTCGGGATCGCCCTCTACCATGCCGCCTTCGGCTTCACCTCCGCATGGCGGGTTTTCATCGTCGACGGGCGGGGACGTGGGCTGCGCGTGCAGATGATCCTGCTGGCCCTTGCCGTCATTCTGTTCTTTCCGTTTCTGGCGAGCGGATCGCTGTTCGGCCATGAGGTCAAAGGCTCGGTTTCGCCGGCCGGCGTCGGCGTCATCGTCGGTGCCTTCATGTTCGGGATCGGCATGCAGCTCGGCGGCGGCTGCGCTTCCGGCACGTTGTTTACCGCCGGCGGTGGCAATGCCCGGATGCTGGTGACATTGTTCTTCTTCATCGTCGGCTCGGTGCTCGGCACCGTCAATTTCGACTGGTGGGCAAGCCTGCCTTCGCTGCCGCCGATCTCGCTCGTGCAGAGCTTCGGCGCAGTCGGTGGCATCGCCGTATCGCTGACCATCTTCGCGCTGATCGCTGCTTTGACGGTGCTGATCGAAAAGCGCCGCCACGGGACGCTGGAAACAGAGGCGCCGGCCAAGCGCCAAGGCCTGCAGCGGCTGTTGCGTGGTCCCTGGCCGCTCGTTCTCGGCGCCGTGGCCCTTGCCCTCCTGAACTTTGCGACGCTGTCGATCGCTGGGCGCCCATGGGGGATCACATCCGCCTTCGCGCTCTGGGGCGCAAAGGGCGCCGCCGTGATTGGCCTCGACCCGTCCGCCTGGGCCTATTGGCAGACACCGGCAAACGCCAAGGCGCTGCAGGCCAGCATCTTTGCTGATGTCACGACTGTCATGGATTTCGGCATCATCGCTGGTGCCATGCTCGCCTCGTCGCTCGCCGGGCGGTTTGCACCCAGCCTCGACATTCCGCTGCGCTCGATCATGGCCGCCGTGGTCGGCGGGCTGCTTCTCGGCTATGGCGCCCGGATCGCCTATGGCTGCAATATCGGCGCCTATTTCTCCGGTATCGCCTCGGGCAGCCTGCATGGCTATCTCTGGGCCGTTGCGGCCTTTGCCGGCAACATCATCGGCGTCAGGCTACGTCCCTACTTCTTTTTCGAAAGAAAGGTGCTGTCCCGGGCGGATGGCTGATCAGCCATCCGACTAAAGCGCCAGCCCATGAACGGCAGCATCGACGATCCCGTCGATGCTGTTGTCGATATCCACAGTCACGACGCCGGGCTCGCCTGTCGGCACCTCCAGCGTCTGCAGCTGGCTTTCCAGCAGCGACGTCGGCATGAAGTGGCCCTTGCGCTCGCCCATGCGCTTGGTGAGCAGCTCCTTGGAGCCCTCTAGATAGACGAAGGCCAGCGGACCGCCGGCCTCGCGCCGTAGCCGGTCGCGATAGCTGCGCTTGAGGGCAGAGCAGGACACGACGATCCCCTCGCCCCGCCCGAGAGCTGCGGCAATCTCGGCGCCGATCCGGTCGAGCCAGGGCATGCGGTCGTCATCGTTGAGCGGAATGCCGTGGCTCATCTTTTCGACGTTTTCAACCGGATGCAGGGCATCGCCTTCGATGAAATGCAGGGCGAGCCGGCCGGCTATCGCCTCGGCAATCGACGTCTTTCCGCTGCCGCTGACGCCCATGACAACGATGGCGCGCGGATAGGCCGCTTCAGTTCTCACGCACGAATCCTCCTGCTTATCCGACTCAATCTAGCGGAAAGTGGCAGGCGAAGCCATGGGAGGCATTCGGATCGAGCACCGGCTCGACCGTCCGACAGAGGTCCTGCGCCTTCCAGCAACGGGGATTGAAGTGGCAGCCGGTCGGCGGATTGAGCGGCGATGGCAGCTCGCCCTGGAGCCGGATGCGGGTCTTTTCGCGGTCCGGATCGGCGATCGGCGTCGCCGACAGGAGTGCCGCTGTATAGGGATGGCGCGGATGGGCGAAGACATCGGCAGCGCTGCCGGTTTCGACCGGCCGACCGAGATACATGACCATCACCTCATCGGCGATGTGACGCACGACCGACAGGCCGTGGGAGATGAACAGGTAGGCAAGCCCCATCTCCTTCTGCAGATCCATCAAAAGGTTGAGCACCTGCGCCTGGATCGACAGGTCGAGCGCCGAGACCGGCTCGTCGAGTACCAGCACCTTCGGCTGCAGCATCAGCGAACGCGCGATGGCGATGCGCTGGCGCTGGCCGCCTGAGAACATGTGCGGATAGCGGTCGTAATGCTCGGGCCGCAATCCGACGCGCTCCATCATCGCCTCGGCCTTGGCGCGGCGGGTGGCAGCGTCCTGCGAGGTGTTGATCTTCAGCGGCTCTTCGAGGATGGCACCGACCTTCTGGCGCGGATTGAGCGAGCCGTAGGGATTCTGGAAAACGATCTGTACCTGGCTGCGCAGGCTGCGGTCGCCGATGCGGGCGGGCTTGCCGTCGATCAGCAATTCGCCTGCTGTCGGGTCCTCGATCATCGTCACCAGGCGTGCAAGCGTCGACTTGCCACAGCCGGATTCGCCGACGACAGCCAGCGTCTTGCCGGAATAGAGGCTGAAGCTGACGCCGTTCAGCGCCTTGACGGTCGCCTCCGGTTTGAACATGCCGCGATTGACGGTGTAGTAACGGGCGAGATCGCGCCCTTCGAGAACGGCGCCGGTCATCGGACGTCTCCTGCGGATTCTGCGACAAGCATGCCGGGGTGACCCTGCGGAACGCCCTTGATCAATGGATAGTTGCACAGCGCGTTGCCGAGATCGGCACCCTGGCGGACGACCGCGCGGTCGCAAGCGTCCGTCTTGAACGAACAGCGCGGCGCAAACAGACAGGCCGGCGGACGGTCATGCTGCCCAGGCACGACGCCGAGGATCGATGGCAGGCGCTGGCCGACGACAGCCCTTTCGGGCAATGCCGACAGAAGCGCTGCAGTGTAGGGATGATGCGGATCGCGGAACAGCGCCTTGACCGGCTGTTCCTCGACCTTCTGGCCGGCATACTGCACCTGGACGCGCTCGGCGGTTTCGGCCACCACGCCCATGTCGTGGGTGATGAGGACGAGGGCCATGCCCTTTTCCTGCTGCAGCCGCACAAGCAGGTCGAGGATCTGCGCCTGGATGGTGACGTCGAGCGCGGTCGTCGGCTCGTCGGCGATCAGAAGCTTCGGGTCGCAGGCAAGCGCCATGGCGATCATCACGCGCTGGCTCATGCCGCCGGACATCTGGTGCGGAAAGTTGGACAGGCGCTCTTCCGGCGCCGGAATGCCGACCAGCTGCAGCAATTCGATGGAGCGGGCGCGCCGCGCCTTGCGATCGAGGCCCATGTGGACGCGCAGGGTCTCGCCGATCTGGAAGCCGACCGTGAAGCACGGGTTGAGGCTGGACATCGGCTCCTGGAAGATCATCGCCATGTCCTTGCCGACGATGCTGCGGCGCTGGCGACCGGACATGCCGCGCAGGTCGTTGCCGTCGAACATCATGCGATCGGCCGTGATTTTCGCCGTCCAGGGCAGAAGCCCCATGACGGCCAGCATCGCCACCGACTTGCCGGAGCCGGATTCGCCGACGATCGACAGGATCTCGCCCTTGTCGCAGGTGAGCGAGACGCCGTCGACAGCGCGGAACACGCCTGATGACGTCTGGAATTCGACGGTAAGATTTTGGATATCGAGAAGGGACATCACGACCTCTTCAATTTTGGATCGAGGGCATCGCGAAGGCCGTCGCCCATCAGGTTGATGGCAAGCACCGTGATCAGGATGGCAAGACCCGGGAAAGTCACCACCCACCAGGCGCGCTGAATGAACTCGCGGGCTTCGGCGAGCATCGTGCCCCACTCCGGCGTCGGCGGCTGGGCGCCCATGCCGAGGAAGCCGAGGGCGGCCGCATCGAGAATCGCCGCCGAGAAGGCGAGCGTCGCCTGGACGATCAGCGGCCCGAGACAGTTCGGAAGGATGGTCTTGAACATCAGCCGCATCGTGCCGGCACCGGCCACCCGCGAGGCGATGACATATTCCTTCTCGCGCTCGGTCATGACAGAGGCACGCGCCAGGCGCACGAAATGCGGCTGGTTGACGAGCGAGATGGCGATCATCGCGTTGACGAGGCCGGGACCGAGGACGGCCACCAGCACAAGGGCCAGCAGCAGCGACGGGAAGGCCAGGATGATGTCCATCACCCGCATGATGGCGATGTCGAGCCAACCGCGGAAAAAGCCGGCGATCAGGCCGATGACGACGCCCGTCAGAACAGACAGCGTCACCACGACGAGGCCGATGAACAGCGAAAAGCGGGCGCCGAAGATCAGGCGCGACAGGATGTCACGGCCGACGGCGTCCGTGCCGAGCAGATGCGACCACTCGCCGCCCGCCATCCAGGCCGGCGGCATCAGCAGCTTTTCGCGGATCTGGTCGCTCGGGCCATGCGGTGCCACGAATGGCGCGAAAATCGCCAGGAAGAGGACGATAAGGAACACGGCAAGTCCGATGACGGCGCCTTTGTTGCGGGAAAAATAGTACCAGAACTCCGAAAGCGCGGAGGGATGGCCGGTGTTGGTGCTGACCGAGCTCATGCAGCCTCTCCTAGTGACGAATGCGGGGGTTGATGAAACCATAGGTGACATCGACCAGCAGATTGACGAGCATGATGACGCCGGCGATCAGCAGCAGGCCGCCCTGGACGACCGCGTAGTCGCGCTTGAACACCGAGTCGACCATCCATTTGCCGATACCGGGCCAGGAGAAGATGCTCTCCGTCAGGATAGCGCCGGCCAAGAGGACGCCGATCTGCAGGCCGATGGTGGTGATAACCGGGATCATGGCATTGCGCAGCGCATGCACGCCGATGACGCGAAACGGCGTCAGGCCCTTGGAGCGGGCGGTGCGGACATAGTCTTCGCCGAGCACTTCGAGCATGGCCGAACGCGTCTGGCGGGCGATGACCGCGAGCGGGATCGTGCCGAGCACGACTGTCGGCAGGATCAGGTAGCTCACAGCCGACTTGAAGGCGCCGGGTTGGCCGGACAGCAGGCTGTCTATCAGCATGAAGCCAGTCACCGGCTTGAAGAAATACATCAGCGAGATGCGGCCGGAGACGGGCGTCCAGTGCAGATAGCCGGAGAAGAAGATGATCAGCAGCAGGCCCCACCAGAAGATCGGCATGGAATAGCCGACCAGCGCCACACCCATGATCGACTGGTCGTACCAGGTGCCACGCTTGACGGCTGCGAACACGCCGGCGGGCACCCCAAGACAGACCGCCAGAATGATGGCGCAGAGCGACAGTTCGAGGGTGGCTGGAAACAGCGTCAGGAATTCGCCGAGCACCGAGCGCTTGGTGACGATCGAGGTACCGAAATCTCCATGCAGCAAACCGCCGAGATAGTCGAAATATTGTATGTACATCGGCCTGTCGAAACCGAGATCGTGCATGATCTGGGCATGGCGGGCGTCTGACATGACCCGTTCGCCGGACATCAGCATGACCGGATCGCCGGGAAGCAGTCGAATGAAGGAGAACGCGATCAGCGAGACCCCGAGAAAGGTGGGGATCAGAATGGCGATGCGTCCGAGAAGAAAGCGCAACATGGCGTATATATCCAAAAAATTCACCGGCGATCAGGAGACCTGACCGCCGGATGAAGCCCGGGAACCGGATTTTAGGGTACTATCTTATTCAGCGATATCCACGCCGTCAAAGCGGTGAATGCCGAGCGGGTCCATGAAGTAGCCCGTGACCTTCTTGCTGATCGGCGCAAAGGCGATGGAGTGGTCGAGCGTGTTCCACGGGGCTTCGCGCTTGAAGACGACCTGAGCCTCTTCGTACAGCTTGGTGCGTTCGGCCTGGTCGGAGGTCTGCTTGGCAGCCTTTACCAGCTTGTCGAAGTCCTTGTTGCACCACTGCGCGCGGTTGTTGCCGCCGACGGCATCGCAGCCGAGCAGCGTGTCGAGGAAGTTGTCCGGATCGCCATTGTCGCCCGTCCAGCCGAGGATGGCGGCGCCATCACGGGCCTTGTCCTTCGACAGCTTCAGGTATTCGGCCCATTCGTAGGAGACGATTTCGACGGTGACGCCGATCTTGGCAAGATCCGACTGCATCAGTTCAGCTGCACGACGGGCGTTCAGCATGTACGGGCGCGACACGGGCATGGCCCAGATCTTCATCTTCAGGTTCTTGACGCCAGCGGCCTCAAGCGCCTTCTTGGCGGCTTCCGGATCGTACTTGTCGTCCTTCACAGCGTCATTGTACGACCACATTGTCGGCGGGATCGGGTTCTTGGCAACGGCAGCCGCACCCTGGAACACGGCGTCGACGATGGCCTGCTTGTTGACCGCCATGTTGAGCGCGCGGCGCACTTCAGGCTTGTCGAAAGGGGCGACCATCGTGTTGTAGGCGAGGAACGAGACGTTCAGGCCAGGCTGCTCGAGCACGTTGAGGTTCGGGTCCTTCTTGAGGTCCTGAACATCGGCAGCGTTCGGGTAAGGCATGATGTGGCATTCGCCGGCCTTCATCTTCTGGGCGCGAACGGCAGCGTCCGTGGTGATGGCGAAGACGAGATCGTCGATCTTTTCCTTGCCATGCCAGTAGGTGTCGTTGGCCTTGTAGCGGATGACGGCGTCTGGCTGGTAGGCGACGAAAGTGAAAGGACCGGTGCCGAGCGGCATCTGGTTGAGCATTGGCATCTTGCCGTCGGCCTGCAGCTTGTCGGCATATTCCTTCGACAGGATCGATGCGAAGTCCATCGCGAGGTCAGCGAGGAACGGCGCTTCCGGCTTGTTCAGCACGAACTTGACGGTGTGATCGTCGACCTTCTCGATCGACTTGATCAGGTCCGGGAAACCCATCCCTGCGGAATATTCCCAGGAGGCGCCTTCGACGTACTTGTTCCACGGATCGTCAGCCTTCAGCTGGCGATTGAACGAGAAGATCACGTCGTCGGCGGTCAGCTCGCGGGTCGGGGTGAAGAAATCGGTGGTCTGAAACTTGACGCCCGGGCGCAGCTTGAAGGTGTATTCCTTGCCATCAGGCGAAATCGTCCAGCTCTCGGCAAGACCTGGCTCGATCTCGGTGCCGCCATGCTTGAACTCGACCAAACGGTTATAAACCGTCCGGGAAGACGCATCGAAAGTCTGACCGCCGGTGTAAAGGCCAGGGTCGAAGCCCTCCGGCGATGCTTCCGAGCAGTATACCAGGGTTTTAGACCAGGCGGACGTTGCCATGACCGAAGCCAGGGCCGTCGCAGCCAGGAGAACAGAAATCTTTTTCATGGTGCCGTTTCCCAAATTTGTTCTTATTCGAAGTTGTGTGTTTGCGGCCATGCAATCCGCAGAGCGAGGCGATGGAACGACATTTGTGCGGCGAAAGCAACATGTCAAAGGCAAAAATTTTCCGGATGGTCAAGTTTAGCAGATGTTTTATTCGTGCTTTCTGCAGACACAACAAAATCTGCCTATGTGCTTTAGACAGCCGACCAGACAATTCCGAATTGAAGCGGGTTAAAGTACTTCTGGCCAGGCCCAAGGAAGATGCGCCAGCATGGCCGTGTCAACGCCAAACTCGCCGCCTCCGCAATGGCGGAGGCGTTGTCATCTCAAACGACGAAGCGAGGGAGGAGCGCCTCAGGCGGCAGGGGCCGCTATGGCGATGCGCTTGTTCAGCGCCTTGTGATCGCGATCGGTAATGCCGAGCAGGAAGTTGATCTGCGGGCGGGCCTTGACGAGATCGTCAATGGAATACTCGGTCAGCACGTCGAAGAAGGCATTCAGCGCCTTGCGCAGCGCCGAGTTCAGGCCGCAGCTATCGACCAGCGGGCACTCGACGGCGCCGTCCTCGAAGCATTCGGCCATGGCAAAGCTGTCTTCGGTGACCTTGACCACATCGAACAGCGTTATCTTGTCGGCAGCACGGCCAAGGCGCACGCCGCCGTTGCGACCACGAACGGTGTCGATCAGGCCGGCCTTGGTCAGCGGCTGCAGGATTTTGAAGAGGAAAAGCTCGGACACGCCGTAGGCCTTGGCGATCTCAGGAATGCGGCTGAGATAGCCTTCGTTGGCAGCGCAGTACATAAGCATGCGAACCGCATAGTTGGTCTGTTTGGTCAAACGCATGCCAGTCTCCTGAATCACAGCCTTGCGGACTCTATATAGGACCAATGCCAGTTTTGAACAATTCCAAAAAGATGAAAATTTCGATCACGTTTAGACGATGGCAAAATCGGACGTGAAATGCAAACGGGCTCCCTTTCGGAAGCCCGCCATTCTGTTATCGATCGACGAACTTACTTCATCGTCGGCATGACGAATTCGGCGCCGTCCTTGATGCCGGACGGCCAGCGGGCGGTGATCGTCTTGGTCTTGGTCCAGAACTTGATCGAGTCCGTGCCGTGCTGGTTGAGGTCGCCGAAGCTCGAGGCCTTCCAGCCGCCGAAGGAGTGGTAGGCGAGCGGCACGGGGATCGGCACGTTGATGCCGATCATGCCGATGTTGATGCGCGATGCGAAGTCGCGGGCAGCATCGCCGTCGCGGGTGTAGATGGCGACGCCATTGCCATATTCGTGCTTCATCGGCAGCTCGAGGGCTTCTTCGTAGTTCTTGGCGCGAACGACGGAGAGGACAGGTCCGAAGATTTCAGTCTTGTAGATGTCCATTTCCGGTGTGACGTTGTCGAACAAGCAGCCGCCGACGAAATAGCCGTCCTCATAACCCTGCAGCTTGAAGCCACGGCCGTCGACCACGAGCTTTGCCCCCTCCTCGACGCCACGGTCGATGAGGCCGGTGACGCGGGCCTGGGCTTCTTTGGTGACGAGCGGCCCGAGATCGGCCTTTTCGTCGGTGTAGGGGCCGATGCGGAGCGCCTCGACCATCGGCGTCAGCTTGGCGATCAGCCGGTTGGCGGTTTCCTCGCCAACGGGGACGGCGACCGAGATCGCCATGCAGCGTTCGCCGGCAGAGCCGTAGCCGGCACCCATCAGGGCATTGGCGGCCTGGTCGAGATCGGCGTCGGGCATGATGATCATGTGGTTCTTGGCACCGCCGAAGCACTGGGCACGCTTGCCGTTCATCGCAGCCGTTCCATAGACATAGCGGGCGATCGGCGTCGAGCCGACGAAGGAGACCGCGCCGATATCGGGATCGGTGAGGATCGCGTCGACCGCACCCTTGTCGCCGTTGACGACGTTGAGAATGCCGGCCGGAAGACCGGCTTCGATCATGAGTTCGGCGAGGCGCATCGGCACGGACGGATCGCGCTCGGAAGGCTTGAGGATGAAGGCATTGCCGCAGGCAATCGCCGGCGCGAACATCCACATCGGGATCATGGCCGGGAAGTTGAACGGCGTGATGCCGGCGCCGATGCCGACGGCCTGGCGCATGGAGTACATGTCGATGGAGGGGCCTGCGCCCTCGGTGAACTCGCCCTTCTGCAGGTGCGGGATGCCACAGACGAATTCGCAGACTTCCAGGCCGCGGATGATGTCACCCTTGGAATCCTCGATGGTCTTGCCGTGTTCGCGCGACAGGAGTTCGGCCAGTTCGTCCATGTGCTTGTTGAGCAGTTCGACGAACTTGAAGAAGACGCGGGCGCGGCGCTGCGGGTTGGTGGCGGCCCATTTCGGCTGCGCTGCCTTGGCGTTGGCAACGGCTGCGCGCATCTCGTCGACGCTGGCCAACGCCACGGTCGCCTGGATTTCGCCGGTAGCCGGATTGAAGATGTTGCTGGTGCGGCCGCTGGTGCCAGCAACGGCCTTGCCGCCGATGAAATGACCGATCTCGCGCATGATGGCTCCTACCCTTGTTTTGTTGATACTGGATAGTCGCACTTCAATTTGCACAAATCAATTGCCTGTTGTAATCAACCGTTGTGCATTTATCGACATAAGGTTTTCTCATGGATTGGGATGATGTGCGCATGTTCCTGGCCGTTGCGCGCACCGGGCAGATCCTTGCCGCGTCCAAACGACTGGGGGTCAACCACGCGACCCTGAGCCGCCGGGTGACGACGCTGGAAGAACGGCTGAAGACACGGCTGCTGGTTCGCCGGACCAATGGCTGCGAGTTGACGGCCGAGGGCGAGATCTTTCTTCATGCCGCCGAGCGGATGGAAGCGGAGATGCTGAAAGCGCAGGCAAGCGTCGGCCATCTCGACAGCACGGTTGCCGGCACCGTGCGGATCGGCGCGCCGGATGGGTTCGGCGTCTCCTTCCTGGCACCGCGGCTTGGCAGGCTGATCGCGCGGCATCCCGAATTGCGTATCCAGCTGGTTCCGGTTCCGCGCTCGTTTTCGCTGTCGCAGCGGGAGGCCGATATCGCCATCACGCTCGAGCGGCCGGAACAGGGACGGCTCATTTCCGCGAAACTCACCGATTACACACTCGGACTCTACGCCTCCGAGCCCTATCTCGGACGCGCCGGGATGCCGGACAGCGTGGACGCTTTGAAGGCGCATCCGCGCATCGGCTATGTCGAGGACCTCATCTTCACGGCCTCGCTGGCATTTACCAACGAGGTTATGCGCAACTGGGATGCCTCGTTCGAGATCTCTACCTCCATCGGCCAGACAGAGGCGGTGCGCTCAGGCGCAGGGATTGGCATCCTGCACGACTATATCGCCCGGCAATATCCGGGACTTGTGCGGATCCTGCCGGATATCAGCATCCGGCGCGCCTATTGGACGACCTATCACGAGTCGGCGCGCGAACTGGTCCGGGTGCGAACCGTGGTGGACTACCTTCAGGAACTGGTGGGCGCAGAGCGCAGCATGTTTCTCTAAGCTGTCACCACGTGCATGGGAGGCTCTCTTGTCTCATCGGGATTGGGCAGAGGTGTTTCGTCGGGAAGGCTGTCGGGTTCCGGCTCAACGATGGGCGGCTCGGGCTTCCAGCCGGGGGCCGGCATGGGTGGCTGCTGGCTTGGTTCCTGGGGTACAGACATGGCTTTCTCCTTGCGGGGGATTGAACGGGTGACGCTAAAGGTCGCGGTCGCGGCTCGCCTCGGCTGCCCGCATCGGCATTCCATCAATGGTGGAAAAGAGTTCGTCGCTCGCCATGGGCTCGACAGCCCGCAATTTCACACTGCCGTCTTTACCGACGAGAATGGCGGCGAAAACGCCGACCTCAGGCGCCTCCAGATCGACCTGAAGTTTCTCTGCGTCGAGCGCCTCGGACGAGCCGAACAGCGGTGCGACAGCCCCAGAGGCGACGCGCAAAACCACAAGGTCACGCTCGGTCAAACCCTGTTTTTCGGCCATCAGCAGGTTTTCCTGCCGGCTGGCCTTGGCATTGTCGGCATCCGCGAAGATCACCAGAACGCGGCTCATCCACTGGAACTGCTGCAGACTCGACACAGCCGTATCACCCTGCACCTTCGCGGCGCCGTACTGAAGAGTTTTGCTCATTTGCGTCTCCCTCACCCAGAGAAACGTGGTGGGGTGTACGCAGTTCCATCGAAAATGCCGCCTTGCCCGGCCACTATCCGGGCGGGCGGCGGCTAAGACGCTTCTGCCTTATCAACGGCATTGCTTAAAACCACCGTCATCGCAAAGTTTCTAACCGAGCCTTAAGACTGACATCTCATTCTGATGTCCAGCCGACCCTGGGCACAGCCACTGTCTGAGACGGCGATGAGGGGGAATTTATGGAGTTCAGCGACACTGTCACCGATGTAGCCGGCGACCCCTGCGCCATCATCAGGCGGACGACGGTCGGGGCAGCGCTGTTCTTTGTGTCCTATGCCTGGATGGGCGAAACTCAGCATGGCTTCTGGACCTCGCTGAGCCTCGGGGTGCTAGGCTGCATCGCTACGGGCCAGCAGGCGGCGATCCGGCTTTACCTGTTGCTCGCGCTCGCTCCATTGCTGGCGGTTCACGTCTTTGCTGCAACGGCGATGACGTGACCGCGTATCACGCGTCGCGACCGGCCGGAAGGTGACTGGGCGCAGACGCTGCCCGGATCAGCAGGTGGCAGGTCAAGGCAAATGTGAAGCTCAGCATGATGATGGTCTCACCGATGGCCAGGCGATTGTTGGAGTTGCTGAGAAGCGTGAGGCCAAAGAAGATCTGCACGATGAGATAGCCATGGGAGACGGCCGTGGGGATCAGCCCCATCTGCGCCGCCTTCTCGACCCGGCGCAGAAAGGCAAAAGCCATACCGGCCAGGAACAGCGCGCCAGCAACCCCGTAACGCACCAATATCTCGAGATAGCCATTGTGCATGGCGGCGTAGTCCACCGCCCTGTAGTGCGTCTGGTGCCAGCGCGGCTCCCAGGCATTGCCAAGGCCAAAGATTGGCGCGCTGGACAGCAGCTCATAAGCGTTTGACCAAAGCTGTAGCCGTTCATCCATGGCAACAGGCGTCGTCCGGTCGTCGATGCGGCTCGCCACCGCCGCGCCGACGGGATCGCCCGAGATGATGTCGCCGAACAATCCCGAGGTCGCGACAAAGGTCGGGCCTGCGGTTTTCTCGAGATTGCGGTGGACCGCATAGCCGCCAATCGTCGCCGTCAGCATCAGGCAGCCGATGGCGATCAAGCCACTCGTCGTACGAAACCATCCGACAATCGAGAACAGCAGGAAGGGCGCGCAGCAGACCAGCGCCAGCCATACCCCCTTCGACTTGGCACCATAGATGCAGAACAGGCAAAGCAGGGCTATCAACGGCGCGACGACGGTGGCGTAAGACCGCATCCGGTTCGAAACATTGGCAGACGTGCGGCAGTGGATGAGCCAGAAGATCGCCATGATCAGGATGACACCACAGCAGACGGCTCCGTGGATCGGATTGTGCTGGATCAGCGGCCGAACCGTTTCGCCGTCGATCACCGCGCGGTAATGGGTGGTGAAGACAAGCATGGCCAGCGCCACGCCGAAATAGGTGGCGACGATCTGCTGGATTCTCGACCAGCCCAGATACAAGGCGAAGGCAAGGCTCGGAAAGGCCAGGGGCATGGCGTACATCAATTCGCCATCCCCTTGCGGATGACCTGCCTCAAGGAGATATTGCAGCAGGAACCGGCCGAGCGCGTAGCTGCCCCAGCCGATGCAGAGCCATGCCGGCCCACCGACGGGTGGGCGTGGGCGCATCGCGCAGTAGGCCACACCGCCATAGATCATCAGGACAATGCCGCTGTAGCGGTACGCATCGTTTTCGATGAGCGTGGCCGAGGCAGTGACAACCCAGAGAGCCGTCAGGAGCCAGCCCGTTGCCGTCTGCCAGGACGTCTTTAATTGTAAGGCGACAGGCCTAACCGACAAGACATTTCCTCAAAAAGTGCAGCCAGGTGTCGTTGCGACGAATGGTGAGGCGCGGCAGCCCGAAGGGATCATCCAGTTTCATGGCCCGACGGCGCGATGTGGTCGTTGCGACGCTGTAGCCCGCCTCGACAGCGAGATCGCGGTGCACCGGCAACTGATCGCCATAGGGGAAACAAAAGGCCGAAACTTCGCACTGGATGGTATCCTCCAGCGTCATCCTGGACAGGAATATCTGGTTCCAGGCCGCTTCCGTCGAGAGTTCGGGAAGCCGGGCATGATCCATCGTATGCGACCCCACCTCGTTTCCGGCGGCGATCCAGTCGCGCAGCTGCGCCAGATCCATGCAGGGCGACGGCGCGACGCCGAGCGGCAGATCCCACTCGTTACGGCCACCGATCTGGTTGGCGACGACAAAATTCGTCGCCGTGAACCCGCATTCCCGCAGCACGGGCAAAGCGTTTTCATGGACGTTGGCGTAGCTGTCGTCGAAGGTGATGGCGACAACCTTGCCCGTCTTCCGGCCGTTGACGTAGGGAAGCGCTTCGCGCAGCGACAGTCCCTGGAAACCGATCCGCTTCAACAGCCGCATCTGCCGGCGAAAGGCATGCGGGTGCACGGCCATGCTCCGGAACGGGGCACGACGGGCGGGCGGGATAGCAATCTGGTGATAGACTAGGATCGGAACGGGCAATCAGCGAACCTTAACTTTCGTATCTGGAACGGAAGGCGACCTTGGCCCTGTAGAGCGGACGCAGGATTTCCCGGGCGAGTTTTTCCGAAAAGCTACTTTGGCGCTTCATGCTGGTGCCGCCGAGCGTCGACGAGATTTCCGCGACGCCACCGGGCAGCACGGCAAGCGGCGACAGGTTCAAAAGCCATTCCATCTGCACCGTCGTATCCACCGGCCGGTCGAAGATTTCCGTTGCCTGGAGAAGGCGGATAGCCGCACCGCGGCTGACGAGCTGGGCAACCATTCCAAGTCCCGTCGTCCTGGGGCGGATGACCCGGGTTGCGCCCTGCGACAAGACTTCGACGCCCGTCTCGCGATCTGCGCGGAACGGGAAACGCACGAAGGCGCCCGGCGTCAGGCAGTTCAGCGCAGCCGCAAAGGCGGCCGGAAAATCCGCCGTGAGCTCGACATCGTCTTCAATGACAAAGCCGGCATCCAGACCTTGCTCGACGATGGCTGCCCAGGCCCTGCGATGCGACAGGAAGCAGGCGATCTCGGAATTGCTCAACGTAAACGGATAGGCGGGCTTGTGCAGGCGACGCCGATAGACGCGGTCGCGGTCAGCGTCGCTGAGCATCAACCCATCGACAGCGTCGATAACTTCGGCGGGCACAGGCAGGGTATCAACCAACCTCTCCACCTGCGCTGCACGCTGCGTTGCTCGGCCAAGGTGGATGATAAAGGCCTTGACGGTCTGCGGCTTGGCCGAGACTGCGGCAAGCATCGAAATGTCGCTGAAGCCCGCCTTCCGCTTCTGCAGGCCCAGTGTTCCCGGCTGCTCCAGGTGATAGGTGTTCTGCATGCGGACGTCCTCGGATTGAACTCCTGGACGGTCTAGACGTCAGAACTGATGGACGCCTTAGGTAGGGATGAGCCGAAACTGAAATGCCGTTTCGCCCCTGCGCACCTCAAGATTCGATCAGCGTCAGCCTGCCGCTTTCGACATGATCCGCCACAAAACGGCGCTCGCCGTCCCAGCTGTGACGCTTCCAGCCTTCCCAACTGAAGCCGCAGAGCTTGACGTCCCACTCTTCAGCCTGAAAGCGGTCCAAGCAATGGTAGACGCCGAAAAAGCCCGTGCTCGGAAAGACGCGATGCATCTCCGCCTCGGAAAGACCAAGCGTCGCGCAGCCGTCCCGATAGAACTGTGGTGGCATGATCCGGATTTCCTTTCCGGCGCCGCCGACGCCTTCGATCGTCTGCTGCGTCCAGTCGGAACGGCGGCCTTTCAGCCACGACAAAATATTCGGCTTGGGATGGTATGTGCGCAGGATGATCGGGTGGTAGACGAGCATGACGGCGCCTGCCGCCCGGAAAGTCGGACTGGCGTAAAAATCCGGATCGTTCAGGCGCCGCTGCATCGGCTTGCTGGAGGTGGCCAGCATCAGCAGGTCGGTCCGGGTCCCGCTCATGCCGACGGAGAGTTTGGGCTCATTGAAGCGCAGCACGAAATCGGCGGCGTCCACCATCGGAGACAGATCCCGCCCCAGCTTTCCGTTGCCGATGATGACGGCCGTTTTACGCGACACGGGGTGCCTCTCCTTTGAAGAAGCTTGTGCGGCTAGCAAAGACAGATGAGCTCAAACTGATCGCACTCAGCCGGGGGCGAAGCGGACCGCAACGCGCAGACCGTGTCCCCAATCGGGCGTCGACAGATCGATGATCGCACCAAGACGCGTAGCAACGTCGGCGACGATGGCAAGACCGAGCCCCGAGCCTTCCTCCTGGGGCGAGTCTACCCGGTAAAAGCGCTGGAAAACCGCGAGCCGCTGGTCTTCCGGAATACCCGGTCCGGTGTCGTCGATGGTCAGCAGCCAGGCTTCGCCTTCCGGCTCGATCGACACTTCAACCCGCCCGCCGGAGGGCGTATATTTCAGCGCATTGTCGATGAGGTTGCTGATCATCAGTTGCAGCAGCGATTCATCCGTCAGCACCTCAGCCTGCTCGCTGCCGCGCAACGACAGGTCGAGCCTCTTTGCAGTGATGCGGTTGCCGAAGCCGGCGGCGATCGATGCGACGACGTGATAGAGGGGCACCGGGCCGACATTCAGCGGATGGTGGCTCACTCTTGCCAGGCGCAGCAGCTGTTCGATCAGATGCATGGCCCGATCGTTGCTGGCGACGAGGTTCGCAACGATCGTCTCGCGTTCCCTGCCATCCTCGCTGTCGCGCAGCATCTGCAGAAGCAGTTTGACGCCTGCCTGCGGGGTGCGCAATTCGTGGGCGACGAGGTCGGAAAATCGACGCTCCAGGGTCAGCGAATGGCCCAGCTTCTCGAGCAGCTGGTTGATCGAGCTGCCGAGCGGCAGAAGATCGAGCGGCAGCTTGCCGATCGGTATGGCGGAAAGGTCGTCCGGCGAGCGTCGGCGAATATGGCGAACGAAATCGCGCATCGGAGCAAGACCGCTGTTGATCCCGAGCCAGATGAGAAAGGCAATGATCGGCAGCAGAATAAACAGCGGGAAGATCAGGTTTTCGACAATGTTGAAAATCAACTTGTCGCGCAGCGCGATTTTCTCGCCGACCTCCATGGTGATCGCGGTGTTGGGAATGGGCAGGGAATAGACCCGCCAGCGCTGGCTCTGGTAGCTGATCGTATGGAATCCTGCCTTCTGCTGCGGCAGATCGGCCTGGAAGGCATTGCTGCTGAAGACCTCGATCTTGCCGTTTTTCCAGGCCCGCACCATGTGGGCGTCGGCATAATCGTCGGCGTCCTGGTTGAAAGCCAGCTGGTTGTCCATTTTGAAGTCGATGTCCTCGATGCGGCGCGGGGGATCGTCGGCCTGCCGCAGCAAAGGTCGCTCCAGCAGACCCCAGAGGACATTCGCCTCGTTGATCAGCTGGGCATCGTAGATATTGTCGATCTCGTGCCGGGCGCTCTTGAACGCCAGCAGGCCGATGAGGCCGATGGCCACGAGGAGGACGGGGATGATGCGAAGATAGAGGTTGCGGCTCAGCGTTGTCCGGGTCATCGCTCGATCATGTACCCGACACCGCGGATCGACTTGATGAATTCCGGCCCGAGCTTCTTGCGCAGATTGTATATGGTGACTTCTGTGGTGTTGCTCTCGACGGTGCTCTGGGTATCGTAGAGGGCATATTCGATATCGTTCTTCGTCACATAGCGCCCGCTGCGCTCCATCAGCAGCTTCAGCAGATGAAACTCCTTGGCCGTCAGGGGAACCGGCGCACCGTTGCGGCGCGCGACCATGGCGGCGGGATCGATCTCGACATCGCCACAGCGGATCGTCGTTTCCACCCGCCCCTCGCGACGGCGGATGAGAGCGCGCAGCCGTGCCAGCAACTCGTCGAGGTCGAAGGGCTTGACCATGTAGTCGTCGGCACCCTGGTCAAGGCCATCGACCTTCTGCAGCACGCTGTCGAGCGCGGTCAGCAGCAGGACCGGCACATGGTTGCCCTTCTTGCGAAGCGCCTTGAGAACCCCGATGCCGTTGAGCTTCGGCAGATTAAGATCGAGCACGATCGCGGCGAATTCCGAGGATTCCGCCGCCGCCAGCCCGGACTCGCCATCCCGCAGCCAGTCGATGCCATAAGCATGCTTTTCCAGCGCCTTCTTCAGCGATGAGCCGAGGATCTGATCGTCTTCGATGAGCAGGATACGCATGGGGGCCTTTACGGAGCAAATGATGGGTTCGAGATCTGCGACTGTCGCTATTGGGCATCTGCGCTGAATTTATGGCTGGCGCCAAGGCGAGGCAACAACGGCGACCCGGCGCTGCCGCGCCCTCTATTTCGGGCTCCGCGCCGGCTCACCCCAGCTTGCTGCCGTTGGCGGTGACATAGACGGCATAGAGCGAGGTCGTGCCTGTTATGAACAGCCGGTTCCGCTTCGGCCCGCCGAACGTCAGGTTGGAGACACCCTCCGGGATGCGGACCTTGCCGATCAGCGTGCCGTCCGGATCGAAGACATGGACCCCATCGGCGGCGCTGGACCAGATACGGCCCTTCTGATCGACGCGGAAGCCGTCGAACAATCCGGCGGTGCACTCTGCAAACAGGCCGCGGTTTGTAAGCGCGCCATTTTCGCCGACGGAGAGCTTGCGAATATGGCGCGGCCCATCCTTCTCATGCGAGGCGCCGGTGTCGGCGACGTAGAGGATGGATTCGTCCGGGGAGAAGGCCAGCCCGTTCGGCTTGACGAAATCCGATGCGACCCTCGTCGTACCGGTCGCCGGATCGTGGCGGTAGACATGGCAGCCGTCGAGTTCCGCCTCGCCATAGTCGCCTTCATAATCCGTAAGAATGCCGTAGCTCGGATCGGTGAACCAGATCGAGCCGTCGGATTTGACGACGACGTCGTTCGGCGAATTGAGCCGCTTTCCGCCGAAGCTATCGGTGAGGACGCTGACCGAGCCATCGAACTCCGTCCTCGTGACGCGCCGCGTCAGGTGCTCGCAGGTGACCAGCCGACCAACATTATCGACCGTGTTGCCGTTGGAATTGTTCGAGGGCGAACGGAAAACCGAAGTCTGACCGCTGGTCTCGTCGAAGCGCATCATCCGGTTGTTGGGAATGTCGGAGAAAACCAGGTATCGCCCGGCAGCAAACCAGGCCGGCCCCTCGAGCCAGCGCCCACCCGTCCACAGCCGCTCCACCCGCGCATGCCCGACAAAGCAAACCTCGAACCGCGGATCAAGAACCTCGAACCCGCTTCCTTCCAACTCTCCAAACATCCATAATCCTCCACACTGTACCGACGTTATCGATATCATGTTCCAGCGGTCTTCCAAGCCCCCGGGCGGGGAGAAGGGCAGCGAGGGGGATGGGGAAGGTTGCGAGATGGCGGATGGGTAGGATTTGGCAAGGCTGACCGCAGCCTGCGCCGACACCTGAAACTCAAGGGATACGTCTTATCGTGGAAATAATGGTACGGTTGGGGGGTCTCGAACCTCCGACCTCAGGTGCCACAAACCTGCGCTCTAACCAACTGAGCTACAACCGCACATGCCGCGCATCGGCGCGACGTGGGTGAAATACGGGGAGTTCATATTTTTTTCAAGTCCTATCTCGGCTAATCGACAAAAAGTCGCCAGCGGCGTCCACAGGCGCCTCGGCAATGGGAAGAATGCCGCCGATTGGCCCGGACTGGAGCGAGACAAATTGCGGACGGCGTGTGTCTCTTCATCGTCGGGGGAGCGGAAATACGGCATTTCGGCGCCAAGATGGTGGATGACGCAGGGGTGGCGATTGAAAAGTCGGCGCTCGTCGATATGCTTGGAATATCCATGTCGTCTCGGCCTCCGGTCGCGTTCGGCCGGAATTTGGACATGGGCGATCGTTGTGCGTGACCGGTGAATTCCAAGATCTGCGTCACGAAGGTAGCAGAGCCGCCGACCAAGCGTCCGTTAACCCTCTCCGGCGAAAGCATCGGCTGTTGCTGGACCGGACGAGACGGCACCTATATTAATAAATTGTTAATGCGAGAAGGCCATCGGCTCGAACATCAGGTTGGAAAATGCCGGCAGTACAGTATCCGTTCATCGACATTGCCGTGCATCCGCGCATTCGCGACCGGTTTGCGCGCGGCGAGGCGATGGCGCTGTTTTCCGTCGGGCTCGACCGCGTGCTCTGGGCCAATGGTGCGGGCGCCGATCTCTTCGGTTATGCCGCCATCTACGATTTCCTCGACCAGGGTGCCCGGCCGGGCGATGTTTCCTTTCGCCAGATTTCGGCCACGGCCCACCAGCTTCATGCCGTCGGCGAGACGCGCGGCTTCCTGATCCGCGTCGCCTCCGGCTTCCAGCGCATCGTCGCCAATGCCAGCGTCGAGATGATCCGCACGCCGGCCGGCGAGGACGCCATCCTGTTCTCCTGCCCGATCTCCGCCAAGCCGCTTGAGACGAACGAGCGCGCCCAGCGCATGCTCGACGGCTTCGACGATCCGGACACGCATATCGCCGTCATCGGCCGCGACGGCGAGATCATTGCCGCCTCCCCCGGCTTCCGGGCGCTCGGCATCACCACGGAGACGGCCGGCATGCTGGTGACCATGGCAGGCACCCAGCCGGAACGCCTGATCAAGCGCCCGATCCGCACAGGCCAGGGTTTTCTGCCCGCGGCGATCGGTCGGCTGTCCGACACGCCTGCCCTCAATCTCCTTTTCGTCGTCGAAATGGTCATCGGCCATCTCGATCCAGTCGAAACCGCACCGGCCGCATTGGCGGTTCCAGCGCCTGCTTCGGACGTCGCGGCGGCCGCGGCGGTCGAGCTGGAGTCAGGCGCGGTCGCTCCCGAAGCGCATGCTGTGGTGGATGAACATCCCGCGGACGCCGGCACTGAAGGATTGGCCTTGGAGTCGGCCGAACGTCCGAAAGCGACGGAAGCCGAAGAAGCCAAGCCGCTCGGTGATGAAGCAGTGGGCAGCGAAATCGCTTTGAGTGAAGCCGTCGATAGGCTTTCGGGGGAAGCCCCAGTCCAAGCCGCTGCTGACAGCCAACAGGAAGCAGATGCATTGCTCTGCGAGCCTGAGCGGGACGACGTTTCGCCCACGCCGGCAATAGAGGAGACCGCAAGCGAGGCTCCAGCGCCTGAAGAGCCCGGCTTTGCGGCAGCAATCGACGCCGTTGCCGAGATCGAGGATGTCGAGGAGGCGCCCGAGGAGATCGCCGATATCGAGGCAGCTCCGGACGTCGTCGACAGCGAAGCCGAACAGCAGCCTGCAGAGGTTGGTGAGCACATTCCCGACGGGGATAGTGACGTCGCGGCTGGTGGAGATCACCCTTCCGAGCCGACCGATCCGGCCGGGCCTGCTATCGAGCATGTCATCAGCGAGCCCGTCACCGAAAGTGACGAGACATCGGCACCGAGCGACATTTTAGTGGACAAGGCGGGCGCTGCGGAACAGCCAGGGGCGGAAGAGGCCGGGATTACGCCCGCCGAGGCCGACGACGCCGCGACTGTGGCTTCGATGACCGATGCAGACACGGAAGATCATGCAGGCCACGGCGACGAGCCGGCTGCCGTCGAGGCAACGAGCGAGCCTGTCGAGGCAGCGGCAGCTGTTTCCGGCACGGAGCCGGACGCTGCCGGTGACGTTGTCGCCACGCCCGAACAGCCGCAACCTTTCGTGTTCAATCGCCATGGCCGCGCGACGCGCTTCGTCTGGAAGATCGACGCAGAAGGTCGGTTCAGCGAGATTTCGCGTGAGTTCGCCGAAGCCGTCGGCCCGCATGCCAAGGCCATAACCGGCGTTGCTTTTGTCGATATCGCAGCGCTGTTCAACCTCGATCCCGACGGCAAGATCGCCGAGCTGCTGGCCCGTCGCGACACCTGGTCCGGGCGGACGATCCATTGGCCGGTGGAGGGCACGACGCTGACCGTGCCGGTGGATCTTGCCGCTCTACCGACCTATACGCGCAATCGCGAGTTTGACGGATTCCGAGGCTTCGGCGTCGTACGCCTGTCGGATGCGGCAGAAGACCCGCGCGAAACAGGCCTCACGCTTGGCGACCGACCCGCCGTCGACGGCGAACCGGAGGATTTGGCGGAAGTCGTTCCGACGACGTCGGAAAGCGAGGACCGACCGGAAGAGGCGCTGGTCGTCGACCAGGCAACCGCCGAGGAAGACCTGCCCGGCTCTGACGCCGAGGAGTCGTCCGAAGAGCATGTGGCCGCACCCTCGCAGGGACAGACGGAGCAGATCTTCGAACCCAACGAGCCTGAGCTGCCGTTCCATGTGGAGCGGCCGGCGTTGCAGATCGCGGAGACGCCGAACCGGCGGCTTTCGGACAAGGTGATCCAGCTGCATGAGCGTCGGCTGACCGTCAGCGAAGGCCTGTCGCTGGCCGAACAGGCTGCCTTTCGAGAAATCGCCAAGCAACTCGAACCATTCGGCAAGCGCGGCGAGCCGCCGGAGCAGACGACGGAAGACGCGGTTCAAGATCCGGGTTCACGAACGGAAATGCACGAGGGAGAACCTACGGCCTCGACATTGCCGCCGGCTGCCGCCAACGACGACAAGGAGGGCGCAGCGTCGCTCGAGCATGCCGGAGCCGACGAAAGCACGGATCTGCCGGAAACCGATTTCAATGCGCTCGACGTGCTCAACACGGCCATCCCGCCGCGGGTGAAGATGACGGATGGTCTTTCGGCTTCCATTGTCGACCAGCTCCCCGTTGCGATCCTTATCCATGCCGGCGACACGCTGATTCACGCCAATTCCGAGTTCATGCGGCTGACGGGCTATTCCTCGCTGGAGGAAGTCGAAGGCGTCGGTGGCCTCGATGCCTTGCTGCAGCGCCAGGATCTGGAAGGCAAGACCGAGCGTTCGGGCGTGATGGTGGTGGTCAGGGCCGACGACGTATTGGTACCGGTAACGGCGCGTCTGCAGTCCATCCGCTGGGAAGACACCAGCGCCCTGATGCTGGCACTGATGCCTGTGGACAAGGACGGCGATGCCCTGGTGACCGCAAGGTCGGACAGTCGCGACGAAGCGCGCCCGGAACGCATGCTGGAAAAGGTCGCCAAGCTGCAGGTCGAGGTCGAAGAACTGCAGTCGATCCTCGAGACGGCGACCGATGGGGTTGCGATCATCGGGCCGGAGGGCGATATCCGCTCGATGAACCGCTCGGCCAGCGCGCTCTTCAATTACGACGAGCAGGAAACCCGCGGCAAACCGTTTGTCATGCTGTTTGCCCATGAAAGCCAGAAGGCTGTGCTCGACTACCTGAGCGGCCTCACCGGCAATGGCGTCGCCAGCGTCCTGAATGACGGACGCGAAGTGATCGGTCGCGAGGCTTCGGGTGGTTTCGTGCCGCTGTTCATGACCATGGGCGTGCTGACCTCGTCGAACGGCTACTGCGCCGTCATCCGCGACATCACGCAGTGGAAGCGCACCGAGGAAGAGTTGCGCAACGCCAAGCGTGCGGCCGAGACGGCCAATGCGCACAAGAGCGACTTCCTCGCCCGGGTCAGTCACGAAATCCGCACGCCGCTCAATGCTATCATCGGCTTCTCCGACATGATGGCGAGCGAACGGCTGGGGCCGATGGGCCATGCCCGCTATGTCGAATATGCGGGCGACATCGGCCGGTCTGGCCGGCACGTGCTCGACATCGTCAACGACCTCCTCGATATCTCGAAGATCGAAGCCGGCGAGATGGAGCTGGAATTCGGCGCCGTCGGCCTCAACGAGGCAATTGCCGAAGCCGTTTCGATCGTCCAGCCGCAGGCCAACGGCCAGCGTGTCATCATCCGCACCGGCCTTTCCCAATCCGTTCCGAACGTCGTCGCGGACCTGAGGTCGATCAAGCAGATCGCCTTGAATATCCTGTCAAATGCGATCCGCTTCACGCCGTCGGGAGGGCAGATCGTGGTGTCGACATCCTACGAGGGCAATGGCAGCGTCGTGCTGCGGATCCGCGATACCGGCATCGGCATGACCCGCACGGAGCTGGAACAGGCCATGAAGCCGTTCCGCCAGGTTGCCACCAACGCCCGCCAGCGCGGCGACGGCACCGGCCTCGGACTGCCGCTGACCAAGGCGATGGTCGACGCCAACAGGGCGCTGTTTTCCATCCACTCCGCACCAAACGAAGGGACGCTGGTCGAGGTGACCTTCCCCTCGCCCCGGGTTTTGGCGGATTAAATCAAACCTTGAGAACGCAAAAAAGGGCGGCCAATGGCCGCCCGAAGTCATGCTGTTGAACTAGGATAGACCATCGGTTGGGGAGTTTCCGTCTGGTCGTACATTACGAAACGTGCACGTAGGCGCGAACGCAACTTTCGATACCTTGGACTCTAGAAGTTAACGGAAGCCTAAAAGCCGAGGCAATCTCTACCCTGCCGGGAATGACGGTTGGGTCGGTCAATTCTTTAATATATTCAATCCGGCATAAAGTTCGAGGGCTTCGGGATTGGCCAGTGCCTCCTTGTTGCGGACCGCGCGGCCATGCACGACCTCGCGCACCGCCAGCTCGACAATCTTCCCGGACTTGGTGCGCGGGATGTCGGCGACGGCGATGATTTTGGCCGGTACGTGGCGTGGTGTGGCGCCGCTTCTGATCCGGGATTTGATCGATTGGATGAGTTCCTCGGTCAAATCCTGACCCGGAGCCAGGCGCACGAACAACACGACGCGCACGTCGTCCTCCCACTCCTGGCCGATGCACAGAGCTTCGGCAATCTCAGCCATCTGCTCCACCTGGTTGTAGATCTCGGCCGTGCCGATGCGGACGCCGCCAGGGTTGAGGGTGGCGTCGGATCGGCCGTGGATGACGAGGCCGCCGTGCTCTGTCCATTCCGCGAAATCGCCATGGCACCAGACATTGTCGAAACGCTCGAAATAGGCGGCGCGATACTTGACGCGGCCTGGATCGTTCCAGAACATCACCGGCATTGATGGAAAAGCTTTCGTGCAGACAAGCTCGCCTTTTTCGCCGCGCACGGGCACACCCTCCTCATTCCACACATCGACCGCCAGCCCCAGACCCGGGCCCTGGATTTCGCCGCGCCACACCGGCTGCAGCGGATTGCCGAGCACGAAGCAGGAGACGATGTCGGTGCCGCCGGAAATCGACGCCAGCTGGACATCCGCCTTGATGCCCTCGTAGACGAAGGAAAAGCCCTCGGGCGACAAGGGCGAACCGGTGGAGGTGATGAGCCGCAGCTTCGACAGGTCGTGCGTCATTGCCGGCACCAGCCCGCTCTTGCGAACGGCGTCGAGATATTTCGCGGAGGTGCCGAAGATCGCGAATTGCTCTTCGGCGGCGTAGTCGAACAGGACATTGCCGTCTGGGGCAAAGGGTGAGCCGTCATAGAGGCAGAGCGTTGCCCCGGCGGCAAGGCCTGCCGTGAGCCAGTTCCACATCATCCAGCCGCAGGTGGTGAAATAGAAGACCCTGTCGCCGGGAACGACGCCGCAGTGCAGGCGGTGCTCCTTGACCAATTGAAGCAGCGTGCCGCCTGTGGAATGGACGATGCATTTCGGCACGCCCGTGGTGCCTGACGAGAACAGGATGAACAGCGGATGGGCAAAAGG
This sequence comes from Rhizobium sp. HT1-10, assembly GCF_049472505.1. Lineage (NCBI taxonomy): Bacteria > Pseudomonadati > Pseudomonadota > Alphaproteobacteria > Hyphomicrobiales > Rhizobiaceae > Rhizobium > Rhizobium sp. HT1-10. The sequence continues at coordinate 192,706 of NZ_JBCEBQ010000001.1, read as the reverse complement.
CAGCGCCACATAATCCACCTCCCGCGGCGTGAACGGCGACAGGAAGGCCTCCCACGTCGTCGCCCCCGCAACCATCGCTGCGACGCCGGCCGCATCGCCTGCATAGCCGACAATCAGCGTCGGCACGCCGAGCCGTTTGGTGACGGCGCCAATCTTCCCGGCGATGTCCTGACGCTTGCCGTTGTACCAGTAGCTGTCGCAGGCGATGAAAAGCTTCGGCTCGATCTGGCCGAACCGATCCATGACGCCCTGCTCGCCAAAATCGGGGGAGCAGGAGGACCAGATGGCACCGATCGAAGCGGCGGCCAGCATGCAGGCGATGGTTTCAGGCACGTTCGGCATCATCGCCGCGATGCGATCGCCCTTGGCGATGCCCATCGCGCGGTAGGCCTGTTGCAGGCGCGACACCTCGTCCCTCAGTCGGTCCCAGGACCAGCGGTCTCTCACCTTGTCTTCGCCGCGAAAAATGAGCGCGTCGGAGGCCCCGCGTCTGCTCAGGAGGTTCTCGGCAAAGTTCAGCTCCGCCTCCGGGAAGAAGCGGGCTTCAAGCATATCGTCGCCATCGACCAGAGCCCGTGCACCGCGACTGCCCTTGACGCCACAGAAGTCCCAAACGGCGGTCCAGAAGTGCGCGCGCTCGGCGATTGACCAGGCCTGCAGCGTCGGAAAGTCGGAGAGCGAGACGCCATAGGCGCTGCTGCAATATTGCATGAAGGCAAACATCGGCGTCTGCAGGCGGTCGGCCTCCGACAGCTCCCACAAGGGACGTTCGTCCAGCATTCGGCTCCCCTTTTCATTCAAGATCGGCATTGCGCCTGTTAGTATAAAGATCGCGGGATGACACTGTGGTCCGGTTGCGACGTTTGCATATGCTCACCAATTCCTATATCCGCCAAACGCAGGCAAAATCATGCACAACTGTTCGAGAGTTTCTGTATCACCATGACGGCGTCAGGTAATAAAGGTTGGCGGCGTGCGCTGCATTCGACGAGACGCTGGTTGCCGTCGGTCGCGCGGACGGTGGGCATCACACTTCTGACACTCGTGATCATTTCCGTGGTGTTTCGCGCAACTGCGCCCTTCCTGATCTCCATCGGCATCGTCCGCACAGGCATAGAGGATGACATGTCGCGATGGACCGGGTACCGCGCGGAAATCCAGGGGGCACCCACCATCGACTTCTGGCCGACGCCACGCGTCACGCTCAACCAGGTGACGATCCGCGAGCGGAAGGCGGACGGCAAGGTGATCGGCCATGTCGAAAGCCTCTCCGCCGATTTTTCCCTGCTGGCCGCCCTGCGCGGACGGGCGGACTTCCACGAATTTCATTTTCTTCGGCCGGTCATCTACGTCAGGCGCGACGACACCGGGCTGATCGACTGGACCAATGCCGGACTGCTCGGCCGCGCCATCGATCGGATCGAAAAGTCGCCGATTGGCAGTCCTGTCATCAGTTCGTCGCAGGATGCCAAGATCGGCGGCGTCACGGTCGAAGACGGCACGGTCGAAATGACCGATGACAAAAGCGGCCGGTTGTTTCGCCTCGACGGCGTTAACGCCGACATCTCCTGGCCGCGGCTCTCCAAGCCGATGTCGGCCGTTTTGCTCGCGCGGCTGAACGGTCAGGATATCAAGGTCGACTTCTCCTCCGAGCAGCCGCTATTGCTTTTTGCCGGCAAGAACGTCCAGGCCAAGACCACCTTCTCGTCGCCTCTGATCCATGGCACGTTCACCGGCATCACCAACATTACCGATTATTCGGCGCTGGCCGGCAATCTCGATCTCGCAATTCCGGACATGCCGTCCTTCCTCAGTTGGAGCGGCGAGCGGCTGCCGGGCAGCGCGACGTTGAAAAACCTGTCCTTGAACGCCGATATCTCGACCGTTCGCGAGGGCATGCGCTTCAACAACCTGAACTTCGTGCTCAACGATGCGGCAGCGTCCGGTGTCATGGACTACGTCTACAGCGGCACCGAGAAGCCGAAGATTTCCGGCACCCTTGCCTTCGACACGATGAATCTCAATCCATTCCTGGCCGCCTTTTCCATGCGACTTGCGGCGAGCACGGCAATCGATACGCTGCTCTACGGCAACCCGCTGCAGCGGCTCGATCTGGACCTGAGGCTGTCGGCAAAGACGGCGGCGCTTGGGCCGTTCCAGTTCGACAATATCGGTGCAAGCTTGCTCGTGTCCGGCGGCAAGGCCAAGTTCGATATCGGCGACAGCGGCTTCGAGAGCGGCCGGCTGACTGCGCATCTGGAAGTCACCGAGCAGAACTTCAACGGCGGCGGCAAGCTGCAGATCTCGATCCGCGACGCCGACTTTGGCGGCCTGTTCACGCGTCTCAAGCTGCAAGGTCCGCTGCCGCTTGCCACCGGCTCGCTCGATCTGGCGCTGAGCACAGACCGGCCGATCTGGGCCGCCAACCTTGGCGATGTCGCAGGCAAGCTCCGCTTCTGGTCCAAGTCGGGCAGCTTCCGTCAGTTCAACGTCTCGACCTTTCGCGCGCTCGCGACCCAGAAAAATTTCTTCCGCATGAGCGACGTCGGCGATACGGCCTTCGACTTCAACAGCATCGAGCTGGATGCGAGCTTTGCCAAGGGGTCCGCCGAAGTCCAGAATGCGGAGATCGTCGGGCGGAACGAGAGCTTGAACCTGTCCGGGGTCGTCCCGTTTCGCAGCAATTCCCTGGCGCTCTCCGGTACCCTGAAGGCAACCGACCCGGCTAGCCAGGCGGATCTGCCGTCGCTGCCGTTCTTCATCGGCGGCACCTGGCCGGACGCGATCATTTCCCCGGCCACGCCGCTGCTGCAAAAAGCGCCGGCACCGTGATCAATGGGCGTTGGCGGCGTGCTCATCGCGCTGGCGCTGGATTTCCCGCCGCTTGGTGACAATCGAAGCGCAGATGACGCCGACGGTGACGATGGCGATCAGGATGGTGCAGACCGCGTTGATCTCCGGTGTCACGCCGAGACGCACCTGGCTGTAGATCTTCATCGGTAGCGTCGTCGCACCGGGGCCCGAAGTGAAGCTGGCGATGACGAGATCGTCGAGCGACAGGGTGAAAGCCAGGATCCAGCCTGAGAACACCGCCGGCGAGATGATCGGCAGGGTGATTTCGATGAAAGTTCTCAGTGGCGTGGCGCCGAGATCCAGCGCCGCCTCCTCGATCGACTGATCGAAGCTCACCAGCCGCGACTGCACGACGACGGCAACGAAGCACATGGTCAGCGTCGTATGGGCGAGCGTGATCGTCCAGAAACCGCGGTCGAAGCCGATGGCGACGAAGAGCAGCAGCAACGACAATCCGGTGATGACGTCGGGCATGACCAATGGTGCATAGACCATGCCGGAAAACAGCATGCGGCCGCGGAAGCGCGTGTAACGTACCAGCGAGAAGGCAGCGAGCGTGCCCAGAACAGTTGCCAGCGTCGCCGAAAGCAATCCGACCCGCACCGTCACCCAGGCCGCGTCGAGCAGCGCCTGATTTTGCATCAGCTGCACATACCACTTGAAGGAAAAGCCGGTCCAGATCGTCACCAGCTTCGACTCGTTGAAGGAGAAGACGACCAGCAGCACGATCGGCAGGTATAGAAAGGCAAAGCCGAGCATGACGGAAGCGACGTTGAAGCGGGACCATCTGACCATCGTCTATCTCCCCTGCTCGTCGGCTTTCGCCTGGATATTCTGGAAGAACATGATCGGCACGACAAGCAGCAGCAGCAGGATCGTTGCCACGGCCGACGACACCGGCCAGTCGCGGTTGGCGTTGAACTCGTTCCAAAGGGTCTTGCCGATCATCAGCGTCTGCGAGCCGCCCAGAAGATCGGGGATGACGAACTCGCCGACGGCCGGAATGAATACCAGCATGCAGCCGGCGATGACGCCCGGCAGCGACAGCGGAAAGGTCACCCTCCAGAAGGCGGTGATCGGCCGGCAGCCCAGATCCTGCGCCGCTTCGATCAGCGTATGGTCCAGCTTCTCCAGCGCCGAATAGAGCGGCAGGACCATGAATGGCAGATAGGAATAGACAATGCCGATATAGACGGCCGTGTTGGTGTTCAGGATGATCAGCGGCTCATGGATGATGCCGAGAGAAAGCAGCACCTGGTTGAGCAGGCCCTCCGGCTTGAGGATGGCAATCCAAGCATAGACGCGGATGAGGAAGCTCGTCCAGAACGGCAGGATCACCAGCATCAGCAGCGTCGGGCGGATCGAACGCGGTGCCTGCGCCATGCCGTAGGCGAGCGGATAGGCAATCAGCAGCGTCAGCAGGGTCGAGATGGCCGCGATGGTGACGCTCGAGACATAGGCCTTAAAATAGAGCGGGTCACCGGTCAGCCATATGTAGTTGTCGAAGGACAGCTGCCTGACATTGTCGATGAAGCCGCTGAGGCCATCCGAGGTCGAAAACACCGGGGTATAGGGCGGCATTGCCGTTGCCGAGGTCGACAGCGACATGCGGAAAACGATGAAGAACGGCGCCAGGAAGAATATCAGCAGCCACAGATAGGGGATGATGATGACGAGGCGACGGTAGAGGGCCGAACCGATCGTTCCCATGGTCTCAATCCTTCAACAGCACGCCGGCATTTTCATCGAAGGAGACCCAGACCTCCTGGTCGTAGCCGAACGGATCCTCGACGGCACGCACCGCGTTCAGCGACGAGGCCTTGACGACCTGGCCGCCCTGCAGCTTGACATGGAACACCGTCATGTCGCCGAGATAGGCAATGTCCCAGATCTCACCCTTTGCCGCATTCACCGTGACGTCGGCGGGAGGGTTGCGGGTGACCCGCAGCTTTTCCGGACGAATGGCAAAGCCGGCGCGGCTACCGACCGTACGGGTATCGCCGGTCGCGGTGCGCAGCGTGAAGGCATTGTCGACTGATATCTCTACCTGGCCCGGCGGTGTCGCCGCGACGTTGCCGTCCAGAATATTGACGTCGCCGATAAAGCCGGCGACGAAGCGCGAGTTCGGTGCCTCGTAGATTTCGGCGGGGGTCGCCACCTGCGCCACCTTGCCATGGCTCATCACCGCGATCCGGTCGGCCATCGTCATGGCCTCCTCTTGGTCGTGGGTGACGACGACGAAGGTAAGCCCGAGGCTCTGCTGCAGATCCATCAGCTCGAACTGGGTCTCTTCGCGCAGCTTCTTGTCGAGCGCACCGAGCGGTTCGTCGAGCAGCAGCACTTTCGGCTGCTTGGCAAGCGACCGGGCCAAGGCGACGCGTTGACGCTGGCCACCGGACAATTGGTTTGGCTTGCGGCTGGCAAACTGCTCGAGCTTGACCAGCTTCAGCATCTGGGTGACCCGCTCGCCGATCTCCGCCTTGCTCATGCCGTCCTGGCGCAAGCCGAAGGCGATGTTCTTCTCGACAGTCAGATGCGGGAAAAGAGCGTAGGATTGGAACATCATGTTGACCGGCCGGCGATAGGGCGGCGTGCCGGCCAGATCCTGGCCGTCGAGGATGATCTCGCCTGAGGTCGGCTGCTCGAAGCCGGCGAGCATGCGCAGCAGGGTCGACTTGCCGCAACCCGAGGCACCGAGCAACGCGAAGAATTCGCGATGGTAGATGTCGAGCGAAAGATTGTCGACGGCGGTGAAATCGCCGAACCTCTTGGTGACGTTGCGGACAGAAATGAATGGCTTTGCCGTGGGATCCGTCCAGGGCGCAAAAGAACGACGGATATTGCCGAGAGACTTCATCAGGGATCCCCGAATAGCGCGTGCGGTGGCGTCACATGAAAAGGCCCGGATCGAATGGTCCGGGCCGATGTTTTTTTACTGGCCGGTGACGACCGTCGTCCAGAGCCGTGTCACGGTTTTCTGGATCTTGTTGTCGTAGGGCGTCGTGGTGAAGAGCTTCTTCATCATGTCATCCGGTGGATAGATGACCGGATCGGACATGATCTCCTTGTCGACGAAGGCCTGCGAGGCCTTGTTGCCATTGGCATAGAAGACGAAGTTGGTAGCCTTGGCGATCACTTCCGGCTTCATCAGGTAGTTGATGAATTCATGCGCTTCGGCCACATGCGGTGCATCCTTCGGGATCGCCATCATGTCGAACCACATCTGCGCGCCCTGCGAAGGAATGGAGTAGCCGATCTTGACGTTGTTCTTGGCTTCCTCGGCACGACTGCGGGCCTGGAAGATGTCGCCGGAATAGCCAAGCACGAGGCAGATGTCGCCCTGGGCGAGGGCGCTGATGTAGTTGGACGAATCGAACTTGCGGATAAAGGGGCGAACCGCGGTGAGGACATCCTGCGCCCTTTTGAGATCGGCTGGATTGCGGCTGTCGGGGTCGAGGCCCAGATAGGCGAGCACCGACGGCAGAACGTCGGAGGGCGAATCCAGCATGTAGATGCCGCAATCCTTGAACTTGGCGGCGATTTCCGGCTTCAACAGGACATCCCAGCTCGGCCGCTCGTCGGTTCCGAGGATCTCCTTCATCTTGTCGATGTTGTAGCCGATGCCGGTGGTGCCCCACATGTAGTCGACGGCGTAGTCGTTGCCCGGATCGTATTTCTGGGCGCGATCGGTGATCTCGGACCACATGTTCGACAGGTTCGGGATCTTCGACTTGTCGAGCTTCTGGTAGACACCGGCCGCGATCTGACGCTGCAGGAAGGTCGCCGTCGGCACAACGACGTCATAACCGGTGCCGCCCGCCAAAAGCTTGGCTTCCAGCGTCTCGTTGGAATCATAGACGTCATAGACGACCTTGATGCCGGTTTCCTTGGTGAAATCGGTCAGGATGGAATTGTCGATGTAATCCGACCAGTTATAGACATTCACGACGCGATCTGCGGCATGAGCCGAGGCAACCAGGCCCGCCACCGCAAAAGCGGTCGCAGCCAGGCGTGCGATAATGGCTTTCATCTTTTCTCCTGTTCCGTTCAAGAGCACCGCGCGGCGCCCAACCCTCTGTTTTTCATGCCAGCCTAGAAAGGATTTCGGATGGCCACAAGAGGAAACGGTCAGCTGGGCTGAGCTTTTTCGCATTGCACCCGTGAAGCGTCGCATTTCCGGCAGAGCCTGCCCTTCGCCTTCCCCCGCTGCCTCGAGACCTTGCCACTTCTCCGTCCCCGCAGACGGCCTTTGAGAGAGCGCCACAATAAAAAGGACCGGGGCGAAACCCCGGTCCTGATGCAATGGTCACATCTGAAGTGCGCTTACGCCGCCCGCGAGTAGCCGCGGCCAGAATCCGCGTCGATCTTGAACTGCTGGATCAGGCTCATCAGCGCATCGGCCTCCGTTGCCAATTCGCGGCTGGCGGCGGTCGTCTCCTCGACCATGGCGGCGTTTTGCTGGGTCATCTGGTCCATCTGGTTGACGGTCGAGTTGACCTCCTGCAATGCGTTCGACTGGTCGTGGCTGGCACGGGCAATCATTTCGACATGCTGGCTGATGGTGACAATCTGGGTGCTGATATGCGCCAGCACCGTGCCGGTCTGCTGTACGAACTCGGAGCCGGAACTGACTTCGGTGGTCGACTTGTTGATCAGCGCCTTGATCTCCTGGGCGGCGGCGGCAGACCGCTGCGCCAGTTCTCGGACTTCCATGGCGACAACGGCAAATCCCTTGCCGGCCTCCCCTGCCCGCGCGGCCTCGATGCCTGCGTTGAGGGCAAGAAGGTTTGTCTGGAAGGCGATTTCGTCGATGACGCCGATGATCTGCTCGATCTTCCGGGAGGCATCTTCGATACGGCTCATCGCGTCTATGGCATTGTTGACGACCACGGACGAGTCGTCGGCGCTGCGCTTGGCTTCGCGGACGATGACATCAGCATCCTTGGCGCGCTCGGCCGACGAGCGCACGGTGACGGTGATCTCCTCGACGGCAGCGGCTGTCTCTTCCAGAGAGGCTGCCTGCTGTTCGGTACGCTTCGACAGGTCCTCGGCGGAGGCGGCCATCTGGTTGCCGTTGTTCTGGATCATCTCGACATTGTCGCGGACCTGGCTGAGGGTCTGCTGCAGGCGGGCCATCGACGAGTTGAAGTCCTGGCGCAACTGCTCGAGCCGGCCGACGAACGGCGTTTCGATGGTCGAGGAGATATCGCCCTGGGCGAGCCGGCCGAGACCGCTGGCAAGGGCGGTGACGGCAAAGTCGATCTGGCGGTCGAGTTCGCGCTTCTCGGCGTCATTGCGCTGGCGCTCGTGGTCGGCGGCAGCCCGCTCTTCGTCGCTCTGCTCCTCGATGCGGATCTTGGCGATGGCATTTTCCTTGAAGATGCCAAGGGCCCGGGCGATGTCGCCGATCTCGTCGGGGCGCTGCTCGCCTGAAATGGCGGTTTCCAGCCTGCCCTCGGCGATCCGGCGCATGGCGGCGGTGATCTGGCCGATGGGCCGCTGCAGCGTCAGCACCAGAGCGATACCACCGGCGATCGACAGGATGATGCCGAGTGCCGTAGCGAGGACGGAGATGGAGTTGGCCTGCTCGCGCTCGGCGCCGGCGCTCTGCTTCTGCGTTTGGGCGAAGGCGGTCAGCTGGCCCCAGATCTGATCGAGCTGCTGACGGGCGTCAGCATATTCGACGACGCTCTGGCTGAGGGTCTCGACGAGCTTGCCGCCGTCGCTATCCATCGACGTGACCACCGGTGCGATGGCGGTGTCTATGTCAGCAGCGAAATCCATGCCTTTGGCGCTCTGGTCGAGCGTGTTCATGTCGGTGCCGAGCTTGGCGAGTTCCTGGCGGAGGCGGACGAGATTGTCCTTGGTGGTTCCAGCGAGGAATTCGCCGAGCACGAGTTGCAGCGAATAGATCGATGCCTCGAGATGACGGATGTCCTCGAGAACGGAATTGGTCTGAGCGATGCGGGTGTCGATCTCGACAAAGGTTGTCGTTGCCTTGCGCATCATCTGGGTCGCGGCCAGCTGGGTGTAGGTCGACATCTGTCGGAAACGCGACAGGAGACGGCCGACATCGGTCACCGTCTGGTCCGTGGCGCTGGCTGGATCGATGCCGTTAACGAGCGTCGTCAGGTCCTTGATCGTGCCGGCGAGCGAGGTCACCATGCTCTTCTGGTTCTGCGGGATGGCGAGTTCGATCGAGCGCTGCGCCTTGGCGATATCGGGCAGGCGATCCTTGACGCCCTTGATCTTGTCAGCAGGCGTCGCACCCTTGCTGAACTCGTCGGTCACGCTGACCAGGGCATCGCCACCCCTCAGAAGGCGATCGGCGGAGCGGAGCGTCGAGGTCGCATCGGCTTCGTCGCTGCGCATCGCATCCTGCAACTGCTGCGCCTGGAAATTGACGTTGAAGCGCGTTCCGATCAGGACGCGCTTGGCATCGTCGATGGATTGGCGAACAGCCAGTTCCTGCTCATGCAGGGTCCAGAGCTTGCCGACGACGTTGGAAATCTCGGCTGTCTTGGCGGTGGCGTCGGCAATCTCCTCGTGGCCCTCGGCGCCTTCGCCGACCTGGGCGAGCGTCGCTGCGAGAACCGCCTGCTGCGAACGAATGTCGGCATACAGCTTGTCGCGCGCCTGCTCGCTGGTGATGCGCAGGAAATCGTCCATCGAGCCATAGAGATTCTTGAAGCCCGTCAGCGATTGCAACACACTGTTGGAAATTTCCATCCGCCCCTGCAGCAGGCCCGAGGCATAGAGGCCGGTCAGCCCAACGGCCGAGATGCTGATGACGAAGGGCAGAACAAATATCAGAACCTTTGTCTTAATCTTGAAGCGGGATAGAACTTTATCAATCAACATTCGGGCTTTGCCTCCCAGCACACAGCCGCTCCGTCCGCGCAGCAGGCGCCGACTGGGTGTGTCACTCGCATTCTGGATAACAAGCAGGGTCCCACACCAAGGCGGGCGGCAATCATTGCGTCGTTTCCGGTGGACAGGAAAACGCCCCTCAATTGAACGAATTGTGACGATAATCTGTTAATATTCGGATAAAGGCTTTTGGTGCGCTCAGGTCGAAATGCTGCGGACCAAACAGGTAAAACGCCGCGGTTCGCATCGAGAATGAAGTCGACGGAGGACTTCGCAGATGCGCCGACAGATTACGGGATTAGTCCCGTATATTAGATCGCGCGGAAGGCCATGAAGGCAATACACGCGGCCGTCGCGCCCGTGGCAAGCATAGCCAGGCGGATCGCCATAAGCTTGGCGCTATCCTGAGTTTCGGCGATGGCGATGGCGCGCGCGCGACGCGATGTCTTATTCATGAGCACATATCCCATTTCGACACTGACACGATAACCGCTAATTTGCCCGGCCGGCAACCCAAAATATGGGCTGAGCCTAAAACATCGGTATGGTGGCATAATGAGGCACGGCCGTTAACAAGTCTTGAATCTCTTGTTCAGCTAATAAAACCTAGGCGTTTTCCCCGGCAACGTGGCCCGAGGCCCAGGCCCACTGGAAATTGTAGCCGCCGAGCCAGCCGGTCACATCGACGCATTCGCCGATGAAATAGAGCCCTGGCACCGCCTTTGCCTCCATCGTCCGGGAATCCAGCGCTTTGGTATCGACGCCGCCGAGCGTCACCTCGGCCGTGCGATAGCCTTCCGATCCGGCCGGTTTGATCTTCCACGCCTGGACGGCGCCTGCCAGCCGCTGCAGTTGCTTGTCGGCCTGGTCGGCCAGATTTCCCGTGAACCCTTCAGCCTCCGCGACATACTGCGCCAGGCGCTTCGGCAGGAATTCGGCAAGGGCCGTCTGCGCGGCGATCCGCCCGTTCGCCTGCTTGGCGGCCTTCAGCCTCGAAAGCACGTCGATGTCGGGCTCGATGGCAATGGTTATCTCTTCGCCCTCGCGCCAGTAGGAGGAGATCTGCAGCACGGCGGGGCCGCTGATGCCACGATGGGTGAAGAGCAGCGCCTCGCGAAAGCCGGTCTTGCCGCTTCGGATTTCCGCCGGCGCGGCGATGCCGGCCAGGGGCGCGAGCCGCTCCAGCAGCGCTGGATCGAGTGTCAGCGGCACTAGGCCGGGTCGAGTTTCGACCAGCGGCAGACCGAACTGCTCGGCGATGCGATAGGCGAAACCGGTGGCGCCCATTTTCGGGATCGATTTGCCACCGGTGGCGATGACCAGCGACGCCGCCTCTATCGTGTCCTCGTCGGTCGAGATGCGAAAGCCGGCCGCAGTTGCAGCGACGGAGGAGACGCTGGTCTTCAGCTTCAAGGTGACGCCCGCCGCCAGCATCTCCTCCATCAGCATCCGGACGATGTCCTTGGCGCTTTCATCGCAGAACAGCTGACCGAGTGTCTTCTCATGCCATTGGATACAATGGCGATCGACCATGGCGACGAAGTCCTGCGGCGTGAACCGCGCCAGCGCCGACTTGGCGAAATGTGGGTTGGCAGAGAGGAAGTTCTTCGGCGCGGTATGGATATTGGTGAAATTGCAGCGGCCGCCGCCCGAAATGCGGATCTTTTCGCCGGGAGCGGCTGCATGGTCGAGAACGATGACGGAGCGGCCCCGCTGGCCGGCGCGGATCGCGCACATCATGCCGGCAGCGCCCGCGCCGATAATGACGACATCACATTTCCGATCCACTTTCCCATCCTTCCTGCGTGCCGGTTCTACCGAAGAACCGGCATCTAACTTGCCATTTGCTGAAAACACGGCAGGTTGTCACTCGCCAATTAGCAAACTGCCGTTATGATGTCGCCAGTTCAATGCAAACCCGGTGTTTCATGCCATCCAAAAAGAGCCTGCTTAAACCCGCCAAAGCCGTGTCGAAAGCCGCAACAGTTCCGCCGAGCCTGCGCTCGGCGCGCGGCGTGTCCGATTGGAAGGAAGCAATCCAGTGGCTGCGGGTGCGGGGCATCGAGGATATCGAGTGCATCACCCCCGACCTTGCCGGCGTGCCACGCGGCAAGATGATGCCGGCCTCGAAGTTCACCTCCAACACGTCGCTGGCCCTGCCCTCGGCGATCTACCGCCACACCATCTCGGGCGAATATCCGGAAGAAACCGAAAGCTTCCGCTATGAGCCGCGCGACAGCGACCTGAAGCTGGTGCCCGATCTTTCGACGCTTTCGGTGGTTCCCTGGGAAACCGATCCGACGGCGCAGGTCATCTGCGACATCGTCGATTCCGCAGGCAATCAGGTCGACTATACGCCACGCAATCTGCTGAAGCGGGTCATGGCGCTGTACAAGGCGCGCGGCTGGAAGCCGGTGGTTGCGCCCGAAATCGAGTTTTATCTGGTCGCCAAGAACGATGACCCCGACTATCCGCTGCATCCGCCGAAAGGCCGCTCGGGCCGTACCATCCTCGGCGGCCAGGGATATTCGATCGCCGGCATCAACGAATTCGACGAACTGATCGACGACATCTACCATTTCTCGGAAAAGCAGGGGCTCGAGATCGACACGCTGATCCACGAGGAAGGCCCGGCTCAGCTCGAAATCAACCTGCGCCACGGCGATCCCATCGAACTGGCCGACCAGGTGTTCATGTTCAAGCGCACCATTCGCGAGGCGGCGCTGAAGCACGACATCTATGCCACCTTCATGGCCAAGCCGATGCAGGCCCAGCCTGGCTCTGCCATGCATATCCACCAGTCGATCGTCAGTGAAAAAACCGGACGCAACGTCTTCTCCAACGAAGACGGCTCGCCGTCGCAGGAGTTTTTCCACTTTATCGGCGGCATGCAGAAATACGTGCCGAGCGCGCTGTCGATGCTGGCGCCCTACGTGAATTCCTACCGCCGGCTGATGCCGAACATGTCCTGCCCGGTCAACAATGCCTGGGGCTACGACAACCGCACCACGGCCTTCCGTGTGCCGGTCTCCGACCCGCAGGCGCGCCGCGTCGAGAACCGGCTGCCGAGTTCGGATGCTAATCCTTATCTGGCTCTCGCAGCTTCTCTCGCCTCAGGCCTGCTTGGCATCACCCGCCAGATCGAGCCGACCGCGCCGACCGAGGATTCGGCCAACGAGGGCTCGATCGACCTGCCGCGCGGGTTGCTCGAGGCGATCGCGCTGCTGGAAAACGAACCTGCTTTCGAGGAAGTCTTCGGCAGCGAGTTCATCGGCCTCTACTGCGGCGTCAAGCGCGGCGAGTTCGAGACCTTCATGCAGGTGATCAGCCCGTGGGAACGCGAATTCCTCCTTCTCAACGTCTGAGGAGAGCGTCCGATGACTCTATCCGAAACATGGCAGAGCCCCATCGCTCCCGGTCTTTCCTGGTATCAGGCGACGGCAGGCGAGCGGCCGGTCTATCCGAGCCTCGACGGCTCGCGGAGCGCCGACGTCGCCATCATCGGCGGCGGCTATACCGGATTGCAGGCCGCCTATAACCTGGCCAAGGGCGGCGTTAGCGTCGTGCTGATCGAGGCGGAGCGGTTCGGCGACGGCGCTTCCGGGCGCAACGGCGGCCAACTCGGCACCGGCCAGCGCTGGTGGCCGGAAGAGCTGGAGGAAACGCTGGGTTACGAGCGGTCGAAGGCGCTGTTCGACCTTGCCGAGCGGGCCAAGCACAATCTCCTCGACTTCGCCGCTGCCAACGGCATCGAGATCGACTACATGCCGGGGCAGATGAACGTCGCCCACAAGCGAGCCTACCGGAAATCCTATATCGCCAATGCCGAGGTCGCCGCCAGCCGCTACGACTATCCACACTTGCGCTTCATGGACGAGGAAGAGACGCGGGAACGGATGGGATCGAACCGCTTCTTCTTCGGCGTGCGCGACACCGGCACCGGCCACATACATCCGCTGAAGCTGCTGATCGGGCTTGCCCGCGTGGCGCAGGCGGCGGGGGCAATGATCTTCGAAATGACAAGGGCCACGGCGATCCGCCAGTCCGGCGGCAAGACGCTGATCGACACCGCTGCCGGCACGATCACCGCCGACCGCGTATTGATCGCCTGCAACGGCTATATCGGCAACCTTGAACCGGTCACCTCGGGCCATGTCATGCCGCTGCGCTCATTCATCGGCGCGACCGTGCCGCTCGACAAGTTCCCCACGATCCTGCCTGGCGGCGAGGCTGTGGCCGATTCGCGCTTCGTGGTGCGCTATTTCCGTAAGTCAAAGGACGGGCGGCTGCTGTTCGGCGGGCGCGAGGCCTACACAGCGGACAATCCGCGCGACATCAAGCAGCATATCGGCCGGCAGATCGCCGAGGTCTATCCGGCGCTGAAGGACATCGAGATCAGCCATGCCTGGGGCGGCTCGGTCGGCATCACCATGACGCGGCAGCCCTTCGTACGCGAAGTCATGCCTGGCGTCACCTCGATCGGCGGCTATTCCGGCCATGGCGTTATGCTGGCCAACTATTGCGGCAAGCTCTACGCCGACATGGTGCTCGGCGGCTCCACCGATCTCGATCTTTTCCGGGGGCTGGATATCCCCGCCTTCCCCGGAGGAGGCCGGCTACGGGCACCGCTGCTGTTCCTCGCACTTACCTGGTTCGCGCTGCGGGACAGGTTCTGACCAATAGCGGTTTGCGCCCGTCGCAATTCGTTTTACAAGCAAGGTAGAAATTCACCGCAACGCACACTGGCCTTTTTAAATCGATTAGATTAAAAAGACCCCACCCAAGTCTGATTGAGAGATACCTCATGAGCAGCCAAATCATCCCCGTTGATCCCTTTGACTATGTCGTATTTGGCGGCAGTGGCGACCTTGCGGAGCGCAAGCTCCTGCCGGCTCTGTACCACCGCCAGATCGAAGGCCAGTTCACCGAGCCGACCCGCATCATCGGCGCATCGCGCAGCGCGCTGTCCGACGAGGAATACCGCAACTTCGCGCAGGCGGCCCTCAAGGAGCACCTGAAGAAGGGCGAGTACAAGGACGAGGAAGTCGCAAAGTTCCTCGCCCGGCTGTTCTACGTTCCCGTCGACGCAAGGTCCGATGCCGGCTGGGACAAGCTGAAGAAGCTGCTCGACGACGGCAAAGACCGCGTTCGCGCCTTCTACCTCGCCGTCGCGCCGGCCATTTTCGGCGATATCTCGGAAAAGATCCGCGATCACAAACTCATCACCAAGCAGACGCGCATCGTCGTCGAAAAGCCGATCGGCCGCGATCTCGCCTCGGCGCTCGAACTCAACGACACGATCGGCAAGGTCTTCAAGGAAGAGCAGATCTTCCGCATCGACCATTACCTCGGCAAGGAAACCGTCCAGAACCTGATGGCGCTGCGTTTCGCCAACGCGCTCTATGAGCCCTTGTGGAACGCCAACCACATCGACCACGTGCAGATCACCGTTGCCGAATCCGTCGGCCTCGAAGGTCGTGCCGGTTACTACGACACGGCTGGCGCGCTCCGCGACATGGTCCAGAACCATATCATGCAGCTCGTCTGCCTGGTGGCGATGGAAATTCCGTCGTCGATGGACCAGGAAGCGGTGCGCGACGAGAAGCTGAAGGTGCTGCGCGCCCTGAAGCCGATCGACGCTTCGAATGTCGAGCAGGCAACCGTGCGCGGCCAGTATCGCGCCGGCGCCTCGGCGGGCGGCCCGGTCAAGGGCTACCTCGACGAACTGGAAGGCGGCGTTTCCAACACCGAGACCTTCGTCGCCATCAAGGCCGAGATCGGCAACTGGCGCTGGGCCGGCGTTCCCTTCTACATCCGCACCGGCAAGCGTCTTGCCGGCCGCATGTCGGAAATCATCATCACCTTCAAGTCGCTGCCGCACGTCATCTTCGACGCCGCAGCTGGCCGCGTTCAGCAGAACCAGCTGATCATCCGCCTGCAGCCTGACGAGGGCGTCAAGCAGTCGCTGATGATCAAGGATCCGGGTCCGGGCGGCATGCGCCTGCGCAACGTCTCGCTCGACATGAGCTTTGCCAACGCTTTCCACGTGCGCAGCGCCGATGCCTATGAGCGGCTGCTGATGGACGTCATCCGCAACAACCAGACCCTGTTCATGCGCCGCGACGAAGTCGAAGCCGCATGGAAATGGGTCGACCCGATCCTCAAGGGCTGGGAAACCACGGGCCAGCAGGTTCAGGGCTATACGTCCGGCACCTGGGGCCCGAGCCAGTCCATCGCGCTGATCGAGCGGGATGGTCGCACCTGGCACGACGAAATCTGAGGCAGCGGCGATGACAGCAAACATGCATGCTTTTGAAAGTGGCGCGGCACTGGCCGCCGGTCTGGCGGACAAGGTTGCCGAAACGCTCGTCGCGGCCATCGCCGCGCGCGGCACGGCGAATTTCGCCGTGTCTGGCGGCTCCACGCCAAAGGCCTTCTTCGAAGCGCTGTCATCGCGCGACCTCGACTGGAGCAAGGTGACGATCACCCTGGTCGACGAACGGTTCGTGCCGTCGGACAACCCGCGCTCGAACCATCTGCTGGTCAAGCAGCACCTGCTGAAGAATAACGCGGCGGCAGCCAAGTTCCTGCCGCTGTACCAGCCGGCCGAAGACGCGGAAAAATCCGCCGTCATCGCGACTTCCGAGACCAAGGGCATCGACAACCCGTTCGATATTGCCATCCTCGGCATGGGCGGTGATGGCCACACGGCCTCCTTCTTCCCCGGCGGCAGCAATCTCGCCAAGGCGCTCGATCCCGCAACACCGCGCGGCATCATCACCATGGAAGCCGAGGGTGCCGGCGAACCGCGCCTGACATTCACCTTCTCCAGCCTGCAGGATGCTCGCCTTCTGGTGCTGCACATCGAGGGTGAGAGCAAGAAGGACGTTTTAGCCAAGGCCCAATCGGCCGGCGAAGAGACGGAGATGCCGATCCGCGCCATTCTGCGCCGGGCCACGTCTCCGGTCGAGATATACTGGGCTCCCTGACCGGAGCCCAAGGGCCGCGCACGCGCCGCCACGAAAAATACGGCAACCGATAGAAGACAGGGGTTCCTCATGTCCGCTGACGCACGCATATCCGCGATTACCGCCCGCATCGTCGAACGCTCGAAGGCGAGCCGCGAACGCTATCTCGGTCGTCTGCGCAGCGTCGGCAGCAAGGGCGCCCAGCGCAGCGCGCTCGGTTGCGCCAACCTCGCCCATGGCTTTGCTGTCTGTTCCCCCTCGGAGAAGGATGCACTGGCGGCGGACCAGGTCGTCAATCTCGGGATCATTACCTCCTATAACGACATGCTTTCGGCCCACCAGCCGTTCGAGCGCTATCCCGACATCATCAGGGCTGCTGCCAACGAGGCCGGCGGTATTGCCCAGGTGGCGGGCGGCGTGCCGGCCATGTGCGATGGCGTCACGCAAGGCCAACCCGGCATGGAGCTCTCGCTGTTCTCGCGCGACCTGATCGCCATGTCCGCAGCCGTCGGCCTGTCGCACAACATGTTCGACACCTCGGTCTATCTGGGGGTCTGCGACAAGATCGTGCCGGGCCTGTTCATTGCCGCCATGAGCTTCGGCCATCTGCCGGCGATCTTCATTCCGGCCGGACCGATGACCTCGGGCCTGCCGAACGACGAGAAATCGCGCGTCCGCCAGCTGTTTGCCGAAGGCAAAGTCGGCCGTCCGGAACTGCTGGAGGCGGAATCGAAGTCCTATCACGGGCCCGGCACCTGCACCTTCTACGGCACCGCAAACTCCAACCAGATGCTGATGGAGATCATGGGCCTGCACATGCCCGGCGCCTCCTTCGTCAACCCCGGCACGCCGCTGCGCGAGGCGCTCACCCGCGAGGCCACCAAGCGGGCGCTGGCGATCACAGCACTCGGCAACGAATACACGCCCGCCGGCGAGATGATCGACGAGCGGTCGATCGTCAACGGCGTCGTCGGCCTGCATGCGACGGGCGGATCGACCAACCATACCATGCACCTGGTGGCAATGGCGCGGGCCGCTGGCATCATGCTGACCTGGCAGGATATCTCCGAGCTCTCCGACGCCGTGCCGCTGCTCGCGCGCGTCTATCCGAACGGTCAGGCCGACGTGAACCATTTCCACGCCGCCGGTGGCATGGGCTTCCTCATCAAGCAGCTTTTGAAGAACGGCCTTGTGCACGACGACGTGCGCACCGTCTTCGGCCACGGGCTCGAGGCCTACACCGTCGATGCCATGCTAGACGGCAACGGAGCCGTCGTCCGTCAGGCATCGTCTGACAAGAGCGCCGATCCGAAAGTTCTGGCCAGCATCGAAACACCGTTCCAGGGTAACGGCGGGCTGAAGATGCTGCGCGGCAATCTCGGAAAGGCCGTCATCAAGATCTCCGCCGTCAAGTTGGAGCGCCATATTATCGAAGCGCCGGCGGTAATCTTCCACGACCAAAAGGAACTGCAGGAAGCCTTCAAAGAGGGCAAGCTCAACCGCGATTTCGTCGCCGTCGTGCGCTTCCAGGGACCGAAGGCCAACGGCATGCCGGAGTTGCACAAGCTGACCCCGGCGCTGGGCGTCCTGCAGGACCGCGGTTTCCGCGTGGCGTTGCTTACCGATGGGCGCATGTCCGGCGCCTCGGGCAAGATCCCGGCGGCAATCCACGTGACGCCCGAGGCCGTCGATGGAGGCCCGATTGCCCGCATCCGGGAAGGCGACATGATCCGTATCGATGCCATCGCCGGAACGCTCGAACTGATGGTCGATGCTGCCGATCTGGCCGAACGCACACCCGTCATGATCGACCTGTCGGAAAACGAATTCGGCATGGGCCGCGAGCTCTTCGCTCCCTTCCGCCGTGCCGCCGGTCCGGCCGACCAGGGCGCCGGCGTGTTTTCGTAAATCCGTCGCCCGGTTGCTGATCTGCCTCGCGCCACGCATGCCGGACAATGAAGGTCAGCAACCTCCTCTTTGGCTCGCCGTCTAACGACTAAACGTCCGAGGACGAACGGGGCAGACCGTGAAGATGCAGGTAGCCGCTGCGGCCGCGCAATTCGTGGAACCCGAAGGCTGCAAAGCCTCCGAGAAGATCTGAGCGTCCCTCGGAGACGACTTTTTCCGCGACCTGCGCCGTGATCAGGATGGCGGCATCGAGGCAGCGACATTTGCCTTCCAGCCGGCTGGCGATGTTGACCGTATCCCCGAAAACGGCGAGTTCTCCGTGCCTGCTGCCACCGACGGGCGCAATGATGACACTTCCAGAGTGCACCCCGATCGCAACGCGGATTGCGCTTTCACTGTGCCGACCTGAGCTGGCGTTCCATTGCGCAACCTTCTCCGTCATGGCTACTCCGCAACGGACAGCGTTCGCCGCGTCGCGGCTTCCGAAGCTCGATCCATCGAAGCGAGCCATCAGTCCATCGCCAAGATATTTTTCGATTGTCCCACCACAGGCCAGGACCTGCTCGCTGAGAAGGCGCAGCAAATCCTGCAGGACGGTCCTAACGGTCGGTGGATCGTTTTCTGCACAGAAGGCGGTGAAGCCGATCATATCGACAAACAGGATGGTTGCAGGCTGGTAGGTGTTGGCGTCGGCGCGGAGTGCAGGTAGCTGCGGCTGCGTCCCCTGCCGAGCGGCAGCCTGCGCACTATTTCGGGTCATCGGCTGCTTCCTCACCTTTTGTCCTGCCCTCGCTCAGCGGCAGACAGCCTGCGGATATTGGATTGCTGCTATCCCACCAGGCGATAGGATGGCAGCAATCGGCTTTGGTCGGGCTTCAATGGATCGGCGGCGGCGGGATCACGATGCCGAAACGCGCAGCCACCTCGATTATCCTAGGAATGTCCGGTGCCGCCATTTCAGGAAATGTGGTGCTTCCGAACTCGAGCCGCTCACCCACCGCCTTGAAAAACTCCTCGTGGAGATCCCCCGGGAAGTTGATAAGCAGCATCTTCGAATTCGTCGGCGCATTGTTGCGAAACAGGTGAAGCTGGCCTGGTGGGACGTGAACGAAGTCGCCGGGGCCACACAGGGTGACGTTGCCGCCAACGCTAATCTCGTACTGTCCATCGAGAACGAGAAAAGCTTCCTGGTCCGTCTGGGTATGGGGCGGCGCACCTGCGCCCGGCGCTGTCGTCACCTCGATCACCGTAAAATTCCGCCCGGTGTCGGCGTAGCGTG
The DNA here is from genome assembly GCF_049472505.1 of Rhizobium sp. HT1-10. Taxonomy (NCBI): domain Bacteria; kingdom Pseudomonadati; phylum Pseudomonadota; class Alphaproteobacteria; order Hyphomicrobiales; family Rhizobiaceae; genus Rhizobium; species Rhizobium sp. HT1-10. The sequence continues at coordinate 172,828 of NZ_JBCEBQ010000001.1, read as the reverse complement.
CGCGAAACGTCAGGATATTTCCAAGAAAATGAATTGTCAGGGGGTCACGAGCATCGACGTGATTTGTCGAAACATCTGCGGTCATTAGGCTTGCGTCCTTTTCTGTTTATGATAAATTGAAATCGTCATGAGACACTTATCTCGTAATTGGATGAACATGGACAGTCAAGCGAAAAGTTTTGAGCGGGTCAACCAGAAGAGGAGAACGCGTTCCGAACTGCTGCGGGCCACGCGGGAGCTCATCGAGGGCGGCAATCAAAATCCGTCTGTTGGCGAGGTGGCCGACAAGGCGCAGATCTCACGCGCGACGGCGTACCGTTACTTTTCAGCCTCCGAGGAACTGATCCGCGAGGCTGTGCTTGACGGGGTCGCAGGGGTGATCGAGGTGCCGCTTGCCAGGGATGGCGATGGCCCTGAGGCCGCGGCGGAAAGGCTCGACCGGCTAGTGACGCAGATCTTCGATATGGTCGTGGCAAACGAGAGCGTTTTTCGGGCGCTGCTTGCCAGTTCGGCGACCGGGCAGTCGAACGCGCGTCGTGGTGGACGTCGTCTCACATGGCTCCGGGCCGCCCTCGCACCCTTGACGGACAGCATGCCGCCCAAAGATCTCGACCGCTTGGTCAATGCGCTGTCGCTGGTCACAGGTATCGAGGCCTTGGTGGTGACGCAGGATATCTGCGAGCTGGATAATGGCGCCGCTGCCGATCTCCTTCGATGGACTGCGAAATCCCTGCTCGCCGGCGCCCTTGCCGAAAGTGCGCGATAGGAGATTGGCCCTGTCTTCGCAGAATGATGCGGGTGGGTCGCCGCCAGGCAGCCGCCGAGGCGGGCGTCTTCCCGTGCAATTGACCCTTCTGACCGGAGCTCTTATAGGGGTCTCGTTGCGATACGGCGCGCTGCCGGGACCATCGAGCCTTATCCAAGGCGCAGCTCCGGGGTTATGTCGCTGCCTTTGCGCGTCGTTCAACGAGGGAGAGACGACATTATCAAGATCATGGTTTTGCTGCACAGTGCCGAAGGCATGAACTGGCAGTCTCCCCCGAAGGGCACAAGTCTCAAAACGCTGAAGGAAGCCGAGGAGCAGGGTTTCATCCTGATCCGTGGCGAATTTCAGAAACGCGAATTTCGTTTGACCGAGCGCGGCTTCGATCATGTCGAACACGACAGGCGGCGCCTGGCAGCGCGCAGGCTCTGAAGACGGACCGCGGGCCGATGCGGTCTGCGGTGCCCGGACGGCATCGACGTCTCTGATGCAACATCTGCCGTACCGACACGCGCAAACCGGAGGGATCGTCATGGCGCATGTAATCTTTCTGCACGGAGCTTCGAGCAGCGGCAAATCCACCCTTGCGAAAGCCTTGCAGGCACGCATCGAGGAGCCCTTCTGGCACGTCTCAATCGATCATCTGCGCGACGCGGGCGTGCTTCCCACGAGCCGGTTCAAGAGCGGCGATTTTCGCTGGTCGGACTCGCGGGCCGCGTTTTTCGAAGGCTTCCATACTTCCCTGAAAGCCTATGCGGACGCCGGGAACAACCTCATTCTCGAGCACATCCTCGACAACGACGGCTGGCTGCCGACACTCCGCGGACTTCTCGCGGGGCATGACGTTTTCTTCGCCGCGGTGCATTGCCCTCTCCCACTTCTCATTGAACGGGAAAGTGCGCGTGGTGACAGACCGTTGGGCAGCGCCAAGCGGGATTTCGAGACCATACACGTCGGAAAGACCTACGACATCACGTTGCAATCGACGGCGGAAACGGAGGCGAATGTCGACTCTTTGCTGCACGCCTGGCGAAGCGGTATCCGCGACTCAAGCTTCACACGCACCTAGGCTGGCGAAAAAATCGCCAGTCGCTATCTAGGCAGGAACTTTGAGCGCCTCACTGCGCAAGGCATCCTGTCTAACCTCGCCCTACCCCCTGATATCCAGGACGTGGTTCCGGTGGGCCGGGTGGGTGCTGTAGACGAAGATCTTGTTCATTTCCTTCTCCGTCAGCAGCGACAGGAAGCGTACTTCGATCGTGTTGTTGGGGAAGACCTTCATCAGCACGCAGCCAACCTTCTTGATGCGCGCGTCGGGAATGTCGAGGTAGAATTGCTTGGGCAGGTTATATTGCGTCAGGATGGCCAGTATCGCGCCGCTCATCGAGATCTTGACGATATCGCAGCGGCGCGAGGCCAGGTTCATCACGCCCTTTTCGGTGTACTCGATCCGCGCCGCATTCATCGTGTCCTGCATCTTGTAGCGACCTTCGCGGTCGTACATGAAGGATTCTTCCTTGTTCAGGAAATGGGACGGCTGGTTCGGCACGGAAGCTGCCATGATCGTGGGCCCTTAAATGATTTTGCACCCGAGAAACTAGCAGCCGATCTTTAACAGATTGTTCAATGCGTGAAGCTTGCGCCGCATAAGTTGCGCTGACGGCGCCGCTTTTCTCACCGACGGTAAGTTCGTCCCCCGCTGTCGAACAGATGCAGCTTGTCCCGGTCCGCCACGAAGCGCATCTTCTGGCCACGCTCGATCGGTGCGATGCCCGGGAGTTTGGCCACGATCGGCTCGCCGTCGACCAGGCCCTCGATGTAAAGCAGCGTCACCTCGCCCAGGGCCTCGACGATCGCGACCTCCCCCTCGAACAGATAGTCGTTGCCCTCTGCGAGCCTGAGGTCTTCCGGCCGTACGCCGAAGCTTGCCGTGGCGCCCTTTTCCGACGCGGGGGTTGCGATATCGAGCGTAACCGACTTGCCGCCGGTCAGCGTTACCACCGTCTGCGCCCCGGCCTCGGCAATCGTTGCCGGGATGATATTCATGGCGGGCGAGCCGATGAACTTGGCGACGAACAGGTTGGCGGGACGCTCATAGAGCTCCAGCGGCGGGCCGACCTGCTCGATGCGGCCGGCCGACAGCACGACGATGCGGTCGGCAAGCGTCATCGCTTCCACCTGGTCGTGGGTGACGTAGATCATCGTCGTATCCGGCATGGAGTCGTTCAGCCGGGCGATCTCGATGCGGGTGGCGACGCGCAGGGCCGCGTCGAGGTTCGACAGCGGCTCGTCGAACAGGAAGACTTTCGGATTGCGGCAGATGGCGCGGCCGATAGCGACGCGCTGGCGCTGGCCGCCGGAAAGCGCCTTCGGCAGCCGGTCGAGATATTGCGTCAGTTGCAGCTTGTCGGCCGCAGCCCTGACGCGGCGATCGATCTCCTGCTTGCTTTCGTGCGCGATGCGCATGCCGAACGCCATGTTGTCGTAGACGGTCATATGCGGATAGAGCGCATAGGACTGGAACACCATGGCGATGCCGCGCCGCGAGGGCGGCACCTCGTTGACCACCCGCCCGTCGATGATCATCTCGCCGCCGGTGATGCTCTCCAGCCCGGCGATCATCCTCAGCAACGTCGACTTGCCGCAACCGGACGGGCCGACGAAGACGATGAACTCCCCGTGCTCGATCTCAAGATCGATACCATGCAGCACATTCACTGCGCCGTAGGATTTCCGGATATCCTTCAGAACCAGTCCCGTCATCGCAAGCCCCTCCCTTTTTGTTGTGTCAGGCGAGGCGCGCGAAATAGGCGCCCCATGCCGGAATATCGATCTTGTTGCCGTAGATGTTGCTGGCAAAACCGTGTCCGGCCAGCGCCTCCCAGGCACCCTCCGGGAGTTCGGCCGAACCATCCGCAGCGCTCATGTTGAAGACGCAAAGGATCGTCTCGTTGCCGAACGTCCGCGTGTAGAGCATCACATCGTCCTGCGGCGGATAGAAAGAAATCTCGCCGCTGGCAAAGGCCGGATGCTGTTTGCGGAAGGCGAGGAAACGGCGGTAGTGCTCGAGCACGGAGTGTTCGTCGCCGCTCTGGACGCTGACGGCACGCAGGATGTGCTCGACCGGAACAGGCAGCCACGGCTTTTCGGTGGAGAACCCGCCCTGCACCCTCTGGCTGTCCCAGACCATCGGCGTGCGGCAGCCGTCACGGCCCTTGAATTCCGGCCAGAACTGGATGCCGTAGGGATCCTGCAGGTCCTGATAGGCGATCTCGGCTTCCGTCAGGCCGAGTTCCTCGCCCTGGTAGATGCAGACGGAGCCGCGCAGCGTCATCAGGATCGAGGCATATTGCTTGGCGAAGGCCTCGCGATCGGCGACCAGGCTGCCCCAGCGGCTGACATGGCGCACCACGTCGTGGTTGGAGAAGGCCCAGCACGCCCAGCCATCCGGGGCGGCAGCGCCGAAATCCTTCATCACTTCCTCGATGCGACCCGGCGTCAGCGCGTCGGGGGCGAGGAATTCGAAGGCGTAGCACATGTGCATCTTGTCATCGCCGGAGGTATATTCGCCGACGATCTCCAGGCCGCGCTGGCTGTCGCCGACTTCCCCGACGGCGGCGATCGCCGGATACTCTTCCAGCACGGCACGGAAGCGCTTCAGGAAGGCGATGTTTTCCGGGCGGTTCTTGTCGTAGATGTGCTCCTGGAAATTGTAAGGGTTGACCGCCGGTGCCGTCGAGGCGTTGCGGCGCGACGGGGCGAGCGCCGGATTGTCGCGCAGCTCGCGGTCGTGGAAATAGAAATTGATGGTGTCGAGGCGAAAGCCGTCGACGCCGCGATCGAGCCAGAAGCGGACGACCTGCAGCAGGCGATCCTGGACCTCCGGATTGTGGAGATCGAGATCGGGCTGCGAGGTCAGGAAGTTGTGCATGTAATATTGCATGCGGGTCGGATCCCAGGCCCAGGCCGAACCACCGAAGATCGACAGCCAGTTGTTGGGCGGGGTGCCGTCGGGCTTGGCGTCCGACCAGACATACCAGTCGGATTTCGGGTTGTTCTGGCTGGAGCGGCTTTCGACGAACCAGGGGTGACGGTCGGAGGAGTGGGAGATGACCAGGTCGATCATCACCTTGATGCCGAGGCGATGAGCTTCGGCGATCAGCGAATCGAAATCGGCCAGCGTGCCGAAGATCGGATCGACGTCCTCGTAGTCGGAGACATCATAGCCGAAATCGCGCATCGGCGACATGAAGAAGGGCGACACCCAGATGGCGTCGGCGCCGAGGTTTGCCACATGCGGCAGGCGCGCGGCGATGCCCTTGAGATCGCCGATGCCGTCGCCGTTGGAATCCTGGAAGGAGCGCGGATAGATCTGGTAGATGACGGCGCCACGCCACCAGTTCTTGTCGGGCGCCGTGATCGATGGGGTCGCGATAGTCATTCCTGGGAGATCCTGTGTGAATGCGAAGCGTGAACGTCAGCCGCCCTTGACCGATCCGGCCAGCAGACCGCGCACGAGGTAGCGCTGCAGACCGAAGAAGACGAGGAGCGGCACGATGATGGTAACGAAGGCCGAGGCCGTGAGGATTTCCCAATTGCCGCCGCGCGAGCCGAGCAGTGCATTGAGGCTTCCGGTCAGCACCAGTTCTTCCTTGCCGGTGCCAAGGAAGACCATGGCGATCAGAAGATCGTTCCAGACCCAGAGGAACTGGAAAATTGCGAAAGATGCGAGCGCCGGGAAGGACAAGGGCAGGATGATCTTGACGAAGATGTCGAAATCGCTGGCGCCATCGACGCGGGCGGATTCGATGATCTCCTTTGGCAGGCCGGCGATGTAGTTGCGCAGCAGATAGATGGCGAGCGGCATGCCGAAGGCGGTGTGGGCGAGCCAGATGCCGGGATAGGTCTTCGACGGCACGCCGAGGAAGGAGCCTATCTCGTTATAGAGGCGCAGCAGCGGGATCAGCGACATCTGCAGCGGCACGACGATCAGGCCGACCACCAGCGCGATCATCAGCGAGCGACCGGGAAACTCCATCCAGGCAAGCGCATAGGCGGCGAAGGCGGCGATCAGGATCGGAATGATGGTGGCCGGGATGGTGACTGTCAGCGAATTGATGAAGGACTGGCCAATGCCCTCGCCCGTCACCACCGTCTTGAAGTTCTGCAGCGTGAAGGCCGGCGGCGAGGCGACGGAGATATAGATGCGCTTGCCGCGCGTATCGTCGAAGGCGGTGTTCTTCGTATATTTGTAGCTGCCGTCCGTGTTGATCAGCAGCGTTTCGCCGTTGCCGATTTCAGCGGGCTCGCCGACCTTGAACGCCGATGGGTCCTGTGCCTTAACGCCGAAGGCGCTGACCTTGCCGAGCGACCCGGCAGCGGCAAAGACCGAGCCCGAGATCACGTAGTTGGGGCCGTCCGGCTGCGCCTTGTCGCCGCCATCGAGGCGTACAGCGGTTGTCTGCGTCGAGCCGGAAAAGGCCGTCCACCAGCCGGAGACGGTGATCTGGTCCTTGTCGCGAAGCGCAGTGACAAAGATGCCGAGGGTCGGCACCAGCCAGACGATGACGATCAGAAGCACCATGGCGTGGACGAACAGCCGGGCGGGACCGATGCGGAAGAAGCTCCTGTCGAAGGTCATCTCAGTTATCTCCCGTTTCCTGGTTGGCGCGCCGGACGTTCCAGACCATGATCGGCATGACGGCGAGCATGATGATGAGGGCAATGACGGCGCTGCGGCCGCTGTCGCCGCCACCACGGAACATCCAGTTGAACATCAGGTTGGCGAGAACCATGGAATCCCACTGGCCGTTGGTCATCGTCAGCACGATGTCGAAGACCTTCAGAACGAGGATGGTGATCGTCGTCCAGACGACGGCGATCGTCCCCCAGATCTGCGGCACCATGATCTTCCAGAAGATCTGCCAGCCATTGGCGCCATCGATGACGGCGGCCTCGATCGTTTCCTCCGGAATGCCGCGGAGCGCCGCCGACAGGATGACCATGGCAAAGCCGGTCTGGATCCAGATGAGGATGATCATCAGGAAGAAGTTGTTCCAGAAGGGAATGGAGATCCAGACTTCGGGCGTGCCGCCGAACAGCTGCACGATGGCATTCAGCAGGCCGATCTGGGTGTCGTTGCCGCCGCGATATTCGTAGATGAATTTCCAGATGACGGAGGCACCGACGAAGGAGATCGCCATCGGCATGAAGACGATGCTTTTCGCGATATTGCCCCACCAGATCCGGTCGGTCATGACGGCAATGACGAGGCCGAAGAAGGTGCAGGCGGCGGGCACGACGGCCAGCCAGAGGATGTTGTTGAAGATGGACTGGCGGAATTCACGGTCGCCGATCGCCCATTGGTAGTTGGCAAGCCCGACATATTGCTCTCCGCCCTTGTCGTAGAACGACAGGATGAAAGTGGCGATGACGGGATAGACGAGATAGACGGCGAGAAGAAACAGGGCGGGGCCGATGAACAGCCAGGGCCGGATAATCGAGCGGCGGCGAAGGTTGCGCGACGCGACGAACACATCATCGCCTTCTCGCGCCGGAAGGGCGAAATCGAGCAACTTGTTGGAAAACAGGAAGTAGGCCGCACAGGCGCCCACGCCCAATACCACGGCACCCAGTGCCGAACCAATCTGCCAGATCATACGTCCCTCCCGTTGAGCAGTCTCCTGCTGCCGCTATGCAGCGAACGACGTCGTCCCCACAACGTCGATGGCATCCGGGGCCGCCGCTGAAACACCAGCGGCGGCCTTTGGTGGCGTATTACTTGATGCCGTCCCAGGCCTTCTGGATGTCGTCGGCCGAGGCCTGCGCGGACTTGCCGCCGACGAAGTCGACCATGCCGGTCCAGAACGCGCCGGCGCCGATCTTGCCCGGCATCAGGTCGGATCCGTCGAAGCGGAAGGCCGTCGCGGAGGTCAGCAATTCGCCTTCCTTCTTCAGCGTGTAGTTGGCGTAGGTGCCGGTGTTGACGGCCTTGTAGGGCGTCAGGAAGCCGGACTGCGCCATCCACACTTCGTGGGCGATCGGGGTCTGCAGGAATTCGATGAACGCACGGGCGGCCTTCGAATCCTTGGTGATCGCTGCCAGTGTGCCGGCCCCGAGAACCGGCTTGCCGAGTTCAGGATGGGAGGCGTAAGGCGGGAAGTAGAAGAAATCGGCGTCCTGGCCGAGCTTGGTTCCCTCGGGGAAGAAGGACGGGATGAAGGACGCCTGCTTGTGCATGTAGCACTTCGGCGGAACCGCGAAGAGACCCTTGGGGCTGTCGCGGAAATCGGTCGAAGCAACCGCTGCGACGCCGCCGTCGACATATTTCGGATTCTTGGCGATCTTGCCGAATTCCTCGATGGCGCCGACGACCTTGGGGTCGTTGAACTTGAGTTCGTTGGTGACCCATTTGTCGTAGTCGGTCGGAGACTGCGTGCGCAGCATCAGGTCTTCGATCCAATCGGTCGCCGGCCAGCCGGTCGCGCCGCCAGAACCCAGCCCGATGCACCACGGCACGCCGCCGTCCTTGACGATCTGGTCGGAGAGCTTCATCAGCTCTTCCATTGTCTTCGGAACGTTGTATCCGGCTTCCTCGAAGTTTTCAGGCACGTACCAGACGAGCGACTTCAAATCGGCCTTGTAGGGGAAGGCGTAGAAGGCATCCTTGCCGTCCTTGCCCTTGTAGGTGCCGTAGCTGACCCAGCTGTCGCCGGCGCCGTAGTTCGTCTTGACCCAGTTGGCCTGGTCGTCGCCGAGCGGCGTCAGGTAGCCTTTGCTGGCGAGATTGGCGAAGAGGCCCGGCTGCGGCAGGATCGCGACGTTCGGCGGCGAGCCGGCCTGGGTGTCGATGACGATCTGCTGCTCGTAGTTTTCCGACGACGAGTATTTCGCGTCGATCCCGGTGGCTTCGGTGAAATAGGCGAGAACGCTGCTGAACAGCTTTTCGTCTTCGCCACGCCAGGGGCCAAAGATGGTGATCGTTTGGCCCTTCAGGTCGGCATGGGCCGCCTTGAAGGCGTCATAGCTCTTCCAGTTGAACTTGGAATCTTCGTTGGGCTTAAATTTGAGATCGGCGGCCGATACTGTGCCTGCCATAACTGCAGCCAAAGCAAGGCTCATCAGAAATGATGTCTTCATGTGCGTTTCCCTCCCGTCACAATATCCAAAGGCATCTCCCACAAAACAGCGAGTGATACGCTATCCTCAAAGCGCTTTGGCTCTCGAATTCATTCTACTGCCACCGCTGTGAGTCAAGCGATTTTACGAAACGGCATCCCAAGAGACGAAATCTCGCAATGCAGCATCGAATAACGGCAATATGGCGCGATTTTTCTTGAGTCAAGGTGGGCGCCCATCCCATAATTGAAAGCGCTTTGGGAGACGTTGAGAGCACGAGGGCGGCATCGGACGATGATCGTTTTCCTCCCGTAGCGGCGCATGGGGAGGGTACGGGTGTGAACCTGAAACAATTGTCGAAGATGCTGGGTCTGTCCCAGACGACCGTCAGCCGCGCCCTCAACGGATACCCCGAAGTCAGCCGCGAAACCCGCGAACGGGTGCTGGGCGCCGCGCGCGATACCGGCTATCGGCCCAACAAGGCGGCGCAGCGGCTGGCAACCGGCAAAGCCGGATCGATCGGTCTGGTGATGCCGACGGCGCCGGGCCATCCGTCCGACGTGCATTTCGGCGAATTCCTGACCGGTCTCGGCGAGGAGGCGCTGCGGCACGATTTCCATTTCGTCATCATGCCGGCCGATCCGGAAGACGAGGTGGCGGCATTGCGGCGGCTGGCGGTGAGCGGCAATGTCGACGCGCTGTTCGTCGCGTACATGCGCGCCCACGATCCGCGCGTCGCCATGCTGAAGTCGCTGTCCGTCCCCTTCGTGGTGCATGGCCGTTCCTTCGGCAGCGAGCCGGACTATCCGTTTCTCGACATCGATAACGAGGGGGCCTTCTACGACGCTACACGGCTGCTGCTGCAACTCGGCCATCGACGTTTCGCGGTGATGAACGGTCCGGCCCATCTCGATTTTGCCATGCGCCGCCATGACGGTGTCGTTTCGGCGCTGGCCGAACGCGGGCTGAGGCTGGAGCGGGCCTGTACCAGCACGACGGCGATGACCGACGAACAGGGGCTGATTGCCATGGAACGCTTCCTGCAATTGCCCGACAGGCCGACGGCGATCCTCTGTTCGAGCACCGTGTTGGCACTTGGCGCCATCCGGGCGGTCAACCAGGCGGGCTTGAAGCTCGGCGAGGATATTTCGCTGATCGCCCATGACGACGTGCTGCCGCTGTTGAAGCCGGAAAACTTTTCCGTGCCGCTGACGACGACCCGTTCGTCTCTCAGGGCCGCCGGCGTTCGCATCGCCGAGCGGCTTATCGGCGGGATCAAGAACCTGGGCCCCTTCCCCGATCAAGAACTGTGGAAAACAGAGTTGATTGTCCGCGCCTCCACAGGTGCGGCTCCACCTTCGTGAACGTTCTTCAGAATGTCGGCGCGCTCTTGCCGGCGGCGCGGTAGGCGGCAATAACCGTATTGGCCATCAGCATGGCGATGGTCATCGGACCGACGCCGCCCGGTACCGGCGTGATGACGGCCGCAACCTCCGCGCATTCTCCGAAGGCAACGTCGCCGACCAACCGGCTCTTGCCCTCTCCGCGTTCCGGCGCATCGATGCGATTGATGCCGACATCGATCAGCGTGGCGCCAGGCTTCACCCAATCGGCCTTGACCATCTCGGGGCGTCCGACAGCGGCGACAAGAATATCGGCGCGGGCGCAAACGGCCGGCAGGTCCTTGGTACGCGAATGGGCAATTGTCACGGTGGCATTGGCATTGAGCAGAAGCTGCGCCATCGGCTTGCCGAACAGGTTAGAACGACCGATGACGACGGCGTTGAGACCGGACAGATCCTCGCCATGGGTGCGGCGGACGAACAGCATCGCACCCGCCGGGGTGCAGGAAATCAGGCCTGTGGCGAGGTCGCCGGTGGCAAGCTTGCCGGCATTGACGACATGCAGCCCATCGACGTCCTTCTCCGGCAGGATCGACTGGATGATCGCATCCGAATCAAGATGCTTCGGCAGGGGCAACTGCACCAGGATGCCGTTGATGGCCGGGTCCGCGTTCAGCGATGCGACGAGCGCGGCCAGTTCAGCCTGTGTCGTCTCAAGCGGGAGAGTGTGCTGGATCGAGTTGAAGCCACACTCCTTGGCCATGCGGCTCTTGGCAGCGACATAGGTGTGGCTGGCGGGATCGTCACCGACGATGACCACGGCAAGTCCGGTCGTCTTGCCGGTCTCGGTCGTCAGGGCGGCGGCTGCCGACTTCACCGTCTCGATAACTGAAGCCGCCACGTGCTTGCCGTCGATCACTGTTGCCACGCATTTTCTCCCGAATGTCATCGGCGGCAACCTAGCGCCGCCCTGCGGCAGGAGTTTGCCTGCCTACGCCCTTTGATGTCAAAAGACGACAATTTGCAAGGCGAATGCAAGCCCAGGATCAGCGACCGGCTGCGTGGCGCCGCATGGCATATGTAGCCACTCTTTCACGCAAGGACGCGACATCGTCGATGATCGCGGTCAAGGCCGTCTCCGGGGCAGGCTGCTGCTGCTCGACGATTTCCGTCAGCCGGTCATTGGCAACGGGGATGCCGGCATTGAACCTCTGCAGGGGCTGATCGAGAGGAGCGCGAAATGGCGCCGCCTGCCGCACATCGGCCAGCAGATCCGCCATCTCAAGGTCAAGGGCATCCTCATCGAATGATGTGTGACGAGGCTTGCGGCTCATCAGGAACCGGAACCCGATCAGCGCCAGAGCCATGCCAAAACCGATGGCGGCTGATATCAGTGTGCGACCGAGGCGGTTGTCCTCGACCGGCAGCGTGGCCGGGACTGCGGGCGCGACCAGCGCTAGCGGAGCGACCGATTTTACGTCCGGCTGGACATCCTGCGTCGCTGTCAACGCCGTCTCATAAGCCTGCCGCGCGGTCTCGACATCGGCCTGCAGCTTGCCGAAGGCGACCAGATCCACCGATGTCGGCTGACGATCGAGTTCGGCAGCCCGGTCCTTCAGCAGCCTGGCCTGGCTTGCGGCGCTCTTCACATCGGCGTCCGCCGCGACCACTATCTTGCGAATCTCGGTTGTCATCGACGCACTCAGCGCGTCGAGCACCGACTGGGCGGCGAGCAGGCGCGGATGGCGAGGCCCAAGCTGTGTCGACAGCTGCCCGAGCGTCGTACGTGCGGCGGCGTAGCGGTTGCGCAGGTCCTCCAGCACCGCGGGGGAGCCGAGATCGGGCGAAATCGCTCCGTCCAGAACGTCCGACATTTTTACGGATTTCGCGGCCGTCAGGCGGATCGAGGCGGCCTGCGCCTCCTTGTCGGCGGCGGCCAGCTGATGGCCCAAGGCCTCCCGGCGCGCCATCAGCTCGCTGGCGGCAGCGATCTTGTCATCGCCGGTACGCGCCTTGAAAGCGGTCAGTGCGGCATTGGCAGCATCGTAGGTCTTCCGCTCGCTTTCCATCGCCTGTTCGGCGGCATTCGGCGTGAGCGGAGGCTTGGCCGCTGCGTCGCGCACGGCGGCATCAGCCAGGTCATTGGCGATGCGCGCGGACGTCTTCGGATCCGATGATTGCACGACCAGCGCGAGGCTGCCGGACCGCGCGTCCGGCGTCACCGACAGCCTTTGGCGGAGCGCCGTCTGGGCGCGCGAAAACCCGTCGGCGGCAGCGCCGCTGTCGGTGAAGAGATCCTTGACGACGCTGTAGGCTGTCGCCTCCCCGCCAGTGAATTCGTCATCGCGGTCGAGTTTCAGCCTGGTTACCACCTGGGAGAGAAGGCGCGGCGATGTCAGGCGCTGGGTCGCAGCATCCAGAAAGCCGGGAATTGCGCGGGCGGCACCCTGAACCTCAAGTCGCGCTTCCGCCGCATAGCGCGGCGGCGAGGCAAACAGGCTTGGAATATAGGCTGCGCCGAGAGTCATGAAGAGAATGAGGGCGGTGGAGCCCCATCCGAGATTCGACCGCCGCCGCAAAGGAATGGCTGCCAGGAAAGGCAGGTCCGCTTCGACGGGATAGGCGAGCGCAGTCGGCAATGGCGGGGTTGCTTCGGACGGACGGGACGCCTCGATCTCGGGGAGACTTTCGGCGAGCGGCGGCGCAAGTCGCGCATTTTCGTTCTCGGCCCTGAGGATGCCGCGCACGCGCATGGCAAGCGGCATCTCGCCGGCCGGATTGCGCGGCGCGGATAGGGGGAACGGTTCGCCTGCCAGGGAGCGCTTGAGATAATCGAGCAACTGGGCATCACTCAGCGACGAAGCTTCCGGTCTGGCATCGACGGGCGCTGAGGTCCAGACTGAGTAGCCCGGCCGGTCCTGGTCGTTGCCAAGCCGAGTGGCGCCGTCGTTAAAATCTCTCTGTGCCATGACAGCCAATCTCGCGCGCAGGACCGTCAAACCATCGGCCGCAGATTCGGATGATTAACCGACTGTAAATTTTGATGGCAAAGAAATGGTTAACGCGCTGCAACTGCCGGGGGCATGGACGAAACCCGGCGGATCGATCAATGCGTCTTGGCGGGCGTTTGCTCGGCGGCGGTCGGTGCTGCTTCTGGCGGCACCAGTGGCACCGTCTTGATGTTTCTCTTGGCCGGGGCGGATTCGCTCGCGCGAACTTCGTCCTTCGAGAGATAGTCGAGCTGCTCGATGACCACGCTCTTGACGTAGTCGCCGCCGAGATGCTCGTTCATGTTCTTCTTGATCTCGCCTCGGAAGGCTTCGAGGTTGAAGGCCTTGGGCTTCGACATGTCGATCATCTTGTCGCCGACCAGCAGCGTGAACAGCGCATCCGTCGTCAAGGCCGGCAGCGGTGTCGCCTCATCCTTGGCCTTCGCCTTGTCCATCATGTAGGAAATCTTGGTGATGAAATAACCGGTGACCCCCGTGTCGCCGATGATCGGCACGTTGATCGATTCGCCCTTGACGAATTCTTCCTCGGGCGGCTTCGGCTCAGGGCTGGCTGCCGGGGCCGTCGCCATCTGCACGGAAAAGTAGACCGCCACCAAGGTGACGGCACATACCCACAGGCCTGTGACGACGAGCTTAATCATCCGGCCTGACGCACCACAAACTGCTCTTGCGAGTAGGTGCCATCGGCATCGGCGTCCTGCACGGCGTTCTTAAGGATTTCCGCCACGGCGCGCACAGCTTCAAGATGGGCTTCGACGCGACGCGCGTTCAGCACCAGCTTCTTTTTCAGGCCATGCAGCTGCTCGATATGGGCCGCCGCCATCTCAGCCGGATCGGTATCGCGAAACAGCATCGACAGTTCGTAGAGGCAGCGACTCTTGTGGGTGTTGGAGACCTTGAGATCGAACTCCGCATCCTTGCCGATGCGATTGTTTTCATTGTCGATAATCAATTCCAGGCGGCCAAGTACGGATTTGATGCGGTAGTCGTTCGAGATGATTTCCATGATCCTGCCCACTTACACTTTCTGCGACGTCAGCGAACCTTGATTGGTCACTGTCGTTCCGCTGTTGTTGTTGGCTTCCGCAGATGGGGTCCCGAACGTCTTGCGCTCGAACTCGTCAATCATGCTCAATGCCTGCTTCTTGTCGTTTTCACTGGTCGTGATGTGGTCGGCGCCGGTGCCGCGGGTCTTTTCCAGCTGCTCGTGATACATCTTGGATGCGATGCCGACGCCGCCGTCCTTGGCCATGGTATTGCCGAGCTGCTCGGCCATCATGCCCTTCCACATCTCGCCGGCAGTGCCCTTGCCGTAGAGGTTTTCGCTGTCCGGAAGGATGTTCTTGACGAAATTCTGCAGCACCATCGCCTCGAATTTCTGATAGGCGGCCGGGACTTTGCTGGTCGTGCTGCGTTCGTTGGCGTTGGCAAGGCCTGCCTGGGTGGCGGCCTGGGTGCTGGTCCTGTTCAGAACATCGACGGTCGATGCAAAGCCGTTGCCGGCTTCGGCAAGACTCGTGGCGGCAAAAGCGGCGCGGTTGGCCTGCAGCTTCGCCTGCGCGGCCTGCAGATCCGTCGGGTCGGCTGCCCTGACAACATCAAGGACCAAATCACTTGGAGGCGAAATAGCCACGTCACGTTCCTTTCGTATGAACTCGTGACGACTATGGTTTTTGAACCTTGCTGGAGGCTGGTGCGACGGACGCAAAGCGCTGATCGATGATGTCATAGACAGCATTGTCGTCGGATTCGCGCAATTCGGCGGCGCGCGCTTCGAGCATATGCTCCTCGAGCCGGTCAGCCTTGGTGCGCTCCCTGAGCACGTTCATCTCGATCAGCCGCTGCATCGCCTCGAGCTGCTGGTCGCGTAGCGTCAGGCGTCCCAGCCGCCAGGCATATTGCTGGGCGAAAGCGGTGTGAACGATATCGACAGATCCAATCGCATCGACAACCTGATCGATCGAATGCCCAACCTCATTGCGAGTACGCGTCGCTTCCGCCAATTCCTGCTCCGCCATCTGCTCGAGGTGGCGCTGGACGGCGACAAGACGCTTCAGTTTCTTCGATCGATTCTGGTCCGTCATCGGGTGCCCTACCCTTGCTAATGGCCGTTGTAGACGCTGAGAAACGCATCGGAGAACTGGCTGATCATCGCCGCCAGGCTGAGATAAAGCATGAAGAGACCGCCCATCAGCAGATAGGGCGTCGAGATGAAGTAGACCGGTATCTGCGGCGCCAGCTTGTTGATGAAGCCGATCGATACCTGGAACATCAGCCCGTAGATCAGAAAGGGGCTGGCAAGCCGCAGCATGATGTAGGTCGTTGCCTGCAACGTGTCGGTGAACGAGATCAGCGTCGCCTGCATTTCGATATGCCCCCCGAAAGGGATCAGCGTATAGGAATCGACGAGGGCGCGGAAGACATAGTGATGAAAGTCCATGATGAAGAGGATCATCAGGCCGGAAAAGGTGATGACGCCGGAAATCGCCGTCTCGCTACCGTCCTCGACCGGATCGGCGCCGCCTGGCGATGTCAGACCGATCATCATCGCAATGATGGTTCCGGCGAACTGCAGACCGAGCGTATAAAGCCGGGCCATCATTCCATACATCACGCCAACAAGCGATTCGGTGGCGATGAGCATCACATATTGCGCCCCGCCCGCCGAAGCCTTCGGATAGACCGAATCCCAGAGTACCGGCAACACGGCCATCGACAGTGCCACGGCGATCAGCAGGCGGACCTGCTGCGGCACGCGGGCAGAGGAAAACCCCGGCAGGACCATCACGCATCCACCGATCCTGCAGAAGCAGAGAAACAGCGCGAGGACGGTCCCCTGAGGGTCAGTGATCATGAAATAGCGCCCAGAATCTTGATCTCGATTCCCTTGGCCAATTCCACATGCGACAGCACAGGCAGCGTCGCAAACAAGCGTTCGATGATCATGCGCACATAGGAGCGCGTTTCGGGCGACGTGACAAGTACGAAAGGCAGGCCCTTGTCCATGAATTCACGGATAACTCGCGTTGCGTTCTCGCTGAATTCCTCGAGATTGCGCGGGTCGATGTCGAATTCGATGATTTCGCCCTTCGGATCGCGCTTCAGCGCCTGGTGGAAGACCAGATCCCACTTCGAGCCGAGTCGCAGAACGCGGAGCACACCGTTGTCGGCCAGGTCGCCGCAGAGCTGCTGGGCCATGCGGACGCGAACATGCTCGACGATCTGCTCTGTCTTGCGGACATGCGGTGCCAGTTCGGCCACGGCTTCGAGGATCAGATGCAGGTTGCGGATCGAAACGCGTTCGGCCAGCAGCAGCTTGAGGACGGCCTGTAGGCCGGAATAGGAGAGATGCGACGAGCAGATTTCGTCGGCCAGCTTCTTGTACTCCGGATCGAGGCGATCGATGAGGATCTTGACGTCCTTGTAGGACAGAAGCTGCGGCAGATTGTTTCGGATGACCTCGCTCATATGGGTGAGCACAACCGAGACATTGTCGATCGGCTGGAAGCCCTCCCGCTTCAGATCCTCGGTGAAGGCTTCCAGGACGGAGACGGCCGGCATGCCGAAGGCTGGTTCGCGGATCTCGTCGCCCGGTACGGTCGGCTTGCGACCGGCGCCGGTGACAACAAGGACTTCGCCCACCCGCAGCAGATTGGAGGCGATGGTCGTGCCGTGGATGCGGATCTGGTAGGACTTGTCGGCAATCGCGATGTCGTCGGTGACCTTGATCTCCGGAACCACGAAGCCGTATTGCGAGGCGAACTTCTTGCGCATCTTGCCGACGCGGAAGGCCAATTCCTGATGGGCGCCAAGCAGGCGTGTGGAGACGATCTTGCCGAGTGCCAGTTCGATCTCGGAGGTCTTGAGGACGTTCTTGACCGAATCCTTCTCGAGATCCTTGGACTGGCTGACCTTGTGCTCCTCGGCATCCCGGCGCAGCTTGTTGAGCGCTTCGGCCTGGCGCGGAATGACCCAGGCGCCGGCACCCATGATCCCACCCAAGATCATGAAGGGGACGAACGGCAGGCCGGGCATGACGGCGAGGAGGCACATCATGCCCGCAGCAACGCCGAGTGCCCGGGGATAGCCGCTCAATTGGTTGACGACCGCCTGGTCCGTCGAGCCCGACGTGCCGCCACGCGAAACCAGCAGGCCGGCGGCAAGCGAAATGATCAGGGCGGGCATCTGGGCGACCAGACCGTCGCCGACCGAGAGCTTGACGAAGACGTCGGCCGCCTGGCCGATCGGCATGCCATGGCGGAAATAGCCGATGATGATGCCGCCAAAGATATTGATCGAGGTGATGATCAGGCCGGCGACCGCGTCGCCGCGCACGAACTTCGACGCACCGTCCATCGCCCCGAAGAAGGAGCTTTCCTCTTCCAGTTCCTTGCGCCGGCGCTGCGCCTCGCGCTCGTCGATGAGGCCGGCCGACAGGTCGGCGTCGATGGCCATCTGCTTGCCGGGGATGGCGTCCAGGGTGAAGCGGGCGCCGACTTCGGCGATACGCGTGGCACCCTTGGTGATGACGATGAAATTGATGGTGATGAGGATGAGGAAGACGATCAGACCGATGACGAAATCGCCGGCCATGACGAGACTCGCGAAGCCGGCGATGACGCCGCCGGCCGCATGATCGCCTTCATAGCCATGGGACAGGATGACGCGCGTCGTGGCGATGTTCAGCGCCAGCCGGGTCATCGTGGCGATCAGCAGGATGGTCGGGAAGGACGAGAATTCGAGTGGCTTCTGAATCCACAAGGCCACCATCAGGATCAGCACCGACAGCGCGATCGAGAAAGCCAAGCCCATGTCGATGAGGAACGGCGGTATCGGCAAGAACAGGATGCAGAGCATCATGATGATGGCGACAGCGAACGCTACGTCCCGGAAACTCGGGGCGACTTTGGGCAGCGGTAGTGAAGGAGGTAACGCCATGCTTCAGATCCGTCTCTTCATGAGAGGAGGGAGGCGGACGAGCCGCTTACCCTAATACCCAGTCGAGTTACGGGACGAAGCTTGCGCGAGGATGGCTGACCAAGCATCCGCAAGGGCCAGCGGCCCGGCTAGAAGCCGGATTGTATGCGCGAAAACACCAGATTGGTGAAAATGCCGATCTGCGAACCGACAAAGGGCGCCGTGATGCCGATGGTCACGAAAACGGCGACAATCTTCGGGACGAAGGTCAATGTCGCTTCCTGGACCTGGGTCAGCGCCTGGATGAGAGCAATGACGACACCGACGACCATCGCAGCCAGAACCGCCGGGCCTGACGAAATCAGCACGGTCCAGATCGCCGCCTGAAAGATATCCAATGCATCGGCTTCGTTCATCTCGGCCAATTTCCTTGTCTGCACGACGCGATCGCTTCCAACGAGCGCGTCAAAATTTCCATCCGCGACATCAGGCCGAAGACTGTACATCCAGTCCCGGCTGCACCCGCTCCATCGCTATGGAGTGGGCGTGTTCGTCGAGGCGGTATCCGTCGGTGTGCTCGTTCCGGTCGGCGTGGCCACCGTTCCGTCCGTGACACTGATTCCCGGCTGTATGAGAACCTTAGCCCCCGAAGCGGTAATTGCAAGGATGCCGTCTGAAAAGACGCTGACTTCCTTGACGACGCCGCTGATCGAAGCATCGGCACTGACGACCGTCTTGCCGACATAGCTTGCCGCCTGCGACAGCATCTGGTTCGACAGCACCGTCTCCAGGTGGGAGTTGGTCTTGATCTGCTGCTCGACCTGCGAGAAGCTGGCAAGCTGCGAGATCTGGGCGCTGGCATCCATCGGAGACGTCGGATCCTGCGTCTTCATCTGGGCGATCAGCAGCTGCAGGAAGTCGTTGTAGTTGAGCGTCGCGCTTGCTGCTGCCGTCGAGGAATTCGACGCAGCCGCTCCGCTTGTGGTGGGGGCGGTCGCGGTGGCAGTCGCGCCGGTGACCGGATCTACCGCCATGGCGCGATTTCTCGACGGATGTGCTCGATCGTGGCTGCAGGCATTTCCTGGTTGTTGAGAATGCTGTCTTCGACGACATAGAGACCGCGGATCGATTTCAGAGCATCGAAAGCCTTGCCGGTCGCAACCAGACCATCGATGCGCTTCAGCTCGGCCAGAACCTCTTCGTTCTTGAAGCAGTTGAGCAGCATGACGATCGACTTGCGGAACAGCGCGGTCGACTGATCCTTGCCTTCCGGGTTGATCAGGATCATCTGGGCGATGAAATAGAGCTGGCGCAACGGCGTTGTTGCATCTTCCGGCTGGAGAACGTGATTTTCCAGGAGGAATGTCACGTCGTTCAGGAATTCCAGTGCGACCTTTCGATCGACGCGCAACACGGCCCCGTTGATGAAGATCCGCTCGCCGGCTTTTAGCGATATTCGAAGTGTACTTTTCATTTAAGTCCATCCCTGATGATGGTTGTGACGTCGATGATGCCCTGGTAGTTCGTCGATTTCCGGCGCCTGATCAAATCGCACTCTTTCAAGATCCAGATGGCGATGGAGATCAGGTTGGCGCGCAACGTGACGTCGAGCTGATTTTCCGGGTTCTTGAGGTCCTCGATAAAAGCCACCCAGACCCGTCTTGTATAGAAAAGTGCCTCGATCGATTCTCGACCGTATTTGGCTTTATTCATTGCTTCCGTCAGAAGGGAGATCGACCGATCGAGGACCTGGCGCTCCCGCTCCTTGGCGTCGGCCACCGCGTCTTGCATGATTTCTGCATATGAGAACTGATACATTCATGCATCCTTCCTGGTCATTTACGCCCTTTGATCATCAAAGGTAATTTACGAGACTCAACTGCTGTATCTTCGAGACGATCGTGTAGGCGGTCTGCAGCTGGGTTTCCAAGCTGTTGACCTTGGTCGAGGCCTCGTATGGATCGACGCCCTGAAGGTCGACGATCCGGTTGTTGATGATGTCTTTCTGGGCTCCAATCGCGTCGTTGGCCTTGGTGACCCGCGACTGCGATAGGCCGAGCTGGCTTGCCTGGGCGTTCATGCCGTCGATGCCCTGACGGGCGTAGCTGATGGCGCTCGAGGTCACGGAGCTGAGCGCCGCCTTGCTGAGATCGGTTCCCATCAAGGACTTCGCCACCGTGGCTGCCAGCGCCATGTAGCGCATGCCCGAGGCATTGGCATTCGTGGACGTCTCGACGACCTCGGAGTTATTGATCCGGCTGGTCATGTTCTGGTCCGATGCACTCGACCAACTGGTCCAGTTCGGCGTCGGCGAACTGTCGTCCAGGAACATCGGCGCGACCTTGTTGGAGATGAAGTCGGTCATCTGGTCGGCGGTCAGATCGCTTTTTTCCGTTACCGGCGGCGATTGAGCCGCCATGTAGTCGGTCAGCGCCGACTGGATTGCGGCAGTGGCCGCGGTGGTCTGGTCGGAGATCGGCTGGACGTCGGTGTTCGTGCCGGCAAAGATGTATTGTCCGTTCAGCATCGTGTTGGCATCCGCGACGAAGGTCGAGATGGTTGATGTCGCGGTTGTCTGCGACAATGCGATGCTGCTGCCATCCTGGTTGCCCTGCAATGCCACCAGCTGGTCCAGGAACGTCTGCGATTGCGACGTCATGTCCGCCAATCCGCTTTGCGTCGCGGTCATGCGCGCTGCTGCCGTCGAATTGCTGGCGGTGATCGCGTCCAGGCGCGACACGTCGCGCGTCATGTCGATGCTCTGCGAGATGTTGCCCCCGAGCGATACACCCATGTCGGCATAGACGCCCGTTGTTGCCTCCAGCGACGACTTCGTCATTTCGTTCTGCGACTGCTTGATCGTCAGTCGCATGGCATTCTGAATGGCGCTGCTTGAGATGGCGGAAAGTTTCATGGCTTAACTCATCAATTCAGTTGCAGGAGAGCGGTGAGCATGTCGTTGACCGCGCTCAGGATTTTCGTGCCGGCCTTGTAGGACTGCTCGATGTCCATCATCAGAGTGAGTTCTTCGTCGAGGTTGACACCCGTCCCGTTGGAATAGGCCTCGCTCGAACGAGAGGAAGATGCCGCCGTGTTTTCCGCTGCGGTCGATGCTGCACTGCGCGCGCTTTCGACCCAGCCAACCGAGTTGGAGGCAAAATCCATGATGCTCGAATTGCTGTCGACGCCGGCGTTGGGATCGAAATCCATGGGCGTGCCCATCGCCGTGTCCAGGGCATCGAGGCGCGTCGAATAGCCTGCATCGCCAGCGAGATTGGAGATGTAGTCGGTGCCGTTGATGCCGCCGTCGCGCAGCAGGTTCGGGTTGCCGCCCGCCGACGTAATCACCGCCGGGTTCACGGTGATTGCCGCTGCCATGCCATCGATGGTCGTGGAGGACGTCTGCGTCTCTCCCGGATTGCCGTTGGCATCCGTGTAGGTGAACAGGCCAGGCAGCTTGGAGCCGTCCACGGTGTTCGTTTCGGAAAACATCGTCACCAGGCTGCGGCCGATTTCGTCCAGCTGCTTCTGGTAGGTCGGAGCCGCGACGTCGCGGATCTGCAGCAGTGCTTGAAGCGTTCCCTTGGCCGTCGTGTTCGCGCCGTCGCCCGGAGCGAGCGCGACGCCGTCAATGTACACGCCGTTGCCGGTGCTGCCGGCCGAGTAGCCGTTTGTCGGTACGAAGGTTACATCCCGTGGAACGGTCTCGAACAGGGTGGCGCCGTCGGATGTATAGAGCGCCATGTCGCCATTGGCGCGATTGACCGTCTTGATGCCAACGATCGAGGAGATCTGCTTCAGAACCCCGTCGCGCTGGTCGAGCGCGTTGCTCGGATCAGCGCCGGAAGCCGTCGCCGTCCGCACAGCATCGTTGGTCGTCTGGAATTGCTTTAGAAGGTCGTTCAGCGAGGTGACGGTTGTGGCAATTTCCTTGTCGGCGTCGGTGCGAACCTGTTGCACTGCTGCCGTCGACTGGTTGAGGGAATTGGCAACGTCCTGCGCTGCAGTCACGGCTGCCTGGGCGGTCGTATTGCTGTTGGGAGCCGCTGCAAAAGCCTGGATGGCCTTGCGGAAGTTGGACAGATAGGTCGAGGGCGCCGTTTCGCTGTCGTTGCCACCGATCGTAGCCTGTATGTCGCCGTAGCCGGTGAGCAGCCGCTGTTGAGCGGCATCCGCCGATGTGGACGAGAGAAGCTGACGCTGGAGGGTCGGTTCTGCCGAGCGGGCAATCTGCACCACCGTCGCACCGTCGGACGAAATCGTCGTCATTGCCTGACGTCGCGTATAGTCCGGATTGCTTGCATTGGCGATGTTGTTCGACACGACCGAGCTTTGCTTGCCGGTATTGTTGAAAATCGCCTGCGCGGTATTGAGTGCCTGGGTGAGTGTCATGCTCGGCAGTACCTTAATTGACTATCGGACTAAGTTCACAAGAACGTCCATCAGATCCGAACCGGTCTGAAACACCTTGGAATTGGCCGTGTAGCTCTTCTGTGCCTGAATCATCGTCGTCAGTTCGCCGGCGAGATCGACGTTAGACTCTTCCAACGCGCCGGACTGGATGTAGCCAAGGCCGCTGGCCTGGGGGAATCCCGTCACCGTCACGCCCGACTGGCCGTTGGCGGAATAAACGTTGCCGCTGAGAACCGTCAGATTGTCCGGGCTGGCGACATTTGCCAGAGGGATGCGATAGAGCGGCTTGCTGGTGCCATCGGCATATTGGGCCGTGACGGTGCCATCGGTGCCGACCGTCACCTTGTTGACGGCGCTGGGCGCCTGTCCGTCGGCCTTACCGGTGGCGCCAAAGGCAGAGGCCAGCTGCGAAAAGCCCGAGATGTCGACGGAGATATCCTGCGTGCCGCTGACCGCGTTCGGATCGCTGATGGCGACCGTGCCACCGCTGGTCATCTTGCCGGTGGTGGGGTCGAACGAGACCGTACCCGAACCAACCGCCGCGCTCGAATAGGGAAAGGAAGAGGTGCCACCGGTCGCCTTGTCGGCGCCACGGTAGACAGAGACATCCCAGGTGTTGTCGGCGGTCTTGGTGTAGTAGAAGTCGTACTGAACCTTATTGCCTAGGGTGTCGTATGAGATCAGCGAGGTCTTCTGGGTATCGGTGGTCACCGGAGCCGTGTTGCTAGCCGGAAGATTGCCCGTGGCGATAGCGGCCCTCGAATCGAGGTTGCCGGAGAAGGATGCGGTCGTTGACGCCACAGCCGTAAGGCCCTGCGACTCGGTATTGATCGGAACCAGCCCATCAAAACCGTTGACGACTACGGAAGGAGAACCTGAGCCATAGGAGTAGCCCATCAGCGTGTAGCCGGCCGCGTTCTTGAGATTGCCGTTCTGATCCGGCGAGAAATCGCCTGCTCGCGTCAGATAAGGGGTTCCGGCAGCGTCCTGGACAACGAAGAAGCCGTTGCCCTGGATGGCCATGTCCGTCGTCGAGGATGTGTAGGAAAGACCGCCCTGCTGGGAGATCGAATACTGCACGGAAGTCGCCACGCCGCCCGAGTTGTAGGCGCCTGCGGTGGTTGGCAGAACGAGCGAAGAGAAGCTCGTGGAAGCTGACTTGTAGCCTGTCGTCGCCGAATTCGCGATGTTGTCAGAGACCGTGCTCAAGCGGTTCGCCTGGGCATTCATCCCTGAAACCGCTGTTTTCATGCTACCGAAAAGACTCATCTGAAATCCTCGTTTTCCCGTTATCGCAAGACTATTCAATGGGCCTTGCGTGAAGCTGTCTGGTGGGGAGAGGAAAAGCAGGTCATCATGAAGCGGCTTTTCGGGGTAGGCTAGATCGACTGGAAATCATCTTCCAGTCGAGGGAATTCACTCAGGCCCAGTCGATGCAGTAGCCGAGGAAACGCTTGGAATCGACCGGGTCGAAACCGAGCTTCTTGCGAAGCTTCTTGCGAAGCTTGGAGATATGGCTCTCGACGACGTTCTCTTCGACTTCTTCGTCGAAGATGCCGTAGATCGCGTTGAAGATCTGCGTCTTGGTAACCCGACGGCCGCGGTTTGAAATCAGGTATTCCAGGATGCGGCGCTCGCGGCGCGGCAGAGCGAAGACTTCGCCGTGGACTTCCGGATCGCGACCATCGGAGAAAACCCGGATGGCGCCGACGTCGGTGAAATTGGCAACGGCCTTGAGGCGACGGCGGATGGCGGCTGCCCGTGCCAGGATCTCGCGAGGATGCACAGGCTTGCGGACGACATCGTCGACACCACAATCAAAAAGTGCAAGGGTCGCATCCAAAGAAGGATGATCACTGACCGCGATGACAGGTGCAAGCGTCCGGTCGCGGATGGCGCGAGGGAGCAGCTGCATGTGCTCGCCTTGACCAAGCAGGAATGCTTCGACCGCCGCGATATCGCTATCTGCTGCCGTCTGCACCCACTCACCAAACTCCTTGGGATCGAACCCCGTCGAAGGAATTCCTTCTCGCCCAAACAGGGATGTATAGCCGTCTTTTACGAGCCCGCGCTCGTCAACCACTACGATCATTCGTCCGCCTCCGAATCAGTTGTGGGGTTTCCACTGATGCAATGGGTACGAATCGAGCGAATCGCGAACAACTGTAGGAAGTGAGTGGCGATAGTTAATAATTGCTTAAGATAACCACTCCGATTTGAACCACATCTAGTGGGTCCCGTGCCAATTCGACACAAGAAAGCGGTGGAAAAATTAATACATTTTCACGATGTCTCTTGCCAGCCATTTTTGGTCCACCTTGCCGCCACATTTGAGAGACGGCAAATGTGGCATAAATACAACTTTATGGCTGGTCAATCGCGACAAAAAGTTGCCGCGTTGGGCGTCCATTTTCCGTATCCGGTGGCGACCAAGTTGGCGATCACGCGACAGACATACACCTTCTGTGCGGGGTCGTTGTTTGGACCCGCGTGATAACGGGCGACGGCCATCGTCCAGGTCTCATGCTTGTCGTGCAAAACACTCAAAAACTTGGCCGCATATTCGACATTGCTATGCGGATCGAACATCGCTTCGACGGACGCAAAGTTCTCTCCATGAAAGTATTGGTTGATCTGCATGCAACCGATATCGATCAATTTCGCGCCGCTTTGGTGGGCTTGCGCGAACAACTGAATGGCCGCATTTTCAGATGCCGGGAAGAATGGCTTGCCTTCGATATTCATGGCGAAGGGATAAAGCGAGCCCTTGCGGCCCGTTTCGGTCAGGCCAACGGAGTATAGAATGCCTTCCGGGATGCCGTATTTTTGAGCTGCGGACTGAATTTCCCGCTCGCACATACCATCTGTGGTCGAAGCGTGTACATCATAGGTAGACGCCGCCAGCGCGGGCCCGCTGAGCACTGCCAGCAGCGATATCATCCGTCGCCAAGTTCCCCGTGCTCCACACACCATCCTGATCACCGGCCTGTCGTCCTGAATTCTGTTTACGGGCCTGGGCGTCACTGCCCTGCCCCTGGCTCGCGCCGGACTGCTGCTGCTGGCCCTGGGCGCTCGGCTGGTTGTTGTTGCCAGACGTATCCGATGACGAGTAGGTGACCGTCACTCGATCCACGGTGTAGCCCTGCTGACGCAGTGAATCGATCATCGCGCTCTGGTCGTTGCTAAGTTGTCGGTAGGCCTCTGCCGTGTGCACCTTCAGGTCCACCGACAGTTGCTCACCCGAGAGCCGCATCGTCGCGGTGACAATCCCGAGATTTTCAGGATTCATCTGGATTTTCAAACTGTTCATGACCTTGCTTGCGCTGGTCGTGGCTGACGCGCCGGTCAGCGCCGCGCTCGGCTGCATGGCTGCGGCCCAGTCCTTGTTGCCCGTCAACGCATTGGCGACCAGTGCCGAGTTCGACCCATCGGCGAGACCGACAAAGCGTCGGGACTCGAGGACGTTGACCGTGCCAATGCTGTCGGCCGCTGTCGATTTGATCTCGAGCTGCTGAGCATCGGCGGCGGCCCTGGCGCCCGCCAGATCCTGAATTTGTGCCTTGCCGCTGACGCGCTCCAGGCTGAATGTCTTCGTTGCTTGGTCGGAATTGCTCGTCCCGGCGTCGACGCTTGCGTTGCCGAGCGTGCCGGAGGTCGACGCAAGCATCGCCATGCCGGTTTCTGCGGCGGTAGGCTGATCATCGGCGGCATCGACCGGTATCGCGCTGACGCCGGCATCAGAACCAGGCATGACCTTGACGTTGCTGCCATGAAGCTGCCCGGCCGCCGCAAGAACGCCCGGCGCCGTCTGGGCAGGAACCGGCAAGACTCCGCCAAGAAGGGTCAGAGCGTCGGCAATGGCACCGTTCGCGGTCTTGGCATCGGATGAGGCCGCATCATCGTCGGCGCCGTCCGCTGCCGGCGTTGTCTTGCCGCCCTTGACCGGCGCGGCACCAGCCTTGCCGTCGGCGACCGGTTGGCCGGCGCTCCCGTCGGCCACCATTGCGGCGAGCTGCTCGGCAATGTCTGCGGTCGAGAGTTTGCCCGGATCAATTTCAGGCGTCATCGCTTCAGGCGGGACGATGTCTTCAGCCGGAACTACGGGGTTTTGAGTCTCCCCGGCGACGTTCGCCGGAGCGGCGCCCGCCGATGCTGCCGGACCACTGCCTTTTACGTCGGACGCTGGAGGTTGCGATGCTTTGCCGGGTACGGAACTGCCTGCGTCCGTGTCGCCTGTGCCGGCCTTGGCGGGGGAACTGGCGGGTGTCGTTCCAGTATCCCGAGGGCTGCCGGACCTGTCCAGGACATCCTGAAATCCGTGCGAGTCGTCGTTGCCTGCCTTGCCGCGGCTGCCGCTTCTCGACAGCGACAGGGCGTCGGGAGCAGAGGATGCGGTGGAAACACCAATAGCGACCATGATCAGCGACCTTACTGCTTCAAAAGACCATCGAGCGCGTCTAGCTTCGACTGGTTCGTCTTGACGAATGTGTTGAACGAAGAGTCGGCGTCCTGCCCCTCTCCCTTTCGGGTTGAAGCCGCCTGCGCGGTGGCTCCTTGCTCAACAACTGCCGCTGCGGGTGTGGTCCCTGGCGTCTCGACGCCTGCAGCTCCATCGTGTTGAACCTCTTCGTTTACAGGGGTATCGGTCGAAACTTGTGTCAGGCTTTGCGCGTCTGGCAATCGCGTTACTTCGTCTGCGACCGCCCTTGCGGCATCGCGAAGCGCACGATCTTTCTGATTAAGCTCTCCGTCGGGGATCTGGCTGATGTCGCGCAGGGCATCGTTCGCCTTGTCAGTCGAGACGTTGGAGACGCCTTTGTAGAAGGTCGCCAGCTGGCCGAAGGAATCGCTGCCATCGCTCGGAACGGCGGCGGCCTGCGTCGATGCCATTCGGGCTAGATCGTTCTTGCCGGCGATGGTCGCGCTGCGGGCGATACGCAGGTAAACTTCGCGTTGCCGCGGGCCATCCATGAAGCCGAGCGTATCGACTATGTCCTCGGGCTTGATCTCTGTGTTGTGGTCGACCACCAGCTGCACGAAGAGGTCGGCGAACTGACTGGCATAGGGCGAATGGAGGAAGCGACGCGCGTAGATCTGCGAATAGAAAAGGCTCGCCGGCACCATCTTGGCCTCTGTCGCCAGCGACATGGACCGGCGCAACGCGGCTTCCTCGACAATCGTACCGGGGCTTGTCAGTCGCGCCCAGTCGTAAAGCTTCAAAGCTGCTTTCGGATCCTTCGCGCTCATCACGTTGGCCGCCACCAGAGACAGGTAGGGGCCGATCTTCTTGTCGCGGTACTCCTTGGCTGTATTGGCCATGGTCTTGACGACGAGAAGTCCCTTACCGCTCAGATGCTTGCGCAGAACGTCGGCGACCCTGTTGTCGAAGTTTCCGTCGACATCCTTCGACATCAGGAATTCGAGCGTCGCGGGGTTGCCCCCGCTCATCGTATAGATAAGCGCGGCATCGACGTTCCGTGCATCTTCGAACACGGACTTGTCGGCCGAGCGGAAGCGCTCGTCGATCGTGGACAGCATGAAGCGCTGCATTTCGCCAGCGGAGTGATCGCCGAGCACCACGGAGTCCTGGACGAACTGCAGCGACCGCAGCATCTTGTAGGGTGCAAGATCCTTGTCATCGGCATAGCCGCACCCCGGCGCCAGGGCACCGAGGGCGACAGACAGCGCCAAAGTGTATCGAAGCGTCCCTCGCGTCATGAATTATCCTTGATTCCCCTGGACCAGGATCTCGATGCGGCGATTGGCGTTGTTGAAGGGGTCGTCCGGTATCTTCAGCCGACGATCGGCGAAGCCGGACACCTGCGAGATGCGCTTCTCATCCAGCCCGCCATGCACGAGCATGTAATAGGCGCTCTGCGCGCGATCCAGCGAGAGACGCCAGTTGTCGATCTCGCCGGCCTTGTATTGCCGACCGTCGGTATGACCGCGCAGCACGATGGCGCCTTTGCGGTCGGCAAGGATCTTACCGATCTTCGCCATGGCCAGCACCATTTCCTTGCGCGGCACTGCGGAGCCGACATTGAACATCGGGTCGTTGCTCTGGTCGGAAATCGTTACCAGCAGCCCACCTTCGGCCGGCGTCACCACCAGGCCCTCGGCGAGCTTTCCAGCGACCCCGGTGATCTGCTTTTCGATTGCCTGCTGCAACTGCTTGGCATCTTCCTGCTCGGCGGCACTCGCGGTGGAAGCCGCCTTGTCGGCCGCCGGCGTCGAGGCGTCAGCGGCTTTTTCTGCGGCCTGCGCAGCGTCAGCGGCAGCCTTTTCGGAGGCATCCATCGGCTTCTGCATTCCCTCCGGCATCTTTTCCGGGATCGGCGGGTTGGCGGGCGGCTCTGGCTGCGCGACAGTGGTATCCTGAATTTCGGGCGTCTGGGGCTTGTCGGTCAACGGACCGTTATCGGAGGCAGTCGCCTTGGCCATGGCGATGACCTCGCCCTTCGGCGCCTCGTCGGTCTTGCTGGCCTCGCCGCCATCCGGCTTCGATTCCGTCGAGATCTTGACCTGCTTCGTCCAGAAATCCGGATCGAAGGGATCACGGTAGGCAGGGCCGCCATCGGCACCGGTGGCAGGACCGGAGTTGCTGGCACCGCCGTCACCCTTGGCGCTGACATTGGCCTGCTGGCCGACTTCCTGAGCGATCTCAGACAGCACGGAGTAGGGATTCTCGAAGAAATCCGCTTCCGAGTAGTTGGTCTGGTCGCCTGACGTGGACGATTGGTCCTCGCCGGTGGCCGCAGAGGCACCGTTGGTCTGCTGGTCCTCCTGCTCCTTCGACTTCTCGGACTTCTGCTCGCCCTCGGCCGCATCGACAGGCTTCTTCAGACCCTTCTGAGTCGGCTTGGTGTCGGCAAGCTTGATCGGATTGAAATAGGAGGCGACGGCTGCCTTGGTCTCGGCGTTCGAGGCATTCACCAGCCACATGACCAGGAAGAACGCCATCAACGCCGTCATGAAGTCGGCATAGGCGATCTTCCAGGCGCCGCCATGGCCACCCTCGTGATCACCACCGCCGTGGCGTTTGATGACGATGATTTCGTTCTTGCCGTTGTGATGGTTTTCGCTGTCGCTCATGAAAGGACGTCCCGCAGGCTATCGGCCCAGGCCGACATGCGCGTCACAAGAACCGTGTCGCCAATGGTGACGCTGAGATCCACGTCTTGCGATTCGACGAACGCAAGCAGCACGCCGTCTGGATCGACCTTGGCAGCAAGGCTGTCAAACATCGCGCGGCGGCCGCTGACGGTGATCGTCCCGACGGCACCATCGAGGATGGACGCCGTGACCAGGGCGGCCAGTTCTTCTACCGCCTTGGCCGTCACGGTTTCCGTCATGATCGTCGACAAGGGCTTGGCAACTTCGGCGCTGACGGCGATGCCGATCGCATTGGCCATTTCCGCGATACAGGCATCGATGCGCTCGATCGCTGCCGTCTCGAAATGCGCCTTTAGTTCTTCAAGTGCCGCCTCATGGGCGACCATCACCGCGTCCAGCTCCGCCTGGTGCAGCTCGGTCAGGGAAAGCGTTGCCGCCTCGTGCCCCTCGGCATAGGCCTCCCGACGTTCGGCGGCGAGATCGACCAGCGTCTCCTGCGCAGGGGCGGCGGTGAAGCTCATCGCGTCATCGAAGGCCATGGCTGGCATCACGGCGGCAACCGGCGCCGGTGCCGACGGCTCTGCGCCAAAATCCTTGAGGTATCGGGAGATCATTCGGCTCATGATTGAACTCCGGCCGGTTTCCGGCAAACAGCTTCTTGGCGCGCGGCATGGGGCCGTAGCGCTGGTGATTTTCTGCTCAAGACGTTGATCATTCCGCTTCCGGTTCCGTCAGCCACTGCAAATCGGTCGGGCTCGTCGCGTCTGTCGACAGGGTGCGCCCGATGGTGGCAAAGTAGGCGGTCAAACTTGTGCGAAGGTGAATGATGCCGCCCAGCATGCGGTGCTAACCATTCTGGAGAAGCGTGAGGATCTTGCTTGCCATGGTATTGGCCATCGACAGCGACTGGACGCCCAGTTGCTGGGCGGTCTTTAGCGAGGTGACCCGCGCCGATGCCTCTTCCATGTTGGTGTCGATGAGGTCGCCGACGCTGGTGTCGATTGCATCCTGAAGCCCTGAAAGGTAGGTCGACTGACTGTCGAGCCGCGCTTTCATGATACCCATGTTCGACGCTGCAGTCGTTGCCGCTGCCAACATGGAGTGCGTGACGTTGAGCATGTCGCTGATATCGCCGGACGTGGTGCTGGCGCTCAGCGCAATCTCCTTGCCACCCGCTGCCCCAGCCGCGCCGTTTGGCGCCAGCATGTAATAGTTGCGCGCGGTGCTCGTCCCGTCGGAAGAAATGGTATTCGCGTCGATGTTTCTGGTCAGCAACCCGCGGCTTGGGTCGGCGGTATCGATCATCAGCGATTGCGAAGCGTCGTAATCGATGGTGTTGAGCGTCAACTCTCCGGACGTCCCGCGCACAAAGTTGCTGACGACCGATTGCTTGGTCTCGGCGACCGACTGCGTGTTGTACAGCCAGTTCGAGCCCGCGAACGAGGCGGATTCCACACTCGAGGTCAACTGCGCCTTAAGGGCCTGGATATCTGTGTTGAGCTTATCCTTGTCGACCCCGTTTTCAGAGGCGCTTACCAGCTTAGCCTGGATCTCCGTCAGAGTGTCCACGACAGAAGTCATGGCAGTATAGGCGGTATCCACCTTGCTGGCGCCGAGCGACATGGCATCGCCAAAGGTCTTGAGACTCGCGCTGTCCGACTTCATGGTCATGGACATCGACCAGTAGGACGGATCGTCGGCGGCGCTGCCGATGCGGTATCCGGAAGAGACCTGCAGCTGCGCCGAGGTCAGCTCCTTGTTGACGCCGCGCAAAACCGTGAGGGCGCCAAGCGCAAAAGCGTTCGAGGTCAAGCTGCTCATGAATCAATGCCCGCGATCTGTGTGAATGTGCCAGGCCGGGCTGGACCGGCGGCGACTTTGCGGCTTCATGCCAGCCTGCCGAGGTCTCCCGGCATGGCCTGTCGCTTACAGCAAATCGCTGCGTATCATGCTTAACAATCCATCAACGCATGCGGCAAGCGCTAATTGCGACTTAGCATCTGCCGCGCAAGCCACGCTCAAGGCTTGCCCAATGCGATGACGGGCACGCCGCCGCATTGGCCAGGATTCGGGCCAAGAAGCGATGCGCTTTACTTGAACAGCGAGAGGATGTTCTGCGCGCTGCTGTTGGCGATGGAGAGCGACTGGATGGCCAGCTGTTGCTGCGTCTGCAGTGCCGTCAGCTTGCTCGATTCCTCTTCCATGTTCGCATCGACGAGCTTGCCGACGCCGGCATCGATCGTGTCGCCGAGCGCCGATACGAAGCTTGTCTGCAAATCGATACGGGTCGAAAGCGATCCCAGCTGGGAGGCCGCCGTGGTCATGACCTGCAGCGCGGATTCGACCAACGTCAGGGCCTTGTCGACCTGTCCCGAGGTCATTCCTTCGATATTGAGGCTGTAGACCGAATAATTCGATGTGCCGAAACCGATTTGGCTGCCGAGAATGCCCGACGAAGTATTGACCACACCGAATGCGTCGGAGCCGAAAAGCACGTTGCCCTGCGAGCTCGCATCAAACCGGTAGCTGGTGCTGTTGACCGCGACGCCGCCGGTGCTGGTTCGCACGAAGGACGAGACGACGGAGGCGGAGGCGCCGTCGGATGCGATCATCCAGTTCTGGCCGGAGAAGGAGGCCGATTCGGCAACGCTTTCGAGCTGCTGCTGGAGTTGGGAGATTTCCTCCTGCACATCCCGCTTGTCGACGCTGCCTTCCTTGGCGGTCACGAGCTTGTTCTTGATATTCTGGACCACTTCGATGGCGCTATCCATGGCCGTATAGGCGGTATCGACCTTGGCGGCGCCGAGACCGAGAGCATCCGCAACGGCGGAAAGCGCGCCGTTGTCGGACCGCATCGTCGTGGCGATCGACCAATAGGCCGCGTTGTCGGAGGCCTTGCCGACCCGATAGCCGGAGGACACACGGCTTTGCGTATCTTGGAGATTGGTGTTGATGCTCCGCAGCGTCTGCAGGGCAGCCATGGCGGGAACGTTGGTCAAAATGCTGGTCATGTCGTATTGCCCCTTGGTCGGTGAAAGGTAGGGACATTCCGGAAGAGCCGGGAACGGAGATCAGCTTCATGCCTATTAACGGGCCATTAGGACAGGTTAACCAACCGTTGCGCTGACGGCAGATGACATCAAATTGGTTAACGAGATATTAATGCGGAGTATAGGATGTGATCAAATTAAAAAAACCGCGCCCCGAGGAGCGCGGTTGATGGTCGAAGAGGTGATAATCCGGCGCTTACTTGAAGAGCGACAGGATGTTCTGCGAAGAGGAGTTGGCGATCGACAGAGACTGGACGGCCAGCTGCTGCTGCGTCTGCAGAGCCGAAAGCTTGCTCGATTCCTGTTCCATGTTGGCATCGACCAGCTTGCCGACACCGGAGGTGATCGCGTCGCTGAGTGTCGAGGCAAACGTCGTCTGCAGATCGATGCGGCTCGATAGCGAACCGAGCTGGGCGGCAGCGGTGGTCATGGCCTGCATGGCGGATTCCACCATGTTCATTGCCGTGTCGATGCCGCCACCGGTCATGCCCTTGATGTTCAGGCTATAGACCGAGAAGCTGGAGGCGCCAAAGGTTTCGACGCTACCGAGAATGCCGGAGGCCGTGTCGGCGCCGCCGACATTGTTGACGCCGAACAGAACGTTGCCCTGGGAGCCTGTGTTGAAGGCGTAGGCCGATTCGGTGACGGAAACGCCGCCGGAGGCGTTACGGACGAAGGACGAAACGACCGAAGCGGAGCCGCCATTCGATGCCACGACCCAGTTGGCGCCGTTGAACGATGCCGATTCGGCAACACTCTTCAGCTGCGCCTGGAGCTGGCTGAGCTCTTCCTGAACCTTGGACTTGTCGACGCTGCCTTCCTTGGCGGTGACGAGCTTGTCCTTGATCTTGCCGACGATGTCGATGGCGCTATCCATCGCTGTGTAGGCAGTATCGACCTTGGCAGCGCCAAGACCGAGGGCGTCGGAAACGGCGCCGATGGCGCCGGTGTCGGACTTCATGGTCGTTGCGATCGACCAATAAGCGGCATTGTCGGAAGCCTTGGAGATACGCAGGCCCGAGGAAACGGCGCTCTGCGTCATCTGGAGGTTGCTGTTGATGCCACGCAGTGTGGAGAGAGCTGCCATTGCAGCATTATTGGTGTTGATGCTCGTCATAGAAATCTTGCCCCTTGGCAGCGTTGGTTAGAAGGGCATTCCGGGTCTAGGCCGGTAACAGCTATCAGCGTCATGCCTGTCAACCCAAATCGCTTATGGTTAACTTGCCGTTTCAATGAGCCTAGATGACATCATCATGGTTAATGAAAACTGAAGAACTAATAAAAATTAGATAAAAAAAACCGCGCCTTAGCGAGGCGCGGTTAACTTTTTGTTAGGAGATCGATCAGCCGGTCAGTGCCGGCTGAGCCTGTTCGCTTAACGGAACAGCGACATGATGCTCTGCGCCGAGGAATTGGCGATGGAGAGCGACTGGATCGCCAGCTGCTGCTGCGTCTGCAGAGCGGACAGCTTGCTGGATTCCTGTTCCATGTTGGCATCGACCAGCTTGCCGACGCCAGACGTGATGGCATCGCTCAGCGACGAGGCAAACGAGGTCTGCAGATCGATACGGCTCGAAAGCGAACCGAGCTGGGCTGCGGAGCTGGTCATGGCAGAGAGAGCCGATTCAACCATGTTCATTGCGCTGTCGATGCCAGAGCCGGTCATGCCCTGGATGTCGAGGCTGTAGACCGAGAAGCTCGAAGAGCCGATCGTCTTGGCGGATCCGAGGATACCGGTGCTGAGATCGGCGCCGCCGGATCCGTCGGAGCCAAACAGGACGTTGCCCATGGAACCGGCTTTGAATTCGAATGCGGATGTCGTTACCGAAACGCCGCCCGAAGCATCACGAACAAAGGACGAAACAACCGAGGCGGAACCGCCCGAAGCAGCGACGACCCAGTTTTCGCCGTTGAACGAAGCCGATGTGGCTACACTCTTCAGCTGCGCCTGCAGCTGGTTCAGTTCACCCTGAACCTTGGCTTTGTCGACGCTGCCTTCCTTGGCAGTGACGAGCTTGTCCTTGATCTGGCTGACGATGCTGATGGAGCTGTCCATTGCGGTGTAAGCTGTGTCGACCTTCGCGGCACCCAGGCCGAGAGCGTCGGAAACGGCGCCGAGAGCGCCGACGTCTGATTTCATGGTGGTGGCAACGGACCAATAGGTAGCGTTGTCGGCCGCCTTGGAAATACGCAGGCCGGTCGATACGGCGGTCTGAGTGCTCGTCAGGTTGCTGTTGACATTACGCAACGTCTGCAGAGCTGCCATTGCAGCGTTATTGGTGTTGATGCTCGTCATAGGATTACTTGCCCCTTTGGCACTGGTTAATAGAAGGGACATTCCGGGTCAGGGCCGGAAACGGCATCCAGCGTCATGCCTGTTAACCGTAGTCAGTAGGGTTAACTCGCCGTTTCATGAGCCTAGATGACACCAATACAGTTAAGGAAGGTGAAATGGACAAGAACAAATTGCATAAAAAAACCGCGCCTTAGCAGGGCGCGGTTTAACTTTTTGTTTAGGAAGGTTACCCGTTTTGCGGAAACCTTGTTCCGTCGGTTAACGGAAGAGCGAGAGGATGCCCTGCGACGAGGAATTGGCGATCGACAGGGACTGGATTGCGAGCTGCTGCTGTGTCTGCAGAGCCGAAAGCTTGCTGGATTCCTCTTCCATGTTGGCATCGACCAGCTTGCCAACACCCGATGTGATTGCATCGCTCAGCGAGGAGGCAAACGAGGTCTGCAGATCGATACGGCTGGACAGCGAACCAAGCTGGGCTGCAGCGCTGGTCATGGCAGAAAGAGCCGTTTCGACCATGGTCATGGCGCTGTCGATCTGGCCACCAGTCATGCTCGAGATATCCAGGCTGGATACGGAGTAGCCGCCGGCGCTTGCGTCAACCGTGCCGAGGATGCCCTTGGTCGTGTCGATGCTGCCACCGCTCGCGCCGAACAATACGTTGCCCTTGGCACCCGAATTGAAGGTGTAGGTCGCGGAAGAAACCGATACGCCGCCGGAGGAGTCGCGGACGAAGGAAGAAACGACCGAGGCATCGCCACCGGAAGCGGCAGCGACCCAGTTTTCGCCGTTGAACGAGGCCGACTGGGCAACGCTCTTCAGCTGCGACTGGAGCTGGCTCAGTTCAGCCTGAACCTTGGTCTTGTCGACGCTGCCTTCCTTGGCAGTGACGAGCTTGTCCTTGATCTGGCTGACGATGCTGATGGAGCTGTCCATCGCAGTGTAGGCCGTGTCGACCTTGGCTGCGCCGAGGCCGAGAGCGTCGGAAACGGCACCGAGAGCACCGACGTCCGACTTCATGGTTGTGGCGACCGACCAGTAGGTGGCATTGTCGGATGCCTTGGAGATACGCAGGCCGGTGGATACGGCAGTCTGCGTGGAGGTCAGGTTGCTGTTGACATTTCGCAGCGTCTGCAGCGCCGCCATTGCGGAGCTGTTGGTGTTAATGCTCGTCATAGGTTGTCCCCTGAACTGGATACAAATGGAGGACATTACCGGACTTCAATACCGGCGATCACGGAGCGGCATCATGCCTCGGTGTCATCATTTTGGACACCAAACCCGTCATGTGGGCTCAAAATCACATCTATTTGTTTCCAACTACTTAACCGGGGCCTGGCGGGCCGGAGTGCATCGAGTCATCATTAACACCGGCTGAATCGGTTAATTTACTGCACCGGCCTGACGCAAGCTACGCACGCGATGATGGCAGACGAATCCCCGGAGACAGCCTTCGCCGTCCCCGATTTCCGTCCCGATCCGCGTGGAGTTTGGCACCCTTGAGCAACAAACCGACTATCTCGATCGCCTCAGATCTTTACCGGAAGGGCCAGTACACCCGCGCGCTTGAAGCGCTGAACGGGTTGATCGACGTTGACAAGTCGCCGAAGGTCTACGCCCTGCTCGGCAAGACGCTGCAGAAGCTCGGCTTTAAATCCGAGGCGGCCAGCTCTTTCGAACTCGCAGGTCGACAGAAGCCCATTCGGGAGGAATATCTTCGCGAAGCTATTCTGCTGCATTTCGAAAGCGGCAACGAGGACGAAGCCCTGGCGATCGGATCGCTGATCTTCCAGATGGCGCTCAAGGATCCGGACGTGGCCTTCGTGCTCGCGACCATCCTGCTTGCGCGCCAGCAGAAGGAACTGCTGGGCGGCCTCAAGAAGGTCCTGGCCAACGGCTCTCACCTGCGCCACCTGACGCTGGCGGCAAAGCTCCTGACCGACGATCTCTACGACGACGGCAACCGGCATATCTCCGCGACGCTCTTCAAGAGATATCCAGAGAACATCACCTTCCGCACGCTCAGCCTGATCTTCTGCCGCGAATTTTCCGACCTCGCCGCCATCGACGTCCAGGCAGCACCGATCTTCGCAGCAACGGCTGCCGGCAAGCTGGACTATATCCGGCTCGACAACCCCTTCTTCCACCTTCACTGGTGCGGCGACGAGGCGCTGAACAAGCTCGCCGTGCATGACTCGACACCGATCCCGGAAGGCCACAGCGACGTGCGCCGGAAGATGCCGCACGTCTGGGGCGACAAGATCCGCGTCGGCTACCTTTCCTCGGACTTCTGGCCGGGGCACGCGACGATGAAGCTGATGCAGCGCATTCTCGAGCTCCATGACACCAATCGTTTCGAAATCGTCCTGTTCGACCACTCGCCGCTGGACAGCCAGCAGAAGCAACCCTTCGACTTCTCGAAATGGGGCAAGGTAGTGGACGTGCGCGATATGAGCGACCAGGCGGCTGCCCAGCTCATCCGGTCGAACGACATCGATATCCTCGTCGACCTCAAGGGGCACACCAAGGACACGCGCGCCAAGATCCTCAACCATATGCCGGCGCCGATACAGGTGGCCTGGCTCGGCTTTCCCGGCACGACTGTCAACATCGACCTCGATTACATCATCGGCGATCACTTTGTGCTGCCGGATCACTCCAAGGCGCATTTCCACGAGAAGTTCTGCCGCCTTCCCGAGTGCTATCAGCCGAACGATCCTATCCACCGTCCGAAGCCACGGCCGACGACCAGGGCCGCGCACGGCCTGCCGGAAGACGCATTTGTGTTTGCGTCGTTCAACGGCAACCGCAAGATCACCTCGCAGATGGTCGATGTCTGGTGCAATATCCTCAAGCGCACCAAAAACACGGTCCTGTGGATCCTGTGCAACGGGCCGCGCGCCGAGGCTAATCTGGCCGCCCGCTTCGACGCCCGCGGCATCCACCGCAAGCGCATCGTCTACACCACCCGCATTCGCTATGACGAGCACATCGATCGCCAGGCGCTTGCCGATCTCGGCATCGATACTTTCCCGGTGAACGGCCACACGACCACTTCGGAGCAGCTCTGGGGCGGATTGCCGGTCCTGACGCTGAAGGGCACCAACTTCGCCTCCCGCGTCAGCGAAAGCCTGCTCAATGCCATCGGCGTCCCGGAACTGGTTGCCGCCGACATGCAGGGCTACGAGGACCTGGCGGTTGAACTCGCCAGCGATCGGGGCCGCGTCCAGGAATACAAGGACCGCCTGATCCGCAATCGCTACATCCAGCCGCTGTTCGACGCCGAGCGCTTCTGCAGCCATCTGGAGGCTGCCTACGAGACGATGTATGCGCGCGGCAGGCAGGGGCTGGAGCCGGACCACTTCGACGTCCCCGCCCTCCCCGCCCGCACCGTGCCGTTCATGGTCGAGGACGAGACACCGCACGCGATCGCAGCCGAATAGCGACGAGACGCGCCGGGGGGAAAACCTCGGCGCGGACCGGTGACGGGTTAACGTCGGGTTAAAGCTAGTGGAACGATCGGACCAGGCTGCCGACCAGCAGGTTCCAGCCGTCGATCAGGACGAAGAACAGGATCTTGAACGGCAGCGAGATCGAGGTCGGCGGCAGCATCATCATGCCCATCGCCATGACGATGGTGGAGACGATCAGGTCGATGACCAGGAACGGCAGGACGACCAGGAAGCCGATTTCGAAGCCGCGGCGGATCTCTGAAATCATGAAGGCCGGGATGATGACGCGGTAGTCGACCTTGTTGTCGACGACGACCGTCTGGCCGCGCTCCTGCGCAAGGTCGACGAAGAGCTTGATGTCCTTCTCGCGCGTATTGGCGGCCATGAAGGTGCGGAACGGCTCGGCGATGCGCTGGACGGCTTCCGTCTCGTTGATCTGGTTTGCCAGCAGCGGCGCGCCGCCCTCCTTCCAAGCCTGGTCGAATGTCGGTGCCATGACGTAGAAGGTCATGAACAGCGCAAGGCTGAGGAGGATCATGTTGGACGGTGTGGTCGACAGGCCCATGCCCGAGCGCAGGATCGAAAACGCGATGATGAAGCGCGGAAAGCTGGTGACCATCACCAGGATGCCCGGAGCGATCGACAGGATCGTCAGCAGGCCGAAGGTGCGGATGATCCAGGAGGCGGCAGAGCCGCTCACCGGCGCACTAAAAAGGTCCGTCGGAAGCTGTTGCGCCGACGCCAGTTCGGGTATCGCCATGATGGCGATGAAAAGGCATAAGAATCGAATCATTCGATGACGAAGGTTCTGAACATCACCTTCGATACGCGCCCTTCCGAGCGCAGGTCAACACGTTCCTGAATGTCGTCCCTAAGATATTGAAAGCCGCGCGGACCCTCGATCTGCTGCAGCGAAACGGTCCGGATATAGGCCAGGATATCCTGGTGGATGTCCTCCGCCATCTTGACGTCTGTCGGCCCCTTGAACACCAGCGCAACTTCGAGCCGAACCCAGTTTTCGGAGGGATAGGCAAGGTTGGATGTGATCGGGTCGAGCTGAACGATGCCGTTGGCTTCGGGCACGATCGTCGGCAGCCCTTCTCCCTCGCCCTTCTTGCCTTCAGCGGCTTTCGGTGCCGCAGCCTCCTTGGCCTTTTCGGCCGAGACGATCTTCGGCGCGACCATCTTGCCGATCGCCCAGCCGGCGCCGCCGCCGACCAGGGTGAGGAGCACGACGCCGCCGATCAACGGGACCAGCGAACTCTTCTTTTTCTTGCCGTCTTCTTCGTCTGCCATCGCCGTCCGCCTTTTCCTTTGTCTCGCCCGCTGCCGTTATAGAGGCGACAGAAGGTCGACGGCCTGCTGGCCGCGCGGCGGCTGCTGAATTTCGGTCAAGCGGCCACGGCCACCGTAGGAGATGCGCGCCTCGGCAATCTTTTCGTAGGAGATCGTGTTCTCGGCGGTCACGTCCTGCGGCCGGACGATACCGGCGACGTTCAGAATACGGATTTCCTGATTCATGCGGACTTCCTGCGAGCCGCTGATGACGAGGTTGCCGTTTTCCAGAATCCCGGTGACGACGGCCGCGACCAGCAGCGTGACCTGCTCGGAGCGCTGCATCTTGCCCTTGGCGTCCGTTGACGTGTCAGAACCGTATGTGCCGGCGCCTGACGTCTTCGGGTTCCAGCCGAGGATATTGGCGTTGACATCGTAGTTCATGCCGCTCTTGTTGGTGCGGTCGCGATTGGTTTCGTTGTCCCAGTTGGCCTTGTCGTTGATCGAGATGTTAACCGTCAGGATATCGCCGACATTGAGCGCGCGGGCATCCTTGAACAGGGCCGCCTGCGAATCGCTCCACAGTGAATAGCCCTGCGCCACCTGATGCGGTCGTTTCGGGTACAGCGACATCTGCGGCGTCTGGGCATACTGCAGGCCGCTGCCGATCGGGCTCATGGCCGGGGCGCGGCCGATTTCCTTGATCGCCTGGGACTGGCAGCCCGCAAGCATCACCACGGCGGCGATGGTGACCGGAAGAGACTTCTTCATTGTGTGTCCTTCGTCTTCGACGTGTTCGGATCGGACGCGCTGGACATGATGTTGGTCACGGTCGCCGCCTTCTGCGGGTCCATTTCGCTGAGGATGAGGCTCGCCTGGCTGGCCTTCAGCTTCATGATGATCGCCGAGGCGATGGTGATCTTCACGTTGTCTAGGCTGGCTGCCGCCGCATCCGGCTTCATGTTCTTGTAGATCTGCACAAGGCCGTCGTCGGCCTTGGCGAGGAAGTCGTTGCGGCGCTTCAGCCAATCTTCGTATTCTGCCTTGCGCTGGTCCATGATGGCGATGCGCGCGTCGACATCGGACTGCAGCTTCTCGAGAGCCTGCTTCTGCAACAGATAGCGCTGGTCGCGGGCGGGATCGGCGATGCTGGTGCAGAACTGGCGGATTTCATCCTGGCTACCGGAGGGATCGGCCGCAGGCTTGGCGGCCTCCTCGGCAAAGGCGCCGGGGATGACCATCAGCACTGCCCCGACCGCCGCAAGGGCAAGGGTCCGACCGTTTGCGCGGAGATGGGAGTTTAGCTTTGAGCCTATCATTGGAGAACAAGCTCCGCCTGGAGTGCGCCAGCCGACTTGATGCCCTGGAGGATAGCGATGATGCCGTCAGGCTTGACGCCGATATTGTTCAAGCCGGAAACCAGCGTTTTCAGATCCGGTCCCTGCAGCACGGCCACGCGGCCACCGGTCTTGGTCGCGGAGATGTCGGTCTGGTCCTGGATCGCCGTTTCGCCGTTGCTGAAGGGCTGCGGCTGGATGACCTGCGGGTTCTCGCTGACCTGCACGGTCAATGTCCCATAGCTGACGGCCACCGGCGAGACGCGAACATCGGCGCCGATGATGATCGTCCCGGTGCGCTCGTTGATGACAACCTTGGCCGGCGTGTCGGTCTGAACCTCGAGATTTTCGAGATCGGCCATCAGCCGTGTAAGATCGGCCGTCTTCGGCTTGGCGATGGCGACTTCCTGCGAATCCTTGGCTTCGGCAATCGGCGCGCCGAAGCGCGAGGACGCATAGGCGTTGACGGTGTCGGCGATGCGGATCGAGGTCGAGAAATCAGGGTTGCGCAGCTGCAGCACCAGATTGACGGAATCCTTGAAGCGCGCCGGCAGCTCCCGTTCGACGATCGCGCCGCCCGGAACACGTCCGGCGGTGGTGACGCCTTCGGTGACGGTGGCGGCCGCGCCCTGGGCCTGGAAGCCGGAAACGATGATGGAGCCCTGCGCAACCGCGTAGATCTGTCCGTCGGCGCCGCTGAGCGACGTCATGATCAGCGTGCCGCCCCGGAGCGATGAGGCGTCGCCGAGCGAGCTGACGGTGACGTCGATGCGGCTGCCGGGGCTGGCGAAAGGAGGAAGATTGGCCGTGACCATGACGGCCGCCGTGTTCTTGGCGCTGGACTGACCACCCTGCGTCGAGATGCCGAGGTTCTGCAGCATGGCGCGCATCGACTGCTCGGTGAAGGGCGACGAGCGCAGCCCATCGCCGGTTCCCTGCAGGCCGACGATGAGGCCGTAGCCGATCAACTGGTTGTCGCGCCCCGCCTGGAGCGAGGCGATGTCCTTGATACGCGAGCTCATCGCCGCCGCTGGACCGGGGACGATCAGGCTTGGCAACGCGATGAGAACGGCAAGGAGGAGGCGCAGGCTTTTCATTTCGCTACCACACGGATTGTACCGTTTTCGAGGACCGTGCCGTTGACGATGATGCCGGAATCCATGTTGCGCGCACGCACCTTGTCACCGATCGAACCGTCGTCCAGCGGCGTGCCGGCGGCGGATATCGTCATGTCGCCCATGCTCATCACCAGGCGGACATTGGAGCCGCGGGTGACAGCGAAAGGCTGACGGAGAGCGGAGATTGCGATCGTCCGGCCGGACAGCAATGTCCGCTTGGAGACGCGGCCGACCACCTCGTCGATCGAGCGGGCAAAGTCGCCGGTCAGGTTGGGATTGGTGATCTGCACCTCCTCCAACTGACCGCTGCTGATGATGTCGCCGGGATAGATGGCTTCCGTCGGGACGACGGCCTTGCCAAGCCCGAGGTCCTCGGCGCTCACGCGAGGGGCCGAGACGAGCCCGAATGCCAGGCTCGCCACCGCGAGCGACGCGACTGCTATGCTTTTTGCCTGGCGAAACGTCATGTCCGGCCCTCTCTTCGTTTACTTGAGGTTTTTGCTGACCACGGAGGCCATGTCGTCGGCCGTCGTGATGACCTTGGAGTTCATTTCATAGGCGCGCTGGGCGGTGATAAGCTCGGTGATTTCCTTCACCGGGTCGACGTTGGACGATTCCAGGTAGCCCTGCTTGATGGCACCGAAGCCGTCGAGATTGGGATTGGACACCACCGGATCGCCTGACGCCGGCGTCTGGGTGAACAGGTTGCTGCCCATCGGCT
The DNA here is from genome assembly GCF_049472505.1 of Rhizobium sp. HT1-10. NCBI lineage: Bacteria > Pseudomonadati > Pseudomonadota > Alphaproteobacteria > Hyphomicrobiales > Rhizobiaceae > Rhizobium > Rhizobium sp. HT1-10. Next base: position 129,904 of record NZ_JBCEBQ010000001.1, on the reverse strand, counting down.
GCAGGCCGGCCTCGTTAACGAAGTTGGCAAGCTGAAGCTGGCCGAGCACCGTCGGCGTCGTCGCCGTACCGATGGTGGCGGCAATTTCGCCGGAGCTGCTGATCGTGATCTTGCTGGCATTGTTCGGCACGGTGATGCCGGGCTGCAAAATGTTACCGTCGACGGTAACGATCTGGCCAGTGTCGCTCTTGTTGAACGAGCCGGCGCGCGTAAAGGCCGTCGTGCCGTCGGGCATCTGGATCTGGAACCAGCCGCGTCCGACGACCGCAACGTCGAGGTCGTTCTCGGTCTGCGACAACTCGCCCTGGATATGGATGTTGCGGACGGCCGAGGTCTGTACGCCGAGACCGATGTTGGCACCTTCCGGCACCGCTGCCTGGTTCGGACGGTTGGAGATGCCCTTGGCGCGCTCTGTCTGGTAGAGAAGATCCGAAAACTCGGCGCGGGAGCGCTTGTAAGCCGTCGTGTTGATGTTCGCGATGTTGTTCGCGATGACTTCGAGATTGGTCTGCTGGGCATCCATGCCCGTAGCCGCAATGGCAAGCGCTCTCATGTCTTCGTCCGATCCCGTTAAATCTGCATTCTAGTGATGTCTAGGAAGGCCGAAACGATCTTGTCACGGACTGCGATGGTTGTTTGCAGGGTCTGATTGGCCTGCATGACGGCATCGACCACCTCGCGGGTGCCCATGGTGCCCTTGATGCCGGCGAAGGATGCGGCTTCCGCGCCCTTCAGGGTGCTGACCGTGTCCTTGGCCATGTTGCTCATGACCGAGGCAAAGCTCATGCCGGTGTCTGTACCCGGCGTTGCAGCGGGAGGCGTCAAGCCGCCGGTCAGGGAGGACGAGGTGTCCTCCGAGATACTGTTGAGGTCGCGCGTCATCGACAGCGAGGAGAGACTTTTGATAGCGTCAATCATGATCAGGACTTCAACAAATCGATGGTGGAATTGATAAGATCGCGCGATTGCTTGATCGTCTGGAGATTGGCTTCGTAGGAGCGATTGGCTTCGCGCATATCCGCCATTTCGACGAGCACGTTGACATTCGGCATCTTGACGTAGCCCCGTGTATCCGCGGCCGGACTGTCGGGATCGTATTCCTCGACGAACTTGCCCTGATCCTGGCCGACCTTCTTGACGCCGACTGTCGTCAGGTTGTTGGTGTGATCGAGTTCCGCCCCGAAGGTGACCGTCTTGCGGCGGTAGGGGCTGGCGCCCGGCGTATCGCCGGTCGAGCGTGCGTTGGCGATATTTTCAGATACGATGCGCAGGCGGGTCGATTGAGCCTCGAGACCTGAGCCCGCCACCTTCATGGCGGCAGTTAATGGATCCATTTTCTTACTTCCCTACGACCATCATCATCATGCGATTGAAGGAACTGACGAGGGCGGTATTCAGACCGTATTGCCGCTGAATCTCACCGGTTTTGGTCAGTTCGGACTCCAGGCCAACGGTGTTGCCCGATTCCTGGACACCGATTTCCTGCGCGAGAGGAGCTTCTTCGACGCCGACCCCCCCGGTATCCATGTCCATGCCCGACAGATGCGACGGGTTGGTCCGCGCCAGTCCAACCGACTGGTTGCTGAGCACGGCTTCGAAGGGCGTTACGTCCTTGGCACGGAATTTGGGGGTGTTGGCGTTGGCGATGTTGCCTGCAACCACCTGTTGACGAACCGACAGCCATTCTGCTTGTCGCGATGCTAGGTCAAAAAGTTGAATCGGTTGCATGGGGATCATCTCCATTCTTATGCTTGCACACTAGGCGGGTAATCTTGCGTGGGACTTGCGGGATACTCGCTTTATTGCGCGATTTTGAATGTAGGCGATGGGCATCGGTGCGCAGCTGCGCAAAGGCGGTGCGCAGGGCTTCTTTCGATAGGGTTCGGGAAGTGGCAGCCGACGGCGAGCCCGTTATTCGTCGCCGTAGACCGCGCCGGTCGATGTGATCATCACCCACTTGCCCTTGCGCTGTTCGAGGCGCGAGAGGCGGCTGTTGTCCGGGAGAACGGAGCCGATCCGGACGACATACATGCCGGCCGCATCCTGGATGAGGGCCCGGCCGTTGGAGACGTGCAGCAGGCGAAAGTCAGAGCCGCCGGGGAACGGCTGGTTTTCCGCGTCGGGGCCCTTGATATCGCCCGGCGCGGTGGGAGCGGTGGTGGCGGTCGTCAGTCGGTCGATATCGACAGGGGGCGTGCTGTCGGTCCTGTTGCTGTTTGTCAGCGCCATCGGCGAGACACTGAAGACGTTGCGCGCCGCCCAGCCTTCCGGCAACGCCCGGGTTCGATCACCATCCGTCTGGGCAATGCCGAACTTTTCGGGATTGAGGAAAACATACCATGGGAAGAAGGCCGACAGGGCGGCGAGGCAGAGGCCCGCCGCCTTGAGCGCGTTGTCGGTGCGAAGAAGGCGCCTGCGTCTCGGGGCTTTTGCCGGCTTCACCGTTTCGTCTATCTCGATTGCTTTCACGTCAGCCTCTGGGTCTTGCTGTGGCCGGGTTGGCGGCACCATTCTTCAATGCCGTCGCCAGATCGGTGAACGCATCGAGGGAAGGACGGTCTGTCGGGAGTTGTTTCAGGACGTCGTAGATGATCGGAACCTGTTTGATTGCCATGTCGACATCGGGATCGCTGCCTTGCCGGTAGCCGCCGATCAGGCGCAAGTCGCGTGTCTCCTCGAAGCGATGCACCAGCGACTTCAGCCGCGACACCAGTTTTTCCTGGTCGGGCGTCCACGCCTTTCGCGCAAGACGCGAGACCGAGCCCAGTGGATCGATCGGCGGATAACGTCCCTCTTCGGCCAAGCTGCGCTGAAGCACGATGTGGCCGTCGAGAATGCCGCGAGTACTGTCGGCGATCGGGTCGTTGTGGTTGTCGCCGTCGACCAGGATCGAAATGATCGCGGTGATCGTACCGGTGCCTTCTGGGCCGGGACCGGCGCGTTCGAGCAATCGCGGCAGCTCGGTGAAGACGGAGGCCGGATAACCACGCGCAATCGGCGGCTCGCCTGACGCCGTTGCCACCTCGCGGATGGCATGGGCAAAACGGGTGACGCTGTCGACGATCAACAGCACGTTGTCGCCGGCGTCACGGAAGTGTTCGGCGATCGTAATGGCGGCCAGCGGCGCCATCTTGCGCAGCATCGGGCTCTCGTCGCTGGTCGCCACGACAGCAACCGACTTGCTCATATGCGGCCCGAGCGTATCTTCGATGAATTCCCGCACCTCACGACCACGTTCGCCGACGAGTGCGATGACGACCTTGTCGAAGGCTTCGGCCCGCGCCAGCATCGACAGCAGCGTCGACTTGCCGACGCCGGAACCGGCGAAGATACCGAGGCGCTGGCCGAGGCAGAGCGGCGTGAAGATGTCGATGGCCCGCACACCCGTCTTGAAGCCGGTATCGACGCGCTGGCGCGTCATCGACGGCGGCGCGATGTTGGAGATCGAGCGCGGCGTCGAACCCTGCGTCAGCGGCCCCAAACCGTCGATCGGCTCGCCAAGCGAATTGATCGTCCGGCCGCACCAGTCGGCCGAGGGGCTGATGCGAAACGCGCCCTTCTGGATGACCGTATCGTGGATGCCAATCGGCTCCCCCGGCTCGATCGGGCAGACGAAAATGAGGTCCTGCTCGACCCGCACCACTTCGCCGAGATGATCGCCGGTGGCGGAGCGGTGGGCCACGAATTCGCCGAGCCGGACGTGCCGGGATAGGCCTGACACCGTATAGTGGCCTGCCGCGATCGTGCGGACATGACCGCCATGGGCGACGGCATTGGCGGGAAGGCTGTAATAGCGGGCGAGATCGGCCAGTTGCGACAGCTTCGGCGACATCGGGACCGGCGGCAGCTTGAACGCCGCCGGCAATTCCTCCGCTACGGCGTCGGGATCCTGTTCCTGGTCGATGTCCAGGTCGAGTGCCTGATCTGCGAGCTGATCCATCGGCTAACCTTTAAGATGACTTGCTGCCGAGGGTCTTGATCGCTTCCTGGAGGGAGCTTTCGCTGGCGCCTGTGAGCGTCGATATGTTGTCGAAGGCACGGCTGACTTCGATCAGCTGGGTCATTTCGCGCATGCCGTTGACGTTGGAATTCTCAAGATAGCCCTGGGCAATGCCGACCTTCGAACTGTCGACGACGGCCTGCGGGGTTTCCACCGGAATGACACCGCTGTTCGAATAGCGCACGAAGCCCTTGCTGATATCCGCCGAGTAAAGGCCGATCGTGCCCATCTGCTTGTTGTTCTGAAAGATCTCGCCGTTGGACGTGACGCTCGGCTCTCCGCCCTGCGGATTGAGCTGGATCTGGCCGCCGTTCGGGTCGAGAACCGGGAAGCCGCGCTCCGATACGAGTGCGCCGGTCGATGTCATCGAAAACCTGCCGTCGCGGGTCAGCACGGTGCCGGCAGGGGTATTGATGCCGAACCAGGCCTCGCCCTTGACCGCGAAATCGAAGGAGCTGCCGGTGTTCTGCAGTTCGCCGTTATCGCTGGACAGGTAGTCGTTGCCCTGGGTGACGAAGGCGACCTTGGAGCCAAGCTTGTTGTCCGTGTTGCTGAGCACCTGGTTGAACTTGACTTCCGTACCGCGGAAGCCCGTGGTGTTCACATTGGCCATGTTGTCGGCGATCGTGGTCAGACGTCGCTCGAGAGCCATCTGAGACGATAGGGACACATAAATACCAGACTGCATAGCAACGCCCTCCGGACATTGGAGAATAACGGAAATGGCGGCCGCTCGTGGCGTGCGTCATCCATTCGTTAGCTGGGCATCGATGCCCTTGGCCTGCCTTATGCCAGCGCTTGCTTGCGCGAGGCTGACACTATGGAGGGCTTGGCAAAGCGGCGTGGAAACAGCTTCACGCAAGATAGGCGCCCTACTTCAAGCCGTAGAAACAACATCAGGTTTGGACCGTCGATGAATATCATAATCGGATTTGTTGTGACCTTCGGTTGCATCATCGGTGGCTTTATGGCCATGGGTGGCCATCTCGGAGCGCTGATGCAGCCATACGAGTTTCTCGTCATCGGCGGCGCCGGCTTTGGCGGCTTCATCATGGCCAACACCATGAAAGTCATCAAGGATTCCGGTAAGGCGCTGGGTGAGGCCTTCAAGCATTCGGTGCCGAAGGAGCGCAATTACTTGGACGTGCTGGGCGTGCTCTACGCCCTGATGCGCGATCTGCGCACCAAGTCGCGCAACGAAATCGAAGCGCATATCGACAATCCCGATGAATCCTCGATCTTCCAGACCGCGCCGACGATCCTCAAGAACAAGGAACTGACGGCTTTCATCTGCGACTATGTTCGCCTGATCATCATCGGCAATGCCCGCAGCCACGAGATCGAGGCGCTGATGGACGAGGAAATCAACACCATCCTCCATGACAAGATGAAGCCATTCTACGCGATCTCGACCATGGGCGACGCCTTTCCGGCCATCGGTATCGTTGCCGCCGTGCTGGGCGTCATCAAGGCCATGAGCCACATCAACGATCCACCCGAAGTGCTGGGCGAGCTGATCGGCTCGGCGCTGGTCGGTACCTTCCTCGGCATTCTGTTGTCCTACTCGGTCTGCGCGCCGCTGGTCTCCCAGATCAAGATCGTCCGCAGCAAGCAGCATCGCCTCTATGTCATCGTCAAACAGACGCTGCTCGCCTACATGAACGGCTCCGTGCCGCAGGTGGCGCTGGAATACGGGCGGAAGACCATTTCGGCCTATGAGCGTCCTTCGATCGACGCCGTCGAGCAGGAAATGATGAACCCGGGCGGCGAGAACAAGGCAGCTTGACGATGAATGACACACCCCGCGCGCCGATGAGCCCGACCCTCCTCGCCAAGCTGACCGGCGGGCTTGGCGACCACCAGCGGGTCGAAAAGCTGTGCTCCTCGATGGGCCTGGTCTATGCCGAGTTTCTTCCCGATCTTATCAAGAGCGAGCTCGGCCTCGACATCACCGTTGCCTATGCCGGCAGCAAGACGGGCGCGATGGACGAGTTGATCGCCGGACTTGGTCCGAACGTCTCGGTCGTCAACGGCTCGCTGCGCAACTGGTCGCAGAACTTCGTTCTCGGCTGCGGCAACGGGTTCGTGTTGACCTTGATGGAGCGGATGCTCGGGGCAATGCCGGAGACCATGGCTCCGCCGGCGCTTCGGCCGCTGTCGCTGATGGAACTCGATCTGGCCGTCATGGTCTTCGACAAGATCGCCAATGTCCTGCGGTCGGCCGTCAACGCACCAGGCGCATTCGAACCCTATCTGGAGGCGCCACGCAACATCGAGGATCGGCTTCCGCCGCCGGAAGGGCAGCCGGACGAATATGCAGCGGCGATCAAGATGTCGGTGAAGCTCGGTACGTGCGTCTCGCACTTCACGCTTGTCGTACCGCAAAAGGTGCTGCTGAAGACGGTCGTCACGCCACCAAAGGCCAAGGCGCCGACGGTGAAGTCCGAAGCCTGGACGCAACAGCTGACCCATCAGGTCCATCGCTCTGAGGTGACGATGGACGCCCGCATCCGGCTGCAGTCGCTGACGCTGGAGACCATCTCCAGGCTTGCCGTGGGAGACGTCATCCCATTCCTGGATAGCGAGGACGTCAAGGTGGAGGTGAGTGCCAATGGCAAGGACCTCTATGTCTGCGAGTTTGGCAGATCAGGCGAGAACTACACGGTACGCGTCAAGGACACCATAAATTCCGATAGCGAGCTTCTTAAACACTTGATGAATTAATCGGTTTCGAAAGCCCGGAGCAGCCAACGGCAGCCTGAGGCAAGTTTCAACTGGAATAGTAATGTCATGGCACCCAGGAAAACAAAAACTATCGGCGAAGACGCCCTCGACCTGCCGGGGAACGAGGACGAACTGAACGAGGCGATCGACGGACTTCGCGGCGTTCTGAAGAAGGATTCGGGCGATCTCTCTGATTTCGGCGGAGATTTCGGCTCAGATGACGACGACGTCGCTGCCGCTCCAATGGGTCTTTCCAGTTTTGGAGATTTCGGCGATGATGCAGCGACAACAGATTCGGACCTGGGCGGCTTCGGCGATTCATCGTTTGAGACGCATCAGGCGCCAGGCAGCGCCCTGACGTCGAACATGGACCTGATCATGGACATCCCGATCGATGTCCAGATCGTACTTGGCAGCAGCCGCATGCAGGTCTCCGGCCTGATGAATTTGACGGAAGGGGCGATCATCGCCCTCGACAAGAAGATCGGCGAGCCTGTCGAGATCACGGTCAACGGCCGCAGGATCGCCCGGGGCGAAATCACCGTGCTGGAAAATGACGATACGCGTTTCGGGATCAAGCTGATTGAAGTCTTGAGCTCGAAGAAAGCCTAGTACCCCCCAAGTCTGGGACGGAGAAGACCATGATGGACTTTGACGATTTCGGCGGCGCAGTGGCCGAGAAACCGTTATCTCAGGCTGAAAAAGCCGCAGCCGTTCTGCTTGCTATGGGCAAGGAAGTTGCGGGACGTCTGCTGAAATATTTTACCCAGCACGAATTGCAGTTGATCATCGCATCCGCCCAGTCGCTCCGCGTCATTCCTCCGGATGAGCTGGCGGTGCTGGTCGCGGAATTCGAAGACCTGTTCACCGAAGGCGCAGGCCTTATGGACAACGCGAAGGCCATCGAGAGCATTCTCGAGGAAGGCCTGACGCCTGACGAGGTCGACAGCCTGCTCGGCCGCCGGACCGCTTTCCAAGCTTTCGAAACCTCAATCTGGGATCGTCTGGGCGAAGGCGATCCCGCTTTCGTCGGCACCTTCCTGTTGAAGGAACACCCGCAGACGATCGCCTACATTCTTTCCATGATGCCGTCCTCCTTCGGTGCAAAGGTGCTGATGCAGATCCCCGACGCCCAGCGCGCCGACATCATGAACCGCACCGTCAACCTCAAGGACGTCAGCCCGAAAGCGGCCCAGATCATCGAGAACCGCGTTGTCGCCCTGCTCGCCGAAATCGAGATGGAACGCAATGCCGGCGGTTCGGCCAAGGTGGCGGAACTGATGAACGAGATGGACAAGCCGCAGGTCGACACGCTGCTGAGTTCGCTCGAATCCCTCAGCCAGGCATCGGTCGACAAGGTCCGCCCGAAGATCTTCCTGTTCGACGACCTCATGCTGATGCCGCAGCGTGGCCGCGTGCTGCTGCTCAACGACATCTCCGCCGACATCCTGACGATGGCCTTGCGCGGCTCGTCGACGGAAATGCGCGAGACCGTGCTGGCCTCGATCAGCCCACGCCAGCGCCGCATGATCGAGTCCGATCTGGCGTCCGGCGCGACCGGCATCAACCCGCGCGAAATCGCCATTGCCCGCCGCGCCATCGCCCAGGAAGCGATTCGGCTTGCCAACTCCGGCCAGATCCAGCTGAAGGAGCCGCCGGCAGCCGACAACGCCGCCGCTTAAGCCGCGACTGTTGACAAGGTGGCTGTCGCCTCAGGCGCGAGTTGAACCCGACAGGCGAGAGGTCTAGGCTCTCCCGACGCGGCTGCGCATGATGCGCGGCCTTTCGGTTTTGTAGAGGGCAGCGGATTTGGCCGACGAGGACAAAGACAGCAAGACCGAGAATCCGACCGAGAAAAAACTTCGGGAAGCGGCGGACAAGGGCAATATTCCATCGTCACGAGAGGCGACCTTGTTCGCCTCCATGCTCGCCACCTTCATCTACATGATCTTTTTCCTGCCGGAGCGCATGGGGCGCATGGGCGAAACCCTGCGCGACCTCTTCGAGCAGCCGGACCAGTGGCGCCTGGACACCGGCTCCGACGTGATGTCGCTGTTTGTCAAGATCGGCTGGGAAATCGCCAATCTTCTGCTGCCGGCCGTCGTGCTGTTTTTCCTGTTCGGCATCAGCTCTTCCGTCGCGCAGAATCTGCCAAGCGTGGTGCTGGATCGAATCAGTCCGAAGATGTCGCGCATTTCCCCCATAGAGGGCTGGAAGCGGATATTCAGCGTGCCCGGCCTGGTGGAATTCGGCAAGTCGATGATGAAGATCGTCGTGGTCGGCATCGTCATGTTCTTCGTGCTGCGCAGCGAGTTCTTCAGCTCGATCGATTCGATGTTCTCCGACCCACAGACGATTTTTGTGCGGCTGGCGAGCATCATCAGGAAAATCCTCATCGTGGTGCTGCTGGCGACCGCGATCGTCGGCATCATCGACCTGTTCTGGACGCGCCATCATTGGTACGAGCAGCTGCGCATGAGTAAGCAGGACGTCAAGGACGAGTTCAAGCAGGCGCAAGGCGATCCCATCGTCAAGGCGCGTCAGAGGTCGATCGCCCGCGACCGCGCACGGCGGCGAATGATGAAGAATGTGTCGCGTGCAACCTTGGTGATCGCGAACCCGACCCACTTTGCGGTCGCACTGCGCTACGTGCGTTCGGAGAACGACGCCCCGGTTGTGGTTGCCAAGGGCCAGGACCTGATTGCTCTCAGAATCAGGGAGCTTGCCGAGGAAAACAACATCCCGGTCTTCGAGGATCCACCCCTTGCGCGCTCCATGTTTGCGCAAGTCTCGGTCGATAGTGTCATCCCGTCAGTATTTTTTAAGGCCGTCGCGGAATTGATCCATCGGATCTACGCGGCGAAATCGAATAATAAGCGGGTACCATAAAGAATGAAGAGATGCCCCTACTCCGCCAAACGCGAACAGATTCTTGCCGAGGCCATTAGCCCCGTCGCAAGCGAGCTACGACTGCTCGATGCAGCTGACCTGATTTCCCTGCTGCGTTTTGAATCCTACGGCAACCTTGCCGATCTGGTTGCTTCCGCAGCCGAACTCTATTTTCTGCCAGGCACGGTCAATTTTGGACTTGGGGGCGATTATGCCCTCGACTGGGGCGGTCCGGCCGAGGTCAGCATCGACCTCGAGATCAAGCCGGTCGGCATTACCGTCTATGCCAAGCTGGCGCTCACCGAGCATCATGCCGGGGTCGAGATCAACCACATCGCCTTCGACAATCCATCGAGCGATCCGGATGAGAACACTGCAATGCTGGCTCACAGATTGAGCCAGGCCCGCTACGCTCTGCCGGAGCCGGGGGCACTGAGCGCATAGCGCCTCAAACCCTGACGAGCTCAGAACCTGCAAGAACCAAGGCGCCGCGCGGCATCGCCTTGGTTTTTTTGCATTTCACCTTCGGACGACAGGTGACGACCCTGCCCGATAGGCTCTTCAGCGGCGCCATTACATGAAAGTAATAAATCCGTTAAATTGATGTAATAATTGCCATGAATGCGCCATTATAGGCAAAAATAAGATCGGATCCTGCTATTTTTCATTATTATTGTTTAACATGACACCATCTCTCGGCCGTGATTACTTGGACGTGAAGTTCAGATCCTTGCAGCCTAGCAAACGGAGGGATCTGAGCCTTTGATCCGTTCGACCGCACGCGAGACAGGCGGCCCCGGCATCGTGTTCATATGCTCGCAAGGGACAGATATCATGCCATCCATTCTGCAAAAACACCGTACCGCCGCCCTCGTCGGTGCCGCCTTCATTCTCGGGGCTGCCTCCTTGCCCCTGGCACTCAACATCACCACCGCCGACGCGGCGCCACAGGCCAACCCCGTGGTCGGCAGCGTCGCCTCCAGCGGCTCGTTTGCGCCTGTCGTCTCCGCCGACAAGCCTGCCGTGGTCACGATCACCACGACCATGAAAGCGGACAACGTCAGCGATGATGGCGACAATTCGCCTATGGACCAGCAGTTCCGCCAGTTCTTCGGTGGCCAGGGCATGCCGATGCCGCCCCAGGCCCATCAGGGCCATAGCCAGGCGCTGGGCTCCGGCTTCATCATCAGCCCTGACGGCTACATCGTCACCAACAACCACGTCATCGACAAGGCGATCGACATCAAGGTGACGCTCGACGATGGCACGGAGCTTCCCGGCAAGCTGATCGGCGCCGATCCGAAGTCGGACCTTGCCGTCATCAAGATCCAATCGCCGAAGCCGCTTGCGACGATCGCCTGGGGCGATTCCGACAAATTGAAGCTCGGAGACCAGATCCTGGCGATCGGCAATCCCTTCGGCATCGGCACGACGGTTACCTCGGGCATCGTATCGGCGCGCGGCCGCGACCTGCACAGCGGCCCCTACGACGATTTCATCCAGATCGACGCACCGATCAACCATGGCAATTCCGGCGGCCCGCTGGTCGACAGCAGCGGCCAGGTCGTCGGCATCAACACCGCCATCTATTCGCCCAACGGCGGCAGCGTCGGCGTCGGCTTCGCCATTCCGTCTGATGAGGCAAAGGCCATCGTCGCCAAGCTCGAAAAGAACGGCTCGATCGACCATGGCTTTCTCGGCGTCGAGATCCAGCCGGTGACAGCTGACATCGCCGACGCCGTCGGCCTCACGCAATCGCAGGGCGCGCTCGTGGCCCAGGTCAGTGAAGGGACACCCGCAGCAGCGGCCGGCGTCAAGGCGGGAGACATCATCACCGGGCTCGGCGGACGGGCGGTGAAAATGCCGAAGGATTTGTCGCGCTTCGTGGCCGACCTTACGCCTGGCACCAAGGAGAGCCTGACGGTCTGGCGCGACGGAGCATCGATCAATCTACCGTTCACCGTTGGCGGCAACGACAATGGCGAACAGCAGGCATCGGCGCTCGATGGCGATCACTCGCAGAGCCATCAGCCTTCGCTCGGTATCGGTCTTGCCGACCTGACGCCGGAGATGCGCCAGTCGCTCAACCTGCCTGACAATGCCACCGGTGCGGTGGTCGCCAGCGTCAATCCGGACAAATCGGCTGCTGCCTCCGGCATCCAGCCGGGCGACGTGATCGTCTCTGTCAACCAGAAGCCGGCCCGCAATGCCCACGATGTCCAGACAAGGGTGGCCGAAGCCGGCAAGGAGGGGCGCAAGTCCGTGCTGCTTATGATCGAGCGCGCCGGCAACAAGACCTTTGTGGCCGTGCCATTCGCCGCCGCGTGAGCCAAGTCTGCAAGCGCTCTTCGATAAGACGACGCCGGGCGGAAGCCCGGCGTTTTGTCTTGCAGGAAGTCCCTCCGCCCTCGGCGAAGACATGGGAACATGTGGTTTCTTGGCGCTCGGATGCGCGAAAGCCTCAGCTGATGTAACCGAGCCGGATGGACTTCGCGATCGCCTGGATGCGGTTGACGCTGTCGAGCTTGATCGTTGCCGAACCGAGATAGGCGTTCACCGTGTGGACCGACAGTCCAAGTTTCTCGGCGATTTCTTCGCTGATGCGACCATCGCCGGCGAGCTGGAGGCATGCGATCTCGCGCTCGCTCAGCGATTCCACTGCCGAACTGCGGCGCTCGTCCAGAGACAAAAGATCCATCATGATCTGGCAGCTGCGACCATGCAGGTCGATGATCAGTTCGCTGGTCAGGTCGATGAAGTTGGCGGTGAACACGACAAAGCCGTTGCCGACCGTTCCAAGCCGGACCGGGAATGCGACGCCGGCGCAGGGAAACATCTTCGACTTCAGACGCTGGGTAAACTGCGTGAAATCAATTGCCTCGGCCGTGCGGTCGTCGTCGATGCCGTTCCACATCAATGGAAGCAGGGATTTCTCGATATGCTCGAGCATATCTTCACCATAGGCATCCACGATGGATTTGCTGGCAGTGAGATTGCCGGGACCCCAGTTCTCAAGTTCGCAGACCAGGTGCAGGCGGCTTGGCAGTCCCGAGCCGGCCACCCGGTAGATCGCGAAGTTCTGCGCGTCCATCAGTTTCTGCATCGCCACCAGTCGCGGGAAGAGATCGGAGCGGCTGGAGATGCGGTGGACCCGCGTCATCTTGAGTTCACGTGACACCGTGCTTCTTTCCGGTGCGTATTTCATCGACAGCCCTCAGACCAGATTGTTTCTTACCGCAAAGGCAATAGCTTCCGACCGGGTCTTCGTTGCGGTCTTGCGCATGACGCTTGTGATGTAATTGTTGATGGTGTTGCGGGAGATGCCGAGAATCATCGCAATTTCGTCGCTGGTCTTGCCTTCGGCAATCCAGAAAAGGCATTCGAGTTCGCGATCCGTGAGTTCGAAGCTGCGCTCTCCCTTGCCCTCGACGCAGTGGCCGAAGCTGGCGAAATAACCTGTGAGCAGGCCGACCTCGCGCAGGCGCTCAGGCGAAAGGATGAAACCATCACGATAAAGCAGCATCAACGACAGCCGCGTCCGACCGACATTGAACGTCAGCGAGCAATATTGACGGCTTGAGCCCTCCGGCAGGGTTACGTCATCCGGCAGGACCGAGAAGCTCGGCTGGAAAAGCATCAGGCACTTCTCGAACTCGGTCGTGCGGACATAGGTACTGACGAGATCGGAAGCCAGCCGCCTGACGAGATCGAAAGGCCAGTCGGATGACATCACAAAATCGAGCCCGCTCTCCTGGAGAAGGTCGCAGCGGGCCAACATGTAATGAGATGCGCCGAGATAATCCGTCAGGGCGCGAAGACCGGAGTGAATGAGCGGCGAACCCGCCACATCCGTCAAACGGAGAATCAGTTGATCACGGGTCATTGTTCTGGCGGCAATCGTCGGAATGACTGCCTCGCTGTCGCGTCTGGTGGCGTGAAGCATATGCATGTCCATTGCATTTCCTGCCATTTTAAACGTTTAACGCCAGCCTCAGAAGCAGCTTTACCTTTGAGATGACCATAGTCGCCTGTGCGAATCACTATAGATCAACTTACACGCTGTAGCCCCGCTCCTCTACGCTTTAAGATTTTATTAACCGCAGCCGGATTTCAGGCCGCGCCACTCCTGTTGCTTGAAGCAAGATAAATCGATTCTTGGAAGGGGGCAACGCACCATACCGGGCAACCGGTGCAGGTGCCGTCGAGCGTATGCGGCGGGTTGTAGAGCCTCCGTCGTCTGCAACATCCGCCTGAAAACGAACAAGGCCGGGGATGAACCCGGCCTTAGTATTAGGCTGCGACGTCGACCGCCCATTTTCGAAGGATCTTCGCGGCGCGCTCTTCGCTCATTTCGACCATGCGCGAGAGGCGACGCTCCGGGCCTTCCTTGACGCGGCGGTTGAAGTTGCCGTCGTCGTCGCCCATCGTCAGCAGGTCGTCCGTGCTGTCGAAGCCGAAGTCGGAACCGAAGCCGTCCATCAGGGCACCACCGGCACCCGCGCCACCCGGAGCGAAGTCCGGCAGTTCCAGGCCGGCAGCATCGGGCAGGCCGTTTGCCGTATCTGCATCTGCCCCACGACCACCTGTTACCGAGCGGATCAGCGGACGGAAGCCCATCATGATGATCAGGAAGGCGACAACCACGAAGGCCAGCGAGTTGATGATACCAGCCATGTTGCGGCTGAGCATGTCCATGATGCCGGGGCCGGAGGCTGCGTCGTCGAGCAACTGGTTGTCGAGGAAGTCCATGGCGTTGACGGTGATGATATCGCCGCGCTTCGGATCGAGACCTGCCGCGGTGGCGACGATCTTCTGCATGTCGGCCAGATAGGCATCGACCTTCGCCTGGTCGGCGGGTTCGCCGACCATCTTGGCGATACGGCCCTTGTTGACGACCACGGCGACCGAAAGCTTCTCAAGCTTGTAGCTGTTGCGGACAGTGGCCGTTGTCGTGCTGTTGATCTCGTAGTTGGTCTGCTCGTCCTTCTTGTCGGTCTGGTCGCTGTTCTGCGGACCAGCACCGCCAGAGGCCGGGGCCGCCTGCGGGATATTCTGTTCGACGGTCGCCGCCGTATCAGACTGCTGCTGCTGCGACTTCTGGTTTTCTTTGGTGGTGCGAACCGATCGCTCGACCTTCGATTCCGGGTCGTAGACGGTCGACTGGATCTGCTGCGTGTCGGTGTTGAGCTGTGCCGTGACGCTGGAGCGGAAATTGTCCATGCCGAGGAAGGGAGCGAGCGCCTTGTCGATGTTCTTTTCGACTTCGCCCTGGACATTCTGGACGATGCTCAGGTTGCGGTTGAGGGCGCTGTTGCCGGGATCGTCGCCGGAAGCGAGCAACTGGCCGGTCGAATCGAGGATCGTCACGTCGTCGACTTCGAGGCCGGGCACGGCGGAGGCGACGAGATGACGGATGGACTGAGCAGCCTTGCGGCCGGCTTCTGAGCCGGCGCGGATCATGACGGAGGCTGTGGGCTTCTGGCCCGCTTTTCGGAAATTTCCGACGTCAGGCATGACGATGTGGACACGCGCGGCGCTGATGCCGTTGATCGAGGTGATCGTACGCCCGATCTCGCCCTCCAGTGCGCGCACGCGCGTCACTTCCTGCATGAAGGATGTCAGGCCAAGCGATCCGACATTGTCGAACAATTCATAACCGGCGTTGCTGCTGTTGGGCAGGCCCTTTTCGGCGAGCAGAAGGCGGGCCTTGCCCGTGGTGCCGGCGGGAACGGTGACGCTGGTGCCATCGGTACCGACCTCGAAAGCGATATTGGCTTCGGCAAGGGCTATGCTGATCTGGTTCAGGTCCGGCTTGTCGAGCCCGACATAGAGCGTTTCTTGGGCTGGCTTGTTGACATACATTGCGGCGCCGAGGACCACGGCGATGGAAAGCACAGCGACGCCTGCCATGGCCATCAACCGGTTCCGGCCAAGGTTTTGAACATTCTTCAGTATCTGAAGTAGTTGATTTAACAGATTCATTCTGTTCTCGCACGCTTCGTCAAAGACCAACTGGCTTTGTGCCCATTTAAGGAAATAGGCATTGAAGCTTGCGCGAGCGTTTCTTCGGGCGCGTCGAGGTGTCGATTAAGGAGAGGGAATTGCGCACCATGCCCAATCTAGGCGAGCGGGCGCTGCCTGATGCGGCTAGAAGAAATCGAAGTCGCCTGCCGCCTTCGTTAGCGGCTGTGAGTGTCCATGGCGCACGCCGCCGCCAAGTGCCTTCTGCATTTCAGCAAGCTTTACAAGGCTCAGGGCAGTTGCCACATCGACGATCCATGCCTCCGGGATATCGGCGGTTATCGTATCGATGAACTCGGCGATGCCGCGCGTCTTTTGCACCGCGAGATCGATACCCTGCATCACTTTCATCGAGTCGGCCGACTGCGCGTCTATGCCGTTCAGTTCCAGCAATTGTGGCTCGATACGCTCGATCAGATAGGCCACGTCGTGCAGTTCCGACACGATGCGCATCAGAATGGCTGGCAAAGCCTCTTCGACAATCGAAGCTTCCGAAGACGAGATAGCGTTCATGGGTAGACCTCGCTTTTCAAAAGAATTCGATTGAGTTTTCGACAGGCTTGGCCGCAACGATCGGCTTGCGTTCCAGATCCACCGTCTTCTTGGCTTCGGCACCGGTCAACGGATACTGCCGGGCCCGTCCCGACACGGGCCAGAACTCCACCTTGCGTCCGTGTTCGCCGCCCGTGCTGGAGCCGACGACACGGATGCCTTCGTCGCGCAGGAACTGCACGGCAAATGCGGCGTTTTGTTCGCCGACATTCGAAAAGGTGGCGATGGTCTTGGCCCCGCCGAAGATCTTCGCCTCCAGGCGATCACGGCGGGCTCCCTGCTTCAGGAGCCCGTTGATCAGCAATTCCATCAGATGCACGCCATAGCGCGTCGCATCTCCGCCGGTCATGGGAGAACCGGCATTGCCTGGAAGCAGGAAGTGATTCATGCCGCCGACACCGGCGACAGGATCCCGTAGGCAAGCAGCCACGCACGAGCCGAGAATGGTCGAGATCACAGCATCCGGGTCGCTGAGAACCTTGTACTCGCCTTGTATGATGTGCACGCGTCGGGCTGCACCTTCGGTTATCATTTGAGAGCTCCAAATACAGCCTCGATTGCCGCCTTCATCTTTTCGATCGTAAAGGGCTTTGCGAGTACGTTGTTTGCACCAAGCGCCGCCGCCTTCTGGACCAGGGCACGGTCGCCCTGGGCTGTCAGGATGATGAACGCTGCTTTCTTGGTCGCCGGGTTGGTGCGAACCGCCTGGAGCAGGCCGAGGCCGTCCATCTTAGGCATGTTGAAATCAGAGATCACCAGATGATGGGGCTGCTGCGCCATGATCTTCATGCCCTGTTCGCCGTCGCCCGCCGAGGTGATCTGCTTGAAACCGAGCTGTGTCAGAGCGTCGCTCAAGAGTAGGCGGCTGGTGACCTGATCGTCGACGATCAGGACTTTGATTTTCTCCGCAAGAGACATTATTCGCTCTCCTTTCGGGCGGCTGTCATTTTCAATATTTCTTCGCCGATCGCAGACAGCGCAAGCTGCTGCTCAACGGCGCCAAGTTCATGCGCAACCCTTGGCATTCCGTAAACAACGCAGGTTTTTTCGTTCTGTCCGATCGTTCTAGCGCCTGCGTGTCTCATTTTTAACAGACCTGCGGCTCCGTCGCGGCCCATGCCTGTCAAAATCACGCCCACAGCGTTGCGGCCAGCGAGTTCGGCAACCGAGTCAAACAGCACGTCTACGGACGGGCGATGGCCGTTGACAGGGTCTCGCTCGATCAGGCGACATTGGGGCGCAGATGAACTGACGACCTGGAGATGGCGGTCGCCGCCCGGCGCCAGATAGATTTTGCCGATCTCGAGACGCGCTCCGTCGGTTGCTTCCTGCACCACCGGCGCACACAACCGGTTCAGCCGCTCGGCAAAGCTCCTGGTGAAGGTGTGAGGCATGTGCTGGGTAATCACGGTCGGCGGGCAGTTGGCCGGAAACTTCTGCAGCACTGCGATCAGAGCCTCGACGCCGCCGGTCGAGGAGCCGATGGCGACGATCTTGCGACCGACCCTGAAGTCGGCAACCGCCGTCGGGCTCACCGGCGCCTGTGGAGATGATGGCCGCGCCACTCGGCGCTGCGACCATGCCGCAGCCTTCACCTTTTCAGCGAGATCGCCGAACGGGAACCGCTCGCCGGGCGATGGTTTTCCGACGCAATCGAAGGCTCCGATCTCGAGCGCCGCCAAGCTTGCCTCGGCGCCGTGATGGGTCATGGTCGAGACCATGATGACCGGCATGGGCCTCAGCGTCATGATCTTTTCGAGGAACTCCAGGCCGTTCATGTTCGGCATCTCGATGTCGAGCGTGATCACATCCGGATTGAGTTCCTTGATCGCCGCGCGGGCCTGCATAGCATCGCCCGCCTGGCCAACGACATTGACGTCAGGATCGGAACTGAGAACAGCCGTGATCAGGCCACGCATGGTGGCGGAGTCATCGACAACGAGGACGCGTGCAGGTGCGCTCATGATTTGGTCCCCGCATTCTTGCCGTGGTAACGGTAGGTCGTGATGCCGATGTTGTCGAAGACGTTCTTGGCGTCGCCCGACACGCGCTCGGAATGGCCGATGTAGAGATGGCCTTTATCCGGAAGGAGGCCTGCGAAACGCTGCCAGATCTTCACCTGGGTCGGCTCATCGAAGTAGATGACGACGTTGCGGCAGAAGATCACGTCGAACTTGCCCTTGAATGGCCATTGCGCCATCAGGTTCAGCTCGTTGAAGGTGATCAGCCGCTTGACGCGGTCGTCGACCTGGAACTTGCGCCGGCCCTTGACGTCGACTTCCTGAAACCATTGCTTGCGCATGGCCGGCGATACGGTTTCAAGGGCGGCCTCGTCATAGGCGCCGGTACGGGCGATCGCCAGGATCTTGGGGTCGATATCGGTTGCCAGGATGCGGAAGTCATAGTCCGCGGCGTTGGGCATAAGGCCCAGCACAGTCAGCGCGATCGAATAGGGCTCCTGGCCATCCGAGCAGGCGGCTGACCAGATCCGAACCCGGCCGCCGGACTTGGCGCGGGCGAGAAGCCCTGGCAACACGTCGGTGCGGAGATGGTCGAAATGGTGGTTCTCGCGGAAAAACCGTGTGAAGTTCGTCGTCAGATGCGAGAGCATGTCCTTGCGGGCAGCAGCGCCGGCGGGCGACGAGACCAGCGCGCAGTACTCCCGGAAGCCCGAAATGCCAAGGTTGCGGATATGCTTGGAGAGGCGCGAATAGACGAGCGACGCCTTGGTCTCGTTGAGCGAGATCCCAGCATCGGCATAAATCATCGCCGCCACTTCGTTCAGGTCGCGGCGCGTCAGCGGATATTCTCCGCTGGCCAAGACCTCGTCCGGCGACTGCCGGCTATCCGCAAAACCCATGACACTCATGCTGCTTGGCTTTCAACGTCCGGGAAAAGGGTTTCGAGTTCGATCATGCAGATCATCCGGCGATCGATGGACAGGATGCCCCGGGCGAATTGCTTTTGCAGCTCAGAGGAGATTTCCGGTGTCGGCTGGATGATCTCCTCGTTGATCGTCAGTATGTCGGACACGGCTTCGACCAGCAGGCCGACCGTGTGCCGCCGAACCTGCGTGACGATGATGACGTGACGCACGCTGGGCTCCGATGGCCGCATGCCGAGCCGGGCCGACAGGTCCATGATCGGCAGCACGACGCCGCGCAGATTGATCACACCCAGAACATAGGGTGGGGCGTAAGGAATAGCCGTTGCCGGCGTCCAGCCGCGGATTTCGCGAACCGACATCACATCGATGCAGAACTCCTGGTCACCGATGCGGAAGGCGATCAGTTCGCGCATGCCCTGCGCGGCGGCCTTGAGCGGTTGCGACATGATCTTACCCCGCCGCCGCGTAAGACATTTCAGCCTTCAGGACCTGCCCGCGCGACGCCGCGACGACCGCATCGACGTCGAGGATGAGGGCCACGCGACCGTCGCCCAGAATGGTCGCGGCTGCGATGCCCGGGACATGGGTGTAGTTTGCCTCGAGGCTCTTGATGACGACCTGACGCTGGCCCTGGATGGCATCCACCATCAGCGCCCGCTGGCCGCCGCCTTCGGATTCCACCAGCAAGGCGACACCTTCGACGGGGTTGGCCTGCGTGGTCCGAAAGTTGAGAATGCGGCCGACATCGATCAGCGGGCAGAAGGAATTGCGGATCGAGATCAGGCGATGGTTGGCGCCGAAGGAATGGATGGCGGCGGCTTCCGGCTGCAAGGTCTCGACGATCGCGGTCAACGGCACGACCAGGGTCTGGCCGGCGACCGTCACCACCATGCCGTCAAGGACGGCAAGCGTCAGCGGCAGGCTCATAGTGAAGACAGAGCCATGGCCTGGCTTGGAAGTGATGTTGATGCGTCCACCGAGCGCCTGGATCGAACGCTTGACCACGTCCATGCCGACGCCACGACCCGAAATGTCGGAGATCTTGTCGGCGGTCGAGAAACCAGGCAGGAAGATCAGGTTGTCGACTTCTTCGTCGGTGAGGTTGGCATCGGCGGCGATCAGCTCGTTTTCGATGGCCTTCTGGCGGACGCGTTCGCGGTTGATACCCGCGCCATCGTCGGCAAGCTCGATCAGGATGCGGCCGGAGCGATGCTTTGCCGTCAGGCGGACCGTGCCCTCGGGGTTCTTGCCGATCGCAACGCGCTTCTCCGGGCTTTCGACGCCGTGGTCGACGGCGTTGCGGATCATATGCGTCAGCGGTTCGGCCAGCTTGTCGATGACGGTCTTGTCGACTTCGGTGTTCTCACCTTCGGTGACGAGGCGGATCTGCTTGCCGGTCATGTCGGCGATTTCGCGGACGATGCGCGACATGCGCTGGAAGACGGGTTTGACCGGCTGGGCGCGGATCGCCATGACCGAATCCTGGATCTCGCGGGTGAGCTGCTGGAGCTCTTCGAGGCCCATGTTGATCGATGACGTACCGTTGCTGTCGTTCTCGACGACGCTCTGGGACAACATCGCCTGGTTGATAACCAATTCGCCGACCAGGTTGATCAGGCGGTCGACGCGGTCGAGATCGACGCGGATGGTCTGGCCGGCAGCAAGCGCGCTGTTGGCACCGGCGGCATTGGCAGCAGCGGCGGCGGCAGCGGCCGGCGGCTCTCTCTTTTCGGCGCGGGCCGCAGTGGACGCGAGCTGCGTGACATTGCTCGCAGTTTCAGCGGCTGAGACGGCTGCTGCGACATCGCTGGCAGGCGTGGCTTGATGCTCTTCCTCGGCAGGGGCTGGTTCGTCATCCAGCGACGAAAGGTCGAAGGGAACCGGTATCATCGGCAATTCTTCGTCGGCGCCGTTGTCGACCGTTTCTTCCGCGATCTTGACTTCGAGTTCGCAATCCCATTCGGCGAATTCGAAGACCGTGCGGATGGCGTCCTCGCCCTTGTCGGTCTTGATCAGGATCTTCCAGCTGAAGTAAGCGCCTTCCGAATCCAGGTCCTGCAGCGCCGGCAGCGTCTGCATGTTGCAGTTGATGGTCATTTCACCGAGGCGCGACAGGTCGCGCAACAGCAGCGTCGCGTCATTGCCCTTGGCGTAGAGCGCGCCGCGTGGCTTGAAGCTGATTTCATATTCCGGCAGTTCGGCCACCACATCCTCGGCGCCGTCGAACTCGTCGAAGGTGAAGGGAATGGGCTGGAAGCCGCTTTCATCACTCGGTGCCGGGGGCGATACAGGTGCTGCGGCCGCGACGGGCTTTGGTGCCGGAGCAGGAGCCGGAGCTTCGTGGTGCGACGATGCAGATGGCATCACGCCCTGGGCCAAGGCTTCAAGCTCCTTGACGAGGCCGCGGCTTCTCGCCTGGTCGACAGTGCCGCCGTCGCGGGCGACATTGGTAAGGTCGGCAAGAACATCGGCCGCCTTCAGCATGACTTTCAAGACATCCTGGTTCGGCTCGAGCTTGTTCGATCGCACGCAATCGAGCGTTGTCTCGAAGACGTGGGCGAAAGCGACCAGGTCTTCCAGACCGAACGCCCCTGCCCCACCCTTGATGGAATGAACGGCACGAAAAACGGCGTTGACAGTTTCCGGATCGCGGTCGCCATCATTCAATTTCAAAAGACCGGATTCCAGTTCAGCGAGCTGCTCTTCGCACTCCTGGAAAAAGATCTCTTTGATTTCGTTCATATCCATCGGAAGAAATCCTGTTTAAGCGGTTACACGCTCGATAGCATCGATCAGTTTGACTGGATCAAAAGGCTTGACGATCCAGCCGGTGGCGCCAGCCTGGCGAGCGCGGTTTTTCTTCTCCGCGTCGCTTTCCGTGGTCAGCACCAGGATCGGGATGGCCCGGAACCGCTCGTTGCGGCGAACGCCTTCGATGAAGCCGAAGCCGTCCAGACGGGGCATGTTGATGTCAGTGACGATCACATCCGGATTGGCGCCTTCCAGCACTTCCAGGCCTTCGATGCCGTCTTCGGCCTGAATGGTCTCGAAGCCGGCATTGTTGAGGGTCACGAGCAGCATGTTCCTGATCGTTCGCGAGTCATCGACGGTAAGTACTTTTTTCTTCACTGATGGATCTCCTTGGCAAGCAGGTGATCCATGTTGACACCGATCAGCTGCATCGTTTTCTGAAATGAATCCGACACCTTCGAAAAGGTGAGGGAATGCTTGTCCTCATCCCAGGTCTTGGCCGCGGCCATCAAAACCTGCGCGCACAGGGCACCGGCGCGCTCGACGCCGGAAGCGTCGATGACCACGTTGTTACCCCGTAGGCCGAGTAGTTTGCTGCGCAGCGTGGAGGCCTCGTTGAGGTCTAGCACTGCCGCCAGGCTGATTTTCTTATCTGCCTTCTTCACTGCCATTAATGCCTTCCTTGTCGGTTGAATTCAGACCACGTTGCCCGGGGTTTCTGATGCAGTCGTTAGTAGACACTTCTGTCACCTCCGAAGCTTGCGACCCGCAGCGGAAAATCGAAATGCTCGGTTGCATCCTCGAGATGCGTTGGCCCGATCTTGATTTCCGGCCGTATCGGGACAGCGCGCTCGCTGGAGAACTCCCTGGCCCGCGCCACGCGAAATTCGCGGATGGTTTGGCCCAGCTCCAGAACGACGGTGTGCAGGTGGTCGGCTGTTTCGCCAGTGCTGCGGGCAAGACCGCTCGACTCGGCGAGCTTTCCGCCAATGGTATCGACCTCCGCTGTCACCGAGCGCAGGTCGGATGCATGCGCATCGGCTGCTGCCGCGATGCCGGAAATGGTATCGTTGATGGTGGTGACCTGGCGAACGATGCCGCCGATGGCCGCCTGGGTTCGGCCGACCATCTGCACGCCGGCCACGACCTGCGCCTTGGTGCCTGTGACCAGTGCCTTGATCTCGCGCGCGGCGTCGGCGGAACGCTGGGCCAGGGCCCGGACTTCCTGGGCGACGACGGCAAAGCCGCGGCCGCTGTCGCCGGCGCGTGCCGCTTCAATCCCGGCGTTGAGTGCCAGAAGGTTTGTCTGGAAGGCGATCTCGTCGATGCTGCCGATGATCTGCCCAATCTTTTCGGCCGATGTCTCGATATCGGCCATGGCGGCTATTGCCTCGCCGACGATGTGGCCGCTGTCTTCAGCGGCCTTGCGGGTCGTTGCCGCGTCCTTCTCTGCCAACCGCGTGGTAGCGGCATTGTCTCGCACCTGACCGGCAAGCCCTGCAAGCAGTCGAGCGTTGACGCCCAGTTGCTGCGCGTGGTCGGTCGCGGCTTCGTCGAGCGTGCGGCTGTCGATGGAGATCTGGCCGGCGGCGTCTTCCGTCGTCTTCACCCGTTCAGCAAGCTGCGTGAAATCCTTCTGCATGGCCTCCAAGGCGGCGTTGAGCAGAGAGACCAGTTCACTGTAGGCATCGGGGACAACCGCTGGAGCACGTACCGTCAGATCGCGCTCGCCAAGGCTCCGGATGACATCGGCGAAGACGGCGCTCGCCTCGGCCTGATCGGAAACGCGCTGGTCGGCCAAGGCCCGCTGGTGCTGGATGCGCATCTCGTTGAAGCGCAGCGACACGGCGATCTCGACATCGACCATGACGAGCCGCACCAGAGCCGCAACCAGGTCGGCGGATTCCTTAGCCCGGCGCTTGCCGCCCGGCAGCATCGAACCGCCAGCCATGTCGCCGATGACGCCCGCCAGAAGGTGTTCCAGAATGACGCCATGGCCTGCCACCTGCCATCGCGGCTCGAGACCCATCTTGCTTTCGGAATCGGCGAGCACCTTGACCCGCTCGGCGTAGAGGCTGTCGAACCGCGCGTCGGTCAGCACATCCCAGTGGGAAGACTGCAGATCGTGCAGCCGTTCGAGCTGATTATCGCTGGTAAAATTGCGGGCCGCATCGGGAAAAGACTGGAAGCGATGGAAGAGATCGCGAAGGCCGGCCTTCATGTGCGTCTGGAGAAGCGGCCGGTGACGACGGAGCGTCTCGCACTGATTGGCATCGAGGCCGGCAAAGCGCAAGCGGTCACGTAGGCTACCTGCCTGCGTCCGATGTCCCTGCTCTGGTATCGAGTCCTGTGTCAAAACCGTTCCCGCCGCGATGCCTGGACGGATGTCCTGGCTGAATTGTGTAAGCTTTCCAATATCAACGGCTTTGGACGGAACACGGCCTCGGGGATCTAGCGATCCTCCGGCTCAGCGCCACTCGTTCATCGAGGTTGAAATTGTCTGGAGAGAATCCGGGGCAAAATCCGGTACGAAGGGGCGGCATCATGCCTGGTGGGGAGGAGCGACATCTTCCCATTCCAACGTGTACTGCAATGTTTATGGTTAATTCCTTGCCTGAAGGTTAACATTGCGTCGAAGGTGAGCGAATTCGAATAAATCTTTCTTCCACGAGACTATCGGCATTGGCGGGGCCGAAAGACAGTCACAAGCAAGCTTCGTTGTTTAGAAGCAAAGGTTAGGTCACATCCACATCCCTATGAGGAAAGAGCAATGATTGTTCTTGGACTGAGTGCTTCACTTATTGCCAGCATAACGCTGTCTGCATTCGCCCTCCTGAGCCGTCTCGACGAGTCTCGGCAGAAGGTCCCGCTGAGGGTTTTTTGACAGAGCCGGGATAGCCCGAATCCACCTGACGCTTAGGCTCAGCACCTCTCAACGAGGCGCGCCCGTCGGCGACCAGAGCATGGATGCGCGTCGCATCGGCTGCTCGCGGCTGAGCAGGCCTCAAAGTATAGGTCGTGAAGGCGTCGAACAAATTCTGCGGTTAAACTTTTGCCGGCATGGCTTTGCTCTGTTGCTCCAGCGCGACCGCCCAGCCGATGGGTTGGATCTCGACGAAAACCACGCCGCCTTGCTCGAACGCCAATTTCAGCTGCGCCTCGGTCGCACGGTGGATATCGTGGCGGGCGCCTTCGTAGTCGCGGATCGTGCTGCGGGAAACGCCTGCCTTTTCGGCGAGATCGTTCTGTGTCCAATCCAGGAAACCACGGGCGGCTCGACAATGCGCCGGTGTCAGAATAGCTGACTTACTGCCTTGATTCACGATGCAAAAATACCCATATTGGTCACTCTAAGCCATATATGTCATATTGAGCACGGGATTTCCAGCGGGGGAAAAGAAGATGCCACACGATACACCATTGATTTCGACGATCGTCATGGGGCTCGTGCTGGCTTTCATCTTCGGCGCTATCGCCAACAAGTTGCGCATGCCGCCGCTCGTCGGCTATCTCGTCGCCGGCGTGCTGGCAGGGCCCTATACGCCGGGCTTTGTCGCCGATCAGGGGCTCGCCCCGGAACTGGCTGAGATCGGCGTAATCCTCCTGATGTTCGGCGTCGGATTGCACTTCTCCCTCAAGGACCTGTTATCGGTGCGCTTCATTGCCGTTCCCGGCGCCCTCGTCCAGATCGCCTTCGCGACGCTGCTCGGCTGGGGATTGGGCACGCTGCTGGGCTGGTCGATCGGGGGCAGCCTTGTGTTCGGCCTGGCTTTGTCGGTCGCTTCCACGGTGGTATTGTTGAAGGCGCTGCAGGAACGGCGGCTGGTCGAGACCGAGCGTGGCAAGATCGCGGTTGGCTGGCTGATCGTTGAGGATCTGGCCATGGTTCTGGCGCTGGTGCTGATCCCGGCCGCCGCCAGCATTTCCGGCGACGGCCACGGGCCCGTCGAGCCGCTTTCGGCGGCGGTCAACCGCCTGTTCGGCCTTGATCTTGGCATCGGCGGCATCATCGGCATGACGCTTTTGAAGGTCGCGCTGTTCGTGGCGTTGATGCTGGTGTTCGGCCGCCGCGTCATTCCCTGGATTCTGCATCGCACCGCCCATACCGGTTCGCGCGAACTCTTCCGGCTCGGCGTGCTGGCGATCGCGCTCGGCGTCGCCTTCGGTGCGGCAAAGCTGTTCGGCGTGTCGCTCGCGCTCGGTGCCTTCTTTGCCGGCATGGTTCTCGCCGAGAGCGAGCTCAGCCATCGGGCCGCCCAGGAAAGCCTGCCGCTGCGCGACGCTTTTGCGGTGCTGTTCTTCGTTTCCGTCGGCATGCTGTTCGACCCGAACATCCTGTTCGAACATCCTCTGCTGGTGCTCGCGACGGTATTCATCATCGTGGTCGGCAAGTCGCTGGCGGCCTTCCTCATCGTCATTGCCTTCCGCAAACCGGTTGGGACGGCGCTGACGATTTCGGCCAGTCTGGCGCAGATCGGTGAGTTCTCCTTCATCCTGGCGGCCATGGGCGTTGAGCTCAAGATGTTGCCGGAACAGGGTCGAGACCTGATCCTTGCCGGCGCGATCATCTCGATCATCCTCAATCCACTGGTCTTCTACGGCTGCGCCCGTCTGAAAAGCCATCTCGGCAACAAGACCCGGCTGCAAGAGGAGGCAACGGCGCAGGCCGAAGCGGCGACTGCGGCGGCAGCAAAGCCCGCGGCCGTGGAGGCCGAAGTGCCTGTTATCGGCGAGGAGCGCGATCCTGGCCCCTCGACGCTCAGGGGCCACGCCGTCGTCGTCGGCTATGGTCGTGTCGGCAGCATCGTCGGCCAGAACCTGCTGTCGTCAGGCACACCGTTCCTCGTCATCGAGGACACCGACAAGCGCGTCATCGACCTGCGCGCGCGCGGCATCGAGGCGATCTCCGGCAATGCGGCCTCGGCCGAGGTCCTCGGATTTGCCAATATTGCGGCCGCCCGCAGCCTGGTCGTCGCCATCCCCAACGCGTTCGAGGCCTGCAGCATCGCCGAGCAAGCACGCCAGCTCAATCCCTCGATCCTGATCGTCGCACGCGCCCATTCCGACGCGGAAATCGACGAACTGACCCGCTATGGCGCCGATACGGTGATCATGGGCGAGCGTGAAATCGCACTGGGCATGGTTGACCGGCTGCGCCAAGTGCATCATGACAGACCTCTCTATGAAGATGCGCCGTCGGTTGATAGACTGGCCGACACGCTTGTAACTCCGCGTGAATAGGTCGTTTAGCCCTTGAGCCTGTCCGACGACGGCATTGCCGACAGCGACGAGACCAGACATCCCCGCGGCGCCATGCCCCGCGTGATGGCCTCGCTGATCGTTGCGTTCTTTGCCTATCTGGGCCTCGCCCTCGGCGGCGGCTTCGGGACGTTTGCAAGCACCGAGACCAATAATTTCTCCGCAGCCAAGGGTAGCCAGCAGCCGCACTACCTGACGCTTCGCGACAACACCCGCGGCATCGTCGTCGCTGCCGGCGACAACGAGCCGAAGGCGAGCTGGCATGACGGTAACGCGGCGCTGATCGCTTCGGGCATGCAGACCGCACCATCGCTTTTCGGTGTCGCCTTGCCTATGTCGCCAGCGTCACCTCCGATCACGGACGGCAATGTCGGGGCCTATCTGGCCCAGGGACCGCCGGCTCCTTCCGCCTGACAGAACGCGCGCTTCGGCGCATCCCCCTTTACATCAGACCCACGCGCCAGCGCTCTTGCCGCTGGCAGATGCTTATTCAAGGATAGACATTATGCGCACCTCCCCATGGCTGGTGTTCACCTATGCGGTGATCATCGTGCTTGGCATGCTCATCGCCCTGCCGAACGTGCTGCCGCAATCGGCTCTCAACCGCATTCCCGCCTGGCTACCGCATAATCAGGTCGCGCTCGGCCTCGACCTTCGCGGCGGGTCCCATCTGGTTCTCGAAGTCGACGAAGGCGATCTGGTCCATGAGCGGCTGCAGACGCTGGTCCAGGATGCACGCCGCGTTCTGCGGGCTAAGGGCATCCAGACCAAGTCGGTCGTCCAGAACGCCACGCAGGTCGTCATCTCGCTGACCGACCCGACCCAGAGCGATGCGGCCGTCACCGAGTTGAAGACCCTGGCGAACACCCTCACCACAGGCATCAGCGCCGGCCAGTCGGACCTCAACGTCGCGGCCAACAACGGCGTGATCACGCTGGCCTACTCGCAGGTCGGCATCAACGCCAATGTCGACGCCGCCGTCCAGCAGAGCCTCGAGATCATCCGCCAGCGCGTCGACCAGGTCGGCGTGTCCGAGCCGACGATCCAGCGCATCGGCAACAACCGCGTCCTCGTACAGCTCCCGGGCACCCAGGACCCGTCGCGCCTGCGCGAACTGCTCGGCTCGACCGCCAAGATGTCGTTCCACATGCTGTCCGATAGCGGCGATCTCACCAATCCCGGTCCCGGCGTCACCGTCATGAAGGACGACAAGGGCAACAGCTATGCGATCCAGGATCGCGTCGAGCTTTCCGGCGACCGTCTGGCCGATGCCCGCGTCTCCTTCGACCAGAACACCCACGAGCCGCTGGTCACCTTCCGCTTCGACAGCGCGGGTGCCAACCGCTTTGCCGAAATCACCCGCGCCAATGTCGGCAAGCCGTTTGCCATCATTCTCGACAACAAGGTTTTGAGCGCACCGGTCATCCGCGAACCGATCACCGGCGGCTCCGGCCAGATCTCCGGCAACTTCACGGCTGAAAGCGCAACCACGCTGTCAGCCCTGCTGCGCGCCGGCGCCCTGCCGGCCAAGCTCACCGTCATCGAGGAACGCACCGTCGGCGCCGACCTTGGTGCCGACGCCATCAAGATGGGCATCTATTCCGGCCTTGTCGGCTTTGCCCTGGTCGCCCTCTTCATCTTCGTGCTCTACGGCACATGGGGGATCCTGGCCAACGTCGCGCTGCTGATCCACACGATCCTGACCTTCTCGGCCCTGACGCTGGTCGGCGCCACCCTGACGCTGCCGGGCATCGCCGGTGTCGTGCTCGGCATCGGCCTTGCGGTGGACGCCAACGTGTTGATCAACGAACGTATCCGCGAGGAAACCCGCAAGGGACGCGGTGCCTTCGCTGCCATCGACAACGGCTTCAACCGCGCCTACTCGACCATCATCGACGGCAACATGACGGCGCTGATCGCTGCCGCCATCCTGTTCTACTTCGGCTCCGGTCCGGTGCGCGGCTTTGCCGTCACCATGGGTCTCGGCCTGATCATCTCGATGTTCACCTCGGTCGCCTTCGTGCGCGTCGTGATGATCGCGATTGCGCGTCGCCGCAAGCTGAAGGTGATCAACATCCAGTCGCTGTTCCGGTTCTCGCCCTATGACCGGCACATCCAGTTCATGAAGGCCCGCTTCTTCGGCGTCACGGTGTCGGCTGTGCTGTCGCTCGCTTCCATCGGGCTGTTCATCTACCCGGGCCTCAACTACGGCGTCGACTTCCGTGGCGGCATTCAGATGACCGTCAAGACCAATGACGGCGCCGATCTTTCGACCTTCCGCGAGGGTCTCAACAACCTCGGCCTCGGCGAAATCACGCTGCAGTCGTTCGGCGACAAGAACACCATCCTCGTTCGCGCCCAACGTCAGGAAGGCGGCGAGGAAGCGCAGACGGCGGCGGTCACCAAGCTGAAGGCAGAAGTGACCAAGATCGATCCGAGCGCCACTGTCGAAGGCACTGACGTCATCGGACCGAAGGTCTCCGGCGAACTAGCATGGGCGGGTATCCTGTCCGTCGTCATCGCCAGCCTGGCGATGCTGTTCTATATCTGGTTCCGCTTCGAATGGCCCTTCGCCGTCGGCGCCATCGTCACGCTTGTGCTCGACGTCACCAAGCTCGTGGGCTTTTTCGCCATCACAGGGCTCGACTTCAACCTGACGGCTATCGCCGCCGTGCTGACGATGGTTGGCTACTCGGTGAACGACAAGGTCGTGGTCTACGACCGCATGCGCGAAAACATGCGGCTCTACAAGTCGATGCCGCTGCGCGAGCTGATCGACAAGTCGATCAACGAGACGCTTGCCCGAAGCCTCTACACCAACGCTACGGCTCTGCTGGCGATGCTGCCGATGGCGATCTGGGGCGGCAGTGCCGTCTCGAGCTTCGCCATTCCGATGGTCTTCGGCATTCTGGTCGCCGGTGCCTCGTCGATCTTCATCGCGGCGCCGATTCTCTTGTTCCTCGGCGACTGGCGCACCCGCCACCGCGTCGCTGGCGCTGCCAATGATGCAAAGGCAGCCGAAGACGAGAAGGCCAAGTCGAAGCAGCTTCCGGCGGCTGAATAAGACAGAAAAGGGCGCCCCGGTTGGAGGCGCCCTTTTTGCATGCCGGCTAAAGCCGGATCAGATCGTCGGCCTGTGCAGCGCGAGGCCTGGTTTCGGAGCGGGGATGCGCTCGACCGCCCCGTGCTGCTGCTCGGTGATCAGCACATGCTTGCCATCCGGCGTAAAAGCAACGTTGCTGGGCAGCGCGCCATTGGTGCGGATATGGCCAGAGACCTTGCCGGAGGCGTCGATCAGGGAGATGTCGCCCTGCCCGTAGATCGCGCAATAAAGGGTATCGTCTCGATCAAAAGCGAGCCCGACTGGGCCCCTGAGGCTTCCGCCGATCGGCGAGCGCAGCGCTTGGGCAAAGACTTCCTGGCGGCCACCCACCACCTGCCGGTAGATATTGCCGGTCAGCATCTCGCTGTAATAGAGCATGCCTTTGGAATCGAAGGCGATGCCGCTGGCAAGCAGCAGCCCCGTCGCCAGCGATCGCAGCACGCGGCCATCGGCGGGATCGATCTGGTAGATACGGCCATTGTAGGCGGCATTCAGGAAATCCGGGCGAATGGTCTGGCCGATGACGAGGTCAGCAATCCGGACGCCGGAATCGCTCATATATAGCAAGCCGTCCGGACCAAAGGCGAGATCGTGCGGCAGGACGAAGGGTCCCCTGTCGCTGCCTTCTATCATCTGCAACATGCGGCCTTCGGGCGACAAGCGAACCAGCGAGTTTTCCGGACCGCCGGCGACCCAGAAACATCCATCGCCATCGGTGACGAGCCCAGTCGGACGTCCGCCAGGCCTGCAAATCTCCCGGCGCCTGCCATCCTGCTCGAGCACCGTCAGGCAACGGTGTCCATCTTCCATTTCAACCAGAGCAACGCGGCCGTCCTGCAGTCCGACCGGCCCATCGGGCTGGTGCAAGCCGACTGCAATCGTCTCATTCATTCGGAAGCATCCCCCGAGGCAGACGGTGATATGTTAATCATGGCTAACCTTTCCAATTCGTTAAGCAAAAGCTAACATCCAGGTTTTGTCCGCTGCATCCTTGCCTCAAAGCGGGCCACGCGTCTTGACAGAATTCGCCGATTCAGAACATTTAACGAACATTCGGGCAATCTAATGATGGCCTGATAATCTTCGGAAATTCGACACGGCATGGCAGCGGCCGCTCCGGAGCAATCGAGGAGAGCCCATGACCGCCGCCTATCTGGAAAAACTGAACCCCGAGCAGCGGCTGGCCGTCGAGCACGGCACCGATACCGACGGCAGCCATGTCTCCGGCCCGCTGCTGGTCATCGCCGGTGCCGGCTCCGGCAAGACCAACACGCTCGCCCACCGCGTTGCCCATCTGATCGTTAGGGGTGCCGATCCGCGCCGCATCCTGCTCATGACCTTTTCCCGAAGGGCCGCGTCCGAGATGGGCCGGCGCGTCGAAAAGATCTGCGCCCAGGTGCTGGGTGCGAAATCCGGGGTCATGACCGACGCGCTCGCCTGGAGCGGCACCTTCCACGGCATCGGCGCGCGGCTGCTGCGCGACTATGCCGAACAGATCGGCCTCGATCCGGCCTTCACCATCCACGACCGGGAGGACAGCGCCGACCTGATGAATCTCATCCGGCACGACCTCGGCTTCTCCAAGACCGAGAACCGCTTTCCGACCAAGGGCACCTGCCTCGCCATCTATTCGCGCGCGGTCAACTCGGAGACGCCGCTGGATCAGGTTTTGCGGGACGCGTTTCCCTGGTGCGCCACCTGGGAGAACCAGTTGCGCGAGCTGTTTGCCTCCTATGTCGAGGCCAAGCAGGTGCAGAATGTCCTCGATTACGACGACCTGCTGCTCTACTGGGCGCACATGGTGCACGAGCCCCTCATCGCCGAGGATATCGGTGGCCGCTTCGACCATGTGATGATCGACGAATACCAGGACACCAACCGCCTGCAGTCCTCGATCCTGATGGCGCTGAAGCCCGGCGGCGAAGGTCTGACCGTCGTCGGCGACGATGCCCAGTCGATCTATTCCTTCCGCGCCGCGACGGTGCGCAACATCCTCGATTTCCCCGCCGCCTTCTCGCCGGCCGCCCGTATCGTCACCCTCGACCGCAACTACCGTTCCACCCAGCCGATCCTTGCCGCCGCCAATGCCGTCATCGATCTCGCCTCGGAGCGTTTTACCAAGAACCTGCGCACCGAGCGGACCTCGGCGCAGCGCCCGAGGCTGGTGACCGTGCGCGACGAGGCCGACCAGGCCCGCTATATCGCCGACATGGTGCTGGAAAACCGCGAGGGCGGCACGATTTTGAAGCAGCAGGCGGTGCTGTTTCGCGCCTCTCATCACTCGGGCCCGCTGGAGATCGAGCTGACGCGGCGCAACATTCCCTTCGTCAAGTTCGGCGGGCTGAAGTTTCTCGACAGCGCCCATGTCAAGGACATGCTGGCGGCCCTGCGCTTTGCCCAGAACCCGCGCGACCGCGTTGCCGGTTTCCGGCTGATGCAGCTGCTACCCGGCGTCGGCCCCTCGACGGCGCAGAAGGTGCTCGACCGCATGGACGACGAGGCGAGCCCGATCACGGCGCTGACCGAAATCCCGGCCCCTCCGCGCAGCGGCGACGACTGGACGGCCTTCGTCGAGACGCTGCAGGCGGTAAAATCAGGCAAGGCCGGCTGGCCGGCGGAGATCGGCCTGGTGCGGGAATGGTATGCGCCGCATCTGGAGCGCCTGCACGAGGACGCCTCGACACGGCAGGCCGATCTCCTGCAGCTCGAACAGATCGCCTCCGGCTACCCCTCGCGCGAACGGTTCCTCACCGAACTGACGCTCGATCCGCCGGATGCCACCAGCGACCAGGCCGGCGTGCCGCTGCTCGACGAGGACTATCTGATCCTGTCGACCATCCACTCCGCCAAGGGCCAGGAGTGGACCAAGGTCTTCATGCTCAACGTCATCGACGGCTGCATCCCCTCGGACCTCGGCGTCGGCACATCGGCCGAAATCGAGGAAGAGCGCCGCCTGCTCTATGTCGCCATGACCCGCGCCAAGGACAATCTCGACCTGGTCCTGCCGCAACGCTTCTTCGTCCACGGCCAGAACGCCCAGGGCGACCGCCACGTCTACGCCAACCGCACCCGCTTCATCCCCGCGACCCTGCTGCAATTCTTCGAAGTCTGCGGCTGGCCAACAGCCCGCTCCGATTCCCCCGCCGCCCAGCAGGCACGGCAGATAAGGGTGGACGTCGGGGCGCGGATGCGTGGGATGTGGCGGTAGGGGTGTTGGGGGAACGCAAGACGCCAGCGGCGCACGTCTTGCAATCTGGGCAGTGCTGTATCCGGGTTACAAGATGAAACTCAGGTCGCCTTACATCGGTTTTCGCAGGAGACCTGTGGCCAGGGCTTGAAAGGCTTCCACGGCCTTCGGCAAAACGGCCTCGGCATCCTCACTTGCGGCGACCCATAGCGCAGCATTCAGCGCAGCCCCGCTGAGAAGGCGGGCTGCCGCTTCGGCATTGAGGGATTTGATGATTCCCTTCTCCATCAGCCTTTCCACCGTCTGCCTCGTCACTTCAAGGCAGCTGTCCTGGCTGGGCCATTTCGATGGGTCTCCCAGCACCGCCGGCCCATCGAGCAGGACAATCCTTTGGACTTCGGGGTCGAGCGCCATCTCGATATAGGCCGTCGCCTCGGCGAGCAGCCCCTGCCATTCGTCTTTTTTCGCCGCAGCGATCTCCTTGGCACGCTGGGCCATCTCGGAATCGATCTGATTGACAACGGCGGCGAGCAACCCGCGTTTATCGCCGAAATTGTGATAAAGCGCGCCACGCGTCAGGCCAGCATCGGCCGTCAGGTCGTCCATGGACGCGGCCGCGTAGCCTTTTTCCGCAAACGCCCTGCGTGCGGCGGCTATCAGTTTCGCCCGGTTTTCTTCCATCGTCTCAGAACGTCGTTTTGCCATTCCTAGGTCCGTTTTTGATACGCACCGTATCCGGATTGACATACGGCGCGTATATAAACTATTTTCGTATACGTAACGTATCTCGAACTGCCGTGCGTGGGAAGCCTGAGAAGGCTTTCCCGGCGAGTATAAGGAACACAATGACCCAGCGTACCGCCATTTTTCCTCCAAACAGACATGCGCTCTACGAAGCGCACGGCTATTCGGCAGCCGTCCGGTCTGGCGACCTGCTGTTTGTCTCCGGCCAGGTCGGCAGCCGCGCCGATGGAACACCCGAGCCCGATTTCCAGGCCCAGGTAAAACTTGCATTCACCAACCTCGCTGCCGTGCTCGGAGCTGCCGGCTGCACGTTCGAGGATGTGCTGGATGTCACGACATTCCATACCGATCCGCAAAAGCAGTTCGAAACCATCATGCCGGTCAAACAGCAGCTCTTCGGCGAAAAGCCCTATCCGACGTGGACCGCGGTCGGAGTGACATGGCTCGCCGGGTTTGATTTCGAGATCAAGGTGATCGCCCGCATGCCGGCAACGACTTGAGGCATTGACTGCGCGATGCTCCTTCTCGATCAGTTCGCCTCTGTCTCCGCAAGCGAACTGATCGAGAATTTCGAAAGAGCAACCCGTGTAGGCTCAAAGGGCCGAAGCCTGCGATAGGCGCCTCACAACGGTGCCAAGGTCAGGTGGAACGTTCCGTTCGAGGTCTTCCGGATCGAGTTTCCGTCGCTGTCGATAACGCTCCTGACGGCGCGGCGCATGTTGGAGAAGCCGGCAAAGGTCACGGTATCCACCGGCTCGTCGAGCCGGACGGAGACGGCATACTGGTTCCCCATGGACGACAGAGCTTTGATCTCGCCCTTGAAGGGTTGCCCGAGATAGCGGCCCTGTACCCTTTGGCCCAGGACAAAAGGTACAGGGGCTGCCTTTGCCAGGCGTGCCGACAGGGTGTTCCAGTCGCGCGCGCCGGACTGGTGGGCGATCACTTCGAGCGCCTGGGCATGGCCGAGGCTCACCTCCTGGGCGGCCAAAGCGGTCTTCAGTATCTTGGCCTGCGCCTTGGCTTCGGCAATGGTTCTGACAGTCATGACGCGCGCTCCATTCCCTCAACGCCCATTGCGCCTGTACGCCTCCGCGTCTTCAAGGCGGAGAACAGCACCAGGACAGCAACAATTGCGGCGAGACTATCGGCCAGCGGGTAGGCGAACCAGATCAAATCGGCGCTCCCCGAGGCCGCAATGGTAGCAATGAGAACCGGCAGCAGCACGAAAGGCTTGGCCACGGTCAGGAAGCCCGCAAGCGCCGGCTGGCCCACAGCCTGGAAATACAGTCCGAACACGAAAACCGGCCCCGAAACTAGATAGAGCGCCGCCATCGGCCGGAAAAGCCTTCCGGTTTCAGCGACAACATCGGGGTTGGAGACGAACAATGCGCCGATGCTGCTCCCCGCGAGGAGCAGACAAAACTCTACCGTGAAACAGTAGACCAGGGCCGTTGCGACCGCGATCCCCAGGACCTTATCCGAACGCGCGTAAAGGCGCGCACCGACATTGTTGCCGACAATGCTCTGCATGGCCATCGCGATCGCCATGATCGGCAAGAAGGTGAAACCGAAGACGCGGGTGACGATGCCGTAGGCGGCTACGGATCTTTCGTAATCCGCAGCGTCGCCGAGACGCAAGGCAAGAAGCACGACCGTTCCCGAAAGGGCAATGCCTGCGAAGCCCAGACTGACCGGTGCACCGAGCGCCACCAGCCTTCGCCACTCGCCCGTCCAGCGGTTCTGCCAGAGGCTGCCAAGCGGCATCATCCCTTCGACAAAGGGGCGCAAGCCGATCAAGAGAGCCAGGCCGATGGCCTGGGCGAGGATCGTGCCGAGCGCCGATCCGGCGATCCCGAGCTTGAGCGGCACGATCAGGATGTAGTTCAGCGCGATATTGGCGAGCGTCACGCCCAGCGACATGAGCGCCATCAAGCCGGCTTTGCCTTCGTTTCTCCAGGCGTCGGCATGAACGCCCAGCAGGAACTGCACCGGCGTGCCGATTATGCTGATCGCCAGGAAGACCCAGACCATCTCGGCAACCGCGCGGTTTGATCCGGCACTGCGCAGGGCGAAGGTCCATCCTCCGGCCAGAAAGGCGAGGATCAGGATCGCCGCGATGAAGAGGGCAAGCCCATGGGCAGCCGCAAAGGTCGCGCCAGCGGCCTCGCGGGCACCGGCGCCAAGCTGGCGGGCCAGCAGACTCGACATCCCGGCGCTGACGAGCGTCGAGAGGGCAATGGTGAACATCAGCACGGGGAAAGCGATGCCGACGGCAGCCATGGCTTGCGAGCCGACGAACTGGCCGAGGAAAGCGGCGTCGACGATACCGAGAAGCCCGTTCATCAGCATGATGGCCGCCATGGGCAGAGCGGTGGCGGCAAATAGTGTGTGCACGGGCGCAGTCAAAAAGCGGTTGTCGTGCGAATGTCCGGTAGACATTGCTCACTCCTCCAGAGAGGCATTTCGACTTGGATGGGCGCCCGCATTGCCCACCACCGAAATGCTTCGAGGGTGAGGATAATCTATATCACGAGCTTTACCGTGACTTGCGTCCGCAGGCGGCAGGTGCTCGTAACCTCGCTC
The DNA here is from genome assembly GCF_049472505.1 of Rhizobium sp. HT1-10. Taxonomy (NCBI): domain Bacteria; kingdom Pseudomonadati; phylum Pseudomonadota; class Alphaproteobacteria; order Hyphomicrobiales; family Rhizobiaceae; genus Rhizobium; species Rhizobium sp. HT1-10. The sequence goes on along the minus strand of NZ_JBCEBQ010000001.1, from coordinate 93,204 downwards.
ACTTCAATCACTGCGGGAAATCATTGTCAACAGACCAGATTCGGGCTTGTCGCCGGAAGCCCGCCAGTTTTTTCCATATGGGAGTCAGTCGATGTCATCGGGTATAAAACCTCCGGTCTGAAGCTTGGCCAGACGCGCAAACAGGCCGTCCTCGGCCATCAGTTCGTCCGGGGTGCCTTCTTCCACGTTACGTCCGTCATCGAGAACGACGATACGGTCCATCATCGCAATGGTGGAGAGACGATCGGCGATGGCGATGACTGTCTTCCCCTCCATCACCAGGTCGAGCTTCTCCTGGATCGCGGCCGCCGATTCGCTGTCGAGGGCGGAGGTTGCCTCAATCCCAAGCTTACCGGCTATCCCTCGCCACCCCCCCTCACTCTGCAAACAAGCGCGCGCCATCCACCCCAAAATACCGCTCGATCTCCGCTTCACTCACCCCATCCAGGCGGGCCGGCGACCATTGTGGGTTTCGATCCTTGTCGATGACGGCGGCGCGGATGCCTTCGTAGAAGTCCGGCGTCTGCAGGATCTGGCGGCAGGCGCGGTATTCGCGCTCCAGGCATTCGCTGAGGTCACTGCTGCGTCCTCCCTCGCGCAGCAGGCGCAATGCCAGCTTCAGGCTGGTCGGCGAACGGGTGGCGATGGCCTTGAGGCTGTCGGCGGCGAAGGGCTCGGCCTCGGCGTCGAGTGCCGCGAGAATGGCCTCGACGCTGTCATGGGCAAAGCTGCGGGCGATCAACTCGGCTTGGACGGCGAAAAGGCCGTCTCCCGGCAGGGTGGCCCGCGCGGCGATGGTCGCGTGCACATCTGCACTCGATGCGCCCGGGCGCAAGCACCCGATGGCGTCGACGACGTTGGCGAGATCTGTCGACGGCAAGAGATAGTCAGCGAGGCCGGCATGGATCGCATCGGCGGCGCCGACGGCAAGGCCGGTCAGCGCCAGCCAGGTGCCTGTCTCGCCGCGTGCCCGGGGCAGCAGCCAGGTGGTGCCGACATCGGGGAAGTAGCCGATGCCGGTTTCAGGCATCGCCAGGCGGGTGCGTTCTGTGACGATGCGGTGGCTGCCATGGGCGGACAGGCCGACGCCGCCGCCCATTGTGATGCCATCCATCAGCGCCACATAGGGTTTGGGATATTCGGCAATCGTCCGGTTGAGCCAGAACTCCTCCGCCCAGAAGCTGGTGGCATCCCCGCTGCCCGTGCTGCCGCTCTGATGCAGCGCACGGATGTCGCCACCGGCGCAAAAGCCGCGCTCGCCCTCGCCCATGACGACGACGCTGGTCACCGACGGATCGGCGGCAAAAAGCTCAAGCGCCGTTGCCATCGTTTGCACCATTGGCAGCGTCAGGCTGTTCAGCGCGCGCGGCCGGTTGAGACGGATGACGGCGGCCGATCCGTTGCGCTCGATGATGATTTCGTGCGATGCCTGCATTGCCAATCTCCGCCATCTCAGCTGGTGAAAATGGGCAAGGCGTGTGGATCTGTCCAGCGGCTGCAGGCAGCAAGACGCAGGATTGTAGACGGAGACGGTCAAGAACCGCATTGGGAGCGCGGATAAGACCGCCAGCTTTAGCCGACGGCGGCCAATGGGAGGCGGGGTGCGGGATAGGCGATGTTCAGCCGCTCGGCCAAATGGCCCTCCCAGGCGAGGGAAGACCGGACGATGGTCTCGAGGCAGTTGAGTCGCGGCGTCCAGCCGAGCGTCTCGCGCGCGAAGGTGGAATCAGCAACCACGCTCGCAGCATCCCCGGGCCGGCGCGGCGCGAGGTGAACATTGAAGGTGCGGCCATGGACGCGGGTCACCATGTTGAGAACGTCGAGCACGGAATAGCCCATGCCATAGCCGCAATTGGCGACGAGCGAGCGGCCGCCGGCCCTCAGGTGATAGAGAGCCCGCAGGTGGGCGTCTGCGAGATCGCTGACGTGTATATAGTCGCGCACCCCAGTGCCGTCATGGGTTGCGTAATCCGTGCCGTAGATATCGACTTTCCGGCGGCGACCGAGGGCTGCCTCGCAGGCAACCTTGACCAGATGCGTCGCGCCTTCCGTGGACTGGCCGGTGCGCTCTTGCGGGTCGGCGCCGGCGACATTGAAGTACCGCAGCGCCACATAGCGGAAGTCATAGGCGGCAGCGGCGTCGCGCAGCATGTATTCCGACATCAGCTTGGACAGACCGTAAGGCGTCTCCGGATTTAACGAGGCATGCTCGGCAACCGCTTTGTCCGATGGCTGCGGCCCGTAGACTGCGGCCGTCGAAGAGAAGACGAAATGGCGAACGCCGGCGTCGACGGCAGCGCTCATCAGCACCCGGGTCTTTCCGGTGTTGTTTTCGTAATAAGCCAGCGGATCGGTGATCGAGGCAGAGACAACGGCGGAGCCGGCGAAATGGATGATCGCCTCGATATCATTTTCCGTGAATATCTTCTTGAGAACCGACTCGTCGGCGGCATCGCCGAGATAGAAACGCGCGGCCGGCGCTACCGCCCAGCGGAAACCGGTCGACAAGCGGTCGATCACAACCACGTCCTCGCCGGCATCCAGCAAAGTCCAGACCATATGGCTGCCGATGTAGCCGGCGCCGCCTGTTACCAAAATCGCCATGTCTTGCATCCCTGGCTTGTTCTAGGGAGAGCATTGGGCCCGCTTCCTTTGAAATTTGATTATCAATTGACCTTTTCAGCCAATTCGGAAGAGCAAGACTGGTGGCGTGGTTAGTAGAATATTGCATAAGTCATTAGAATTTGAGCGATATCGGCCGGCCAGACGAAAAAGCCCGCGCAATGGCGGACTTTCCGGTCTTAACCATCATTTACAATCAGAGGCTGATAATATAGCCCCTCAGGCGCTCCGCCGCCTCGGTGATCTGCCCCGGGTCGCGCAGGAAGCAGGCGCGCAGGAAGAGTTCGCCGCCGGCCCCGAAGGCAGTCCCGGGCGCCAGGCCGACGCCGGTCTTGTCAACGATGTCTAGCGCTGCCTGACGGCTGTCGGTGACACCGTCGATTTTCAGGAAGGCATAGAGGGCGCCGTCTGGCTTCAGCGTCTCGACACGATTGGTGGCTACCAGCGCATCGCAAAGAATGTCGCGCGAGCGCGTCGCCTTCTCGATGTTGGAACGGACGAAATCGTCGCCTTCATTGAGCGCAGCAACGGCGCCCATCTGCATGAAGTGGGCCACGCCCGAGGTGGAATACTGGACGAGGTTCTCCAACACCTGGCCTGTCTCCGGCGGCGCGACGATCCAGCCGATGCGCCAGCCGGTCATCGACCAGTTCTTCGAGAAGGAGTTGACGAAGAGGATGCGGTCATCCTCCTGCTTGATGTCGAGAAGCGAAGGCGCGCGGGTGCCGCCATAGTAGAAGCGGGCATAGATCTCGTCCGCCATGATCCACAGCCCGTGCTTTCGGGCGAGCGCCAGAATGGTGGTGAGATCCTCGTGGGTCGCCGTCCAGCCGGTTGGATTGGACGGCGTGTTGAGAAACAGCCCCTTGGTCCTTGGGGTGATGGCAGCTTCGATGCGGCCGATATCAAGCGCCCATTTTCCGCCGTCGAAATCAAGCTGCACTCCGACAGAGCGCGCACCGGCAATCTCGAGAGCGGCCGCGATATTCGGCCATGCCGGGGTGAGGTAGATCATCTCGTCACCGGGCGACGTGATCGCCTGGACGGAAAGCTGGATCGCCTGCATGCCGGAGCCGGTGACGTAGAAATTGTCAGGCGACAGGGAGACGTTGAAATGGCGGGCGTAGTAGTCGGACAGCGCCTGGCGCAATTCCGGAATGCCACGCTGCCAGGTGTAGAATGTATCGCCTGCAGCCAGCGAAGCCATGGCGGCGCGGTTGATGAAATCCGGGGTCGAAAGATCGCCCTCGCCGACCCAGAGAGGCAGAAGTCCCTCCCGGCCCCGGGCATAGTTCAGGACTTCTACGATGCCACTTTCAGGGGCGGCCAGCGCGCGCGGGCTGAGGCTATTCAAGATTGACATGCGAAGTCTCCGTTTCGCGCCTTCTTAGAGGAATTCGGCCCGAAAATCCCATGACTTCGCAGAGACCACCGATCGATTTCGGTGATGAATGGAGCCTCGTCAATCGAGAGGAGGCTCCAGCCCCAGTCAGACCGCCGGGCGACGAGCGAGAAGGTCGCGGATCTCGGTCAGCAGCGCGACGTCAGCCGGCGGCGGCGCTGCAGCAGTCTCCTTCTCTTCCTTGTGCTCGAGCTGCTTGCGCAGCGTGTTGAGGCCCTTCACCATCAGAAAGATGATCCAGGCGAGGATCAGGAAGTTGATCAGCACGGTGATGAAGTTGCCGTAGGCAAAGACAGCGCCCTGCGCGCGCGCGGCGGCCAGCGTCGGCGCGTTGACGGCGCTGGAAAGACCGATGAAATAGTTCGAGAAATCGAACCCACCGAAAATGGCGCCGACGATTGGCATGATGATGTCGTCGACCAGCGACTTGACGATGCCGCCGAAGGCACCGCCGATGATCACGCCGACGGCGAGATCCATGACATTGCCACGTGCGATAAAGGCTTTGAATTCATTGAGCATAGGCCGCCCCCTCTGGCTTAGCGGTGAACCCGCTGACGATTGATTAGCAACATCTTTTGCCATTTTGTTCAAGACAGAATTTTTTCAAGGGACTTCGACGATCGACTGGCCGGCTGGCAAAACGCTTGCCCGGTATCGGTGTCGCTGTTGCTCAAATGCGACAGAATTCCGGCGAGTGCTCCAAACGGGAAAGCGAGTGCCTGCCGTTTGATCTCGCTCAAATCCTGCGGGAAGGAGGAGCGCAAAAGGTACCTGTCGAAAAATCATTTCAAAACAAAGGACAGACAACCATGACTTCTTCAAAGCCTCTGACATTGTTGGCCGCCGCAGCGATGTTGACCCTCGCGGCCTCGACCGCAGGCGCGGCCGATCTCAATGCAGATACGGCGGCGGCTCAGAGCCCTTGGCAAATCCGGCTGCGCGCGCTTGGCGTCATAACGCGCGATTCGGGACGGGTGGACGGCATCGACGGCTCAAACCTGTCGTTCTCGAACTCGATCATTCCCGAAATGGACGTTTCCTATTTCTTCAACGACAACATTGCCGCCGAACTGGTGCTCGGCACCACGAAATCAACGGTGCATGGGGAAGGTTCGATCGCGGGCCTCGGCAATATCGGTAAGACATGGCTACTGCCGCCGACGCTGACGCTGCAGTACCACGTCACCAGCCTCGGCGCTTTCCGGCCCTATGTCGGTGCCGGCGTCAACTACACCATGTTCTACAACCAGTCCGGCAAGAGCGCCGAAAGCCTGGACGTCAAGAATGCCTTCGGCGTCGCCTTCCAGGCCGGCTTCGACTACATGGTCGACCAGCATTGGGGTCTCAACGTCGACGTCAAGAAGCTGATCCTGCGGCCGGACTTCGATGCCACCGTTGGCGGCAGCCATGTCAGCGGCAAGGCCAACCTCGATCCGCTGATGATCGGCACCGGCATCACCTACCGCTTCTGACAGAGATGAGGGGCGCCGGCAGGCTCGGCGCGCCTCATCGCCTTCTGCGATTGGCGCAAGAAGCCCGCAGCGGGCTGGACAAAGACCCGCAAAAACAAAAAGGCCGGGACAAGCCCGACCTTTCGTAGTTTTTCCGCAGATACTCGGCCCTGAAGCCGAAACACCTGCTTGAATGTCTTAGGCAGCCTGAAGGCGGTCTGCAGACATCTTGCCCGAACGCTTGTCAGCAACGAGCTCGTAGGAGATCTTCTGACCTTCCTGGAGTTCGCGCATGCCGGCGCGTTCAACGGCCGAGATGTGAACGAAAACGTCGGCTGCGCCGTCGTCAGGCTGAATGAAGCCGAAGCCCTTGGTTGCGTTGAACCACTTAACTGTACCTGAAGCCATAACGATATCCTTTCGAATCGTGTGTAGAAAAGTACGCCACCCGGAATTCTCCCGAATAGCGGTGAAACCGATTTTGAAGGGAAGTTCGCAAGCAACGGCACGGGGCCGCAACAAAGTTCATCTAGCAAGATCGATGGCGGGCGTTATAACCGACCTCTGCCCGTCATTCAAGCCACGCTGATTGCAAAGTCCAATTAATGACAGACGCTTACCGAAGCACGTTCGCCACGGCAAAGCCGGAAGCCCCTGAATGCCGGATCTTTCGACGAGCCGGACATGGAAATGATGCCGGTGTATAAAAGTGCGAATTCAACCGAGCACGGCATCCCGCCTCTGGATTTCTCGCTCACCTCAGCGCACGACCGACGCCCACGTCGCGCGAACAAAGAGTACCACACCATGCGCGGCGAACCTATTCGCCCGCGGATACCTGGCTGCTTATAATTAGCGTATAAACAATCGGCTAAGCTTTGTTTTTCAAGTCTACACCTACTTTATGCGGGTTATTCCGCTGGTTTTTCCATCTTTCAGACCCCTATTTTCTCGATACATTGCATCCTATCGTTGAAACTACCTAATACAAGCGCACTGTACTTCAGAATTAATAATTACTTAGAAAGTACGTTCTACATTTCGTTCGACTGATATGCACGAGTGATTCGTTACCCGGCAACGGTCGGCGGGCTTCTTGGATTGCGCCATGGTCATCCCCTGGCGCGTTTCCCCTGTTCGCCTGTCACGGTCTGCCCAGTGAATGATTTGCTTGCGGCGCCCTCCCCCCGAAACAACAGATATGCCGGAGTTGGCGGTGAAACACATATCTATCATTGGGAAATTTCTCATCATCATGGCGGGCTTCGGGCTTTTTGCGCTCGGCGTATCGCTCTATTCGGGCCGGCAACTCAGCCTGATAGACGCTGGCTACAGTTCGCTGCTGGAGCACGAATCGGCTGCAGCGCTCTCGACTGCCCGTGCGAACCGTAGTCTCCAGGCGGCCCGTGCCTCCATGGGAGACCTGCTTATGTCTCGGACCGACGAACTCAACCAAAGCTCGTACAAAGTTCTAGAAGAAAGCAAGAAATCGTTTGTAAAGTTCATCGACCAGACGATCGCAGCCTTGCCAGATCGGCCTGAGGCGAACCAGTTGAAGACCGAGGGCCTTCAGTTGCTGAACATCACCTGCGGACCCGCGATGGCGGCCGCGTTAAAGGCAACCTCCGACGCTGACGTTTTGGCATCACAGCAAATGTTCATTGACCAATGCCAGTTGGGTTTTGCGGTCATTTCTCCGAAGCTTACCGATTTTACGACAAGTGTCACCGAGTCTTCCTCGAAGGAAAGTGATCGGCTCGCAGAGGTTACCAACAGCACCGTCATGACGACGCTGGCCATTGTCGCCGTGGGCCTTGTGGCCGTCTTGGCATTTGGCTTCATTGCGGTGCGCGGCTGGCTTGTCAGGCCTATCCAGCAGTTGGCAAAGACGATGAACGTGCTTGCCAACGGCGATCTGACGGCTTCCGTAGATGGCGTTGAGCGTCGCGACGAGGTCGGCACCATGGCCAAGGCCGTTCAGGTCTTCAAGGACAATGGGCTGCGGGCAAAGGAACTCGAACGGGATTCAGAATCGAGCCGCTTGGCCAACGAAGCGGAACGCGGCCGCGTCGCCCAGGCGGATCGCCAGCGCGTTCAAGAGATGGCCCAGGCAACCTCCGGACTTGCGGACGGCCTCAAGCGCCTCTCGAGCGGCGATCTTACCTTCCGCCTCAATGAATCCTTTGCCAGCGACTTCGAGGCTCTGCGCGCGGACTTCAACGCCGCCGTCGACCAGCTGGCAACCAGCATGCGCTCCGTGTCTGCAGCCACGGGCTCTATCGATAGCGGGTCTCGCGAAATCAGCCGTAGCGCCGACGATCTCTCCAAGCGCACGGAGCAACAGGCCGCTTCGCTGGAGGAAACCGCCGCAGCCCTCGACCAGATCACCATCAACGTGACGAATTCCGCCAAGCGGACGGAAGAAGCCCGGCACGTCGCGATTGAGGCAAACAAATCGGCACGGCGTTCCGGCGAGGTCGTCTCAAACACCGTCATCGCCATGCAGCGTATCGAGCAATCCTCCAACCAGATCTCCAGCATCATCGGTGTTATCGACGAGATCGCCTTCCAGACCAACCTCCTGGCACTCAACGCCGGCGTCGAGGCCGCCCGTGCCGGCGAGGCGGGCAAGGGGTTTGCTGTCGTTGCCCAGGAAGTCCGGGAACTGGCCCAGCGTTCCGCGCAGGCGGCCAAGGAGATCAAGGACCTGATCCGCAATTCCGGCGACGAAGTCAGCAACGGCGTCAAGCTGGTGCAGGAGACAGGGCAGGCCCTGAAAGTCATCGAGGAACAGGTCGTCGCCATCAACAACCAGCTTGATTCCATCGCTACATCCGCCAAGGAGCAGTCGGTGGGCCTCGCGGAAGTCAACACTGCAGTCAACCAGATGGACCAGGTCACTCAGCAGAACGCAGCGATGGTCGAGGAATCGACAGCCGCAAGCGCGGCGCTTGCAGGCGAAGTCGACCGCCTGCGGGAGATCGTTGGCGAATTCAACATCGGCGGAGCCCGCGAAGCGCCCGCTTCGCGCAGGCCGGAGGTTGCCCACAGCAACCATAAGGCCGTGACGTCGCCAGCGCGACGCATGCTTGCTAAGGTGGCGGGTGCAGTCGGGATGGGAGGCGGCAGCGCAGCCGCAGCGGAAAGCTGGGAAGAGTTCTAGACGGCGATCTGAAATTTGCAGGCGGGTCTTTCCGCCGAGATCACCAGGAAGCCGGTCGCCAAGCAATTGGCGGCCGGCTTTCCGGATCAGAGAATATGCAGGCCAAACAAGAGCGCGCCAACGATGATGACGACAAAGCCCAGGACGAAAGCCAGGGCTACTCCACCCAGGACACCGGCTGCACCCTTGCCGGCACGAACCTTTTCGCTTTTTTCCGCATGCGTGTCTGCCGAAGGCGCAAGGCCTGGCTCATTTTCTACATCGCGTGGCATGGGAAGCTCCTTTTTCTTACCGTCAATAACCGTTACCGCCTGCGTTGGTTCCAACGACACAGAGGCGCCGCCGGCAGATGCCCTCCGCCATTGACAATGGATGGCTTCGACAACGGTCGATTTATGCTGGCGGGCGAGGTGCGCGAACACGCAACGACACCGGAAGTTCCGGATGAAAATTGAAATAAGTGTCGGAAAGCCGCAGAATTTTTGAGGAACATCTGGGGAATCCACTGGTTTTCTCTTCCGTGAACAACTGAACAGGGAGAGAAACAATGAATACGAATTATTCGAAGATCTTCGCTGTAGCCGCGCTTTCGCTGGCCATGGCAACCTCAGCTATGGCCCAGACAGGCAGCCCAGGCAGTTCGAATGGCACAAGCTCTGGTGGCTCCAGTTCGAGCGGCTCTGACGGCGCCAGCGGCAGCGGCGCAACTGGCGCCAACGGCACCTCGCCCGGCTCCAACACCGGCACGTCCGGCTCGAGCGACGGCAGTTCCAGCGGCGCAGCCGGCACGAACGGCGGAGCTGATGCAGCCGGTGGCGCAAACGGCAGCGGCAAGTCGCAAGACTGCAACGCCACTGTCACCAACAAGAACACCACGAACATGAAATCCGGCGCGGAAGCCGACGCGGCGCAGGCAGCCAACTGCAAGTAACTGCGCGCCCCTAGACGATGTCAGCTCACCAGCCCCGGCCCACGCCGGGGCTGTCGCTTGTTAGGATAGGCAATGCATTCACAAGCTGTCTGCCGGATAGTTGTTTGACATATAGAAAATCACTACAATAAAATGGTCGGGCGGTTGGAGGACCGTCGTGGGAGGTGGATATGAGCGATCGTGTGAAAGGCTATATGATAGCTTTCGAGCTGTCGGCCTGCATCTGGGCGGCTATCGGGCTTATCGTCTGGAGCAGTCTCTAGCAGCGCCTGCCTTGCGCTGGCCCAGTCGAAACCGTGCGATGGCACCAGTCAGAGCTCGGGCGGCTGCGACTGACTTTACCGAGAAGGCGTCGAGCGGCGAACGAGTGTTCCTCGAACGCCTTTGCCCGCCCAACTTCCAAGAGATTCAGGCTGCTGATTTTACTCCATAGGGATCGAACCGCCCATAGAAGGTTTGGCCCCTGGCGGCCATGTCCCGCAGCAGCGGCGTTGGCATGAAGCGCGGGCCATACATTTCCGCCAGCGAATCGCAGAGCGAAACGAAGGCTGCCGCGCCCATGCCATCGATGTAGGACAGCGTGCCGCCGGTATAAGGGGCGAAACCGAAGCCCAGGATCGAGCCGACATCGGCCTCGCGAGGATCGGTGACGATCCCCTCTTCCATGGTGCGCGCTGCTTCGAGCGCGATGGTGACGAGGAACCTTTGCTTCAGCACCGCGACGTCGACATCCTCGGGCCGGCGCTGCGGATAAAATTCCTTGAGGCCGGGCCAAAGCATCTTCTTGGCCGGTTTGGCCGGATAATCATAGAAGCCACGACCGTTCTTGCGGCCGCGGCGGTCGAGTTCGTCGACCATCCGGTTGATCAGCTGCAGATGCGCGGGGTCCACGGCCTCGGGGCCGAGATCGGCAACGGTGGCCTTCAGGATCTTCTGGCTGAGATCGACGGCGACTTCGTCGTTGAGCGACAGCGGACCGACCGGCATGCCGGCCATTTTTGCAGCATTCTCGATCATCGCGGGCGGCACGCCCTCGATCAGCATGTCGTAGGCTTCGTGGATGTAGCGGAAGACGCAGCGATTGACGTAGAAGCCGCGGGTGTCGTTGACGACGATCGGCGTCTTCCGGATCGCCGCAACGAAATCCAGCGCGACAGTGAGCGCCCGGTCACCGGTCTCGCGGCCCATGATCACCTCGGTCAGCATCATCTTTTCGACCGGCGAGAAGAAGTGGATGCCGATGAAGCTTTCCTTGCGCCGGGAGCTCTCGGCCAGACCGGAGATCGGCAGCGTCGAGGTGTTGGAGGCGAAGATGGCGGTTTCCGGCAGCACGGCCTCGACGGCCTCGATGACAGCCTTCTTGACATCCCGATCCTCGAACACCGCCTCGACCACCAGATCGGCATCGCGCAGGTCGTTGTAGTCGGCCGACGGCGTGATGCGGGCGATGAGGGCGGCACCCTCGTCCTGCGTCAGCCGGCCCTTGCTGACGGAATCTTTGACGAGGCCCTCGCCCGTCGCCTTGCCCTTGCTGGCAGCATCCATGTCGCGGTCGATCAGCGTCACGCGGATGCCGGCGGCAGCCGTCACATAGGCGATGGAGGCGCCCATGAAGCCGGCGCCGACGATGCCGACATGGTTGAGCACCGTCTTCGGCTGGCCGGCCGGGCGCCGGGCCCCCTTGCCGAGTTCCTGCATCGAGACGAACAGCGAGCGGATCATCGAAAAGGCTTCGGTGGTCTGCAGCACTTCAGTGAAATAGCGCTGCTCGATCTTGAGGCCCGTGTCGAAGGGCACCTGCAGGCCTTCGTAGACGCATTTCAGGATGGCGAGGGCACCCGGATAATTGCCTGAAGTTTCGCGGCGGAGGATGGCGGGCGCTGCCGGCCAGAGCTGGGCCGAGGCCGGCGTCCAGATGCCGCCGCCCGGAGCCTTGAAGCCCTTCTCGTCCCAGGGAGCGACGGGCTTGAGACCATCCTTGATCATCTGTTTGGCAGCCGGGATCAGCTGGTCAGGCTCGACCACCTGATGCACCAGGTTCATCGCCTTGGCGCGGGCCGGCGACAGCGAGGCCCCTGTCGTCATCATCTGCAGGGCGTCCTGGGCATTGGCCAGCCGCGAGACGCGCTGGGTGCCACCGGCGCCCGGGAAAATGCCGACCTTGACCTCCGGCAGCGCCAGCTTCACGTGTTTGGCGTTCGAGACGACGCGGCCGTGGCAGGCAAGCGACATCTCGAAGGCACCGCCCATGCAGGTTCCGTTGATCGCCGAGACCCAGGGCTTGCCGGAGGTCTCGAGCTTGCGGAACAGGCCGGTCATGCGGCCGACGAGGTCGAACAGTTTCTGGGCCGCCGTCGCCGGGTCCTTCGCCTTTTCGTCATGATAAAAGCTGAACATCGACTGGATCATCGACAGGTCAGCACCGCCGGAGAAGCTCGTCTTGCCCGAGGTGATGACGACGCCCTTCACAGTGGGATCAGCGACGCTGCCGTCGATGATCGCGTCGAGTTCGTCCATGACAGCAGCGGTGAAGACGTTCATCGACTTGCCCGGCATGTCCCAGGTGACCAGCGAGATGCCGTCCTCGTCCGTCTCAACGGTGAAATTGGTATAGCTGCTCATGATGGGATTCCTCTCCCTTTGACTGTTTTTCACTCGCCCGTTCCGCGCTGCCGCCCCTCCAGCCTCCCGGCTTGGATCCTCGGCTCAAGGCCGAGGAGGACGAGGCGCCGCGGTCAGGCCGACAGATGGCTGCGTTGCGCGTCCAGCGTTCTGGTCTTTTCGACCACGACATCGCCGGTGTGCTTCGTCTCGGAGGGCTCGAACAGCATGATCCAGCACTCCTCTTCGGCCACCGGATTGTGCTCGACACCCTTCGGCACGACGTGGAAATCGCCGGCCTTGAGATGCACATGCGGCCGATCGCGATATTCGATGGTGAGCGCGCCCTTCCAGATCAGGAACAGCTCGTCCTCGTCTTGGTGGGCGTGCCAGGTCAGCTGGTCCCGGACCTTGGCGAGCTTGACGCTCTGGCCGTTGAGATCGGCGATGACCCGCGGCGACCAGTGCTCGCTGATCCCGGCATATTCGGCTTCGATGGACCCCGTATTGAACGCCATGCTCAAACCCTCTCGATGATGGTTGCGGTGCCCATGCCGGCGCCGATGCAGAGCGTGACCAGCGCGGTGTTGAGGTCGCGGCGTTCCAACTCGTCAAGCACGGTGCCGAGGATCATCGCGCCGGTGGCACCAAGCGGATGGCCCATGGCAATGGCGCCGCCCGCGACATTGATTTTTTCGGGATCGATCTCGAAGGCCTGGATATAGCGCAGAACCACGGCGGCGAAGGCTTCGTTGAGCTCGAACAGGTCGATGTCAGCAAGCGACAGGCCGGAGCGCTCGAAAAGTTTTTGGGTGACATCGACGGGGCCAGTCAGCATCAGCGCCGGATCGGAGCCGATATTGGCAAAGGCCTTGATGCGGGCCCGCGGTTTCAGGCCCATGCTCTCTCCGCCGGCCTTCGAACCGAGCAGCACGGCAGCCGCGCCATCAACGATGCCCGACGAATTGCCGGCATGGTGGACATAGTTGATCCGCTCGATTTCCGGATGGGCCTGGATGCCGACGGCCTCGAAACCGCCCATCTCGCCCGGCATCTGGAAAGAGGCATTGAGGGCACCGAGCGCCTGCATATCCGTGCCGGGGCGCATGTGCTCGTCATGGGCAAGGATGGTCAGGCCGTTCTGGTCCTTGACCGGGATGACGGACCTGTCGAACCAGCCGCTCTTCCAGGCATGCGCCGCGCGCTTCTGACTCTCGACGGCATAGGCATCGACATCGCTGCGCGAGAACCCGTATTTGGTGGCGATCAGGTCGGCGGACACGCCCTGCGGCATGAAATAGGCCGGAAAGTTTACCGAAGGGTCCATGAACCAGGCGCCACCGCCCATGCCGAGCCCGACGCGCGACATGCTTTCCACGCCGCCCGCAACGACGATGTCGTCGGCCCCCTGCGCAATCTTGGCGGCAGCAAGGTTGATGGCATCGAGGCCCGAGGCGCAGAAGCGCGAGATCTGCATGCCGGGCGCCCGGGTCGAATAGCCGGCCTCGAACGCAGCCGCCTTCGGGATGACGGCGCCGGCTTCCATGACCGGATCGACGCAGCCCATGATGATGTCGTCGACGGTCGACGTATCCAGCCCGTTCCGGTCGCGGATCGCCTCAAGGGTTCTGGCGGCCAGCCGGACCGACGGCACCTCGTGCAGCGCGCCATCCTTCTTGCCGCGGCCGCGCGGCGTGCGGACATGATCGTAAATGAAAACCTCGGTCATCGTCTCTCTCCCTGTCGACGGTGGGCCGCCGAGCGATTTTTCACGTCTAGTCGAACAGCGCCGCGACCCTCGCCAAGACCTCGTCGACGATGAAGTCTGGAGCCTTCTCCACGAAACGCCCCCCTCTTGCTTTGATATCGACGGCGCGAATCTGGTGGCACAGCACCACTCCGGTCGATCGCGTTCCAGCGCCGGATAGCGAGACGGCAAAGCCGGAGGTCCTCGCAAACTGGCCGCCGCTGGTGATAGGCGCAATGATCTGGGTTCCGTGCTGGTTGACGACCTTCGGGGACAAGATCATGGCGTAACGCTCATTGGCTTGCTCGCGCCCGCGTGTCGGCTCCAGATCGACAAACCAGATCTCACCTCGTTCCATCACTCGATAATCTCGTTGCCAACAGATGGCATGTCGAGCCACTCCTGTTCTTCGGCTGTCCGTTCAGGCCAAACTTCCCATTCGGCAACGAGCTGCTCGACCGTGTATTTTGGCCTACGGCGTGGTGCGGCAATGATGTTTCCATCCTGCGCCGTCACGTCGAATTTGGTATTGGCCTGGAGGCCGAGCTCATCGGTGATCGCCTTTGGAACAGTCATCACCAAAGAGCCGCCGACGTTGCGTAAAGTCGATGCCACCATAATCACCTCCATCAGAAGTTATATTTATGTATAACTTTTCGACTCGACTTTCAATGGCATCTCAAAACGCCTCCGCCGGCAGCGCCATCATCGTATCGGCACCAGCCTCCACGCGGTGACGGCGCAAGGCCGTTTCCGGCAGGAGGCGCTCCATGAAGAAGCGTCCGGTGATAAGCTTGGCGTCGAGAAAATCCGTGCGCGCGCCGTCGCCGGAGGCAAGGCCTGCCTGGGCCGCCTTGACCATTCTTGCCCACATGTAGCCGAGGACGACGAGGCCGAGGAGGTGCATGTAGTCGGTCGAGCCGGCGCCGGCGTTGTCGGGCTTGGCCATGGCGTTCTGCATGAACCACATGGTTGCTGCCTGGGCGTCGTCGAGGCTCTTTTTCAGAGCCTTGGTGAACGGCGTCATCGCCTCGTCGGCGCGGTTTTCAGCGCAGAAATCGCCGATCTCCTTGAACAGCGCCATGACCGCGCGGCCGCCATTGAGCCCGAGCTTGCGGCCAACCAGATCGAGTGCCTGGATGCCGTTGGCGCCCTCGTAGATCATCGTGATACGAGCGTCGCGGACATACTGGCTCATGCCATTGTCCTCGATATAGCCGTGGCCGCCCAGCACCTGCTGGGCCATGACGGCGTGGTCGAAGCCCTTGTCGGTCATCACGCCCTTGAGGATAGGCGTGACCAGGCCGAGGATATCGTCTGCCACCTGGCGCTGTTTCTCGTCCGGCGAGCGATGGGCGATGTCGGACTGCAGCGCCGTCCACAGCAGGAAGGCGCGGCCGGCCTCGTTGAAGGCGCGGATGGTCATCAGCGTCCGGCGGATATCGGGATGGACGATGATCGGATCGGCCTTTTTATCCGGCGCCTTCGGGCCCGACAGCGAGCGACCCTGGATGCGGTCGCGGGCGTAGGCGGCGGCATTCTGATAGGCGATTTCCGAGATCGAGACGCCCTGCAGGCCGACGCTGACGCGCGCCTCGTTCATCATCACGAACATGGCGGGCAGGCCGCGGTTCTCGGTGCCGATCAGATAGCCGGTGGCGTCGTCGTAGTTCATCACGCAGGTCGCATTGGCGTGGATGCCCATCTTGTGCTCGAGCGCGCCGCAGGTCACCCCGTTGCGGGCGCCGAGCGTGCCGTCGGCACCGACCAGAAACTTCGGCACGATGAACAGCGAGATACCCTTGGTGCCCTCGGGCGCACCTTCGATGCGGGCGAGCACCAGATGCACGATGTTTTCCGTCAGATCGTGCTCGCCGGCCGAGATGAAGATCTTCTGGCCGGATATCTTGTAGCTGCCATCCGGCTGCGGCACGGCCTTGGTGCGCAGCATGCCGAGATCGGTGCCGCAATGGGGTTCGGTGAGGTTCATCGTCCCCGACCACCTGCCCTCGACCATCTTAGGCAGATAGGTGCGCTTCTGCTCCTCCGTGCCGTGCACGAGGATCGCGGCAATCGCGCCCTGGGTCAGGCCCGGATACATCATCAGCGACATGTTGGCGGCCGACGTGTATTCGCCGACGGCGGCATGCAGCGTATAGGGCAGCCCCTGGCCGCCGAATTCTTCCGGCACGGCAAGGCCGGTCCAGCCCGCGGCGCAATAGGCATCATAGGCCTGCTTGAAGCCAGTAGGGGTGGTGACGCTGGCGTCGTCGCTGCGCCGGCAGCCTTCCTGGTCGCCGGAATAGTTCAACGGAAACAGTACTTCCTCGGCCATCTTGGCGGCTTCGCCGAGGATCGCCTCGATCATCTCTGGCGTCGCGTCGGCAAAGCCCGGCAGGTCGCTATAGCGCTCGAGGCCGAGCACGTCGTTGAGAATGAAGAGCGTATCGCTGACAGGTGCCCGGTAGACCGGCATCTTCCAAATCCTCCCAATCGCAAAAGGGCTGCCCATAGCCCGGAGCAACTTTGAGCCTATAAAATATTGACGTGCGCGTAAACGTCAAATCGGTTTTCCGAGGATAAATTTTGTGTGTCCGGTCAAGAGAAACCCTATCGAGATCGGTCACCATCCCTTCGACAACCTCAATGCATGAGAGCGTCTGCGTAACCATGAGCGGTTGGTGCCGCACTAACAAAGGTTAAAGAAATTTCGCAAAAGTTAACGGCTTCTTTACCACGTTTTGCGATTTTGCAGTGTGAGCGGTGTGGTCCGTAATCCGTGTCGTCGTCCGGCATCACGGCTTTACCGGGTCGTCATCCGATTTCAGGAGCGCCTATAATTTTCCCTGGCGTCTGGTGCGTTACAGTCGAAGCCATTTCGATGGCAGCGATTGGGAGCGTCGGGGGAAAAGCCCGCAAGGGTCAAATGTCGAAGCGAGCAACATGATGAGCGGAACTCGATCAAATCCTCCCCTGATGCGCGACAGGACGTCGCTGGATGCGCTGAGTCGCACCATCGAGGGACTGGAGGCGCGCATAGAAGGCCTGGTGGGCGCAGCCACCGGTCTCGCTGCGCCGCGCGCACCCGTGGCCACCCATGCGAACAAGCCCGAGGAACGGCCAGTCCAGGCGGAGCGACCAGCACGTCCGGCGACCAGCCGCGAAACCTATGAGCGCCCGGCACGCGCGCCCACGCAGGCTGCCCCTACCCGGGCGGACCCCTTTGCCGAAATCCGCCAGCGCCAGCGCTCGCTCGACAGCCGCCGCGAACGCACCCCCGCCGTCCAGGACACGGCATCCATCCGCGCGCCGATGATGCAGCGCGCAGCAGAACCGGTTGCAACCCGGCACGCCGTTGCCACCGCCCGCCGCCCTGCCACAGACAGCATGACCGAGATCGCCCAGGCTCTGGTCGATCTTCGCCACGACCTCAAGAAGGATATCGCCGAAGGCGTTGCCCGCGAGATGGAAGCCGTGAGATCGGAGATCCGCACCATCAAGGGCGCCGCCGAAGACCGCGACTTCGCCGACAGCATGCGCGCCGACCTCGCACGTCTGGCTGCCAGCATCGACCAGTTGGGCGACAGCGGCACCGGCCACGGTTCGGAGGCATCAGCGCTCAAGGCAGAGTTCGACGATCTTCGTGCCCTGATGGATGGGCTTGCCCGCGAGGATTCGGTGCGCGGCATGGAAACCCGCTGGGACACCATCGAGGACCGGCTGCAGGCGATCGACACATCGGGCCTGCAGGAAGAACTTGTATCGCTCGCCTACCGGATCGATGACATCAAGCGTCAGCTCGGTGGCATGAACGACAGCCCTGCCGTCCACGCTCTCGAAGAAAAGCTGATCTCGATCGCCACGGCGATGGAGCAGCTGGGCAACCTGATGCAGCCGCGCGACCGTGCCATGGCCGAACAGTTCACAGCCATCGACATGCGCCTGGATGAGATCAGCCGGGCGATCGCCGCCAGTGGCCGCACAGCCTCCACCAATGCCGATCCGGCGCTCATCCAGCGGCTGGAGAACCGCATCAGCAGCCTTGCCGACCAGATAGACGTGATGAGCAGCGAGGCCATGCTGCGCTACGAGCCGACGGTCGATCTGGCAAATCGCATCGAGGGACTGAGCACTCGTATCGACGACATGGCCCATGCCGAGACGGCCATCAATCTCGAGGAGAGGCTGAACGAGCTTTCGCGGCTGATGGAAGCGACGCACAGCCACGCGCCGCAGCCGGATCTGACGGATTATCTTGCCGATATCTCGCAGAAGATCGACGCGCTCGACCAGGGTGCGGTCAACGAGGCGCTTGCCGAGCGGCTGGACTATCTCGCACGGCGCATCGATCAGATCGACCTTTCTCCCCCCGCATCCGCCTTCGACGATACTGTGGTCGTTCGCCTGGAAGGCCGGCTTGCCGACATCGCCGCGCGGCTGGAGGAGAGCACCGCCGCAGCTCCGACCGACAGCCATGCCTTGCGCAGCCTGGAAGACCAGATCGCCCATCTCTCGGACCTGCTCAGCGAACCACGCTCTGGCTTCCCCGCCGAATTCGATCAGCGCATGAGCGCCATCGAAGATTACATGAGCACCAACGACGAATACGTCATCGAGGCTGCCCGTCAGGCTGCCGACGCAGTCGTCCAGGCCTATTCCCGGCAGGGCTCGATGAATGGCGCCGCGCCGGCTGCCGAAATGGCGGCGCTCGAAGCGCTTGCCGAGGATCTGCGCCATCTCGAGACCATCAGCCGCAGCAGCGACGAGCGCACCCAGCGGACCTTCGAGGCGCTGCACGACACGTTGGTGCAAATCGCCGATCGGCTCGACAATATGGAGCGCAGCAAGCCAGCGGCCCGCATGCCGGTTGCCGAGTTCAATCCGCCGCCGCTCGAATTTGCCGATGCACCCCAGGCCCGCGCCGCACCTGCCACAGCAGCTCGCGCCGCCGCGCCGGCGGCTGTTCAAAAGAGCGGCCCGATCATTCGTACCGCTGCCGTTGCCAGCACCAACGAGACCGAGCTCGCCTCTGCCGACAGCATTCCGATGGATGCGGAAAGCAAGGCGCGCATCAAGGCGGATGTTCGCAAGGAAGGCGGCAAGAGCAGCCTTTTCGCGGCCCTCGGCAAACGTCTGCGTCCGGGCCGCAAGCCGGAAGCCGGCGTTGTCGCCGACCGCCAGCTGATCGATCCGACCCCCTCGATCGATTCCGGCGACATGATGCATGCGGACGAGAGCAACGAGCTGCTGGAGCCAGGCTCCGGCGCGCCCGATATCAAAAAGATCCTCGAGAAGGTCAGGGCAAGCCAGAACGCTGCGCGCAACGGAGCCCCCAAGCCACAGACCGAAAACGAACGTGCCGACTATATCGCCGCTGCCCGCCGCGCCGCGCAGGCCGCCGCCATGGAAGTCGGCCAGACACGGGCCGCGCCGGCCGCCAAAGCACCCGGGAAATCGGGCACATTCGCGCGCTACCGTCGGCCGATCCTGCTGGCCGTCGGTGCGGCGCTGCTCGCCCTCATGGCTTTCCCTCTGGTCCAGTCGCTGACCCACAAGGCAGCGCCTGCGCCCGCCGAAGTCTCGGCCCTGACCTCCGCCGCGACACCGACCCCTCCAGCAACCGTTCCGGCCGCCGCTGATCGCCCCGCCGCCGAACAGAGCCAGACGACCGCGACCTCGCAGGACACGACACCCCCTGTCCCCGCGCAGACGGGAACGGCGGCACCGGCCAATCCGCTCACGTCGCCCGTTCCAGCCGGCAGCGATCCTGCAGGCCAGTCACTGATGTCGCCGGATACCAGCGCATCCGGACAGCCGGCAGCGGCGACGATAACAGCCGATCCCGCAGCCGCCAGCGCCGGCGGCCAACCCGCGGCAACGCCCGTTGCTCCCGCAGCCGCGATCACGGTTCCCGACAGCATTCAGCCGCCGGCGCTCGCCGACGCGGCCCGCAATGGCGACGGCTTGGCATTGTTCGAAATCGGTGCACGCTTCACCGAAGGCCGCGGCCTGCCGACCGATCTGAAGCAGGCGGCAAGCTGGTACCAGCTGTCGGCCGACAAGGGTTTCGCGCCTGCCCAGTACCGCCTGGCCAGCATGTATGAAAAAGGCAATGGCATCGATCGCGATCTCGCCAAGGCCAAGCAATATTATCAGCAGGCCGCAGATCAGGGCAATGCCAGCGCCATGCACAATCTCGCCGTGCTGTTCGCCTCGGGCGCCGTCGGGCCTCAGGATTATGCAGCTGCAGCGGACTGGTTCACCAAGGCCGCCAACTTCGGCGTCTCGGACAGCCAGTTCAACCTCGCCATTCTCTATGCACGCGGAAACGGCGTGAAGAAGGACCTCGGCGAATCCTACAAGTGGTTCGCCATTGCCGCCAAGGCCGGCGACAAGGATGCCGCCCAGAAGCGCGACGAGGTCGCCAATGCCCTCACCAACGACCAGCTCCAGGCTGCCAAGGCGAACGCCGATCTCTGGAAGCCACAGCCGCTCGACGATAAGGCCAATCGCGCCGAGATCCCGGACGCGTGGTCCGGCAAAGGCGTCCACACGGCCTCGATCGACATGAAGAAAGCCGTCCGTAACATCCAGGCGATCCTCAACAACAATGGCTTTGATGCCGGCACCCCTGACGGCAACATGGGCGACAAGACGGTCTCGGCGCTGAAGAGCTTCCAGAAGTCGGTCGGCCTGACGCCAGACGGCAAAATCACCGACCAAGTCGTCAAGCAGCTTCTGGCCCGCAACAAGCCGGCCTGAGCAGCCTGAACAGCCCATAAGCGCCCGGTCGGACATGGTCCCGCCGGGCGTTTTCGTTTTCGCGGCAGAGGAATTCGGGCTTTACGGGAGGTGCAGTGCGCGCAAGGGGCGGGTTTTGCCACAGTCCCGCGGAAAAACACGTCCGCCCAAACATGAAGATTGACTTCGCACTGCCAAACCCAAACTTTCCTTAACGGGTTCCGGCTAGGGTTTCGGCTGAGCGTTGCGCGTTCACAGGGGAAATTTCACAGGCGCCGGGTGTCTTGGACGAGCGCAGTTCAGTTGGGGTCCGGCCGTGTCGATTTACCTGCCGATAGCGGAATTATCGGTCAATATCTTCGTAATCCTCGGCATGGGTGCGGCCGTTGGCTTCCTGTCCGGCATGTTCGGCGTCGGCGGCGGATTCTTGATCACGCCGCTTTTGATCTTCTACAACATCCCACCCGTCGTTGCCGTTGCCACTGGCTCAAACCAGGTCGTTGCCTCCTCCGTGTCAGGCGCCATCAGCCATTTCAGGCGGGGATCCCTCGATCTCAAGCTCGGATCGATCCTGCTGGCCGGCGGTCTCGTCGGCTCGACCCTCGGCCTCTGGGTTTTCGTCGTTTTGCGCCGGGTCGGCCAGATCGACCTGATCATCTCGCTGCTCTATGTCTTCCTGCTCGGCACTGTCGGCACTTTGATGCTGTGGGAGAGCGTCAATGCGATGCGTCGCGCAGCCGGCAAGGGCAAGCCGCTGGCGCGGAAGCCCGGCCACCACAACTGGGTGCAACGGCTGCCCCTGAAGATGCGCTTCAAGAAATCGAAGCTCTATCTCAGCGTCATCCCCGTATTCGGCCTCGGCTTCTTCGTCGGCGTGTTGACGCCCATGGGGATCGGCGGCGGCTTCATCCTGGTGCCGGCGATGATCTATCTGTTGCGCATCCCGACCAATGTCGTGGTCGGCACCTCGCTCTTCCAGGTCATCTTCGTCACCGGCTACACCACCATCGTGCAGGCCGCGACCAACTACTCCGTCGATATCGTGCTTGCCTTCGTGCTGATGGTGGCCGGCGTCATCGGCGCGCAATATGGCGTCCGGGTCGGCCAAAGGCTGCGTGGCGAGCAGTTGCGCGCCCTGCTTGGGCTGCTGGTGCTTGCAGTCGGGGTGCGCCTCGCGATCGCGCTGATAGTTACCCCCACCGACATCTATTCGATCGTCATGGAGGGCATCAACAAATGATCGTGCGCACCCTCCTCCTCAGCGCGGCACTGCTGCTTGCCCCGCTTGTTGCCAGCGCGCAGGTGATGCTTGATCAGGCGACGGCAGTGCTCCCTGAAACCATGGAGATCGGAACCTCGACCGGCGAGATCGCCATCACTTCCGATTTCGCCGGCGCCGATCTGACCATCTTCGGCGCGCTCGGCAATACAGACCAGCTTCTGCTGGCAATCGGCCAGTACGATGTCGTGGTTCTCCTGGAAGGGCCACGCGAGAACGCCACGGTTCGCAAGAAGGAGCGGGTGTTCGGGATCTGGGTCAACACCCAGTCGATGACCTTCGAGCACGTGCCCGAGGCCTATTCGCTTTCGAGCACACGCGCCATAGACAGCGTCACCACGCCGCTCGAACTGAACGACCGCGGCATCGGCCTCGACCATATCCCGCTCAATCCGATCGGCTTCATCGGCGACGTTGCGAACATGCGGGAATTCCGCGACGCCTTCCGGCGGCTGCAGGAAACCGGCGGGCTTTATGAGCGCGATCCGAGCGGTGTGCGCTTCGTCTCGTCCAGCCTGTTCAAGGCGACGCTGAGGTTGCCTGCGAACGTGCCGAACGGCGTCCATACGGTGAGGGCCTACCTGTTCAAGAGCGGCAAGTTCGTGACGGAGAAGTCACTGCCGCTACGGGTCATCAAGACCGGCATCGAGCAGACCATCACCGATGCCGCCCACGAGCAGCCGATCGCCTATGGCTGTTTTGCGGTGTTGCTTGCCGTCCTCACCGGCTGGACCGCGAGTTTCGTCTTCCGCAAGAGCTAGCCGAACAGATTTTTCCGGCGCTGATCGGGCTAGCCATTATGGCTGACCAACACCCTGCCGTGCTTTCGGAGAGCAACCCTCTGTTCTCTTTTATGCGCGACGGAACAAGATGAGGCCGAGACCATTGAGCAGCCATGAAGACATCAGCGCTGATCACTACCCTCGCCCTCCTCGTCCCTTTCTCGGCCTCTGCGCAGGCACTGCAGGCCGAGGCCATCAACGCCTCGTCGCTGGCGTCCATCGCCGCGACGCGTCCCGCCACGGCTACCGACGATCCGGATCCCGCCATTGTTCGTCTGCAGGTGCTGCTGGACCGCGCCGGTGCCTCGCCAGGTGTGATTGACGGCTTCTACGGGGAGAATGTCAGCAAGGCGATCGCCGGCTTCGAGGCGATGAACCGCCTTTCGGCGGACGGAAAGGTCGGCCCCGATGTGACGAGCCGCCTCGACAGCAAAACGCCTGTTGTCGAGAGCTATGTCATCACGGCCGAGGACGCAGCCGGGCTGGTCGACCATATCCCGGACGACTACGCCGAGAAGGCGAAGATGGAAAGCATGGGCTATACCAGCGTTGCCGAAAAGCTGGCGGAGCGCTTTCACATGAGCCAGGCGCTGCTGGAAAAACTCAACGAAGGCAACGATTTTGCGGTGGGCAAGACCATCCAGGCGGTAGTGCCGGGACCTGCCATGCAGGGCCAGGTGAAACGCATCGAAGCCAACAAGAAGATCGGTCAGGTCTTTGCCTACAACGAAGACGGCAAGGCGATCGCCGTCTATCCCGCCAGCGTCGGCAGCGACGAGAACCCCTCTCCGAAAGGGATGCACAAGGTCAAGGGCGTGGCTCGTATGCCCGTCTATCGCTATGATCCCGACAAGAATTTCAAGCAGGGCAAGAACGACAAGGTCCTGACGATCCCGAAGGGCCCAAATGGCCCTGTCGGCACCGTCTGGATCGATCTGACCGAGCCGACCTACGGCATCCATGGAACTCCGGAACCCGATATGATCGGCAAGGGCGGATCGCATGGCTGCGTCCGCTTGACGAACTGGGATGCAGAGGAACTGGCCGGGATGGTGAAGCCGGGCGTGGTCGTCGAGTTCGAAAATTGATCCAACGAAGATCTACCGATCAAAAGCGTGCCGCTCCTGCGGCACAGCAACGGCGGGTGGCCTTTTAGGCTAGCAGGCTGCCGAAGCGGACGGAGTAGATCCGGTCGCGGCCGAGAAGGTGGGCGATCAGGCTCGGATGATCGAAGAGGCCAGCCATCGCTTTGTGGCGCAGGTCGAGGCCGCCGCTCATAAGGCCGAAGGCCGGCATCAGCAACCGACCGCCGTCCGTGGCAAAACAAGGCCTGCGGATGGATTTCTCGCGGCGGCGCACGGTGGCCGAGGGATGCAGATGGCCCGCGATCTCGCCGACCTGGCGTCCCGCTTTCGGTTCGTGGCGAAATGTCAGTCCGCTATGAACGAGTTCGTCGAGCGACTGGCCTGGAAGATCGACCGCGCCGTCGGGGTCATGGTTGCCGTTGATCCAGATCCATTCGCGGCCCCGCGCCAGGCCGACGATCAGCTGCCGGAAGGCATCAGGCAGAAGCATCGAGCCCTTGCGGTCGTGGAAATTGTCGCCCAGCGAGATGACCAGTTTCGGATCGTAGCGCGCGATGACGGCGGATAGCACCGTTAGCGTCGCCAGCGTGTCATAGGGAGGCAGCATCATGCCGCGACGCGCAAAGGCGGCCCCCTTCTCCAGGTGCAGGTCGGACACGACCAGGATGGCGGCATCCGGCAGATACAGCGCGCCGAGCGGATCGCAGACTGCAGCGACACCATGGACAGTGGTCTCGGCGCCGGCAATCGCTGCAAGGCTGGTCATGTCACGCGCGAGCGCCAGGCGGGTTATCAATTATGCTCTTCCCGTTTTCTTCATTCTTATGACAGGCACGGGATGAGGAATGGAACCCTCCCCTTCACCCGGACTGAACACCACTATCAGCTCATTGCCTCGGCGATCAGATCGTCGGCGGCTTCGGCCAGCAGTGCGTCATGCGCCTCGCCCGGTACGGATTCCCGACCGATCTCCAGCATGACCGGCACGGCCAGCGGCGAAATATGGTCGAGCGCCCTGTGGGTAATGTGGCCCTTGATTCGCCGCAGCATATCGCCAAGCCGGGCAATATCCAAAAGCCCCGTTGCCGCATCCTGCCGGGTTGCCTGCAAAAGAATGTGATCAGGCTCGTGGCTGCGCAACACATCATAGATCAGATCGGCCGACACCGTCACCTGGCGGCCGGATTTTTCCTTGCCAGGATGGCGGCGCTCGATCAACCCGGCAATGACGGCGCAATTGCGGAACGTGCGTTTCAACAGGAAGGACTCGTTCAGCCACTCCTCGAGATCGTCGCCCAGCATGTCCTCGTCGAACAGGGAGGACAAGCTGAGCCGTCCCGAGGCGATCATCGCGCCCATGTCCTCCAGCCCCCAGATGCCGAGCGAATAATCGGTTGCGACGAAGCCGAGCGGCTTGGCGCCGGCCCGCTCCATGCGGCGGGTGAGCAGCATGCCGAGCGTCTGGTGCGCCAGCCGGCCCTCGAAGGGATAGGCCACCATGTAGGCGCGGCTGCCGCGCGGGAAGGTCTCGATCAGCAACTCGTCGCGCTTCGGCACCATCGACTTCTCGCGCTGCAGCGCCAGCCAGTCGCGCACCTGGTCGGGCAGCTCGTGCCAGCGGTCGGGGTCGGCCAGCATCGAGCGGACCTGGTCGGCGAGATAGGTCGACAGCGGAAACTTGCCGCCATTGTAGGACGGGATCTTCGGATCGTTGGAATAGGCTTGGCTCGCCAGCGCCTCATTCTCGCGAATACCCTCGAAGCGCAACACCTTGCCGGAGAAGATGAAGGTATCGCCGGGCGAAAGCTGCTCGAAGAAATACTCCTCCATCTTTCCGAGCGTCGCGCCGCCGCGACCGATGCGACCGCCAGCGCCGCGCTTGACCATCTTCAGGTTCAGCATCGGCGATTCGACGATCGTTCCGGAGTTGAGCCGGTATTGTTGCGCCACTGCCGGGTTCGAAACGCGCCAGCGCCCGTCCTCCTGCTTGCGGATACGCGCGTAGCGTTCATAGGCGCGCAACGCATAGCCGCCTGTGGCGACGAAGTCGACGATCTGCTCGAAACGTTCCCAGGAGAGATCGGCATAGGGTGAAGCACTGGTGATCTCGTCATAGAGTTCCAGCGGATCGAACGGTTCGGCGCAGGCCATGCCGAGCACATGCTGGGCCAGCACGTCGAGGGTGCCGTGGCCGACCGGTGGTGTATCCTGCGCGCCGAGATAGTTGGCATCCAGCGCTGCCTGGCACTCCATCACCTCGAAGCGGTTGGCCGGCACCAGGATCGCCTTCGACGGTTCGTCCATGCGGTGGTTGGCGCGGCCGATCCGCTGCGCCAGCCGGCTGGCACCCTTCGGCGCGCCGACATGGACGACGAGATCGACATCGCCCCAGTCGATGCCGAGATCGAGCGTCGAGGTGGCGACAACGGCGCGCAGCTTGTTGGCCGCCATCGCAGCCTCGACCTTGCGGCGCTGGCCGACGTCGAGCGAACCGTGATGCAAGGCGATCGGCAGGTTTTCGTCGTTGACGGTCCAGAGCTCCTGGAACAACATCTCGGCCTGGCTGCGGGTGTTGACGAACAGCAGCGTCGTCTGGTGGTCGAGCAGATGCTTGTAGACATCGGGGATGGCGTATTTCGCCGAATGGCCGGCCCAGGGAATGCGCTCATCGGTGGACAGGATAGAAATATTGGGCTTGGCGCCGCCGGCGACCGTGACGAGGCCGGCATGCCGGTCCTCCCCCTCGCGTTGGCCGACCAGCCATTTCTGCAGATCCATGGGATCGGCGACGGTGGCCGACAGGCCGATGGTCTGCAGGCTAGGTGCCAGCCGCCGCAGCCGCGCGATGCCGAGCGCCAGCATGTGGCCACGCTTGGAGGAAACAAGCGAATGCAGCTCGTCGAGGACGATGTATTTCAGGTCCTTGAAGAACCGGGTCGCCTGGGTGTTGGCCAAGAGCAGCGCCACCTGCTCGGGCGTCGTCAGCAGGATATCGGGCGGCGAGAGCTTCTGGCGCTGGCGCTTGCCGCTCGGCGTATCGCCGGTGCGGTTCTCGATGGTGACGGCGAGCCCCATCTCGTCGACCGGCTTCATCAGGTTGCGTTCGATATCGACGGCCAGTGCCTTCAGCGGCGAAATATAGAGCGTGTGGATACCGGTGAAAGCCGAGCCGGGCGGGATCTTGCCGCGCCGCGCGAGGTCCGTCAGGGATGGCAGGAAACCGGCCAGTGTCTTTCCGGCGCCGGTCGGCGCGATCAGCAGCGTGCTCTCGCCGGCCTCCGCCCGGGCCAGCAATTCCAGCTGATGGGCGCGCGGCTGCCAGCCCTTTTCCGCAAACCAGCGGGTGAAGGGAATGGGCAGGGCCGGAAGCGTGTCAGTCTCGATGCGATCCACGCGACATATGTAGGCTAGATGGCGGAAAATCCTAGCGGCACGCGGCTGTCACGACAGACAAACGAAAGGGCCGGTTGACACCCTTTCATATCATCGATATTATTTATCTACGATATGAAAGGGCGTCTGATGAAACTGGGAGACGGGGTCGAGCAGGCTCTACACAGCGTCGCGATGCTGGCCGGACTGACGGATGGCGGCGTGCTATCGGCCGCAGCGCTGGCGGAATTTCATGGGGTGTCGACGAGCTACCTGCTCAAGCATCTGCAGGCGCTTTCGGGAGCAGGCATCCTGGAGACCTTTCCGGGGCCGAAGGGTGGTTACCGGCTGGCGAAGCCAGCTTCGGGGATCACGATGCTCGACGTGGTTCTGGCCGTCGAAGGACCGGCACCCGCCTTCCGCTGCAGCGAGATCCGCCAGCGCGGGCCCAATCCGGTGCCGGGGCGCTTCTTTGACAAGCCCTGCAACATCTCTTCGGCCATGCTGCGGGCCGAGCGGGTTTACAGGGCGGAGCTTGCCAAGACGACGATCGCCGATCTCATCGACGAACTCACTGCCCTCGACGACGGCAGCATAGCCGCCAGAGGCTGCGCCTTTGTGGCAATCCATGAACGCAAAACAAGCCGTGAAGCTCAAAGCAAAGGATGAACATCATGCAACCGCGCCTCAATTTTTTCGAAGCTGCTCCCTCCTCCTACAAGGCCGTTTCAGCGCTGGAAATCCATGTGCAGCATTCGGGCCTGGAAAAACGCCTCATACACCTGATCAAGCTGCGCGCCTCGATCATCAACGGCTGCGCCTTCTGCGTCGATATGCACGTCAAGGAAGCGCGCCACGACGGACTGGGCGAACAATGGATCAACATGCTCAGCGTCTGGCATGAGTCGCCTGTTTACGACGCCCGCGAAAGGGCTCTGCTGGGCTGGACGGACGCTGTGACGAACATTGCCCAGACCGGCATACCGGACGCGGCCTACGAAGGGCTTCTGCAGCACTTTTCCGAGGAGGAGATGGTCAAGATCACCGTGGCGATCGGCGCGATCAATGTCTGGAACCGGCTGGCTGTCGGCTTTAGCTCCGCTCCCAACATCCGGTCGACAGCATCGCCGCTGCTGCCTGAGCGGAGACAGAGGGCTGCGGCTCGCTACGCCAGCCGCGGCCCCCTGGTGCGCCTGCGCCCCGATCTCAGTGATCGTGGTGCAGGTAAGGTGCCTGGCGCGGCAGGCGCAGCGCGACGAGGAAGGCGATGAGCATCATGATGGTGACGTACCAGTAGAACAGTTGCTCGTTGCCGGCCGACTTCATGTAGAGCGCCACGAATTCGGCGGAGCCGCCGAAGATGGCGTTGCCGACCGCATAGGCAAGGCCGACGCCGAGCGCGCGGACTTCCGGGGGAAACATCTCCGCTTTCACGATGCCGCTGATCGACGTGTAGAAGCTGACGATGGCCAGCGCGAACACGATCAGGACACCGGCCAGCACCGGACTGGTGACCGTGTGCAGGGTCAGCAGGATCGGCAATGTGCAGAGCGTTCCTAGCGCACCGAACAGCAGCATGTTGTTGCGGCGGCCGATCCGGTCGGACAGGGCGCCGAACACCGGCTGCATGCACATGTAGAGGAACAGCGCCACGGTCATCACGTAACTGGCTGTTTTCACTGGCATATGGGCGGTGTTGACCAGATACTTCTGCATGTAGGTGGTGAAAGTGTAGAAGATCAGCGACCCGCCGGCGGTATAGCCGAGCACCGTCAGGAAGGCCGGGGTGTGATTGCGGAACAGGGCCGAGAGCGAGCCTGCTTCCTTGCTGTTGCGGGTTTCGGCCTTCTGCGTCTCGGTCAGGGTGCGACGCAGGAAGATCGACACGACGGCGGCGACAGCGCCGATCGCGAATGGAATGCGCCAACCCCAGGCGGTGATCTGCTCGGTGGTCATCAGAGCCTCGATGACGACGATCACCAGAACCGCCAGCAGCTGCCCGCCAATCAGTGTCACATACTGGAAGGACGAGAAAAAGCCGCGACGTCCGCGCAGCGCGACCTCCGACATATAGGTGGCTGTGGTGCCGTATTCGCCGCCGACCGACAGACCCTGGATCAGCCGCGCGACCAGCAGCAGGAAGGGTGCGAGGACGCCGACCTGCGCATAGGTGGGCAAGATCGCAATCATCAGCGACCCGCCGCACATCATCGACACCGAGATCAGCATCGACGTCTTGCGTCCCAGGCGGTCGGCGACGCGGCCGAACAGCCAGCCGCCGATGGGCCGCATGAGGAAGCCAGCCGCAAAGACACCAGCCGTCTGCAGCAGCTGGACGGTCGGATCTTCGTTGGGGAAGAACGAACTTTTGAAATACAGCGCCGTGAAGGCGTAGACGTAGAAATCGAACCACTCGACGAGATTGCCCGACGATGCCGCCATGATCGCGGTGATGCGGTGGCGCGTTTCCTCAGGCGTATAATGGGGCACTGCTTCAGCGCCGGATGGGTCTGACACGATTTTCTCCTCCCGGGGTGTAGGAACGATGCGCGGAAAGCGCCTTGGGGAGTAGATCTAGAGCGACCCGCACGGGATGCAAACCTAAAAGGGGAGCTCTGCGGGACGACTGCTCTCTTCCGCGCTATCTGTCAGCGACCAGATAGTTCAGCAGCTTATTCATCGGGGCTTAGCGTGGCGCCGTCCGCCCTGGGGTTTCGGCAGACCCAAGAGAGCCCGCCAAATGACGCGGTCCCGTCTAGATCGAGCTCGGCTCATAGCCGGACTGCTTGAACAGCACGGCCTTTTGCGGGTCTGGAAAGCCAAACCAGACGAAGCCTTCGGCGATATTCTTGCTGAGCAGCTGGTTGAAGATCATGCCGCTGGTCAAAAGACCGTTTTCTTCCGCCCAGGCCAGTGTCTGCTGCAGGTCCTTGGCGAGCGCGTGATTGCTGCGACCGGCGTGATCGAGCTTGAACAGGAAGCGTTGCTTGAGCGGGATGGCCTTGATGTGATCCTTGCCGGTTGAAATCGCCTTGATCATGGCCTTCAGTCTCGACACCCCGCCATGCATCTCGGTATCGCCGAAACGCAGCACTTGACGGCCGGTCGGCGAGCTCAGATGCACTTCCGCCAGGAAGTCGTCATCGGCGGTCATCCAGTCCACGGCTGAATTGATGTTTTCCTGGATCAGGGGTGACGGGATGAAACTGCTCATGCCTAAAGTCTTTTCCAATTGGCCTCGCGACTGCATGGAGCAGTCTTTAGCCAAGCGATAACCTCCCGTCGTCCAGGACGCCAGACGGTTTTGTTGTCTATGTCAGCTTAATTGCCTTCCAACACGAGCAAATTGCCGGAACAGGGCGTCTCAGCACTCACAACTGAGGCCCGAACGTCCAGAATACGATCCGACGCTGCGTGAGACGGACAAGGCACGCGTCATGTTGGTCAGGAAGAAGGATCGACGCGAAAGGCTCTCGCCTCGCCTACTTGAGGCGATAGCCGATGCACATGGTCGTGCCCCAGGAGCCTGCAGTCTCGACGATACGGCCGTCGGACACCAGCTTGCGGGCCATCTGGCGGTCGGCGAGACGCATCGGATAGACCTGTCCGTGAAATCCCGTGGCGCTCTTGATGGCGTCGAGCAGACGTTCTTCGGTTTTAGGCATCGTTTCCCTCATTGCCGCTGTCGTGAAACACGCCGTCACCCAAGGGTGCGGCCTGCTTTCGCTCGGTTGCCCAAAGACTGCGGGAACAGCTTCGGCAGACACCGGGACGTTGCCCCGTGTAGGGTAAATTCTGCGACAGGCGGATGACAAAGCCTGTGCGTTCTACCTTCTCGTAAACCTGATTGAAAACGTCCGATATGCCGGCCGGCTTGTCAACCCTTTGTGACGGCTGCCACAATGGTTAATCGGACGACAAGAGCGACGGTTTGACGCAGGTGAACGGATTTTAGTCTGATGCCGATTTAAAGGGCGATGTAACGGTCGGAGCGGTGGTTGATGGCGACGAAGAGATTAAGCACCACGGCGCCGGCCACCGAACACAGCACGATATAGGGGGTGGTGACGGCGAAAGCGACGGCAAGCACGCCCATGTCGACGCCCAGTTGCACCAGTCCGGCACGGATGCCGAAGCGCTCCTGCAGATAGATGCCGAGAATGCCGACACCGCCGAGGCTGGCGCGGTGGCGATAGAGCGCCAGCAGCCCGAAGCCGAGAAGAACGCCGCCGAGGATGGCTGCCCATAGCGGATGGATATGGGCGATCTCGAACATCCGAGGCTGCAGGTTAGTCAGCAGCGAGGTCAGCGCGATGGCGACGAACGTCTTGATGGTGAAGGCGCGGCCGAGCTGTTTCAGCGACAGGTAGAAGAACGGCAGGTTGACGACGAAGAAGGCCAGGCCGAAATTCACGCCGATGGCGTAATGGAGCAGGAAGGCGATGCCGGCGGTGCTGCCGGTCAGGAGCCCGGCGGAGGACAGGATGAACAAACCCAGTGACGAGACAATGCTGCCGGTCAGCACGCCCTGGATGTCCTCGACCAGCGAATGACGGGTGGCACTGGTGTTCCAGACGCCTAAGGCACTTCTGATCTTCGACATAGGCATCCCCTTTTTTTCAAAATTCTGCGGAAAGCCGCTTCGACAATCAAGCGCTAAAACGTAAGCGGTGCTGACCTATCTCGTCTTTGCAACAAAGCGGATATCAGGCGGCCGTTTGCGCAATAAACAGCAGGCCATTGACCGGCAGGCCAGCATCGAGGCGGATGACGGTGCGCACCTCGGCCCGAATCGCAAAGCCGAAACGGGCGCAGACGTCGCACACATAGGCCGGCGTATGGGCATAGCGCAGCGAGCGGCCCAGCCGGAAGCCCGTCCCCTCGCCCGCATCCTCGACGGAAAAGGCAAAGACGGCACCGGGCGCCGAGAGCGGCTGCAGCAAGGCGAAGAGATTTTCCAGCGCGCCCAGATAGATCAGCACGTCGGAGGCGGTGACGAGGTCGGCGCGGTGCTCGTCCATGCCGGGACCGAACAGGCCGGAGCGTTCGGCAGGCCTGGAGAGATCGGCCACGGCGAGCAGGTCATAGGCCTGCTTTTCCGCCGCCTTGGCCAGCATGTTGGCCGACAGGTCGAAGCCCTCCAGCCGGTCGGTGCGGCTGCGGATTTCCGGGCCGAGCAGGCCGGTGCCGCAGCCGAGATCGACAGCAAGCCGAAAATGCTGCGGCAGGCCAGGCGTTTCAGTGATCAGCGCCGCCAGCTTGCGCGGCACACTGTAGGCGAGCTTCTTGAGCAGCGCATGCTCGAAGCGCTCGGCATAGTCGTCGAACAGGCGCTCGACATAAAGACTGGAGGGATGGTCCGGGACGGCGGCGGAGCCGAGCGAGGCGAGCATCAGCGGCGCCCCGAAGAGATCGTCGCGGTCGAGCGGCAGGACGCGTTCGAAGGCGGCCGCAGCGCCTGCGACATTGCCGGCCTTTTCACGGTAGACGCCGAGGTTGAACCAGCCGGCCGCCCAGGCAGGCGCCCGCTCCAGCGCCTGTTCCATGAGCTCGGCGGCGCTGGCCGGCTCGCCGTTCTCGTCGAGCATTTTTGCGTAGTCGGCGCGCCGGTCGGCCGTGACATCTCCGGAAGAAAGCTGGCTCGGCAGCATGATGGGCAACCCCTGTTCGCCACAGGCTGTGGGCGCGGCCACAAAAAAACTCAAGTCCTATTTCAGGCAGGGATCGCAGCAGCGGTCCGAAACCGCTTGCGGGTCGCGATTGCCCGGCTTATTTCAGGGCGAACAGGAGAGATCAATGTCGGATCAGGTGAACAGGTTTCTCGGAGACTCGCTGGGGCGGACCATCGTCAAGCTCATCGTCGTGTCGCTGATCGTCGGCTTCGTGATGAAGATCTTCGGCTGGCGGCCGATGGATCTGATCGAAAATGTCCGCCATTTCATCCTCGATCTCTGGCATACGGGCTTTGCAGCCCTCGGCAGCATCGGCGACTACCTGATCCTCGGTGCCACCATCGTCATTCCGCTCTTCGTCCTCTTCCGCATCTTCAACTATCGCCGCTGATCATGACCCAGAACAATTCTCTCCTCACCCGGCGCAACGCCCTGCGCCTCGGCTTCGTTGCGCTGGCCGCCGGCGTCGCCAGCTGCGCCAGCAAGCCGCTGCCTGTCGCCTTGAACCTGCCCGGCGCCGACCAGACGGCGGCGGCGCTGCCGCTGGTCAATGCCCTGCGCGCCAAGCACGGCTTGCCGCCGCTTTCCATCGACCCGGCGGCCACCGACGCGGCGCTCTACCAGGCCAAGCGCATGGCGAACCTCAAGAAGATGGCCCATCTGATCGGCTTCGGCGACGATTTCGGCCGGCGCGTCAAGGCCAGCGGCGTCAAACTCCCGGCAGCGGAAAACATCGCCGAGGGCCAGCGTAGCGTCGACGCGGTGGTGCATGCCTGGATCAACTCGCCGCATCACCTCGAAAACATGCTCGGCCCCTATACCGGCCTCGGTGTCGCGGTCTCGCCGGGCTTCGGCCCCGGCCAGATGCCCTATTGGTCCATGGTTCTCTCGCGCATCTAACCACCCAGTCCTGAAGGCACGACGATGGATCGCACCGCGAACGGCACTCCCGGCCCTGCCTTTGCGGTCACGCACCGGCTGGTGCTGTCGATTGCGCTGCCGATGACCCTTGCCTTCATGACGACGCCGCTGCTGGGCTTGACCGATACAGCCGTCGTCGGCCAGCTTGGCCAGCCCGATGCCTTGGCAGGTCTGGCGATCGGCGCCGTTCTGTTCGACCTGATTTTCTCCAGTTTCAATTTCCTGCGCGCCTCGACAACCGGCCTGACGGCGCAGGCCTTCGGTCGCGGCGATGCCAAGGAGCAGCAGGCGATCTTCTGGAGAGCGCTGCTTTCGGCGCTGGCCTGCGGCTGCGTGCTGCTGTTGCTTTCACCGCTGCTGCTCTCCGCAGGCCTGGCGCTGATGGGGCCGGATGGGGGCGTCGCGGTTGCCACGCGCAGCTATTTCTCGATCCGCATGCTGGCGGGGCCGGCGGCGCTGGCCAACTACGCTATTCTCGGCTTCGTGCTCGGACGCGGCCAGGGCGGCATCGGGCTTTTCCTGCAGACGCTGATCAACGGCATCAACATCGTGCTGGCCCTAGCCCTGGGCCTCTGGCTCGGATGGGGTGTGGCGGGCGTCGCCTGGGGCACGATGATTGGCGAGACGGTCGGCACTTTTGCCGGCCTTTTGATCGTGCTGCGCGGCTTTGCCGGTCGCAACCGCCCTGCCCGCGCCGATATCCTGTCGCGGTCGAAACTCTTGCAGCTTTTCGCGCTCAACCGCGACATCCTCATCCGCACCTTCGTACTTTTGGCTGCCTTCACGCTGATGACGCGCATCGGCAGCTATTTCGGCGCGATCACGCTGGCGGCGAATGCGGTACTGATGAATTTCGTGCTGATCTCGGCCTTCTACCTCGACGGTCTCGCCAACGCCGCCGAGCAGATCACCGGACGGGCGATCGGCGCCGGCAGCCGGACGGCCTTCGATCGCGGGCTAAAGCTCACAATGCTGTGGTCCTTCGGCCTTGCCGCCATTGCCGCCCTTGTCTTCCTGGTCTTCGGAGCGGCGATCGTTGGCGTTTTGACCACGTCTGCCGAGGTGCGGACCGTGGCGCTGCAATATCTGCCCTATGCGGCCGTGACCGGGCTCACGGGTGCGCTGGCCTATCTGATGGATGGTGTTTTCATCGGCGCCACGTGGTCCGACGAGATGCGCAACCGTATGCTGCTCTCTTTCGTCTGCTACCTCGCGGCGCTCGCCGTCCTGGTCCCGCTGTTCGGCAACACCGGCCTGTGGCTCTCGATAAACGGCTTCCTACTGTTTCGGGGCGTCTTCCTGCTGACGCGCGTCAGGCCGAAGGCCGATCAGACCTTCCGGCTTGCCCAGTAAGAAACGCGGCTGTCGCGCAGTTCGCCGATCGATTTGACCTGTTCGCGGTCCAGCAGCTTCGACAGGCCGGCGACGATGCTGCCGGGAAGACCCGGACCGCCATAGACCATGCTGGAATAGAGCTGCACCAGATCGGCGCCGGCGCGGATTTTCTCCAGGGCTGTCTCGGCCGAAGAGACGCCGCCGACACCGATGATCGCCATCGACGGGCCGACCCGCTTGCGCATCCGGGCAAGCACCGCCGTGGACGGATCGAACAGCGGCTTGCCCGAGAGCCCGCCAGCCTCGCCGGCCTGGCGCGGGTCCTTCAACCCGTCGCGCGCCAACGTCGTGTTGGAGACGATCAGCCCGTCGAGACCGTGCACCAGCGCTTCGTCGGCGATGTCGTCCATGCCCTCCTCGGTCAGATCGGGAGCGATCTTCAGGAAGACCGGGACCCGCCTGTTGGCTTTCGCCGCTTCGCTGTCGCGGGCGCCAAGGACGGCTGTAAGCAGTGCGGCCAGGCTCTCGCGCGCCTGCAGGTCGCGCAGGCCGGGAGTGTTTGGCGACGAGATGTTGGCCGTGAAATAGCCGGCTACCGAATAGAAGCGGCGGATGCCGGCGACGTAGTCGGCAGTACGGTCGGCGCTGTCCTTGTTGGCGCCGAAATTGACGCCGATCATCCCGCGGGTGCGGATCGCTGCCAGCCTTGCATAAGCGGCATCATGGCCTTCGTTGTTGAAGCCGAGCCGGTTGATGACGGCTTCGTCCTCGACCAAGCGGAAAATTCGCGGACGCGGATTGCCGGGCTGCGGCTTGGGCGTCACGGTGCCGATTTCGGTAAAGCCGAAACCAAGCCTAAGCAAAGCCTCGGGCACCTCGGCGTTCTTGTCGTAACCGGCCGCCATGCCGAGCGGATTGGCGAAATCGAGGCCGGCCACCGTCTGGCGCAGGCGCGGATCGGCCGGCAGGCGACATGCCGGAACCACACCGGAGCGCAATGCCGCAATCGACATTCCATGCGCTGTTTCCGGATCGAACATGAAAAGACCGCGCCGCCCGACTGTCTTGAAGATATCGATCACGCCGACATCTCCGGAAATTGGTGCGTCCCGTCCTTGTCGATCGGTAGCGGTTTAGCCCAGAGCACCGATGTCATCGGGAGCAGCCCGTAGAGATGGGGAAAGAGCTCACCGCCTCGCGATGGCTCGTATTTCAGTCCGTCGCCGAGCGTATCGCTATCGATGGCGACCAGCAGCAGGTCCGCCTGGCCAGCGAAATAGAGCGCGGCCGTCTGTTTTACCTGCGCCGATGTCGAGAGGTGGATGTAGCCATCGGCCAGGTCGATCGACGCGCCGTGGAAAATGCCCTCCGCCTTCGCTTCCTCCCAGGCCATTTCCGGCACGATCTTGTAAATCAAGGGCATCTGAGGCGCCTCCGCGGCAAGTTTAATGTTCCCTAGCGCTTTGCCGAAAAGCAGGCGTCATGTCCACTGCCGTGCCAGTAATATTATCGGGAAGGGACTAAAGCGCACCGACAACTTTCGGCCGATTTTAGTCATGACAGGTGCAGACGCTCGCGCGCCGTCTGTACCTTAAGGAGACGGATTCGACGCGCGGTGCGGTGTCTTGTGCCAGTGGAAGGGATTGGTGCGTAGCTCTATGACGGCGCGCCAGGCTGCAACCGAGACCATCATCCAGTACAAAGGCACGGCAAGCCAGCGCCGACCGATACGTTTCTTCTCGGGCGCGATCATCGCGGCAGTGCCAAGCAGCAGAAAGATTGCGTAGCTGCCGAGAATGTTGATGGAATCGACGACGAACATCGCGCTGTCAAACAGCGACACGCTCTCAGTCGGCGCCTCCAGCATTGTCGCTATCGAATGTAGCAGGAAGAACATGACAAGCGGATGGGCGAGTGACGACAGCAGCATTCCGCCGATAAGCAGCTGAAACACGCAGAACGCCTTGAAGCCCATCTCCCTGCAAAGGCTGCGCGGCGCCCGCATCAGCACCAGCCAGGTTAGCAGCCATCCCTTGAACCAGCGCGTCCGCTGCCGCGACCAAACACCGATCGTGGTCGGCGCGTCCTCGATGGTCTGCCGTTCTATCACGTCGGAGCGATAGCCGAGGCGGTAAAGCCGCATGCCAAGATCGGCATCCTCCGTGACATTGAAAGGGTCCCACCCTCCCGATGAACGCAGGATGTCCGTGCGGAAATGATTGGATGTGCCGCCGAGCGGCAGCGGCATCCGGTGCCGCGCCAGCATCGGGAGGAGTGCCCGGAACAAGGCGGAATATTCCAACGCGAACAAAGCACTGATCCAGCTCTCCCCGCCGTTGCCGATCACCAGCGGCGCCTGCAGGCAGGCAATATCGGAGGACGCGCAGGAGAATTTTGCGTATGCCTCGCGCAACTGCTGGGGATGTGGGCGGTCCTCTGCGTCGTAGACCGCGACATATTGCCCACGGGCACCGGCGAGCGCGTAGCTCAGCGCTTTCGGCTTGGTGCGCGGGTGCATCGGCGGCACTTCGACGATTTCGAACTGCGGACCAAGGGTTTCGGCCCTGAGGGCCGCAATCGTCGCGACATCGTCGGCTTCGCAGACGAACTTGATGTCGAGCCTGGAGGCAGGCCAATCCAGCCGCTTCAAGGTCGCCACCAGTTGCCGCGCGACCTCCGCCTCGTGGTAGACAGCCACCATGACTGTGTAGACAGGACAGGGTCCACCCGGCGTAGCTGGCGCCCGAGGGCGCCGGCGGCGACGCTGCACGACTGCGTGGGCCCGCAGCAGCAGGGTTGCAAGATAGACCGTCGACAGCAGCACATGCAGTAGGTCTTGGGTCGTGGAACCGGAAGCGAGGCAGCCGACCAGCAAGCAGAGGCCGATGCCGGCATAAAAGCCCTGGCGTCCGTGAAACACGACACGGGCGCTGAGTTGCGGCTGGCTCTCGAACAACTTGCCCACGCTTTCGCGAACCCTACGATCAGCCCCGGCCCGCCAGGTGGCGGCGCGAATGGCTGAGGGCGTGGTTACCATCAGGCTGCGCCTGAGGCTGGGGTGGCGGTCAAGCAGATCATGGACCTCCTGCAGGCGGCCGATCTCGGGTGCAATGAGGGTCAGTGGCAGATGCAGCGGATGCTGGACCCTCGCCGTGGTGGGACGGAGCAACTGGCTGTCGAGCCCGGCCAGATCGACCATGCCGCCGTCCCGGATGGTGTCGGTAAATGGTAGCCGCAACTCGCGGGCAATGGCCCCGTAATAGGGTGCCTCCTGGAGAAATGTCCCGGCCAGCAGCTCTTGCTCGACCGACGTGCCGTTAAGGGCCGCGGCTGCCGCTGCCTTTTCCAGGGTGGGGCGGCCTATGCCAAGTCTGGCCAACGCCGCAACTTCCGACTGTAGGCGCCCAAAGATATAAGGAACGGCCGCGCTTGTAGAGAGAACTTCGCTTGTAAGGTCCAC
This sequence comes from Rhizobium sp. HT1-10, assembly GCF_049472505.1. Classification (NCBI taxonomy): domain Bacteria; kingdom Pseudomonadati; phylum Pseudomonadota; class Alphaproteobacteria; order Hyphomicrobiales; family Rhizobiaceae; genus Rhizobium; species Rhizobium sp. HT1-10. The sequence goes on along the minus strand of NZ_JBCEBQ010000001.1, from coordinate 54,637 downwards.
CGGAATTGGCGGCAGCACCTGCGGTCCCTTCAGTGGATATTCCCCCCAGCGCATCAAACTGATACATCCCTACCCGATAGAACCCGCAACGCTGAAAACGCCTGGATGATAATGATGCGCTGGCCTATTTCACCTCTCAGTATTCGGGGTTTTTACACGGCATGCGCGATTATTTTTTCCTCTTTGCACGTGCCTCCCGCTGCTGCAGCGGAACAGCCGGCATCCAGTCTGCCAATCCTGTTCGATGCACGTGAACGCCTGCCAAAGCCGGATCTGTCTTCGCTGGTGCGGCTTCGCTTCCTGACGGCGACCGATTTCCCGCCTTTCAACTTCCTTGATCAGGCTGGAAAGCTCGGCGGCTTCAATGTGGATCTCGCCCGGGAAATCTGCGCCGAGTTGGGCATCGCCGACAAATGCCAGATCCAAACCCTGCCCTTTGCCGATCTACAGCAGGCCCTCAGCACCTCACAGGGCGATGCCATTCTGGCCGGCATTGCTGTCACGCCGGCATTGAGGACGGAGTTTTCCTTTTCACGACCCTATCTGATGCTGCCGGCACGGTTCGTTCGCAACCTGAAGAACGATCCCGGCGGCACCACTGCCGCCGCCCCTGCCGGCAAGCGGGTCGGCGTCGTCAAGGACACCGCCCATGCCGCCATGCTGACGGCATTCTTCCCCGCCATCACGCCGGTGGCCTATAAGGACAGCGCGGCATTGCTGACCGCCGTCAAGACCGGAGCGATCGACGCCGGGTTTGGCGACGGATTGCAGCTGGCCTTCTGGACCGCGTCACCGGCTGCGGAAACATGCTGCGCCCTGTTTGACGGACCTTATATGTCAGAAAATTTCCTTGGTGAGGGCATGACCGTCATGCTCCGGCAACAGGACAGCGACCTGACGGCCGCCATCAACCACGCGCTGGCGTCGCTTTCGCGCAATGGCCGGCTGCAGGAAATCTATCGACGATACTTCCCGAACAGCCTGTATTAAGCCTTTTATCCGCTGATTGCGCCGCAGCCCGTTGCAGCACCATGCCGCACAAGGCAGCAGGCGCAGAACTCACGGATGCCGGTAGCGGGCGATGGCGCTGCGCTCGATGGCAGCGCAGGTGAGCTTGTCGAGATCCAAGCGATCACGCAGCAGCGCGAGGAGCCGGAGTTCCTCGGCCGTCACCGACAGATCAGCCGCAGCAACCTCGACGGCAACGGCATAGGCGGTATCGTAGAGGTGCTTCGGCAGGGTGTCGCGCACGGTCTCAAGCACAATATCGAGCCCCTCGGCGCCCGCAAGGAGTGTGGCGCAATCGCGCGCGACGGTGATCAGCCGCTCCTCGTCAAAGCCCTTGAAAACCGGCAGCGCATGGATCAACTCGCCGATCCGGCCCAGCTCCCGATCGTTCATCTTCCGGTCGACGGCCGATGCCATCACCATGACATAGATCATGGCTTCCTGAGCGGAAAGCGGTGTCTTCATAACAGGATGTCTCTCTTGCTGTTCAAAGTGTGGGTTCCCGGAGAGTGGGTGGTCGCTTCGACGATGACAAGGGCAAAGATCGCATTCGGGGCGGCACATAGCCCAAGCCGACATCAGATCGGGTTGAGCGGATCCTCCTTCGGCGGCTCCGGGGCCAGCGTCGACTGGTGCCTCTTGCGTGGATCGTTGCCATAGACACCGCGACCGGCCTTGCGCGCTTCCTCGGCAGCTGCAGTCAAGGGCGAACCGCTTGCCACCTCGGCCCAGCCATTGCGCGCCAGCCAATCGGCAATGCTCAGCTTGGCAAAGCGGCATTCGGCGGTGATCGATCCTTTCCAGGCCGGGTCCGAGACGTCGCAGGTGATGGTGCGGCCAAGCAGAAACGAGCGCAGAGCCGTGCGTGCCAGGGTTCCGCAGGGCCATTCCTTGCCGTCTGTTCCGGTGCAGGTGCGCTGCGGATCGGTGGGGACGATGCCCGCCAGTTGCACGCTTCTGCCGCCCACGGTGAGGACCCCGGCACGCTCGGCGAAGGGACGCGACAGATCCACAGGCTTGAGAGTACCGTTTGGCTCGGCCTCGCCTGTGGCTCCTTCATCCGGCTTTTCCGGCTGCGGCGCCAGCGCGGCAGATTGAACGGGGCCCGGCTTGGTCTCGGGCGGCGACGGTTGGATCGACTTGTCCTCCTCCGCTCCGTCCTTTCCAGCCCTCTCCTTCTCGGCCTTGTCCCCTACCGGCCGTGTCTCGGCACTGGCCAGCTTTTCGGCCTCCGGCGGCCGCGGTCTTGCCAGCGGCGTGGGCACGGTCGATGCAAGCGGTATGGACGAAGGGGCCGAGGACACAGGCGGCGCCATCCGTTCGGACAGGCTGCGGCTCTCGGCATCAGTGGCCGGCGCCGTGACTGAGGCGACGGGGCCAGACGGTGTCGTTATCGAAGCCGATGGCTGGGGCACTTCATCTCTGTCCGTACGACCGGTCACGGTGATGGGGGCCGTTGGCGGTGCGATCGCGACCGGGGGTGGCGAAGCCACTAGGGGTGGCGAAGCTGGGGTACCGACGCCTGTTGGCTCAGGCTTCGACGCCGCGGCTTGCGGAGGTACGACAGGCACAGCGACCGATGGCGGCGGAGGTGATGCAACTGCCGCAACGGGCGGCGTGGCTTCTGGGGCCGCCGGGGCCGGTGGCAAAGGATTGGAAGACGGGGCTGAAGGGGTCTCTGCTGGCGACCCAGCGGTAACCGTGGGCGCAGCGGCCGAGGTCGCGGGCGCAACAGGCGCATTGCTTCCCTGCGATGGCTGCTCGACCACAGCCGCCGCTGGGCCTGGCGATGCGGGCTCCGAGGATGCCGGCGCTGACGAGACGGGGGGAGCTGATACCGGTGGCCCGGAGGGGGCCGGCGCTGCTGCTGGAAAATTGGGCGTCGTCGGCGCCGCGGTCGCTGCGGCCACTTGTGCCTCCGGCTTTGCGGGCGTTTGGTCGACATTTGCGACCCGCACGGGCGGATCGCCGAAGGTGATGTGCGGCTGCAGGTTCATGGCCGTCAGCCCGACATAGACCAGCACCAGAACGGCAACGGCGCCGGTGACGCCGGTCAGAAGAGTGGGGGAACGCATCACAACACTTCCTATTGGCTCGCCCAGATAATCCGCGCCATCCACTCCACGTCGACAAGCTCGATGCTGCGGTTGGGATGGGCCGGATTGAGCGACAGCAATTCGATCGACTTCGGGCTCTGACGCAGCAGCACCTTGGCCATGACTTCGCCTTCACGCGTCTTGACCACCACCCGGTCATTGCGCCTGACCTGGGCACCGGGCTCGACGATCAGGACGTCGCCGTCGCGATAAAGCGGCATCATGCTGTCGCCTTGCACTTCCAGCGCATAGACCCCCGCCTTCTGCGCCGGCAACTCGACGACATCCCAGCCCTGCCCCGCCGGAAAACCGCCGTCGTCAAAGAAGCCGCCGGCGCCGGCTTGCGCGAAACCCAGCAGAGGGATCGAGCCTGCCTGCGGCGGAAAGGCGCCGTCCGGCATGCCGAGCGGCGTCGAGCCGGGACGCAGCAGACCCATGAACTGCTCGACGCTGGCGCCGGTCGCCTCCAGCACCTTGGCGATCGATTCCGTCGACGGCCAGCGCTGCCGGCCATCGGCGCTCAGCCGCTTGGATTTGTTGAAGGATGTGGGGTCGAGGCCAGCACGCCGGGCAAGGCCCGACGGCGTCAGGTCGTGCCTTTCGGCAAGCCCGTCGATCGCACTCCAGATCTGATCGTGTGACAGCGTCATCGCTTCGCCCTTGGATCCGGGCGTCCTATCCCTATCCGGGAAGGAGATTATCCGAGGCGTTAACATTCGTAAAGATGGAATGAGGAATAAAATCCTTTGTCCAGGCAATTTCCTGTGCCTCGGGCCGCTCCCTCGCCGAGGAGACAAAGATAACCCTCCAGCCGCTGGGTTCCACGAACACGTCCAGACGGGACGTTGCGCTGAAGACGCATCCCGATCTTGCCGGCGCTGTTCGTGCAGCACTGCACATTGCTTCGGTCTGCAAGTTTTACTGGAGCGGGTCCACTGGAACCGTGTCCAAGAGGCGTCCGTGATTTCCAGAGGTTGAAAATGGCCGGGAGAACCAGCAACCGCACCCTATCTATCCATGTGTGGGGCGCTATATGCACGAAAAAAATTCCGATACAGGCGCAGTTCTGAATATCGGATGGAAACCTCGGTCCAGGGAGATGGAAGAGAATGAAACTTAGAATTTTGACTGGCGTCGCATTGGCCTCGTGCGTCGCATTCGCTTCGGCAGCGCGCGCTGACATAACGATCGGCCTGGTGGCACCGCTCACCGGCCCGGTTGCCGCCTATGGCGATCAGGTGAAGAACGGCGCCGGAACCGCCGTCGAGGAGATCAACAAGAACGGCGGCATCCTCGGCCAGAAGGTCATCCTGAAGGCTGCCGACGACGCGGGTGAGCCGAAGCAAGGCGTCTCCGCGGCAAACCAGCTGGTGGGTCAAGGAATTCGCTTTGTCGTCGGTCCCGTCACCTCAGGCGTCGCAATCCCGGCGTCCGACGTCTTCGCCGAGAACGGCGTCTTGATGATCACGCCTACCGCGACCGTTCCGGATCTGACGAAGCGTGGCCTGACAAATGTGCTTCGGACCTGCGGCCGCGACGATCAGCAGGCCGAAGTCGCTGCCAAGTATGTCCTCAAAAACTTCCCAGGCAAACGGATCGCGATCATCAATGACAAGGGAACCTACGGCAAGGGTCTCGCCGAGGCGTTCAAGGCGACCCTGAATGCAGCGGGCACCAAGGAAGTCATGGACGACGCTCTTACTCCGGGCGACAAGGATTTCTCCGCTCTCACCACCCGCCTCAAATCCGAGCGGGCCGACGTCATCTATTTCGGCGGCTACCATCCTGAGGGTGGCCTGTTGGTGCGACAACTCGCCGATCTGTCGGTCAAGGCGACGCTCATTGGGGGCGACGGCCTGTCGAACTCCGAATTCTGGAACATCGGGACCAACGTAGCGCAGGGAACGCTGTTCACCAACGCATCCGATGCCACCAAGAGCCCCGATTCCAAAGCTGCTGCCGATGCGCTGAAAGCCAGGAACATTCCGGCCGAGGCGTTTACGCTCAATGCCTACGCTGCAGTCCAGGTGCTGAAGGCAGGCATAGAGAAGGCAGGCAGCGCCGATGACGCTGAGGCAGTTGCCAAGGCGCTGAAGACCGGAGAGCCTATCGTCACCGCAATCGGTAGCGTGACCTATGGCGAGACCGGAGACCTGACATCGCAGAGTTTCGAACTCTACAAGTGGAACGACGGCAAGATCGTGCCGGCTGAATAGGTCAGCCTGTCCGTCATGTTTCAGGTCCTGATCGCCACCGGATGAAAATTCGGTGGCGATCGTCGTAAATCGACAGCCGGAAACTGGTGCTGAAATGGCGTGAAGGGGCTACTTGTAGCTCGCTGCTGAAACTGGAGCGGGTGAAGAAATTTGCAACGGATCCATAAATTTTCCCGCTTAAAGGCTCAAATTGACGAGCCTTATTTCTATTTCTTTTGAAACGGCCAGGGAGCTGATCGTTAGCTGGTCTGCTGGTGCGGCCATCCAAATCTTTGACGCGGTAATTCACGAGCACCATTTTAGTTTGGCGAGAGAATTTAATCTCACCCTTTTTTTTTATAACAGCGTCGAAACGTTGAAATTGCATTCGAACACCGGCAAGGGGCCAATTTCACACGAAATCGCACGCCCTGAAAGCCGCTACCCGTTCACAAGAAACGAAGCCTTTGACCGAGCGCGACCTTAATATTTCTCGAGGTTTGGCGGCGAGCATCGTGTACCATATGAAAGGGTTGTGAACTCCGGCTCCCTAACGCCATCCCTGGGATTTTTCATGTTCGCAGACTGCAGCCTGGGAAGCTGTTAACAATTCATTGACGCAACCTTGCAGTAACGCCATTCTGGTCGCGAGTATATTGGGCAAATTCGGCGGATTGTGAAAATCGTCACCGCGTTCCTTGTTCATCCCTAGGTTCTCGCCGCCGCCGAATATCACGAAACCATTGCTGGTGATGTTGATGGTGCCAGCGTCCAGAGCAGCTTTGTGAGCGATGATGTCGCGTGTAGACCAGCCTCTCTCATCCCCTATCACGAAAGAGAAGTCAGGTAGGTACTTTTGCAAAATAGGATCGAGCGCTGCGGAGACAGCCTTGGGACGAGACTTCAGGATATTCTTCGCGAATTTATTGAACGAATGCTGACATTCTTTGAAATATGTCGACAAGCCGTAGGACAGATATTCTAGGGCCCTACGGTACGCCATCACGAATGACCTGTATTCGAAATCGATCTTTGCTGTATTACCCAGGGACATTGTCGACCCGGGAGTCATTTGACTTGAAATGCCGCTTTGCGAAAGCGCTTCGCGTAAGCGAGCGTCCATATCGCTGATCAATTCGAGCCTGTAATAGCACTCTGCCATGGCGCGCCCACAATATTCCACGCCATTGGCAAATCTTCCGTATTTTTCGATTTCGTCGGTTTCCGATGAGCGCCATTGCTCGATGAAATAAGGTCTCGTATTGAGCCACATTAGAAATCCGACGAATGGCGCTCGCTGATCTGTGTTCATCTCATGACCTGAGATCTCGTTGATGGCGCGCATCGTATCGACCACCTTGTCTCCGAGAAACGGACGCAAAAAATCAAGGTCTTGGGAAGAAGTAGTTGAACCGTCCTCCGGCATGAGCTTCCCTCTCTATTGCAACAAGCATCTTCAGATTGCGCAGTCTCAACAAAAAATCATCTACTACGATTATTGGCAAGCGAATTGAGTCGCCGGCATGGACCTGAGAACGATGGGATGGCAACACGCCATGCGGAGGCGACGGATTGACCGTGGTAGTAAAGTCGCTGAAGCTCGCAACGAGAACCACGAGCAACACCACTTTTCTTTAAGTCGTTGCTGAAACTGGAGCGGGTGAAGGGAATCGAACCCTCGTATTCAGCTTGGGAAGCTGCTGCTCTACCATTGAGCTACACCCGCGCAGCGGCAAGCCTTCCAACAGTTCGGGCGGGCTGTCAAGACGCAACGCTCAGTCCGCGCTGCCTTCTAAAGCCGGAAATGCTTGGAGAGTTTCAGGCCTTGCGCCTGGTAGTTCGAGCCGGCGCTGGTGCCGTAGAGGCTGGCGGGGAGTTCGAGCATGTGCTCGTAGACGAGGCGGCCGACGACCTGGCCGTCCTCGAGGATGAACGGCACCTCGTGGCTGCGGACCTCGAGCACCGCCCGGCTGCCGCGACCGCCGGCCGGCGCATGGCCGAAGCCGGGGTCGAAGAAGCCGGCGTAGTGAACGCGGAATTCGCCGACCAGCGGGTCGTAGGGGGTCATCTCGGCGGCATAGTCGGGCGGCACGTGCACGGCCTCGCGCGAGACGAGGATGTAGAACTCGTCGGGGTCGAGGATGAGTTCGGTGCGGCCGCGGCTGTAGAGAGGCTCCCAGAAATCGAAGATGTCGTGCTGGGCCTTCTTGTCGACGTCGACCACGGCCGTGTGGTGCTTGCCGCGATAGCCGATCAGGCCGTCTCGGTCGCCGGTGAGGTCGATCGACAGGGCGATGCCGCCGCCGGTGACGTTCGGCTTCTTGCTGGCGACCAGCGTCTCGGTCTCGTGCAGCGCCAGCAATTCCGGCTCGGAGAGCATCGCATGGCCGATGCGGAAGCGGATCTGCGACAGGCGCGAGCCGCGACGCACGACGATCGGGAAGGTCCGCGGCGAGATTTCCAGATAGAGCGGACCGGAATAGCCCGCAGGAATCTTGTCGAACTCCTGGGCGTAATCGGTGATGACGCGGGTGAAGATGTCGAGACGGCCGGTCGAGCTCTTCGGATTGGCCGAGGCCGACATGTCCTGCGGCAGGTCGAGACGCTCCATCAGTGGCACGATGTAGACGCAGCCTGTCTCGAGCACGGCGCTTTCGGTCAGGTCGATGACGTGCAGGCTCAGGCGGTCGAGCTTGTCGGAGACGAGGTTCTTCGGACCCGGCATGAAGCTGGCGCGGACGCGAAAGGCCTTGGCCCCGAGCCTGAGGTCAAGACTGGCCGGCTGGATCTGATCGAAATCGAGATCCCTTTCCGTCGTCAGCCGGCCCTGATCGAAGAGGGCGGCAATGGCGCGATCCGCCAAGATTCCAGTGTCGCGAGCCATCTGCTCAATCCTTGTTTTGTCGCAGACAAAACCATATACGGGCCTTGTTTTGCCGCAGACAAAACCAAATGCAGGGAATTGACGCAAGCGGCCAACGGCAGTATTGCAGTCTTATCCCGTGGTGATTTGGCCGGTCGGCTTGCAGCCACGTTAAATAAGTAGCTAAAAAGGCCGGGTTGAAAACCGGTCTGCTTGTGCGACCGGTTTTTTTGTATCACGAAGGTGGTGATGGCATGACCAAGACTTGGCGCCCCGCAACGCAACTCGTTCACGGCGGCACGCTGCGCTCGCAGTTCGGCGAGACATCCGAAGCAATCTATCTGACACAGGGTTTTGTCTACGACAGCTCGGAAGCGGCCGAAGCCCGCTTCAAGGGCGAAACCGAGGGCTTTATCTACGCCCGCTACGGCAGCCCGACCAACGACATGTTCGAAAAGCGCATGTGCATGCTGGAAGGCGCCGAAGAGGCACGCTCGACCGCCTCGGGCATGGCTGCGGTGTCCGCCGCCATTCTCTGCCAGGTCAAGGCCGGCGACCATATCGTTGCCGCCCGCGCCCTGTTCGGTTCCTGCCGCTGGGTCGTCGAAACGCTGGCGCCGCGCTATGGCATCGAATGCACGCTGGTCGACGGTCGCGATCTGGCCAATTGGGAAAAGGCCATCCGGCCGAACACCAAGGTGTTCTTCCTGGAAAGCCCGACAAACCCGACGCTCGAAGTGGTCGACATTGCCGGCGTTGCCAGGCTTGCCAACCAGATCGGCGCCAAGCTCGTCGTCGACAACGTCTTTGCGACACCGCTCTTCCAGAAGCCGCTCGAACTCGGCGCCCATATCGTCGTCTACTCGGCCACCAAGCATATCGACGGCCAGGGCCGCTCGCTCGGCGGCGTCGTGCTGTCGGACAAGGAATGGGTCGACGAGCACCTGCAGGACTATTACCGCCACACAGGCCCCGCCATGTCGCCCTTTACCGCCTGGACGCTGCTCAAGGGCATCGAGACCCTGCCGCTGCGCGTCAAGCAGCAGACCGAAAATGCCAGCCGTATCGCCGACTTCCTGGCCGACCAGGGCAAGGTCGCCAAGGTCATCTATCCCGGCCGCAAGGACCATCCGCAGGCCGATATCATCGCCAAGCAGATGACCGGCGGCTCGACGCTGGTCTGCATGGAGCTGAAGGGCGGCAAGGAAGCGGCGTTTGCGCTGCAGAACGCGCTCGAGATCGTGAAGATCTCCAACAATCTCGGCGATTCCAAGAGCCTGATCACCCATCCGGCAACCACCACCCACAAGAACCTGACCGACGAGGCCCGCGCCGAGCTCGGCATCTCGCCGGGCACGGTGCGTTTCTCGGCCGGCATCGAGGACACCGACGACCTGATCGAGGATTTTGCCAAGGCGCTGGCGAAAGTCTCGGCCTGATCGCATGTCTTGCAGCGCTGCCCGGCTAGGCCGGGCAGTGCGTTCCGGCATTACTCCGTCAGCAATTAACTGAAGATATTACCCTTAATATTCAAAAGGCCGCATCAGCCTTCCCATTTGGACACATATTCGCCTTCAATTCCTTGACCAAGGTTGAAGCCTATAGGATATCGTAACCAAATTCATTGAAGGTGGCTGGGATGTACCGCGCCCTTACACGAGATATCGAAGTCATCGTCGAGCCGTTCTATCTGGAGGAGCAATCCGACCCGGAAGACAGCCGCTATGTCTGGGGTTACCGGATCGTCATTTCCAACCACTCGACGACTGCGGTGCGGCTGATCACGCGCTACTGGCATATCACCGACCAGAACGGACAGGTCGATGAAGTCACCGGTCCCGGCGTCGTCGGAGAACAGCCGCAGCTCAACCCCGGCGACACCTATGAATACTCGTCAGGCTGCCCGCTCGACACGCCCTCGGGCATGATGTTCGGCCATTACTCGATGGAGAACGACGAGGGCGAGACGTTCGAGGTCGACATCCCGGCCTTCTCGCTGGATTCGCCCGGCCTGATGCGGACGTTGAACTGACGCCGCCAGGCGGCGACGTCAGCGGCCTCAGGACTTGACCAGGATTTCCGCCGCCTCGTAGCGGTAGGTTGTCGAACAGAATTCGCAGGTCACCGAAATCAACCCGTCTTCCTCGCTCTCTGCCATTTCCTCGGCGGAGAACCCCTGCAGCACGCCCTTGATCTTGTCGCGTGAACAGCTGCACCGGTCAAAGACCGCCTGTGGCGCATAAACCCGCGCACCGCGTTCGTGGAACAGCCGGTAGAGCAGCCGCTCGGTGCCAACAAGGGGATCGGTCAGCTCGTCGGCATCTACGGTCTCCAGCAACGACCGGGCTTCGGCCCAGGCATCGTCGTCGGTGTGGTCGACGGCGTTCTCGTCGCCATCGCCGCCATGCAGGTCCGGCAGGCGCATGCGCTCGGGTGCATCGGGCAGGAACTGGGCGATGACACCGCCGGCCCGCCAGCGATGGCGCGGCTTGCCGGCCTCGTCGCGGTCGAACAGTTCGGCAGCACCCAGGCGCACGCGGGTCGGGATCTGTTCCGACTGACGGAAATAGACGCCGGCGATATCTTCCAGCGACGAGCCGTCGAGCGGCACGATGCCCTGGTAGGGCTGCGAATATTGCCCCTGGTCGATGGTGAACGCGAGGATGCCCTTGCCGAGCAGCTGCTCCGGTTCGGTCTGGCCAGCCTTGACCGCTGCGGCCAGTGCCTCCTCATCGTAGCGGGCATAGGCGCGGACATTTTCAGGCGTCGAGAAATCGGCCACCAGCAGGTCGACAGGTCCGTCGCCCTTGGTCTGCACGGTGAACTTGCCCTCGAACTTCAGCGACGTGCCGAGCAGCACCGTCAGCACGATGGTTTCGGCGAGCAGCCTTGCAACCGGTGCCGGATAATGATGGCGCTCGAGGATGCTGTCGAGCATCGGGCCGAGCTGGACGGCACGGCCGCGCACATCCAGGCTCTCCACCTGGAACGGCACGACATGATCGTCGCCGGCATAACCGAACTCTCCCAGCGCTGCTGCACTGTCTGCCATGGGTCTACTCCTTGCTGCCGGGCGGGTCGCGCCACGGCAGCCACCGTTTGCAACGGCGGCTTGGTTGATCTCAGATCGCGCCCAGGCACCACGCAAGAATGGACTTCTGCGCATGGAGACGGTTTTCCGCCTCGTCGAACACAACGGATTGCGGGCCGTCGATCACTTCATCCGTCACCTCCTCGCCGCGATGGGCAGGCAGGCAATGCATGAACAACGCATCCTTGCTGGCCTCTGCCATCAGAGCGGCATTGACCTGGTAGGGCTGGAAGACGTTGTGACCACGGGCCCGGTGCTCCTGGTTCATGGAAACCCAGGTATCGGTCACCACGCAATCGGCGCCATTAACCGCACGTTCGGCTTCATGGGTGAGCATGACTTCGGCGCCCTGATTGCGGGCCCAGTTCAAATAGTGATCGCTCGGCTCCGAACCAAGGGGCACCGCCATATTCATGCGATAGCCGAACCGGGCCGAGCCCTCGATCAGCGAATGCAGCACGTTGTTGCCATCGCCCGTCCAGGCGACCGTCTTGCCCTTGATCGGGCCGCGGTGCTCCTCGAAGGTCATGATGTCGGCCATGACCTGGCAGGGATGGGTATCGTCCGTGAGCGCGTTGATGACAGGCACGGTGGCGTGCTCGGCCATTTCAAGCATGCGCGAATGCTGGGTCGTGCGGATCATGATGGCGTCGACGTAGCGCGACAGCACCTTGGCGGTGTCGCCGATGGTCTCGGCCCGGCCGAGCTGCATTTCGGTGCCTGACAGAAACAGCGTTTCGCCGCCGAGCTGGCGCATGCCGACGTCGAACGAGACGCGGGTGCGGGTCGAGGGTTTTTCGAAGATCATCGCCAGCATCTTGCCTTCCAGCGGGCGGCCGGCAGTGCCGTCCTTGGTCGCCTTCTTGCGGAGGATGGCATCGTCGAGAATGCTGCGCAGATCGCCTGCCGGGACAGCCGAGAGATCGAGGAAGTGTTTCGGGGAAGCCATGTCTACCTGTGCTCCAAAAATGAAAACGCCCGTGGCGGGCACGAAGCCCAGAAGCCACGGACGCAGAAATCAAGCCGATTTGCGGGATGTCCGGGCGCGCAGCGCTTCGGCGGCACGCTCGACGCGGGCCAGACCCTCGCGGGCGTCCTCGGCGGTGGCGATCAGCGGCGGCAGCAGGCGGATGACGTTGTCGCCAGCCGGAACGCCGAGCAGGTGCTCGGCCCGGATCGCCTGCAGCAGCTCGGCCGCCGGGATGGCCGCCTTGATGCCGAGCAGCAGGCCTTGGCCGCGCACCTCTTCGATGATGTCAGGGTAGCGGTCCTTGAGCGATGCCAGGCCCTGGCGGAAGACCAGGGAGACATCGTTGACATGCTGCAGGAAGCCCTCAGCCAGGATCACGTCCAGCACCGCGCCACCGACGGCCATGGCCAGCGGATTGCCGCCATAGGTCGAGCCATGGGTGCCGGCCTTCATGCCGGAAGCGGCTTCTGCGGTTGCAAGGCAGGCGCCGAGCGGAAAACCGCCGCCGATGCCCTTGGCGACGGCCATGATATCAGGCGTGATGCCCGACCATTCATGCGAAAAGAACTTGCCGGAGCGGCCGACGCCCGACTGCACCTCGTCGAGGATCAGCAGCAGCCCGTGCTCGTCGCAGAGTTCGCGGAGGGCCACCATGAATTCCTTGGCGACCGGGCGGACACCGCCCTCGCCCTGCACCGGTTCGATCAGGATGCCTGCCGTGGCCTCGATAATGGCAGCCTTGACCGCTTCGAGATCGCCGAACGGCACCTGGTCGAAGCCGGGGGCCTTCGGGCCGAAGCCCTCGAGATATTTTTCCTGGCCGCCGGCAGCGATGGTCGCCAGGGTCCGGCCGTGGAAGGCACCCTCGAAGGTGATGATGTGGAATTTTTCCGGATGGCCCTTGGAAAACTGGTAGCGGCGGGCCGTCTTGATGGCGCATTCTAGCGCTTCCGCACCGGAGTTGGTGAAGAACACCTTGTCGGCGAAGGTCGCGTCGGTCAGCCGCTTGGCAAGCATTTCCTGGCCGGGAACCTCATAGAGGTTCGACAGATGCCAGACCTTGTCGGCCTGCGCCTTCAGCGCACCCACCAGATGCGGATGGCCATGGCCGAGCGAGGAAACGGCAACGCCAGCCCCGAAATCGAGATATCGTTCGCCGGTTTCCGTGATCAGCCATACGCCCTCGCCTCGCTCGAACCTGAGGGGTGCGCGCATGTAGGTGTCATAGAGTGGCGCGGCTTCAGCCATGGCGCTATTCCTTCGATCGATCAGGACGTGACGGCTGCAGTTCCGCAAAGCCGCCGTCGGCAATGAAAAATGCCGCCTTGCGGCGGCCGGGGCACTATTGTCGTTTCGCAGAACGATGTCAACAAACGGGGGATTGGTCAACGAATAGTTGATTTTAGCCTTGCGGAAAATGGCGTTTCATGTGGTCTTCGAGACTGTAATAAAGCTATTGCAGAAATATCACACTAGGCAGCAAGTTGGGGAAAACCCGGAAATCGATTCCCCGCGATTCCTGCGACTCTTGTCACGGAGTCAGCCTCACACTAGGTTAAATCTTGATTACTAGACTGCAATGCGGCGGACCTAGTCACCACAATTTAAAAGCGTTTTGTGCCTCGATTGAATGCGAGGCAATGGCGAAGGATTCCGCCATTGGGAACGCAGTCGGAGACAAGCATGAATTGGACAGACGAGCGCGTCGAAAGGCTCACGAAACTTTGGGCCGAGGGTTTGAGCGCCAGCCAGATCGCCGCGCAGCTGGGCGGCGTCAGCCGTAACGCCGTCATCGGCAAGGTTCATCGTCTTTGCCTGCCAGGGCGCGCGAAAGCCGGCGGCACGTCTTCGACGGCACGCTCGACAAAGCGGAATGTCGCACCCGCCCGTCCGACCACTTTCGGCACCCGCCCTGCCGCCCCGCGCACGACCGTTCGTGCCGAAGGCGCTACGATGGTCAAGGAAGACGCCGAGCTCGACGCAACGGCCCCCGTGCAGTTTCGCCCAACCTCGAACGCCGTCGTCCCGGTCGCTCGCCGCCTCGGCCTCACCGATCTGACGGAGCGCACCTGCAAGTGGCCTGTCGGCGACCCGCTGAAGGACGATTTCCATTTTTGCGGCCATGAATCGCCTGACCAGTCGCCATACTGCACCTATCACCAGAAAATGGCCTATCAGCCGGTCCACGAGCGCCGTCGCGCTGCCCGCTAGGCAAAGGCCGTCAGGAATAACGAAAACGGGCCGCGAGGCCCGTTTTGCGTTTGGGACGGAGCGAGTTCGAGCCTTGGGGCCATCGCCGCAGGGAAGCCGCCTCGCGCAGGACCTGAACGCCTGGACAAACGCGGAGAACCCATAAAAAAACGGGCCAAGCGGCCCGTTTCCAATTGTTGATGGCTGGTAGTGCGTCAGACTTCCATCGAATAGCCGGCACCGCGCACGGTGCGGATGACGTCCTGCATGTTGGAGAAATTCAATGCCTTGCGCAGGCGCCCGACATGGACGTCGACAGTCCGCTCGTCGACATAAATGTCATGGCCCCAGACGCCATCGAGCAACTGCGAGCGAGAAAATACGCGGCTAGGCGAGGTCATCAGGAACTCCAGCAGGCGGAATTCCGTTGGCCCAAGCCGGACTTCGCGGCTCTTGCGGTGAACGCGGTGGGTTTCGCGATCAAGCTCGATGTCGCCGCAGCGAAGAACGCTCGACAGGACTTCCGGACGCGCGCGGCGCAGCATGGCGCGCACGCGTGCCATCAGTTCAGGCGTCGAGAACGGCTTGACCACATAATCGTCCGCACCGGTGGAAAGGCCTCGAACGCGCTCGCTCTCTTCGCCCCGCGCCGTCAGCATGATGATCGGCAGACGCTCAGTCTCCGGCTTCATCCGGAGCCGGCGGCAAAGCTCTATGCCGGAAACGCCTGGCAGCATCCAGTCGAGGATGAGGAGGTCAGGGATGCGCTCCTGCAAGCGCATCTCGGCTTCATCGCCCCTCAGGATCGTGTCGACCTCGAAGCCTTCAGCCTCGAGATTATAACGCAGCAAGACGCTGAGCGCTTCTTCGTCTTCAACGACGGCAACTCTCGGAACCATGGGGCCCGCTCTCCTTCAACAGCCTTTTGGGCTTATTCCGTCATCGCGCCGACGGTATTGGCAGTGTCGTCCTTCGGGCGGTCGCCCTCGGGCAGTGCGCCGGTCGCCATGTAGAAGATGGTTTCCGCAATGTTGGTCGCGTGGTCGCCGATGCGTTCGATGTTCTTGGCGCAGAACAGCAGATGCGTGCAGGTGGTGATGTTGCGCGGATCTTCCATCATGTAGGTGAGCATCTCGCGGAACAGCGAGGTGTACATCGCGTCGATTTCCTCGTCGCGCTCGCGGATGGAGACGGCCTTGTCGGGCGAACGGGTGGTGTAGACGTCGAGGACTTCCTTGAGCTGGACCAATGCCAGTTCGGAGAGATGCTCGATGCCGCGGCCCAGGCTGCGCGGTACGCCGGTGCCCTGCACGGCCAAGACGCGCTTGGCTGTGTTCTTGCCAAGATCGCCGACGCGCTCCAGATCGGCTGCGATACGGATCGAGCCCATGATTTCGCGGAGGTCGGCGGCCATCGGCTGGCGACGGGCAATGGTCAGGATCGCCTTGTCGCCGACTTCGCGCTCGGCGTGATCGAGAATCGTGTCGTCGGAGATGACCTTCTGGGCCAGACCGACGTCGCCATTGACCAACGCCCGAACGGATTCGCCAACCATCTGTTCTGCCAGACCGCCCATTTCGGAGATGCGGCGCGTCAGGAACTTAAGATCTTCGTCATAAGCTGAATGAATATGTGTCGAAGCCATGTTTCTATCCTCAAATTGAAGGGCGTCAAGGGAAGCTGGTCTGCTCGTCGCGGCGACGACATCGCAATTCGCCTATTCGAGGCCTTCTTTGTTATCGGGCTAATCCACGCCCTTTTATGTCAGGGCAATGAAACAATTATGACAGGCTAAATCACTGATTTACAAGGTGATCCAATAACTAAACTTTTACTCGTCCGGCACCGTCAGAAGCGGACTGTGAAATCGGTGCCGCGACCCACTTCCGATTTCACGATCAGGCGGGCCCGATGGCGCGTAAGGATGTGCTTGACGATTGCCAAGCCCAGACCTGTACCCTTTTTCGAGCGGCTGTTTTCGACGCTGACGCGATAGAAGCGCTCCGTCAAGCGTGGCACGTGCTCCGCCGGGATACCGCCACCCCGATCAGACACGGTAACCTCGATCGGCTCTCCGGGTGCATTGCGCAACGTCACGTCGACACGCTTTCCTTCCTGGCCGTATTTGCAGGCATTCTCGATGAGATTCTCGAACACCTGCACCAGTTCGTCGCGGTCGCCGGTGACCTCCGCCTTGCCTGATGGCATGTGGAGATTGATGGCGACGTCGAGATCCATGGCGAGCGGCAACAGCGCATCCCGGACATGTCCGAGCAGCGGCACGAGATCGACCTTCTGGTCCGGCGCCAGGTGCGATTTCAGCTCGAGGCGTGACAGCGACAGCAGGTCGTCGACCAGACGGCTCATGCGCGTTGCCTGGTCGAACATGATGGCAAGGAACCGCTCCTGGGCCTTCGGATCGTTGCGGGCGGGGCCCTGGATCGTCTCGATGAAGCCGCGCAGCGAGGCCAGCGGCGTGCGCAGCTCATGGCTGGCATTGGCGACGAAGTCGGAGCGCATGCGGTCGATGTGGCGAAGCTCGGAGACATCCTTGAAGCTCAGCAGAAAGAAGGAATGGCCGCCATATTCATGCGGCGGAAGATCGATCGGCTTTATGCGGACGATAAAAACGCGCTCGGACGGCAGCCGCTCGGAATGCTCTATCTGGTTCGGCACCCCGGTGGCAATCGTTTCCCGCACCATGTCGAGAATGCCCGGCGAGCGGAGCTTGGCGGAGAGATGGGCGCCGAGCGGAAAGCTGTCGAGGGCGCGCTCGGCCGCAGGGTTCTGGTAGACAACCGACGCCTCCCGGTCGAGCACCAGGACCGGCATGTCGAGGCCTGCAAGACCGGCTGTCATTGGTTGCAGCAGGCGCTCAAGGTCGATCGGCACCGGCTGGGCACTCTCCTGCGGCTTGTCGTCGGCGACAAGCGGCGCACGCAGCAGGGCGACGATCACGACCAGCAGCAGCACGACGGAAACGAGCGTTGCATCGGCGCCTTCTGCCAGCGCCAGCGATGCGACCATGAGGGCCAAAAGCAGGATTATCCCTTCCTGCCTAAGCCTTCGCGCGAGCGTCTTCCAAAGTGGTCTGTTTTCTTCCAACGCCGCTTGTCCGATTCTTCCGTCCATGTTGCCCAAGGCTCGGACTCATATAGCAAATTCATGACAGAAGTTTCCGGCTCCATCCACTCTACTGCCGAGGTTCCTCCCTATCGACGTCTCAAAGAGCCTGAAGGCTTGAAACAAAACAGCAAATATGTGCCTTTCAGGCTTGTGTATAAATTATTACTAAACCTTTCAGGGGCGAGGGCCGGCGTGGCCGAGGAGGAAGCATGGGCGAGCAAGGGGAAAGCCGGGCCGTCGAACTCGAGCTGCATGGCAAGAGCCGCATCTTTGATGTCGACGATCCGATCCTGCCCGACTGGGTCGAAGAGAAGGCGCTCTCCTCCGGGGATTTTCCCTACAAGAAGAAGATGAAGAGCAGCGACTACATGAAGGAACTGAAGTCGCTGCAGATCGAGTTGGTGAAGGTGCAGTTCTGGCTGCAGGCAACCGGCAAGCGGATCATGAGCATCTTCGAGGGGCGCGACGCGGCCGGCAAGGGCGGCGCCATCTTCGCGACCTCATCCCACATGAACCCGCGCCTGGCGCGCGTGGTGGCGCTGAGCAAGCCGAACGACCGCGAGGCCGGACAGTGGTATTTCCAGCGCTACGTCGATCAGTTTCCGACCTCAGGCGAATTCGTCCTGTTTGATCGCTCCTGGTACAATCGGGCCGGCGTCGAGCCGGTCATGGGTTTTTGCACGCCGGAGCAATACGAGGCCTTCCTGCACCAGGCGCCGCAGATGGAAAAGGTCATCGACCATGAAGCCATTCTGTTCTTCAAGTTCTATCTCGATATCGGCCGGGAAATGCAGCTGAAGCGCTTCCACGATCGACGACACGACCCGCGCAAGGTGTGGAAGCTGTCGTCGATGGATATCGCCGCGCTCGACAAATGGGACGACTACAGCAAAAAACGCGACAGGATGCTGAAGGACACCCATACCGACTACGCGCCCTGGACCGTGGTGCACGCCAACGACAAGCGCCGGGCGCGGCTGAACCTCATCCGCCATATCCTGACGACGCTCGATTATACCGGCAAGGACCGCGACGCGATCGGCGAGATCGACGGAAAGATCCTCGGCTCCGGTCCTGCCTTCCTCAAATAGGCGGCCAGCCGCGCCTCAGGGCGCGGCGTTTCCGGGCAGCACGCGGATCGCATAGATATTGACGCCGGTCGACTTGCCGTCGACATCCGTGTTGAAAACCAGATTGCCGGATGCGTCGGCGGGCAGAGTCGCGTTGAAGCGCAACTGGAAGAGCGCGTCGGATTTCTGGCGCGTCACATCGAACCGGTGGCGCCCGCAGCCGCCGTAGGAACCGAAGCTGCATTCGACGGTGATTTGCGTCGGTGCATCGGTGATGGCCTGCAGCGTCATGGCAACGGTTGCCGGCTTACCCGACAGCTTCTGCAGCACCGCTGTCGGCACCGGGATGGCGACATTGCCGGTCGTGCCCGACGACTGCGAAGTCACCCGGACCGTCGGCCCCTCGTTCTCCGAGGCATTCTCGACCTTGGCTTCGGTGCCGCTCGTGGCCTTGCCTGCATCGGTCGGCCCAAGGATCTCGATCCAGTCGGCCGAGAACCTGTCCTGCGGGTCGATCGTGGCGAGACCTGCATTGCTGCCGGAATCGAGATCCGCATTGTTGTCGTTGGCGTCGTCGTCCTCCGGCGTGACCTGGGCCGGCTGGTTGTGCACGGCCGTATCGCGCTGGGCCGCGGTCAGCAGCACGCCTGACGTCTTGATCCACCAGGCACCCATTCCGAGAAAGGCAATGAGGATGCAGAACACCAGCAGGCGCGAAAAGAACTTGCGAGGCTTGCGACGGCTGACCGCGCGCTCGGGCTTGAAATCGAGGCCCGGCGATGCGGCCGGTCGCGCGGGAGCGTCCGGGGCGCCAATATCGGCAGCAAGATGGTCCGTTGGGTCTGCACGCATGCCGCCAAGATCGCCGTCATCCGGGACATCGGCAGCGGAGGCAACGGTGCCGCGCGTTTCGCCGCGCAACTCCATACCCGGCTCGCTCAAGGCTGCCTGCTGCGGCGCCTGGCGCGAGACACCCGTGAGCGGTGGTGGCGCCAGGGGCGGCTCGATCGGTCCAGCAGGGGCGGCAGGGGGGACTGGCTGCGGGGCGACAGGGCGAGCCGGCGGGACCGGCTGCTCTTGAACGGGCTCGGGAGCGGTCGGCGCGGCGGCACGCAGGCGCGCGCGTTCTTCGCCTTCGATGCCGCGAATCGTCATCTCCAGCCGCTGGCGCTGCGCGGTGATGATTTCGACATCGGTGATGTCCTGCTTGCGCAGACCGGCTTCCAATGCCTGGCGGGCCGACTGGTAGACGCGGGCCCGGACCTCGGGATTATCGCGCTCGGATCGCTCCAGAGCATTTCTGATGGCCGTCTCTAATCCGCTCACATCCGGTCCTTCACTCTGACGCCACGCAATCTTTACACATTACTAACGAAAATCGGTAATGCCCCATACGCCGATACGCAAGTGTCGGTCCCTTCCCCACGCCATTCGGTCGGGGATAAACGCCCGCTGGGCATTCGCAGCAAGATAGCGGCCCTCCAGCCACCATCAAGGGTATGGTCGACAGCACCTCTGATGCCGTCGAGCCGAGCGCTGCTTTTGCCGGCGCCTCTAAGCTGCTATCAACAGGTGGCGTTTGCGGCTGTTCCAGCGGCAAGTCAGGAAAGGGTGTCGCCCATGGCTCTTCCGTCTGTCCTCACACACGGCCTGCGGCTGCCGGTGGTCGCCTCACCGCTGTTCATCATTTCGCATCCTGCGCTGACCCTGGCGCAATGCAGAGCCGGGGTCGTCGGCAGCTTTCCGGCGCTGAACGCCCGGCCTGAAAGCCAGCTCGACGCGTGGCTGGCGGAGATCACCGAGACGCTCGCAGCCCATGACGCGGCCCATCCGGACCGGCCGGCGGCGCCCTATGCCGTCAACCAGATCGTCCACAAATCCAACCGGCGGCTGGAGCGCGATCTGGAACTCTGCGTGAAATACAAGGTGCCGATCGTCATCTCGTCGCTCGGGGCAGTGCCCGAGGTCAACGCGGCAATTCATTCTTATGGCGGTATCGTGCTGCATGACGTGACCACACTGCGCCATGCGCATTCGGCCGTCTCCAAGGGGGCCGATGGGCTGATTGCGGTGGCGGCGGGCGCCGGCGGCCATGCGGGAACGCTGTCGCCTTTCGCCCTGGTGCAGGAAATTCGCCAATGGTTCGCGGGGCCGCTGCTTCTGGCCGGCGCTATTGCGACGGGCGGCGGCATCCTGGCAGCGCAGGCAATGGGCGCCGATCTCGCCTATGTCGGCTCGCCCTTCATTGCCACGATCGAGGCGCGGGCGAGCGAGGCCTACAAGCAGGCGATCGTCAGTGGGAGCGCTGCCGACATTGTCTATTCCGACTATTTCACCGGCGTCAGCGGCAACTACCTGAAAGCTTCGATCCTTGCCGCCGGCCTCAATCCGGAGGCGCTGCCCGCAGGCAAGGCAAGAATGGATTTCGAAGAGGCGACCTCAGGGGCAAAAGCCTGGAAGGACATATGGGGCTGCGGCCAGGGCATCGGCGCCGTCGATGCAGTCGTTCCGGTCAAAAGCCTCGTCGACCGGCTGGAGCGGGAATATCACGCCGCCCGCTCACGGCTGCTCGCCTGAGGCGGCACAAGGCGCGTACGGTTTTTTTCCAATCCACCGACAGAGCCCTTGAATTCTCCATCCAGAGCCTGTATCAGCCCCAATCACACCGCAGCGCTGCCTCAAACAGCGCAATCGCCGCTTTAGCTCAGGTGGTAGAGCACATCATTCGTAATGATGGGGTCAGAGGTTCGAGTCCTCTAAGCGGCACCATTTTCCCGGCTCAATATATTGAAATTCCTACCATTTTAGCTGACGCTGTTCCTGGTTATCCCCCTTAGTATCCCCCCACGTGGCGACCATAGGCGCTCCCGAATATCCTTTCACATTCCCGTGAAGACATGTCGGTTCAGGGGAATTCGAGTGGTGCTCTTGATTTGACTTGGATGCTTTCAAAGCATCAATTACAGTGCCGGTAGGTGTGCGTTAAACTGCCCACTTCAGACGAACGCTTTCGAGCCCGGCCGCTAGTGCTGCGTTAATCTGCCGGCTTCTCTGCAGGGCTGAATTCCCTCGAGGCTGTCAGCCGGCTTTGCCAGTTTGCAGTGAACTGGCCCGCTAGGGCTTGGCTGTCCATAAATAGAACATTCTCGGCATTCCGCTTCTCTGCAGATGCCGTGTAATTGAAAGACCCGCCGATTACTAAATGGTCATCGATTATGATGGTCTTGTTATGGGCAATGGCTGGCTATCAATCCAGACGGGGATGCCGGCAGCCTCCAGAAGCGTGGCGCCTGAATACCGCCGTTCGTTGACCTTGTCCAAGATTGCCAGGACCTCGACGCCCCTATTAGCGGCGCGCTGCAGGGCGTGGATGATGGGCAGAGACGTGAGGCCGTATGCCTGCAGTTTGATAGCGCTCCTGGCAGCGTCGATCGCCTCGACGATTTGGGGCTCGCAATGTTGGGCTGGCGTGAAGCAAACCGAAGTGGCGACGGTTACAGATGAATTGCCGGCATATGCCGAGATCGGCGCAATGCCAGCTACTGCCATGATGCAGATGAAATGGCATATCGTACTACGGTAATTGGCCATGATGAGCTCCGATGGGTTGCGACAACCATACTCGATTACAGACAAAGCCACCCGGACGGCTAACCGTGGGTGGCTTTGGATAGGATCTAGGCAGGCGGGCCCGCCGCAATCGAATAGTTTATTGGGCGGCCTCCATAGCCTTGATTTGATGGAAAAGGCCAACTTTCTGACCGAAAGACAAATCGGCCTCTTCGAGCGAGAAAACCAATAGAGCCTGAAGATAAGCGTCGCTGCACTCGCCATGATTGGATGGCAGGTTTTTGGCTGCTGCCGCCATCACGCGGCGACGCTCGCAATTCAGGTATTGCTCAATGACGTGAAGATACTCGCCTGCAGACGTCAGGCGGTTACAGTCCGGTCCCGTCTCCACGCAACGGGGTTGGGACAGAATGCCGTCGAGCATTTGTATGCAGGTGGACAGGCCGTCATAGATCGCCGCGTAGCCGCCGCCGGCGATGGGGGGAGCTGCAGCAATGTCTTCCATCATCCTTAACCCGTCGCAGAGCCCTTCACGGCCAAGCGCCCCTTCGATGTTATCGAAATAGGCCATAGCGCCACTGACAAGGGCTTGCGCCATCGATCCGTCGCCTACGGCCTCCAGCTCCCTCTTTGACAGGCGTAGCGCTGCCATGGCCCCCGGCGCGGTGCTGGCCACATAGCCGGCGCTCCTGATTTCCGCGACCATAGCCTGTAGCGCCGCCTCTTCGGGCCCGCCCTGAATAACGTCGAGGCAGTTGAAAGCCCGCTCTGCTGAGAGATAGCGTGCGACTGCGTCGTGTAGCTTGTCAGCGTATCTTGAGACGGTTTGGCTTGCGGACTTCATTACACGCCCTCCCCTATGGCCTGCAGCTCGGCTAGAACCTCGCCTAGCTTTTCATTGACGATGTTGGCAACCGTTTGGATTGCCTGCATATGGGTCGGATCATTTATGCCGGCGGCCGCGAGAAAGATTGCCTCATTGAGAGAACGGGCTGACGTGAGCTTGTCCTCAACGCCCATAAGGCGCGACGCGGCGGCTGCCGTGATAGTGTCGGCGCGGGCGGTGGCAATCCGGTCTGCCTCTTCAATCATGGCCATGTCGAGCTGACTATTGCCACCCTGAGAGCTGACGCTGACCTTCATAGCGAAATCTGCCAAAGTGGCAGCAGGGATGGCCATAATCAGGGCCTTTAGGGCAAACATGCGGTCATGTGCCGCGTCTGCGTCCTTTGACTCCTGCGGGTCGCTCGCAAGCTCTAACTGTTTGCTCCATTCGCGGAACAGCGCTGGAATTTCTGAGGTGGCTTGGCTTTTGGGCGAGCGAAAGCGGGCGATGTTCGCGGCCATGTTGCGTTCGCTGAGTTCTGCCATGTCTCGCGCCACCCATAGGAGAGAGCCCACCCGGTCGAGGTCAGCATTTGCGCCCTCGTCGCTCCCGCGAGGTATCTCAATAACGATGTTGGTCACTGTCCCGATAAGGTGGGACAGGTGCGAAATATCGCTGTGAATGTCATCGGCGGTAAGCGTGCCGGCAGCCTGGGTTGTCTTTGGCATTTGGTTTCCTCCTTCGATTGCTTCGGGTATGCGGATGGCACGCGTGGATTATTTGGGCAGGGATGCGGCTTGATTGCTCGCCAGCGTCTCGTCGGACAGCAGCCGAGCGACCGACATGGCGTATTCGTTGACGGCGCCCATGAAGCCAATAATCAGGCCCTTGCTGGTATCGGCCTTCATCATGTCGAGCACGATGCAGGCGAGCAGCGTCGTGTTGCCGTTGGTCGGATGCTTGCCGACATAGTCGAGGTATTCCATTGCCAAAGCGCGGCCATGGTCCCAGTCGCCGGAATAGCTGCCCGTCGTCTGTGCGCGAAAGTGATTGACGCCGCCGCCGATCGATCTAGGCGCCATGAACGAAAGCTCGACGGCATGGCGGGGCTGCTGGCCCCTTCCTGCTTTGCGTGAGGTCATATTATGCTCTCCCTTCTAGTGATGCGATTTCCTCGAGAACGGTGCGCCGATCGGCAAGCGTCGGCATTTTCCAGCCACGGCTTTCAATGCGCGTCAGCTCCAGAGTGAGTTCGTGGATGCGGTCGGCGGCGCGCTGCTGCAGGGACTTCATAGCGTCGGCAATCCGCTGCTTTGCCCAAGCCCAGGCAGTGCGGAGACAGCGGGCAAACAGCTTGCGGCGGTCAGCGGTGAGGCTTGGCCGGCTCATACGCGTGTCGCGGCGGTAAATGGCCCAAGCCTCTGACATGATGGAGCGGACATCAAACTTCGAAGAAAATGCGGTAACCATTGCCATATCCAATCGACGATTTTCGTCTATTGCCAACGATTACCATTGATTAACGTTACCAGTCAACGGTTTTCGTTGGTTGTGGACTTAAATCGTTTATTGGACTAGGGTTGCCGGATGATTACATCAGCACAGTCTCGCGCCGCTCGCGGCCTTATCGAATGGTCTCAAGAACAGTTAGCCCACGCGTCGCACCTTGGGCTTTCTACAATCCGTGACTTTGAAAAAGGTCGCCGCGTACCAACTCACAATAACCTGGCCGCAGTGAAGCAAGCTTTTGAAGCGGCTGGGGTCCAATTTATCCCCGAAAACGGTGGCGGCGCTGGTGTGCGGCTGGCAAAGCCGAAGGGGGAATAATGGCTAAGGGGAAAGGGTTTGACGGATCAGCGAACGACTACCGGGATGGGTAACCTCGGCCCAGTAACGCTTTCAGACATGGTGGGTCACGATGAACTCTTGGAGAAGTACACGTGGCTCAGCGCTCAAATGTTGAACAAGTGGCGGGCTGCCGGCCGTGTCAGGTATCTTCACGGCAAAAGCGGAAAAATTGCCTACCCTATCGAGGATATCCATGTCGCCCTTACATTGGAGCTTAGATTGGATGTTCCGGCGCCTTCAGAGACCAAAGCCACGCCACCTAAATCGAACAAGGACGACACCCCTGAGGTCGCGGAAATACTCCGTCGGCTCTCGCTCGAGAAAATATTCGGCAAGGGCAACATTCCTGCGGAATACCTCGAGCCTACGACGATCGACCCCACGTCTTCGGTATCTGAGGTTGATCAAATTAAGCGCCGCCAAATCCATGACGAAGTAACCATGCGAACTGGTCGCAGAAAACACAGCAAATAAAAAGTCCCGCCGCCAGTGCCGAAGCTCTATCAGCCTTTTGGAAGCGACAGGCACAATACCCCTTTTCATCTTGTCCCAGCGATTTGGACCAACTACGGCGGCCGTCGAATGCTTATGCCGGTCTGGCAAGTATTGCACAGGCCCGAGGGGTGGACACTTTTGCACCACCGATAGCGGCGGCAAGAGCTACTTGCGAAAGTGATGACGCAAAGTGAACCGGCAAAGTAGTAGCTAGCGGCCACACTTAGTCGTCGATTTCGCCCTCATCGTCGGATGTTGAACCAGACTTGGCAAGCGTCCGGAGCAGCGACAGCACAGCAGTCCGCTGCTTACGCGATATGGCGTCGAGCAACTGCCCTCCCTTCATGGAGGCCTGAGACTGCCGAGCGCGAGAGGGAAGTGGGGCAGCGTCGGTGCTCGAGCCGAGGCTGACATCTTCGGTGCCCTCGAATAGGTCGCCGATCTCGCAACCAAGCGCTCGGCACACCATTACCATTCGGCTCGCGCTGATCCTGTTCGCTCCCTTCTCATATTTCTGCACCTGCTGAAATGTTATGCCGAGACGTTCGGCCAATGCTTCCTGCGATACGCGACTGCGAAGGCGGAGCGAGCGAATGTTGGCGCCAACTTGGAGGTCGATGGCGTGAGGGCTATTATTCATAAAAATCTCTGCTTTGCGTTGAGAGAACATAGTTGCCTACTACGCTCGCTCGGCATCATTACGATGCAGTCGCGTGTTGATAGTATTGATTTTGCCTAATGAAAGGAAATAGAACCGGCTCGTCCTAAAAGCTTGGTTGTTGGTATATAAGCACATAATTAAAAATTGGGACTGCCGATGGGAAAAACAAAATCTCGATCCGGAGACGGGTTCCACGAGCGCGCAGCTCTACTACTTTATATGCAAAATCTAAACCGCCTCCGAGTGTTCACAGCGCTGCGCGAAGGCGAGACAAAGGTAACTGATTTAGCGGCAACGCTCGAGATGTCCCAATCCACAGTGTCGCAACAACTCATAAAGTTTCGCAGGGCCAAGCTTGTCACCACGCGCAGAGACGGCAACAACATCTACTATTCCTGTTCCTCAAGTGAGGTAGTTGCAGTGCTTGATCTCCTTGCTGACCTCTTTGAGACGCGATGACAGGTTGACAGCTCGGCGTCGCCCACGGTCGCGACTGCCCACTAGACCGGTGACGTTCGTTCGGGTGCGCACTGAAACTTTGTCTAGCTCATGCACGTACCTCCTTGGTAGGTTGCAGAGCTAGGACAGACGCACTTGAAAACGGGCTTGTTTTTCTTAGGTATTTTGACAGCGTTCAGTTGGGGCTTGGCCTTCTATTTTGCCTACCAGAGCCAGTAAGGGTGCGGCTGGAAGCTCTGCTTTCCACGTAATTGTCCGCGAACCTTTAGCTGAGCTCAAACGTTCTCCGGCTCGGAGAATCTGAGATGAGAAAATCAATACGCAATACCGCCTTGATCATAGCCATCGCCGTTGCATGGCTTTTCGGGTCGGTCTGGGCATTATTTCAAGTCGGGCACGGCCTTGGTTGGCTTTTTTAACAGACACAATGGCTCTTCTTCGCTTAAAAAAGCTGAATTATCAGCCATCCGGCCCGGGCTCGACCGGTGCCGGCGGGTCGCTCGGCGTAATGATGAATGGTATCCGCGCGGCGACACCACATGGATTGGACCGATGAAGTTCTGCAGCGGGTTGCAGATATAGTCGAGCGGGCACCCGACAAGCCGCGCAACGTCTGCCTCATGCATATTTCTCCTTGCGCACATCCTCGGCCAGGGTGAGATAGCGTCGGCTGATTTCAACCCAGCTGTAGCTGCGCGCAGTGGCAATTGAACCAGCCTTCAGAGTCTCAAGCTGTTCTTTCGAAGACAAGACGCGCGTGAGTTTCTTTGCGATATCGCCGCCGTCCCGGCTGATGCCGTATCCGTTGACGCCGTCCTTTAGATATTCCTCGATACCGCCCACCCTGGTCGCCAACACGGGAATGCCGCAGGCCATCGCCTCCATGCATACGAGCGAGAACGTTTCATAGGCCGTGGGGAGGACGAAGACGTCTGCTGCCGGATAGATCCTCTCCATATCCCGGCGCTCACCCGCAAAGACGATCCGGTTGGCGAGCGAGCCTGCCATGTTGATATAGGGCTTGCGGTTATCAGAGCCTACCACCAGCAGCCACACCGACAGGTCATCCAGCGCCTGCATCGCTTCTATGACATAGGCGAGACCCTTGCGGCTGAATTCATGACCGACGAAAAGGAGCAGCCTGGCGCCATCCGGTATTTTGAATTCCGCGCGTACGGCCTTCCGAACATCGGGCGTATCCTGGAATTTGGCCAGATCTATACCGTTCGGAATAATCTCGATGCGCTCGGCCGGCACGCTGTAGTTGACCATCAGCTCGTGCTTGACGCGGTCGGATACCGCGACATAGCGGCGATAGCGCAGGCCCCCGATCATCAGGCGGTCACGGATCGCGACCCAAGCATGCAGCGGATTGAGAATCCAGCCCCACTGTCCCGCCCGGCGCTTTTCCTTGAGGTTTTCTGCATTGACGGCATGAACGACGAGAATGTCGCCATAGAGCGTATCGCCATGGCTAATCAGGATATTGTCGCGCTTGGGCAACGTCACGAAGCTGGCAGCAATGGTAAAGGCCGGCACGACCATCAACCGGCCGACGTGCCGGAACAGGCCCCTCTTTGGCAGGTGCGACAGCCAGGGAGCGATCGGCCGCATCCTGACGTGCTGCGGCGGATGTTGCGGCACATGCGATGCAACCACGGAGTTCACCTGGCCCACGTGGCTGAAGGCGATAGATAGGTCCCAGGCGACCCGTTCCGCTCCCCCAGCGGTATTGAATTCCTGGATGATCTGAACGATCTCGAACGTCATGTACGGAGCCGATGCTTTAGTTTGACCAGCCACGTCATGTGGTGGACTCAATCTATGAGGTAACTATCAATTAACCTGTCCTAATGGTCTGTCGAGAACTTAAGTCATTGATGGTTAATTGCGATTCAGTTTCCCAATACGATACATTAGTGCTTCCTGTCCCAACTTGGGCCCTTATTTGTGGGCAGGGCGCAGGATCGAAGCGCGTTAACCCTGGATGCAAGTGAACGTTGATGGTTTGCCTGCCGCAGATTAGATTTATTGGCGCATTGAGGCCGTGTTTTATGCCAATTCACCATCTCGCTTCCGACCGCAAAATCGAAACAAAGCAAACGCGCTTTGGCAAATGGATTTACATCATCCATCTCAAGGAAACTAAGTCACAGCCGAGCCGCAGATTTTCGACACAAGAGGACGCGATCAACGATGCGCAGAAACTGCTCTCCTACATGGCCTAATGAGGATGGAGGTGAATGACCAACGACGCGCAGCAGTAATCCTCCGATCCACAAGCGAGCAAAGGTAAGCATCGATGACCAGGCAGCACCATGCCACCCAGGGATAAATTCCCTCTTTCACCTCCAGGCGAGCGTCCCAGGATCGAGGTCCGCATCCTCCGGATCAACGCCGATGGCACCCTTGATGAGTTGTCCTGCTTTCCTCTCGACTATTACGGCTCATGCCCGAACGTCGGCGATACCGTGGTGGACAGCACGCTGGGAGAACCCAAGTTCTACGCCGTTCAACGTCGCTATTTTGTTAGGGAGACTATCTCTTTCTCCGGTTGGGCCGTCATCGTGCGCGAGATCGATGCTGTAGGGCCTCCACTCGAACTATGGGAAGAGTGGAGATACGCCACCAAATTGTGGGACGATGTCGCAGCCCAAGAGGAAGAGGAATTCAATCGAGCGACCGACGAGCAAATTAGAGAACGCCCTGTTGTTACACGGTCGTCGACCAAGCCCATAAAAAAAGCCATGCGCAAACGAGTGCTCAAACCGCGACCGCCTACCAAGTAACCGCGCCACCGCGACAAGGACCGAATGGAAACCACGCCGAGTCATTGTAGCGGTCTGTGAAAAATTACCGGGCGGCGGCGCAAATTCACCAAGGGCCGCTGAACGCGGCTTGAATTTGATCCTGCTTCCAACAAGCAACCAAAAGTAAACGATGACCTTGCCCCCAAGTTTTATCCAGTTTTGAGTTCGCTCCAGCGGTTTTTGGTTTCTGTTGTTGGGTCGGTAGCGGCGGGTTGCGGTGCGGAGCCATTTCGGCTGCGCGACGAATTCTTGAATGAAACGCTGTTCTCGTCGCTTGCTCATGCCCGGTCTGCACTTTCAAACTGCGTAGCGATTACAACGATCAACGCCCGCATTCAGGCCTTGGCTGGCTGACACCGGCCGAATTCGCTCGGACACTCANGTGATGCGGTGCTGCGCAGCCGAAATGGCTCCGCACCGCAACCCGCCGCTACCGACCCAACAACAGAAACCAAAAACCGCTGGAGCGAACTCAAAACTGGATAAAACTTGGGGGCAAGGTCAGTTGATCGCCCTCAGTGGATCGGCGAACTCCCCGATGAATTCGCTCCGTACAACGCATCGCTTGAGCCCATCATCAAAGCGATGCTGAAGGCAGCGACAAAAACTGACGGCTTAGTTCCTGTTCACTTGCGGACGCCGCTTTCATTGAAAATCTCGGAGTTTTCCTCTCTGACGGTGTCATGCGCGCTCCTGAGCGAAGACTTTACACCCGCTACAGATGCGGACTATGCCGAACTACGGACATCAGCGTGGGATCTTCCTGAAGGATCGCTTTTTTCAGGTTCGTCACGTCCACTGCCCGCCGATGACTACGCACGGCCGACACTTCAGGGCACACGGCTGCCATTTTGCGTAGACATTTTCCCATTCCCTTTCGGCTATTGGATGGGCGATCTGTTGCACCTCGGCTTAAGCCTACCAGCGAGCTATATATTCGATAAGCCCATTTCCTATCACTGCAAAGGAGGTGGGATCCTCACAGAAATGAATGGCCAACCAATTGGGCGCTGGACGACTTGGAACGATCATTGGAATTATCTTTATCCAAAAGGCGGCAACACGCGCTGTGGCTCCGTTAGCGAAATGCGGCCCGCCGACATAATCGCCGCCGCAGATCGTTTTGGGCTGAAGGTAGGGTGGACAGCCGATATAAAAATTTGGCGTCGAGAAAAAAGCTACGATGAGCTTGAGCTAGTCCAGAAGAGCACTTTTTTCTTCGACGACAAAGTGATTGTTCGGTAACGCGGCCTCCATTAAGGGTTGAGTGTCCGCTATACTGAGGGGGCGGAGTTTCCGCTCGGCGGCACGAGGACAATGACAGACGAGCAAAAAATCATCGAGCGTTACGCGAGCGGCGAGCTCCTCGAGCTATTCGTCGAGCGCATGCGACGCCATCACCGTGATGACGCTGGCAAAGTGTTTAAAGCAACGCTTATCAAGCTCCACAATGAGGGGATGATCGACGTTCTCGAACCCGCACGTACGATTTCCAGTTCTTCGATAAATCAACATGACTTCTTTGTGGCCATGCACGTCTATTGCGAACTCATTCCGGCTCTTCAGGCCGAGGTGCCCGCGATGGTTTCCGCAGTGAAGTCTTTGGTTGCACGCGCGGGTGATGATCTTGCCTCCGGAAGCCCGAATGGCGCTTTTCGAACATGGGCCGAGCAAGGTGACCGTGCTCGGGCAACGCTCTCCGCGGTAAACGAACAAGACCCAGAGGATGCTAGCTATATTTTCCTAGGCCTCCAGGTTCTCGCAACGCGGTCGCCTGACGAGGCGCTCACCAGGGCGATTGCATACCTCGGAGGCGCGGCTGCACCAGCGCGCTCGGCCGCAGCGAAAGTAGTCGGAACCATCGCCCTCGGGAGCCAGGAGATGTGTGGCCGTGCTGTCGATGCGCTGTTTTCCGCCAGTCCTACTGCCGACGACAATTCGCTCGGCCATATCGTCACCGCCATGTGCGAGATAGCTCGTACCCATCCCGATGTGGAAGCCTCGGCGGTCAGGTTGCTTAAGGCTGCTACTTTACGAGTCGGTGATCACGCAATCCATCAGCTTTCGCTCGAACTGATGTTTCATGGCGAGGAACTGTCCCCGAAAATCGTGGCATGCGTCACAGCAATTCTACAACGGGTTGCGCCTGGCAACCGCGGGACGCTCGACAATATCGACGCCGCGGGCAGTAAACTTGTTACAAGTGGACGGCTGGATGAAGCGCTCTCTTTGATCTCGCCGCTGATCGTGGCACATGACGAGCTTAGCTCACTTAAAGAGTTCGATAGCTTTTCCTATTCGCTGCTTCAACTCCCACCCGATCAACTGGCGAAAGTGATCATCGCCTGGCTGCTGTCTCTCAGTTACAATTTGGGCCATGCAGCTATGTCGCTTGTTGGAAGTCATCATGGCGATGCGGCGCTAATTCTTGGGGTCGACCATGCCACTCTCGAGCGACCAGATGCCGATAAAATCGTGCTCGCCCATCGTGCGATCGGCTATCTGTTCATTCATCCAATCACGGCTGCCTCACTGATACTCGGGCTTATTCCGAGCGTCAGTGAGGCCCGCCGCGAAGTGTTCGTCGAGCTTCTCTTTGATCCATTGTTGATCAACTTTTCGGGCGCATTGGCGCATTGGCTAAAAGAACGCGCCAAAGATGAAAACGACACTGCACATCACATCATTACAGATCTGCTCGCTCGGCTGGAGTCTTACATTGAGGGTCTGCGCAAAGCTGGTCGGATCAAGGAGTTGCGTCCTTCGGAACGCGAGCGGCTGATCGAGGGTCATCGCCAGCAACAGTCTATGCGGCAGGTACACAAGCAAGCAGAGAAGAGGTCGGTGCTCATGTCACTTGTGAGCCGTTCGGTCCTGCTTTATGGCAATCGTTCGATCAGCTACTTCGGAGGGTCAGACGGCAAGAAGCAACGCAACGAAACCAAGATGCACAGCTTCAGCCATAGTATCGAGGCGCCACGTCTCGACATTCTCGAACCGTTCGATCTTGACTACAAACTGCGGGTTTTCCGCGCCATGCGAGGCCCGCAGCCGTGAAGCTTGTCATTCGTGAATATCTCGCTTCCTTGCGCGAACGCGGTGAACTTGACGCCGTGTTGCCCGATTTGCTTACCGAGCTAGGATTTACAGTGTACTCGCGTCCCGCGCGGGGAACGCGCCAATATGGCGTCGACGTCGCGGCAGTCGGCAACGGACGTGATGGTGTTCGCCGCGTCCATCTGTTCTCGGTCAAATCTGGCGACCTCGACCGCAATGAGTGGAATACGTCCTCGCCGCAAAGTCTCAGGCCATCCCTCGACGAAATACTCGATCACTACATCGCTAGCCGTATTCCGCCCGAGTATGCAGCGCTGCCGATCGCTATTTGCCTTACGTTCGGCGGTGCGATTGATGAGCAGGTTCGAGCTGAAGTGACCGGCTATATGACCCGAAACACCACCGCACGCGTCAGCTACGAAGAATGGAATGGAGACCGATTAGCGGACGTCATCCTCCGCGGTATACTGCGCGAAGGCTTGCTGCCGCACGTACTGCGAAGCCATCTGCGCAAGAGCGTCGCGATGGTTGAGGAACCCGATATCGCACTCGATCATTTTGGCAAGCTCCTGCGCGCGGTGGCGGATACGCCCGGCTCTACCGCGACGGCACGGCTGTCTCAGGCCCGGATGATAAATATTTGCCTGTGGATCATGTTCGTGTGGGCACGCGAGGCGAACAATGTGGAAGCGCCTTATCGGGCCAGTGAACGCGCCAAGCTTGAGGTCTGGCATCTGCTAAAGACCGATGTCGCGCGCTCAGGAAAGACGGCAGAAGCAGCGGGCTTTGTCATCAACGAGCTTTTCGAGCTTCATTTCGCGATCTGGGACGAATTGTTCGAGAAAAAAATCTTGCCGCACGCCGATGCCAGGCACGCGCTTTCATCGGCAGTTGGATCCTATGCATCGCTTGATGTAAACCTTAAGCTATTTGAATTGGTCGGGCGCCTGGCGCTGCGAGGCTTATGGCTCGTGTGGCAACTCGCGCCAACCAGAGGTCCTGTCGTGCTCGATGAGGTTTATTTCGGAACGCTCCCCACAATGCTCGCCGAAGTCAACAAAGCAACGCTGGCACGGATCGACGGACTCTGCATACAGCTTATGAAAATCGTCAGCAACAATCGCGCGCTATTGTCTCCGATCGGTGATTGGCAGGCAATTGATATTGGCCTTGCCTTCACGTTTCTCGCCTGCCGCCCTGCCATGCACGGCGCGATAGATCAATGGACGGAAGAACTGGTCAGCCGTAGTATTTTCGCATTCAACGCTCATGGTCGGTATCCAGTGATCAGTCCGTCCTATTGGGATCTTATCGTTCATCCGTCCGAACGTAGCGAGGAATATCGTCAAAATTCCACCGAGGGCAGTATTCTGTATCCGATGCTCGCGCAATGGGCAGCAGCTAGGGGCAAACAGGACGTCTTCGACGAACTGGCGGAGTTCAAGACTAAATCGCTCGCCCATTGCACATTTCAGACATGGTTCCCGGACGACGACAGCGAAGACAACATTTACCTGGGGCAGGACAATCACGGTGCCGTCCTCACCGACATTCCTGTTACAGCGGGTTCGCGGGATGCACTGAATTTCGTATTAGAAGAGGCCACCAACAACCCACATTACGATGCTTTGTCCGCGGTCCGCTTTGGCCATTGGCCGATCGTGCTCACAGCGTGCCGATGTCACCGACTGCCTGTTCCACCACAGGTCTGGCGCGACCTTCTCCCCGCAATCGGCCCACATGTTGAGGACGGACAGCATCCAACGGGTTACGACGCATGTTAGGGATTGCGACAACAAGGATTCGCCCTCTCACCGAAGAGATTGTGAATGATATTGTGGAGCGTGCAGGTGGCCGACGCGCCCATCCGGATCACGACCGGCGAGCTGCTAGAAACGCCGACTACGTCGTCGGCAATGCAGTGATCGAGCTAAAGATTCTTGATGACGAAGGCCTGAGCAAAGCAGATCGGCAGGCCAAGCTTGCTGCTTTGTTCACCGTGCTCGACCCGGAAAGACCGGTTCATGTCCTAGATCGCGAGCGTCTCGATCTGGCCGGACGGCGGAGTTACGATCGCACGATGGAAGGCCCGATTAAGGGCGCGGTTAAGAGCGCGAAGGGGCAGCTCGCACAATCTCGATCCGAATTTCCGGAGACGAAACGATCAATTCTGATGATCGTCAACAACGCCAACACGGCGCTTGATCATGATGAAATCGTTGAAATGGCGGGCCGCCGTGCACGAAATGATACTGAACAAATCGACGGCGTTGTTGTTGCCGGCGCCTACCTTCACAGCGATGGTTTCGATACGATCGCTTTATGGCCGATCAATTATGTTCCTATCTCCCTTGATATGGCCTTCCCGGAGTACGAAGCGCTGCGGAAGGCGTTTCATGGTTACGCCGAGTGCGCAATGACGGATGCGATCATCAATGGCGTGTCAGCCGATATGACGAAGGGACCAATCCTTGATACGGCCTTTGAGGTCGACGGCAAGACCTTCGTCAAACCCGCGCCTCCGATGGGAAAGAGCTCCGATTTCTACCTCAGTGGTCGGCCGCGTCTGAACAGCACTGGGAGCGAGAGAAGCCCGATCGTGGGGCTTACATTTCCTGAACTCGATCGCAACGAGTGGGCCAAATTTCGAATCTATATGCCTGAAGATGCTTCACTTGGTGAGCGCTTCGAGGAATGGGGTGCTCAGCGAGAGGAGGCGATCTCTCAAGGAACGCCGCTCAGGCCCTTGGTTCCCATTCCGGTTACGTTCGCCGCATGGAGTTCAAGTCTTATCGGTGGCACAGCCCCGCGTCATTTCATGCCGGTACGCGAGTACGCCAACCGACTCTACCAGCAGGCGATAACCAGCCTGATCGACGGCGCGCGCGATCTGGAAAATACAAAGGTGATCCCCAACCGATATATCCTCGCAGTCACAGAATTAATCGGGCAAGACCAAGCCAACGACGTATCCCATATTTTCCTGATTGAGCGGTACATTGGCGCTGAGGCGCAGCAGACAGCAATTGTCAAGAATGCACGGATCGTCCATCTGCATGCCTGTACGCTCGGTGCATCCTATGCCGTAAAGCATGGCGTTACATCACTCCGTTGGAAAAAGGTGATGACTTACGCATGGTCGTAAAGCCACTCGACTACGATAGAACTTGTCCACTTTGTCAGTCCACAGTCTTAAAGCTGACGGGCTGCTCTCGGCCCCAAAGTTGCCGTTCCAAAGTGACCTGAGACCAACTTTCCCTCCAGTTCTCGGGACAGTCTTGGGGGCAGAGCAATCAGAGCATGTTGAGAGTGCTGTTATGATCCAAGAAATTGAAAATCCAGTAGGTTTCTGAATCTTGGGACGCTCGTCGCGTAGTGAGCGGATTGACACGCGCAAGTTAAATGCCAGCTTACTTGACGCCTAGACCCCGGCGACGAGCTTGGCGATCTTGACGGCGTAACGGTCGGTCATCCCGGACACATAGTCAGTCAGCGCGTGGAGAGCTGTGTATTCGTCTTTAACGTCGCGCAAATCGAGGTTGGCCGCCCGGCGAAGCTGCTCGTGGTAACCGTCAAGCCCGGCCTGCTCCCAATTCCCAGCGCGCAACTGCTCGATGACGCCGATCAGTCCATCAAGCACCCCATGTACGACGTTCCGGCCGAAGACTTCCAGCTCCGTCTTGCGGGGAGAGGTGAACAGGCGCTGCCTGGACAGCTTCTCAATCGCGGCGAATTCCCCGCTTCTAGCGGAGACCTCGATAAGCGATCCCGAGAAAGAACCCGACATGATCGCTTCATAGTTTTCCTTGAAGGCCGCGACACAGGCATCAATGGCCGAGCCGATAGCGCGCGCCCGGGCATAGGCGATGATCTCATCGGTCGTTCGGTCGGCTAGGTCGACGTTGGGGATGCCGGCGAGCGACCGAAGATGCTTCAGGACGATGTCCTCGTTGAAGTCGCCGGACGCGTAGGCGTCCTCAAGATCGAGGATGTTGTAGCAGATGTCGTCGGCGGCCTCTACGAGGAAGACAAGCGGGTGGCGGCGCCACCAGCGATCGGCGCCTATGGTTTCCACGGGCAGCCCCACCGCTTCGGCGACTTGGGCGAACAGCTCGGCATCGCTTTCGAACACGCCGAATTTCTTGAGCCCGCGATACGGTTGCTTTGCCTTGGCGCGGACCCTGGCGGTCACCGGATACTTCGCGAAGGCGCCAAGCACGCCCATCGAGAGGCGCATGCCGCCCTCGTTCCGGTACATCTCAAGCCTGCTGATGATCCTGAAGCCCTGCGCGTTCCCCTCGAAATCCTGGAACTCCAATCGAAGCGGCGTCTCGATCGCGCCGAACAGTTCGGACGGACCGCGGAAGCTCTCCGCGAACCAGCTTCCGATAGCCGCCTCGCCCGAGTGTCCGAAGGGCGGATTCCCTATATCATGGGCAAGGCAAGCTGCCTGCGTCATCCCGGCGACGACGTACTTTTCGCCGGCACCGAGGCCGTGCTCCTTCTCGAGCCAGTCGCCGACGGCAATGCCCAGGGAGCGGCCGACGCTCGCCGTCTCGACGCTGTGGATCAGTCGATGGTGTAGGTGGTCGTTTTCGTACAGGGGATGGACTTGCGTCTTGTTGGCAAGACGACGGAAGGGAGCAGAGAAAGTAATTCGGTCGGCGTCCTGAATGAACGTCGGTCGATCGGTTTTCTCAACGTAATTCGCGTCGCATAAACGCCTGCGGTAGAGGAGGTTTTGCCAATCCACGGGGTTTCTCCAAATAACAGTGCGCCACAACTATCACGTTAGTCGCCGTCAAGACAGTTATGTAAGCGCAGATACAGAATTAGAGCGTGTCTGGCGCAGCCGCCATTGGCCAGCGAGTGCGATGCGAACACCCGCTGTCGGTTCGCAGGTATTGCCAGTGGCTCACGCGGGCTCCAGCGTGAAGGGCAGTCGAGCTGGATCGGCAGCGGCGACGTCCCTGTCGAAATCGGCGCGGGTGTAATCTCTCGGATAGTAGCTGAAACACTTGAGCTCGAAATAGGAATTCGTATCCATAAATCGGCGAGACAACGATAGGCTTACCGCCTCGGCGTCGCTGGCGTCGAAGTCCTTGCTCAAGTGCATCACCGTGATGCCGGTTGCTTCGGCGCTCGCCGGATCAACAGGACTTGCCCCTCGGGCAATCCAATCGCTAAGCAACGGGTCGGCCGTCTTGGGCGGACCGTAGGCGATGACGGGCCCGACGGACACGCCTGCGATCGCCGAAGCGTGGTTGTCAAGCCATGCCGTCGTTTCATCGAGGGTCCGCTGTGTTTCACCTGCATAGAGCAGCACATTTGCTTTGACCCGCACGCCGTGTTTGCGGCACGCCTCAACGAGGTCGGATGCGCGTCGGAGATACCTGTCCGGATCACGGGACTTGCCCATGGCCAGAATTTGGGTCGGAGACGCTGTCTCTAGCCCAAGGTCGATGACTTTCAGCCCCGCCTGCGCCAGCGCCGCGACCGTTTCAGGTGTCATGGCGTCCACCCGGGTCTCCGTCCGCCATTCGATTCGGAGCCCCATGCGCTCGATGGCCGAAGCGAGGCGCTCGCTCCATTGGCGGCTGGGCGCGAACATCGACGCCTGAAGGTAAGGGTGGATCGCAGCTCCGCGGTACTGCTCCTGGACGAGAGCCATCGATGCGGCGAGGTCGTCCGGATCGCACAGCTTCTCAAGCGGGATATCGCGCTCCTCGCAAAAGACGCATTTCATGCCACAACCGCGAGAGGTTTCCACGCTCGGTTGATACCTCTCGTAGCCGTCCACCAGCAGGTGATTCAAAGTGAACCCGGGGGTCGGCGCCGACAGTCTGCGAAGATCTGGATTCCCGCTCAGAAGGCTTTCGACCATCGGCTCACCAAGCCCTTCGACGAGAATATCGGCCTCGGGCAACTTGGTCCGCAACCACGCGACATCGGGCCCGACCACCCACCTGCCTCCGACAATGATCCGACAGTCTGGATCCGCCTTCTTTGCAAGCGCGCAGAACGCTTTGGCCCAATCGAGGGCATAGAAGCTCGGGATAGACACCATAAGTGGAAAGGACGAGGGCAGCGCGCCCCTTGCCACGAGGCGCTCCATTGCCACCTCCGGCGTATTATGCTCCCCATGAAGCAGAAACGTTTCATATCCCTTGAGTTGCAACGTCGTTGCCAACGACAAGGCGCCGTAGTTGAGATAGAGCTGTCTGCGGGCGAGGGAGTGGTCGCGCTTTTTAGGGGCGGACATACCCGCGGAGACAAAGACAACAACATTTGATAGAGCCATGAGCTGCCCTCCTTCGGCGCGGCATAGTAATATAGGAGTTCAACTTGCCGTTTGTAAGTATTGAGGGAATAGACGGAAGCGGAAAATCCGTGCAGGTCAAACGCCTTGTCGAGCGCTTGCGCGCAGAAGGCAGGAGCGTCGTGCAAACGAAAGAACCCGACGGCGGCCGGCTCGGAAAAGAAATTCGCGCCATCCTGACCCAAGGTGACCGGCAGCTTGAGCGTGTGGAGGAACTGCTGTTGGTCAACGCGGCACGGTACGACCACGCCAGGAGCGTGATTGGCCCTGCCTTGGCCCGCGGGGACTGGGTCGTTTCGGATCGCTACTTCGATTCGACCTACGCCCTGCAAGTCTTTGGCGCGGCGGAGGATCTCAGACCTCTCCACGACGCCGTTCTGCACGCTGTTGTCGGTGACGCCCGCCCGCATGCGACTATTATTCTCGATTTGCCGCCAGACAGTGCTGCGGCACGCAGGACAATCCGGAAGGACGGTCCCGGCGATCCCGCTGAGGACAGGCGGAACTTCGTGCAGATTGCAGATGGCTTCCGTTCGGCCGCAGCGAACGATCCCGACCGCTGCCATCTAGTGAATGCTGACCGCGCAGAGGAGGAGGTGGCTGCCGACATTTGGTCGAGAATTGCAAACTTGCTGTAACATGAGGGCGCGCTAGCTTTCGTTTTTTATCGGAGGGTGCGACCAGTTCTGGAATGAATTCCCGGATACCATTGAACAAGTCGCAGATGTAGGTTGCGTTTTCTCGGCAATACATTGCAAATGGTCTCTCTTGGGAACAAGAAATAGGCGACGGTGAAAGAGGATCGGGCGTTGGTTAGGGCAGCACGGGGCCACCAGAACGACTCGGTAGACGCACTAGATTCCACGGAATGGTGGACAAGGTGATTGGCCGCTAAGTCGCGTGCATTTGGTCGATACGCGGCGTCATAAAAGTCGATTGGGAGGGAGCTTGTTCGGCGGCGGCGTAGCAGACAAATTCGGGAACATCTACGAGGCTTATTGGGCGGTTCGCCAGCTTTTGGATGTCGTTCAAGGGCGTGCGGTGTCAATGCGCCTCGAAGGCATCAGCGAAGCTTTTAACGGGTTTGAATTCGTCGTCGATGACGGACAACAGAAGGCTTGGCACCAAACCAAGATAACCGCTCAGGGACAGAACTGGACGCCTCGCGCACTTCATCGTGAGGGAGTGGTCAAGGCGTTCTCGTCGCGAATTGCTGCCGGCGATCACTGTGTTTTCGTGTCCCAAAGCCCTGCCGTCGATTTGTTTGAACTAGCTTCGAAGGCACGGTACGCGGAAGATTTTCAAGACTTTGACGGCGCTTTGGCAGCAACGCCAAGGCAAAAATTCCAAGAATTCCTAGTGGTCGCCGAGATGGATGCCGAGCGTGCATTCAATCTTCTCCGACATTGCGAATTTCGCACGTTGCCACAGGAAGAAATCAAGGCGGCAATCGAGAATTATGCCGGTCTCTTATTCCAGAATGACCCGGAAACTGTATTTTCTGTAGTTCGTGGGTACCTTGAGGAAAGACTAAACCGCGACCTCACCACAGATGTTGTGCGGCAAGAGCTCACCGCGAAGACCGAGCTCCGCTTTAAAGACTGGTCTCTGCGCCCAACAATTCGGGCGCGGCTTGCCTCCGAGAATAAGAGTTATCTTGAGTCTTACATTCCATTCGGCGCAGCCGGTCACCTCATAAAGCGTGCGCATGCGGCCGAGATAATCGCTTCTCTCGAAGACAAAGCTGGAGCGGGTGTCGTAATGCTTTCGGGCATTGCCGGGTCGGGGAAATCGGGAATCGTCCGGGATTTGGTCAACGGACTAGCCGAGCGCGATATACTGCACCTGGTGTTTCGAGTGGATTATCATTTGAACTGTCGGTCGCCAGAAGCCCTCGGCGAATCTGTTCTTGGCATATGCGAAAGCCCCGCGACGATTTTGAAAGGACTATCTCCGGACAAACTATCGGTTCTTGTGATCGATCAGCTCGACGCGATCAGTGAAATATCTGGCCGGAACGGCACTACTCGCAATGCCGTCATGAGGATTGTGGAGGAGGCACGCCGATATTCGACGGTTCGGGTTGTTCTGATCTGTCGAAGCTTCGACATAGAGAACGATGAACGCATTAAGTTACTGCGGCAACGGCAGGATTTCCGACAGTTCGATGTTCCATTGCTCCAGTGGAACAGCGATGTTGCTCCCGTGCTTGGAGAACTCGGTGTGCAGGCCGATAAACTGGACGCGGCGCAGCGCGAGTTACTCTGCCTGCCGCTGAACCTTGCGGTCTTCGCCGAGCTTGCTAACGAAACGGACACCCAGTTTTCCAGCCGCAACGATCTGTTCGGCAAGCTCCTATTGAAAAAGGAGCGGGCTTTAAACGACAATCGCGAGCCGCCAAACTGGCCCCTGGCGTTGCCCCTGCGCGCTTTGAGTGACTGGATGAGCTCAAGGCAAAAACTTGACGCTCCGGTCGCGGTACTCGACGATTATGCGCGTAGCGCGGACATTCTGTCCTCGGAGCACTTGATTTCGCGATCACGTGGCACGGTCAGCTTCTTTCACGAAAGCTTCTTTGACTACATGTTTGCCCGGTCCTTCGTGGCAAAAAACCAGACGATTGTTGATCTCCTCACTTCAAGCGAGCAACACCTTTTCCGACGAACGCAGGTCCGTCAGATCTTGGAGAGCATTAGGCAGAGTGACTTCTCAAGATATCTCGATGAACTCAGTGGCATCTTCAATTCCAGCTACGTCCGCGTTCATATTAAGGTCGCGGTTGCCAAGTGGTTGGCCGCTTTAGCCTCGCCAGCCCCGGAAGAACGAGACATTGTTTTGGCGTTCGACACTCCGGATGTCGCGTTTCCGGTTTTGGTGCGGGATGCAATTCTGGGGACTGGTGGCTGGTTCGACGTTCTTGTTGAACACCAATGGCTCGCAAGGCAACTGGATAGCGAAGCCGAGCCACGTAAGAGAGCTTTGCTTTGGTTTCTGGAGAAAATCGCAGGCGAAAGGTCGGAGGCTATAGCGAAGCTCCTCGATAATTGGTGGGATGGAAACGACGCGCGAGGCTGCGAGCTTTTAAACTGGTTCAGCCATATGCGACAGCAAACTGCCGCGCCGTCACTTGTGGGCCTTTGTTGCCGCGTCGTCGCATCTCGACCTTCGAACCTATTCGCAGGCGACGACATTCGCCAGGAGTTGTTGATCGCGCGATGGGCTTCGAGTGAAGCTGCCGAAGATGCAGCCTCGATTTTGAAGGTTTACTTTAACACCTGGTACGACGCCAATCCGGGTGATCAGCCGTTCGCGCGCGACGTATTCAAGCAAAGAGACATCCATTCTCTGGCTGAACTGGGGAAGAAATCGCCCATTGCCTTGCTGGAGGGCACTGTTGAGGCATTGACTCGATCTTTCGCTGTGATCAATGCCAAAGAAGAAGGGGGCGAACGAGACTACACGTTTTATTTCCGTCAGATGGGGACTGCCGGCTTCGGCGCGGACCGTTTGATCCAATTGATGCGCGCTGCTCTACAGGCTGTTGCAGCAACCAACCCTGACACAGCGCGGGTGTTGCTCGGCAGGATAGATCCGCGGCTGCACGAGGTCGCAATTCACCTGCATCTCGAGACAATTAGCGCAAACCCGAAACAACTTGCCGATCTCCTGCTTCCTCTTGTCGAGTTGCCGGAAGTTCTCGAAGCAGGCTGGGAGGGGGCCAAATGGAGGTCGTTCGCGGACGCCGCTGGCGCAGCGCTCCCGCATTTGGATGCAGTCTCGGCACTCGACGTAGAATGTTTCCTTCTACGTTACTGGCCCGAGATAGACTACGCGGCCCAAGCAGCGTCAGAGGTCACCCAAGCCAGGGCTTCCGCCGGAGAGCGCTCCCACGCGATGCACTACCTTTCCGTATCCGGGCACAGACAGTTCTGCATCCTGCACACGATTGGAGAGGAAAATCTCGGAGCATCCGCGAGAAAGCGGTTGGCGGAACTTGGTAGGAAATTCAAGACGCACGAGGTTGATGAGCCAACAAGCACGCGTATGAGGTCCGTTGATTCTCCGATTTCGCTTGGTCGCGCCAGGTACATGAGCGACGATAATTGGATCGACGCAATGGCTCGATATGGTGGCGACCATAGATCGAAACAGCAAGACAGATACATCGGTGGTGCGCGTCAGCTCTCGTCCGTCCTGAAAGCCACGGTTAAAGTCGATCCATGCCGTTTCAGGTCGCTATTAGGCAGGTTGCCTTCAGATGCCGACGACTCATACATCCGCGCATTCATCGAAGGATTACTCGATTCCGAGGCAATAGAGGTCAACGATCTCGAGGCGGCCGTGCTCATAGCTCATGGTTGGCAAGATCGGCCGTTCGGAGACATCATATGTCGCGCATTTCACAATCACCCTGAGCTTTGCGAACGTGACGAACTCTGGTCCGCTCTTGTATGGTACGCGGAAAACGGCAGCGCACCCGGAAAAGCTGAGCTGAGCGAAAGCTTTGCCAGCACCGAACTTGTGACGATCGAATATCTTCTGGAGCAAGGCGGGCACATTCTTATTCGCGGAATCAACAGTGTCCGGGGATCGGCGCTGGAAGCACTAACACAGGTATTGTGGAAGGTGCCGGCGCGGACTGCGGAAGCCCGAGATTTGGTTGAGCGAAGGGTGGTTGCGGAATCTGACCTCAGTGTTCGATGTTGCCTTGTTGGGCCTCTGGCACCAATGTTCAATATCGACAAGATACGATGCGCCGAGTTGTTGGAGGCCCTCGTCGGAGAGGTCTCAGGTTCACAAAGCGGCCTTGTCGTTCTTTTGACCCGACCTGCGGTGTCGTTGATGCCATACATTGTCCACCAGATACCGGATGTTGGTCGCCGCCTAATCGAGCGGATGGCAGCGTCAAACGAAGAACGCATCAGACTTGTGGCTGCGTGGCATGTTATGCGCTCTAGTTATCACGAAGGCGATTATGTCGAATGGGCCGACCGGCTGGAAAACCAAGACATCAACGCGCGTCTCCTGTCAGCAGATATCGCCTGTAACGCCGTCGCTGAGGCAACTTTCAGGGATCGCGCTTTCAATAAGGTACGGAAGTTTTTCAATGACGGGGACGAGGGCGTCCGCAGGAAGGCGGCTGAGGTCTTCCGATATGTTCCGCGCGATCAACCGGAACTAGCAGATGAACTAGCGACGCCCTTTCTTGCGAGCGATGCCTTTCGAGAGGAAACCTTCGCATTTCTTCACTTCCTCGAGGAAGCACAAATTTCGGTGTCGAACTTCGTGGTAGCGGCTGCGGAGAGGGTCTTGCAAGCCGTGGC
The DNA here is from genome assembly GCF_049472505.1 of Rhizobium sp. HT1-10. Taxonomy (NCBI): domain Bacteria; kingdom Pseudomonadati; phylum Pseudomonadota; class Alphaproteobacteria; order Hyphomicrobiales; family Rhizobiaceae; genus Rhizobium; species Rhizobium sp. HT1-10. Next base: position 10,659 of record NZ_JBCEBQ010000001.1, on the reverse strand, counting down.
GACTGAGGGAGCAGGCCAACATGATATGTCGTTGCATCAGCTCAACGATTTGTTGAACCGGGAATATGTAAATTCCGAGCGTGATCCGGCACTCCGGAGGCGTCTGCTGGACGTCATCGACCAGATGCTTACGTTGGATCTACGCGGTGTAGACGACCTGTTCAAGAAACATGAGCGTTGAGTTGTCTCACAATCCAATGAGAGAACCAGCCGGTCGGCGGCACGGCATTTGAAAGCCGGGATACCAGAACTTTGAATTGTTGTTTGTAGGCGAGGATTGAGGAGTGTTCAACGAGGCAGAAAAACTCTATCCTTCCTTGACCCCGCTTGCGCTTCAGGTCCGCTGGAAGATCCCAACCGAATTCCCAGCGTGCCCAGAGGAATTAACCGATGACGCCCTACTTCTTTACGAGTCGCGCCTCTCTTTCGGAAGCGTGTTCGCACGCAATCATTTTTCCACAAGCCTCGTGGTCGACCGGCGTCTTAAGGACGATGATCTGATCGTTCTCACTCGCTTCGCTGGAAAAACAGTGAAGGATTGAGCGGTGGCTCATATCTCAATCCAGGACGGTTTTTTCCATCACAGAAGCGAAAACACTTTCTTTGGTCTCAACGGTGCCCTCAAGCACTTCTGCGAATTGGCCGGGGAGGAACTTGGCGACTCGATCGACGACTATTGTTGACAGTCATCATGCAGCGGCATCGAGCGACGAGGCTAAAGGCTTGTTATGGTTGTTTAGTCTCTTCGAAAGCGGACCAGGAATATCCTGATCCTCTATCCGCATCCCACTAAGGCAGTCGATTTTACAAGTCTCCATGCCATCAGGCCCCCGCAACCAAATCAATCACACGATCCCGTAGCCAAGGCTGCGGGATTTTTGCGTTTATGGGTGGTGGCTGGCCGCTGCGAAGCCGTGCGGTGATGTTGCCAGCTCACCCTTCCTCACCATTGACGAAACTTCTCTTCATTGCGTGGAGAATGATGGCGGCAGAAGCGGCGCCGGGGTCGATATGGCCGAGCGATCGCTCGCCAAGCCGCGCCGAGCGACCGCGGGCGGCGATCATGGATGCTGTGGCCTGCGCGCCTGCATCCGCCGCCTCGATAATCTTGCGCCACATCTGATCGGACGACAGGCCGCAGGCTTCGGCGTGGATGGCCGCTTCCATCGCCGGGATCCAGGCGTCGAGCATCGTCTTGTCCCCGCGCTGGCCTTTTCCGCGTTCCCCTATCCCGACAGCCAAGGCTTCAATCAGCCCGACCTGGTAGGCGGTCGTCAGTCTTTCGTCAGGTTCGGGCACATTGGCGGCTCTCAGGAATGCGCTTGCATAGAGAGGGCCGGTGGAGGCGCCGACGGCATTCAGGAAGGCCGTGGCTGCACGGGTGAAAATTGCTCCGCCCGTTGCCTGCTCGAGGTCCATCGAAGCCAGCTCCATCGTCACGGCGTTGAAGCCAAGCGACATGGTGATCCCATGGTCGGCATCGCCGATCGCGCCGTCGAGCGCGGTCAGACGATCTTTTTCGGCGTCGATTGCCGACGATATATCACCGAACATGCGCACCAGAACCCGCGCGGTGTTGACAGACATCTGCGATCCTCCATCGGTCGGGCTCCTCCCCGATCCAAAATTATATAACCTTCAAAGCCGCGCCGTCACAGGGATGGTTCAGCAGCATGCTGAGGTCGTCATCGAGATGCAGCAAGGAAATCGACGCGCCAACCATGTCGAGCGACGTGAAATAGTGCCCCACCCAATTCGCGTCGATCTCAATACCCCTGGCCGCCAGGCGCTGCTCGACCCTTCGAAACAGGATGTAGAGCTCCATCAGCGGTGTCGCTCCAAATGAGTTGACAAGCACGGCGACCCTGTCCCCCGCAGCGGGCTTCATTTCCGAGAAGATACGATCGATGACTTTGTCGGTGATCGCGTCGGCAGTCATCATCTTTTCCCGCGAGACGCCCGGCTCGCCGTGGATGCCCATGCCGAATTCGATATCGTCAGGGCCGATATCGAAATTATGACGACGGGTCTGCGGCATGGAGCATGGTTCCAGGGCGACGCCAACGGTATAGGTACGCGCATTGGCCTTGCGCGTCAGCGCCTCGCATTTCGAGAGCGGAAAACCCAGATCGCAGGCGGCGCCCGCCGCCTTGAACGTGAAGAAGTTGCCGGCGACGCCACGCCTTCCCTCCCGGTCCTCGAGCGGCGAAGAGGCAATGTCGTCGGTCGTCAATACCGTACGGATCGGGATGCCCTTCGCTTCGGCCAGTTCTGCCGCCATCTCGAAGTTCATGACATCGCCGGCATAGTTGCCGTAGACGTAGAGAACGCCTTCGCCGCCGGAGGCGGCTTCCGTGCATTGCAGGATGGGGGCGGGCGGCGGTGATGAAAAGATGTTGCCAATCGCAACCGCATCGGCAAGCCCCTTGCCGACATAGCCGTAGAAACCCGGCTCGTGACCGGCACCGCCGCCAATCACCAGACCGACCTTGCCGGGCCGCGGCCCATCGCGGGCAATCAGGGCCCGCTTTGCCCGGTCGAGCGGATGGAGATGACGTTGATGTGCCCTGACGATCCCGTCGAGCATCTGCTCGACGACCTTGTCGGGGTTGTTCAGAAACTTTTTCGTGTAGATCCGCTGGTGCGACGGCGGCGACGGCGCGGCGTCCGGCTTCGACCGCTGCGACATCCGCCGGTCGACGTCCGGCACGCCATCGGCATTAAGAATACCCCGAGCCGTCGCGGCATCGGTGATGAGCATGTCGACGTAACCGCCGCGAAGCGCTGCTAGAATGGCGGGCACCTTGTCGAAGCCGCCGGCGATAGCGATACGCAGCCCTATGTTTTTCAGCGTCTCCAGCGAGATGCCGATGGTCCGATCATCGAGTGGGCCGGTGATCGCTCGCCCGTGACCGTCGATGAACCGGCCGGCAATGACGCCGACCGCATTTCTTGCCAGATAATCCTGCAGCGATACCGATTCGAAGAAACCGCTGGTGTGGATGGTCGAGTTCGGGCGCAACGACGAAATCCCGAAGAGTGCCTTGTTGGCGCGCGCGAGGATATCGAACTGGCCTTCGATCAGCGGCTCGCGCAACAGCAGGTCGCGAACCTCGGGGTTGGTGACGATCGCCGGCGCGGAGATATTGATCAACCGGCCGCCGACCGCCTCGGCGATCGACGAGGCGCAGAGTTCCGGTGTATAGGCAAAAGTGGCGCGTGTGCCGCCGGTTGCCTGGACGACTGTCACGTCCTGCAGCCCCGGTGCGGAGGCGCGCTCGCCGACGGCAAGCACCGTGCGGCCCCAGGAAACGGCTAGCGTATCGCCCGATTTTAGCAAGCGCTGCAGAGCCTGGGCGCCAGCCGCGCCGAGCCGCTCGATCAATGGGCGGGCGCTGTCGTCGCTCGGCACGACCAGACAGTCGGCAAGACCGAAATGATGCTTGATTTCCTGGGCCACGGTCAGCGACGCCAGCCGACCGGGTTCGATCGAAATGTTGACAATACCGCGCTCACGCGCCTCAGCCAGGTAGCTGTTGACTGTCGCGCGGGAGATGCCCATCGCATCGGCGATGTCGCCTTGCGTCATACGGTCTTCGTAGTAGAGCCAGCAGGCCCAGACATAAGGATCGTCGCCGTAGCGCAGCGGCATGCCTTCCGGCGCTTGCGAGAGCTCCGGCTTGGACAACCCTGCTTTGCGCGGCTGGGATGGTTTCACTGTCATTTAACCGCGCCGTCTCCCTGTTCGCTCTCCGAGTTTGGAAGCAATAGCGTGGCTTTGCAAGAGATCAAGCACATCGCCGAAAAGCAACGGCCAAGCCGAGGGCAGGGCCGTTGCCTTCAAGGCCGATCGTGATGGATAGCGACGGTCTCAGCGTTGAATATCACAGAAGTCGCTCCTGGACCGACTGGCAGAGCTGTTTCAGGATAATCGCACAGGACGTCGCGCCGGCGTCGAGAACGCCCAGCGAACGATCGCCCAGCCGCGCCGATCTGCCGATTTTGGCAACCAGATTGAGCGTTGAATCGCGGCCGTCCTCGGCCGCCACCACCAGTTTGCCGAGGGCACTGTCGAACGGCTCGCCCGCCCCAATCGCAGCGTCGAACGCGTCGATGGCCGGAACGAGGGCATCGAGCAGCGTCTTGTCGCCCACCTTGGCGGAACCGATCGACTGTATGCCCTCAAGCCCGCCATGCAGCATCGCGCTGAAGATCGGGGGATCGATGTCTTCGCGGCCAGCCAGATGCTCGGCGAACTCCGTGAACATGACGCCATAGAGCGGCCCCATCGAGCCGCCGATTTCGTTCATCAGGACGGAGCCGAGAAGTTCGAAAGCCTCTCCCAGCGTCGCATCCTGCTGGCCCTTCAGCCGCTCAGCTGCCATGCCGAAGCCCTTGGCCATGTTGACGCCATGGTCGCCATCGCCGATCTTTCCATCGATTTCGCTGAGATAGGCCCGATTTTCGATAATACGGTCGGCGATCGAAATGACGATCGATGCGCTCGCCGCGTTCTTGAATGTTTGCATGGAGATACCCTCAGAGCTTCATCGTGCAGTTGGTTTCGACCTCGAGCAGCGGCTTGATCTCCTCGTCGAGCGCCAGCACCGTGAGCGTTGCTCCGACCATCTCGAGCGAGGTGAAATAGTTGCCGACATAGGTCTTGTGGATGACGAGCCCACGGGCGGTGATTTCCGTCTCGATGGTGTCGTTCAGGATGTAGAGTTCGTTCAGCGGCGTGGCGCCAAGACCCGATACCAGTACCGCGACCTCGGTTCCGGGAGCAAGGTTGTGATCGTCGAGAACGATCTGTACCATGTCCTTGGCTATGGCTTCGGCCGTCTTCAGCGGCTCGACGCGAACGCCGGGCTCGCCGTGGTGGCCAATGCCGACCTCCATGGTGCCAGGCTCGATCTGGAAATTCGGATGACCGACGGCCGGCAGCGTGCATGGCCCGAGCCCGACACCGATGGACCGGCAATTGTCTATAGCCTTCTGCGCGATCGCGCGAACCTCCTCGAGACTGCCGCCCTGCGAAGCCTTCGCGCTGCCGATCTTCCACATGAAGATTTCACCGGCGACACCGCGCCGCTTTTCCCGCTCGTGCGGCGGTGCGGAGCAGACGTCATCGTTCGCGACCACGGTCGCAACCTCGATGTCGTCCTTCGCGGCCAGCCGAACGGCCATCTTCACATTCATGTTGTCGCCGGCGTAGTTGCCATAGAGGCAGACGACGCCCGCGCCGCCATTGGCTTCGCGGATGGCATCGTGAAAACTCTTCGCGGTCGGCGATGAGAAAAGCTCGCCAACGGCAACCGCGTCCAACATGTTTCGCCCGGTATAGCCCATGAAGCCGGGCTCGTGGCCGGAGCCGCCGCCGGTGACAACGCCGACCTTGCCGGCAACGGGGGCATCCTTGGCGACAACAACGCGCGGGTTCGCCCCGAGGCGAAGGATATCGGAATGGGCCTTGACGAACCCCTTGACGGTGTCTTCGACAACCTGGTCCGGATCATTGATAAATCGTTGCATGATATCTCCTTGGCTCCGAAGCTGCCGCTCAGAGAATTGTATAGCCGCCATCGATGAGCAGGTCGGCACCGTTGATCATATTCGCGCCTTCCGAAACCAGGAACACGGCGGCGGCGGCGATTTCTTCGGGATAGGCGAAACGGCCTGTCGGTATTCTCTTCTTGGCGGCTTCGCCCTTTTCGCCGGCCCAGGCCTTCTTGCCCAGTTCCGTCAGCACGACGGTCGGCGAAATCGTGTTGACGCAAATTCCATGTTTGCCCCACTCGGCGGCGAAAGTCTTCGACATGCCGATGACACCGAACTTCGATGCGCAATAGGCGACATGGTCCTCGATCGCAACCGTTCCCGCCTGGGACGCCATGTTGACGATCTTGCCGCCTTTGCCGGCTGCGATCATCGCGCGTCCGACGGCCTGCGTCACCAGGAAACTGCCCTTGAGATTGATGTTGATCGTCTTGTCCCAATAATCGAGCGACAGATCCTCGGCCGGCGCCAGGAAGACGACGCCTGCACTGTTGACGGCGATATCGATCCCGCCGAAAGCGGAGAGTACATCGGCCACCGCTGTGCTGACCGAGCCGGGATTCGATACGTCGCAGACGAAGGGTCGTGCGCCATTGCCAAGCGCATCGGCCTTCTGCCCAGCTATTTCGGCATTGATATCGAGCACCGCGACGGTGGCACCCTTGGCGGCAAAGGCATCCGCGATCGCCGCGCCGATGCCGGAGGCTCCCCCGGTCACGAGGGCGATCTTGCCGGTCAGCGGGAAGTTGAGGTCAATCTGTGGGGCTGTGTCGGTCATCGTTTCCATTCTCGGTCTGATGGGATCGGGGCGGCATGGCCGCCCCTCTCACCCATGTCCTACTTGCGCGATTCCAGCAGCTTGTCGGCGTTCTCGGCTGTGACCTGGGTCCAGGGGACGAGGTAGTCCTTTTCCTTGCCGTCGGCCCACTTCATGTCGGGATACTGGGTCCAGACGTTGGAGACCGGCTTGTAGTCAGGTCGTGCTGCCTTGATGGCGACATCGAGGGCACCCTGCGCCTGGGCACTGCCGTCCTGCAGGATCGATGCCATCTGTCCGGCCTTGACGGCGTTGATCGCATCGGTCACGCCGTCGACGCCGGCAATGGCGAAGTCAGCGACGTTGAGCTTGGCCGCCTTGATGGCTTCGATCGCACCCAGTGCCATCTCGTCATTCTGGCCGATGACGCCCTTGATTTGGCCAGGATGGGATGTCAGCCAATTTTCCATCAGCGTCTGGGCTTCTGCGCGCGACCAGTTGGCCGTCTGCATTTCAAGAACCTTCACGTCCGGGCAGGCCTTCAGTGCTTTCTGATTGCCTTCCAGCCGCTGGATCTGGCCGGACTGGCCAATCGGGCCCTCGAGGATGACGAGATTGCCCTTGCAGCCCATCTTGTCGAGAACGGCCTTGGCTTCCATCTCGCCGGCGAGCACGTCGTTCGAGCCGACATAGGACGTCAGCAGGTCGGAATTGACGCGAGCGTTGGAACCGACGACCGGGATGCCGGCATCATGGGCTGCCTGGACAGCAGCCGCGCCGGCCTCGACATCCATCGGCACGAAGATGATCGCATCGAATTTCTGCGTGATCATCGTGTTGAACTGCTCCTGCTGGACGAGCGCGTCATAACGACCGTCGAACACCGTCAGCTCGACATCGCCGCTCTTGACGGCCGGGTGCTGTTTCAGCGCGGCCGACCAGAGCTGCATGAATTCGGCGTTCAGGCCATAGGTCGTGGCGCCGATCTTGAGTTTCTTGTCCTGTGCCATCGCCGGTGCGGCAAGGATGGCAACGCTGGCGATAAGGCCAATCAGCAGTCTCTTCATCTCTTTCTCCTCCATAGAGATTCCCGGCTGCCATTGTGGCATGCCGTTTCGTTGCGGGCGGCGTTTGCCACCCGAATGTCCTGGTCACTGACCATGATTGCGTTTGCGATCGAGCATCACGGCGCCGACGATGAGCGCTCCTTTGATGACCTGCTGGTAGTAGGATTGGATGCCGAGCAGATCGAGGCCATTGTTCATCACGCCGATGATGAGGGCGCCGATCAGTGTGCCGGTGACCCGCCCGACGCCGCCGGAAAGGCTCGTGCCGCCGATGACCACTGCAGCAATGGCGTCCAGCTCGTAGGCGACGCCCGCCTGCGGCAGCGCCGACCCCGTCCGCGCCGACAGCATCATTCCGGCCAGACCGGCTAGCGCGCCCGAGATGGTGTAGACCACGAAGCGGATGCGGGTGACGTTGATGCCGGATGTCTTGGCCGCGTGCGGGTTGCCGCCGACGGCGTAGATGTAGCGGCCGAACCGCGTCCGGTTGAGAACCCACCATGACGCAACGAAGACGATGGCAAGGATGACGACCGGCATGGGAATGCCGACGATATTGCCGGTGCCGATCCAGCGGAATTCTGGCGTCAAGCCCGGAACAGGCTTGCCGCCGCCATAGATCAGGGTCATGCCGCGTGCCGCCGACAGCATGCCGAGGGTAGCGACGAAGGCCGGGACGGAAAAGCGAGAGACGATGATCCCGACGATTGTCCCGCAGGCAAGGCCGACGAGTATTCCGACGGCAAGCGCGACATAGGGCGGATAGGGTGCGCCGAAAACGCCTGCAGTCGCCGATGTCGTCGCCAGGCTGGCGCTGACAATGCCGGCGAAGGCAACGACCGAGCCGACCGAAAGGTCGATGCCGCGCGTCAGGATGACGAAGGTCATGCCGATTGCCAGCACACCGTTGATCGAGGTTTGCAACAGGATGTTCGAGATGTTGCCCGAGGTCAGGAAGTATTCGTTCGAAACCGACAGGATCAGCGAGAGCAGTAGAAACGCGAGAAAGATCCCGTATTCCTGCAGCAGCAGTCTCCGGCGCTCGGAATTGAACCAGCCGGTTGTCGTGTTGTTATCGGAGAGTGACACTTTTCATAACCTCTTGAACGTACCGGGCATGGAATGATTTAGGGCAGGCCCCATGGGGCCGCTAAGTCGACAGATGAACCAGCGTCTCCGCATTCGCCTCGGTGCGTGGATAGATGCCGGCCGAGCGCCCGTCACGCATGACGAGGATGCGATCCGACATGCCGAGCACCTCGTCGATCTCGGAGGAAATCATCACCACCGTGCCGCCGGCCGCCGCGAAATCGCAGATGATCCGGTAGATTTCGCGCTTGGCTCCCACGTCGACGCCGCGCGTCGGCTCATCCAGCAGCAGCACCTTCGGATCGCGCAGGAACCACTTGCCGAGCACGACCTTCTGCTGGTTGCCGCCGGAAAGGCCGGAAACCGGCATGGTGTCGCGCGCCGCCTTGATGCCGAAATGCGAGATCATCCTCGTGCTGGCGGCCTGCTCTTCCCGCCGCCGCATGAGGAAATTGGGGCTCATCTCCGGCAGGCTCGCCATGGCGATATTGCCGCGCACGCTGTCGTCGAGGTTGAGCCCGGTCAGTTTCCGATCCTCGGTGACGAAGGCGATCCCGTGCTTCATCGCCTCAGACGGCTTCGAGACGGTAATAGCCTCGCCATGCAGTTTCACCCCGCCGGCATCTGCCTTGTCGAGCCCGAACAGGCAGTTGAAGATCTCCGTCCGTCCGGAGCCCATCAGCCCGTAGATGCCGAAGATCTCGCCCTTCCGCACCGAGAAGGAAATATCCTCGATCTTGCCGGCAGCCGTCAGGCCCTTAACCTCGAAACCGATGTCGTCCGTCGGGACGTTGGTCTTGATATATTCCTCGCCAAGCTCGCGGCCGACGATCATCCGGATCAGGCTCGGCCGGTCGATATCGGCAAGGTCGCCGCTGCCGACATAGGCGCCATCGCGAAACACCGTATAGGCATCGGCAATCTGGAAAATTTCCGACAGCCGGTGCGAGACATAGACCACGCCCTTCCCGGCGGCCTTCAGACGGACGATCGTCTTGAAAAGCTGTTGCGCCTCTTTCTCGCCGATGGCCGATGTCGGCTCGTCCATGAAGATGACTTCGGCATCGTGGCTGAGCGCCTTGGCGATTTCCACCAGCTGCATCTGCGCCACGGAAAGGTTCATCATATATTGGTTGGCGCGGATGTGGAATTCCAGCTGGTCGAGCAGCTTTTGCGCATTCTGGTTCATCGTGGCGAAATCGATGCCGCCGAAGCGCCGGGAGGGCTCCCGCCCGAGATAGATGTTCTCGGCCACCGTCATGTGCGGGACCGGGCTGAGTTCCTGCTCGATGATGGCGATGCCCGAAGCAAGCGCATCGCCGGGACCGGCGAATTCCACCAGCCTGCCGCTGCGGCGGATCGAGCCACCATCGCGCTTGTGAATTCCCATGAGGATCTTGAGAAAGGTCGACTTCCCCGCGCCGTTGCCGCCGCAGAGCGCGTGCACCGACCCGGCCTTCAGCTGAAAGCGTCCGTCCTTGAGCGCCGCAACGCCCCCGAACGACTTCTTCAGCCCCTCGACGTCGAGAAGATAATCCACGCTGTTGTCCTCCTCTGGCCGTCGACCCAGGTGGCGGGTGGACGGCAGTCGCAGCGTCTATCTCCATTTCGACGCTGCTGCTGACAATAGTCAGTTTACGCACGACATTTGTCAAGCAGCTATCTTGCCATTCTGAAGGTGACGCCAAAACGATCGGGTCAAGAGGGGCGGCGGTGATTCGCGCGACCGTCACGAATCACACACAATCATTTGGCTGTCGGGTGCCGGTGGGGCGTGGCACAGCGTGAAATCTCTTGTGATTGCCGTAAATTGCCCGAAAGATCGCATCTGCAGGGTGCGGCGGGTCCAGCCCGGGAATAAAAACTGCGGATTTCGGCGACCAATTTCATTTTCTTTCAAATCCCCTGTTGACTATTCCGAGGGTGAGGGCCTATAAGCCGCTCACTGACGAAGACGGCGGCGCTTCTGGCGCTGACGAACGACTTCGCTCTGGTGTTTCGAATGAAACTGCAGACTTTGTTGGGGTGATTTGCTGAAAGGCGGTTATCTCGTCGGTAAGGTTTTGACTGAGTTTTAGAACTCAAGTCGGTTTTTTGACAATTGAATATAGAGAAGAAAGAGAAACGTGGGCGGCGGAGCTTGACGGGTTCGGTAGAGATATCGAGCTTATGAATAGACTTTGACGGTCA